>JAKOMP010000234.1 GCA_022241785.1 Cyanocohniella sp. LLY | reverse complement strand
TGTTGAAGCCGCAGCTCATTGGGCTGCCAATATGACCTGGAAAGGAATTGCGCCCATTGTACATCTGGTTGAAACCACCTATGAAAAAGGAATTAAGGTTCTATCACAAGAGTTAGAACAGTACCAACCCCAATGGCAACGTTCTGAAACATTACCCAAATGGGATATTACTATCGTCCCGGTTTAGTTGGTACTTTATTTTCCTGCTAGTCCCTTAGAGGTGATTGCCCCATGAAAATGCCATGACACTTCAACCCGGCAGTAAACTTGATCATATAGTTCCACAGTGCTTGCAATTCCTCAGCTTGTTTCTTAGACACTTTACCGGGAAAGCCTTTACCGCCACCATAGACAGAATCGACCTCATCCTGAAGCATGAATAACTCCGGCATTGGGTCAGTACCAGACTGAGCTATCGCTTCTTTGCGTTTATCGATTAACGTACTAGCAAAAGTCACCCATTGACCAAGTGTTTCCATACCGTCAAATTTGCGGCTAAATTTACACAGCCAACGAGTTACTCCATCTTTGGGGTCACTTCCCACAACGGCAGCTGCACCATGAGAATGAGCCGCAATTTTGTTAATCAAAACACCTGCTAGAGTGCTTTTGCCAGACTGTGTACCACCAGCAAAATAGAAGTGGTGGTTGCTGCGTTTGCTCATATTCTGATGTGATGCCGCAATACATAATTCATCTATCCAATCAGGATCTAGTCTGATGTACTTAGGGTATGCCTGAGCGATCGCTTGCAAATTAGCAATTACA
>JAKOMP010000097.1 GCA_022241785.1 Cyanocohniella sp. LLY | reverse complement strand
CCCAACCCCTCTCCGACGCGGAGAGGGGAGTAAAGATCATGACATATCGACGAAAAATAAAGGTTTTAAAGCCTCTCTCCTTGCAGGGGAGAGGTTTGGAGAGGGGTTTTTCCAACCGTCGAACTCACGTTAGATTATAGCTAAAAACAGATGTAGTCTAGAATCAATCACAAAATATGGCAATTAATACTTGTATTATCTTGACACCAGTTCTGTTTTATTTTAGTGTCTATTAATAATAACTTTCATTTAATTTCAACGCCGTTGCATCTTGTATTGTTGCTGCGGCTAATTGTTACTGCTTGCATAATTTGCAGGAAAGTACCCCAGGTAACATCTAGTATCGACTTCGCTATTCATGTTCTAGCCATTCTTATTCTTGTCTGGTGTCAACTATGGTATTTGCTTGGCGATCGCGGAGTGCGCCCTACGCCCCAACCAAGATCCCCTTGGTTGCCCCAAATCAGAGATTTGGAACGAAAAACCCCCTGGGAGTATACGGGCGAGCAGCCTTTAATCTGTAACTACAAATAAAATGCTTTTTACGGCTAAAACTCAGCTTGATAGTCCTTTAAGCTGGCAGAAACAATTAAAAAGATTTTTACCTTTTCTACTCACCATCATATTTACGGTGGTAGTGAGTAGCCAAAGTATCAGCTCTGCACCCAAAAATACAGAAATTCTCTGGGATACCTACGGCATACCTCATATTTACGGTAAAAATACCCAAGGTGCTTTTCAAGCCTTTGGTTGGGCGCAAATGCAAAGTCACGCTAACTTGCTGTTGCGCCTCTACGGACAAGCACGGGGACGGGCTGCGGAATATTGGGGAGAGGAATATCTAGATTCAGACAAATGGGTATTGACAATGGGCGTACCTAAAAGTGCAAATGCTTGGTATCAAGCCCAGAGTTCTGCTTTTCGCAGTTACATAGATGCCTTTGCCAATGGAATTAATACTTATGCCCAAGAGCATCCCAATTTAATTGACGATGAAGTAGAAGTAGTTTTACCTGTGACGCCAGAGGATGTATTAAGTCACCTGCAACGGGTATTACTTTTTACTTTTGTAGTCAATCCGGAGAGTGTTGCAGATCTCAGCCAGTCCCAGTCTCCAGGAGCCTCTAATGGTTGGGCGATCGCCCCGAAACGATCTGCTAGTGGTAAAGCGATGCTGCTAGCCAATCCTCACTTGCCTTGGGGTGATTTATTTTTGTGGTACGAAGCACAAATTACCGCCCCAGGTATTGATGCTTATGGGGCAACATTGGTGGGCATTCCGGTGTTAGCGATCGCCTTCAACGATAATTTAGGTTGGACTCATACTGTCAATACTCACGATGGCTGGGATGCCTACGAACTGAAATTAAAAAATAACGGTTATCTCTTTGATGGCAAAGTTCGCCCCTTTCAAACAGCAAATTTTCCATTAAAGGTGAAGCAAAAAAATGGCTCGTTGCAAGAGCAAATATTCTCATTCAAAAGTTCTATTCACGGGCCAGTTATTACGCAGAAAAATGGTAAACCCGTGGCGCTGCGAGTTGTGGGACAAGACAGTCCGGGTGTTTTAGAACAGTGGTGGGATATGGCCAGATCTAAAAATTTCACCCAATTTCAAAAGGCACTGCAACGCTTGCAACTACCGACGTTTACCGTCATGTATGCCGACCGTGAAGGACATATTATGCATTTATTCAACGGTCTAGTTCCCGTGCGTCAAGCAGGAGACTTTGCACACTGGCAAGGTATAGTTCCCGGCGATACATCCAAAACTTTGTGGACTAAAAATCACCCTTACCAAGATTTACCCAAAGCCATTGATCCTCCAAGCGGTTGGTTACAAAATGCCAATGATCCACCGTGGACTACTACTTTTCCCCCAGCTATCAAAGCAGAAGATTACCCACCTTATATGGCTCCACGAGGGCCAATGTACTTCCGGGCCCAAAGTTCTGCTTTGATGTTAGCTGAAGATAAAAGCATTTCTTTTGCAGAAATGATTGCCTATAAGCATTCTACAAAGATGGAACTGGCGGAGCGGATTCTCGATGATTTAATTGCAGCAGCTCAAGAGGAAAAAGATGAATTAACACTCCGCGCCGCCGATATCTTAGCAGCATGGGATCGCAAAGCCGATGCTAATAGTCAAGGGGCTGTACTGTTTAATTTCTGGTTGGACAATATAGATTTTGATACCTTGTTTAGCACTCCTTGGAACGAAAAATCCCCACACACCACACCTAAAGGCTTGGCTGACCCTAAAAATGCCGTAAAAGTACTGACAGAGGCGGCAAAAAAAGTAGAAAAAGCTTATGGAAAACTAGATGTCCCTTGGGGTGATGTTTTTCGGTTGCAGTATGGCAATTTTGACTTACCTGCCAACGGCGGTGATGGTTATAACGGCATCTTCCGTGTAGTGAATTTCGCGCCAGCAGGTAATGGGCGCTTTCGACCAGTCGCTGGTGATTCTTATGTTGCGGCTGTTGAGTTTTCCCAACCAGTCAAAGCAATGGCTCTCACTAGCTATGGTAATGCCACTCAACCTCATTCACCCCATGTTGGCGATCAACTAGAATTTTTTGCCCGCCAGAAGTTACGTCCGGTATGGCGAACCCGACAGGAAATTACAACCAACATGGAGGAGCGCCAAGTATTTTAACTACAAAATAGGAGGTTCCTGAAAATCCCAAAACTGCGGTTTTGACTAAATTACGACTTACGCAAAATCATGAAAAAACGTAGACCGAAGGGCGTGCCGCAGGCTACCGCAAAGGGCGCAAAGGACACGAAGTTATAAGAGTTTCAGAGGTTTATTGCGTAAGTCCTATAGATATAGACTCCTCAAGGCTAAATGTAGAGAGAATGGCAAAAGCAACCACAACTTTACCGAGAAAACTGAAACAGCCACGAATATCACCTTTAGTTGGTCTTGTTTTGGGACTAATTATCCTGTTAATCAGCTTGGTATACAGTGTAACTCTAGGTGCAGCAGAAATACCTTTAAGACAGATTTTGGCATCCTTTGTCACCTTTGACGGTTCCTATGATCACCTAGTGATTCAGACTGTGAGATTACCGCGATCGCTAGTTGCTCTTTTAGTAGGTGCAGCCTTAGCAGTATCTGGAGCCTTAATGCAAGGTTTGACGCGCAACCCTTTGGCAGATCCCGGTATTTTAGGCATTGAGTCGGGGGCTGCATTGGCTGTAGTTGCCACAATTTTTGTGTTTGGCAGCTCTTCCTTGGGTGTTTTGACCGTTGTGGCCTTTTTGGGTGCAGGCGTAACAGCAATGTTAGTCTACTTCCTGGGTTCTCTGGGGCGAGGAGGGCCGACACCACTAAATCTGACAGTAGCAGGTGCGGCGCTCACGGCTCTGATTTCTTCCCTCACCACGGCTATTCTTATCGTCAGTCAACGTACCTTAGAAGAAATTAGATTTTGGTTAGCTGGTTCCTTGGCGGGGCGCGATTTTAATATCCTCTTGCAAGCATTACCTTTCGTTGTTATTGGCTTAGTAGTGGCCTTTGCCCTGGGGAGACAAATTACTACTATGAGTCTCGGTGAAGATGTGGCCAAAGGTTTAGGTCAACAAACAGCTTGGGTGAAAATCATGACAGCCATCAGCGTTGTTTTACTGGCGGGAAGTTCAGTATCTCTTGCTGGGCCCATTGGCTTTATTGGCTTAGTTGTTCCCCACATGGTGAGATTTTTCATCAAAGTTGATTATCGGTGGATTTTGCCTTATTCGGCATTGTTAGGGGCAACTTTACTTTTAATTGCGGATATTGCCGCCCGGATATTACTTAAACCCCAGGAATTACCTGTAGGAGTCATGACGGCACTGGTTGGTGCGCCCTTTTTTGTCTACTTGGTTAAGTCAAAGGTGAAGAAATGAAGGTTGATTGGCTCGTCATTCGTTCTGAGGCGATATCTTTTCGGATAGACCGACGCGTACCATTGATGCTGCTATGTCTGGTAGCAGTTATTGGGGTAGCGATGGTGATGAATGTGGGTAGGGGTGAATATCCAATTTCGCCCTTAGATATTATCAAAACTGTATTAAATCTAGATACAGCCAACCCAGACCATGCTTTCGTAATTCACAACCTGCGTCTACCCCGGACCCTTGTAGCTTTTATGGTGGGAGTGGCGCTAGCCATTTCTGGCACTATCTTTCAAGGACTGACACGCAACCCGTTGGCTGATCCCGGTATTATTGGCATCAATGCCGGTGCGAGTCTGGCCGCAGTGACAGTAATTATATTATTTCCTTCAGCCCCAATTTATACTTTGCCGCTATCAGCCTTTGCCGGCGCTTTATTGATGGCTGTGCTAATTTACTCCTTAGCCTGGAACAATGGTAGTTCCCCCATTTTGTTAATTTTAATGGGTGTGGGGTTGTCTGCGATCGCCAGTGCTTTCACCAGCTTGATGATTACCTTTGGCGAAATCTACAGCGTCAGTGATGCCCTTGTATGGTTAGCTGGTAGTGTTTATGGACGCACCTGGGAGCAAGTCTTTTCTTTCTTACCTTGGTTAATTGTTTTCGTCCCGATGGCGTTGACATGGGCAAGACATTTGAACGTTTTAAATTTAGGAGATGATGTTGCCAAAGGCTTAGGTACTCGTGTGGAATGGCAACGTGGTTTACTCGTACTAGTGGGTGTCGCCTTAGCAGGTGCAGGAGTCGCCACTGCGGGAATGATTGGCTTTGTGGGTTTAATTGCACCCCATTTAGGCAGACAGTTGGTAGGTACAAATCATGAAGGCTTGATTCCTACTTCTGCATTGTTAGGGGGAGTGATTGTAGTGGCGGCAGATTTGGTAGGAAGAACCTTGTTTGCACCTATCGAAATTCCTTGTGGGGTGGTAACGGCTGCTGTTGGCGCTCCTTATTTTTTGTATTTGTTAATTCGTAACCGTAAAAAATAAACCTGGGAAATATTAATTATGCAAGGATTATCAACCAAGAGTCTGTCTTTAGCTTACGACGGTGCGCCAATTATCCGTGACTTGAATTTAGCAATTCCTTCTGGACAAATTAGTGCTTTAGTTGGTGCCAATGGTTGTGGTAAATCAACATTATTACGAGGTTTGGCAAGATTGCTAAAACCTTGTGGCGGTAAGGTATATCTTGATGGCACTTCAATTTTTAATCTTTCTACCAAAGAAGTTGCACAGCAGTTAGGAATCTTACCCCAAAGTCCAGTTGCACCAGAAGGATTAACAGTCAGAGATTTAGTGGCACAAGGACGTTATCCTTATCAAAATTGGTTGCAGCAGTGGTCAGCAAAAGACGAACAAATTGTCCAACAATCCCTAGAAATTACAGATCTGTGGGAGTTGGCAGATAGAGCATTAGATACTTTGTCTGGTGGACAACGCCAACGAGCTTGGATTGCAATGGCACTCGCCCAGGATACAGATATTTTACTGTTAGATGAGCCAACTACTTTTTTAGATTTAGCCCATCAAATAGAGGTTTTGGATTTGTTATATGAGTTGAACCATACTCAGGGAAGAACTATTGTCATGGTGTTGCATGACTTAAATCAAGCATGTCGTTATGCAGATTATCTAGTTGCTGTCAAAGAAGGTCGAATTTTTACGGCTGGGGAACCGAATCAGGTAATGACTGAGGAGATGGTAAAAGAGGTTTTTGGGTTACAGTGTCGTATTGTTCCTGACCCAGTTGTGGGAACCCCCATGTGTATTCCCATAGGACGTAAGGGAGAAAGGACATTACAACTTCCGATACAGCCCCCGAGGAAATCCCACAACGGGAGCAATGCGAAAAAGTGAGATCGTCGTCAAATGATCTTTCAGTCCCTACAGACAGGACTAAAGTCCTGACTACGAGCAAACATTTTTTATTGAGTTTGATTAACCGGACATGATAGCAGAGATTCACGCAAAGGAGCGCGGAGGTTTAATACAAAATGAAAGTTTTCTGTAAGCTGTTAACTATGGATTTAGAATAATCGTTAAATCTAAAACAAAACCAGGTAAAACTGATTCACCGGAAAGTTGAGGGGGTTGATTAAAAGAAAAGTTTAAAACTTCTACATCTTGTCCTGGTCGATAAATTTCTACTAAGGGAGTTTGCGGGTCAATTAACCAACCTAAACGCGCACCATTTTCTTGATATTCCCGCATTTTAGCGCGTAGCTTATCTAAGTTATCAGTTTCTGACCGCAATTCAATCACAAAATCAGGACAAAGAGGCGGAAAACGTCGTTTTTCATCTTTTGTTAAAGCTTCCCAGCGTTCTAATTTTACCCAAGCAGCATCAGGACAGCGATAAGCACCATTGGGTAATTTAAACTCGGTGGAGGAGTCAAAGACTTTACCTGATTTGGTTTGACGGTTCCATAAACCGAGTTCAATATTAATATCAGAGTTTCTAATTCCGCTTTCTCCGCCTGTTGGGGGCATAATAATTAATTCTCCAGTGTGGGTCAGTTCTAATTGCCAAGGTTCGTTAGCAATGCAGAGTTGATAAAACTGCTCATCGGTTAAACCTACGGCTGGAGGTATATGTAAGGTGAGGGTTTCCATGATAATTTTTTTGTAGGCATTGACTCTATATTATCGTTGGTAAAATTCGCATAAATCATATTTTAGATATCAGCCGCAAAGCCAAATAACTGTTGCTTATAGCATACGTCAGGCTGCTGACAAGGTAAACTGTGGAAGTTGACTGATAAAGTTGAGCTACGCCAAGTTAAAATATAGTCCTATGCCTGCGTTTTTATTGGAAGTTGGTACAGAAGAACTACCCGCAAGTTTTCTCAGTGATGCCATAGTACAATGGCGATCGCGCGTTCCCCAAAGTCTAGAAGCCAATACTCTCACTGGCGCATCTGTGGAGGTTTACGGTACTCCCCGGCGGTTGGCGGTACTAATTACAGGTCTTCCCTCCCAGCAACCAGACAGGGAAGAAGAAATTAAGGGGCCTCCCGCTAAAGCGGCTTTTAAAGATGGTCAGCCGACACCAGCCGCTACAGGTTTTGCCAAAAAGCAAGGTGTAGAAATAGAAGCTTTGGAAATTCGCCCCACAGAAAAGGGGGATTTTGTCTTTGTTAAAAAAAGTATTGCTGGTCGTCCGGTGGCGGATATCTTCACAGAACTGGTTACGCAGTGGATTTCTGGTTTGGAAGGTAAGCGGTTAATGCGCTGGGGTGATGGCGATGTGCGGTTTTCTCGCCCAATTCGCTGGCTAGTGGCTTTATTAGATGAGCAAGTTTTACCCATTGAATTGGTCAACGGATCTGAGATAATTACAAGCGATCGCATTTCTGAAGCTCATCGGGTGTTACATCCAGAAACTGTGACTATTGCCCAAGCTACAGATTATGTGGAAACTCTGCGTTCTGCCTATGTTATCGTTGACCCGGAAGCACGGGCCAAGATTATTCAAGAGCAAGTGCAAGCCGCAGCCCAAAAATCCGGCGGTTCTACGGTAATTTACCCGGATTTGCTAGAGGAAGTCACAAATTTAGTTGAATACCCTTCTGCTGTAGTCGGTAATTTTGAACCGGAATTTTTACAGTTACCCACGGAAGTCATTACCGAAGTAATGGTGACTCACCAGCGTTATTTTCCGGTATTTAAAGAAGGTAGTTTTCAGCAAGAATTATTGCCTCATTTCATCACAGTTTCTAACGGTGATCCCAGTAAATCAGATATTATAGCCGTTGGGAACGAAAGGGTAATTCGGGCTAGATTAGCTGATGGGCAATTTTTCTACAAAGCTGATTTATCCAAACCTTTAGCAAGCTTTTTACCGCAGTTGGAAACGGTTACTTTCCAAGAAGAATTAGGTTCAGTTCGTGCCAAGGTAGATAGAATCGTCAAAATCGCTGATTACATTATTAGCCAATTACAATTAGCAGAAGCTCAACGCCAAAAAATTCAACGAGCGGCATTATTATGTAAGGCTGATTTAGTAAGTCAAATGGTGTATGAATTCCCAGAATTACAAGGTGTTATGGGAGAAAAATATGCCTTGGCTAGTGGTGAAGACGCGGAAGTGGCTAGAGCGATTTTTGAACATTATTTACCAGCCGCGGCAGGTGACCAGTTACCATCTACTCTTCCAGGGAAAATTGTTGCTCTGGCAGACAGATTAGATACATTAGTTAGCATATTTGGCTTAGGTTTAATACCTACAGGATCTTCTGATCCTTTTGCATTGAGACGGGCAGCTAATGGCTTAATTAACATTGTTTGGTCAACGAAATTAATCGTTAATGGACAAGTTATTCAAGGAGAAGGATTAAAACTTAACTTATCCCATTTATTAGAGCAAACAGCTACAGATTTTTCAACCAATTTCAATAAAGATGCTAAATCATTAATCACCACGTTACAAGAATTTTTCTTACAACGTATCCGCACCTTACTACAAGATGAAAAACAAATAGACTATGACCTAGTAAACGCCGTCTTGGGAGAAAACGACCCAGAATTTACACAAAGAGCGTTAGAAGATTTGCTAGATGTGCGCGATCGCGCTCTATATCTGCAACAAATTCGCCGTGATGGTACTCTAGATACAATCTACGAAACCGTCAACCGTTCCACCAGACTAGCAGCCCAAGGTGATTTAGACTTCCAGCAGCTAGAACCGCAAAATTTAATTAAACCAGAACTGTTCCAAAAGTCCTCAGAGCAAGCATTCTATAACGCCATAGTAGAATTAGTACCACAAACTCAAGAAGCCAAGCGATCGCGTAACTACCAATTGTTAATCGCCGCCTTAGCCAAAATCGCTCCCACCGTGGCTAATTTCTTTGATGGTGAAGACAGCGTTTTAGTTATGGACTCCAATCCAGACATCAAACGCAATCGGCTACACTTACTAGGATTACTGCGGAATCATGCCCGTGTGTTGGCTGATTTTGGTGCCATCGTCAAAAATCTGTAGCCAAAAGCAACAAAAGGTGGTGTAATTTTTGCCAATAAGCGTTAGGATAATGAGTGCTTAACCAGGGAACTCTGCTACAGTCTATGCCTAGAGCTTCAGTAATTGGATTGGGAAAGTCCGGTGTTGCTACGGCGAGATTGTTGAAACGGGAAGGATGGGAGGTAGTGCTAAGTGATAGTAACACCTCCCCTGCCCTCCTCGAACAACAACAAGCACTCGCTATAGAACAAATAACCGTGAAATTGGGTCATTCCCCTGATTTGAATAGTACTGATGCACCCGATTTAATTGTTGTTAGCCCTGGTGTCCCTTGGGATATTCCCTTGTTAGTTAGGGCGCGAGAACTAGGTATTGAAACCATTGGCGAAATGGAACTCGCTTGGCGACACATGCAAGCTTCCCCGTGGGTGGGCATTACTGGGACTAATGGCAAAACTACCACCACGGCGTTAATTGCAGCCATATTTCAAGCAGCGGGATTAAATGCCCCGGCCTGTGGTAATATTGGCTACGCTGCCTGTGAAGTTGCTTTATCTGAAAAACTGCCAGATTGGGTAATCGCAGAAATTAGTAGTTATCAAGTTGAATCTTCAGTAACTTTGTCCCCCCGCATTGGTATTTGGACAACCTTTACCCCAGACCATCTAGCCCGCCACAAGTCGCTAGAGAATTACTACAATATTAAAGCCAAGTTATTACGTCAGTCACATTTTCAAGTGTTTAATGGTGATGACCCTTATTTAAACAAAATGGGTATCAGTCATTGGCCTGATGCTTATTGGACAAGTGTTAAAGGTAAAGAATTTTTAGTTGGTGAACAAGGTTTTTATATTGAAGATGGCTGGGTTGTAGAAAAGTTAAAACCAAATTCTACACCAGAAAGAGTTTTATCAGCCTCCGCTTTGCGAATGGTAGGACAACATAACCTGCAAAATTTATTAATGGCCGTCGCAGCTGCGCGGTTAGCAGGAATTGCTGGCGATGCTATTGATACTGCAATTAGGAAATTTTCTGGTGTTCCCCATCGTTTAGAACATATTTGTACTTGGGAAGGGATTGACTTTATTAACGACAGCAAAGCTACTAATTATGATGCAGCCGAAGTTGGGTTAACATCTGTGGACAGTCCCGCGGTTTTGATTGCTGGGGGCGAAGCTAAACCCGGTGAAGATACGGCTTGGTTAGCCACAATTAAAGATAAAGCTGCGGCGGTGTTATTAATTGGTAGTGCAGCACCAGTATTTGCCCAACGCTTGCATGAAGTTGGCTATATTAATTACGAAATTGCCGAAACAATGGAGAAAGCCGTTCCACGTTCAGCAGAATTAGCTAAACAGCATCAAGCACCTGTAGTTTTGTTATCTCCCGCCTGTGCAAGTTTCGACCAGTACCCCAACTTTGAAGTGCGCGGCGACGATTTCCGCAACTTATGTCTTGCATGGGTGGCTCAAAGTTTGTAGTGAGGACTTTAGTCCTCTCTTATGATGGATTGGCATTGCTGAGTGAAAGTATAATGTTGACCTAATATTTGGTAAAGTAATAGTCAAATACCAGATTTTGTCAACAATCCAGAGGCATCATTTTTATGAAAGTCCTGCATGGAACCTGGATACCAGATGTATCTACTGATTTTATTCAGTTGGGGTCTTTTTGCTTGTGGGTGGAAACTCCTATCAGCAACAAAAGCCGCAGTCATAGTCAAGGTATTCATCCTGGACATTTAACAAAGGTTGAATTAACTAATTTTTTAACGCAGGAATTGGGAATCAAAGCCACAGCACCTCAATTAAGTCAGCTGATATCTCCCAAATATTTTGCCTTACCAACTATTAATAATCATCCTTTACCATCGCCGGAGTTAATTAAGTATCTGGAAGTGGAAATTCCTGAAAATTATGAGGATTTTCAATATTGGCAGGTGGATTGTTATGAAACGGTAATTTCTACTAAGGCTGGGAAAGCAATTAATGTAATTAAATTCCTCAATGATATTCATTTTTTAGTACTATATAATTCTGCGGAAGTTCAACTCGGCTCTGATTTGTTATTTTGGTATCACTATACGCAAGCTTTTAAACAAGTAATTCTGAAAGACCAATATATTCCTGCATTAAAATATCGGCAATTAGAGGCAGCAAAAACCAAGAAAAAAGCGAAGCAAGCAACTCCGCAGCCTTTTGAAATATATGCTAATTGGGAAATTATTTCTGAACAATACGAAATAAATATTCAAAAATATATTGACTATATGCCGATGATTTGTGTGGCAGGTACAGCCAAATCAAGCGATAATATCGAGTTCTACAATCCAGAAACTTTATTGCGACATTTTTCTGAGTCTGTACTTAATGATTTAGTCACCCACACACCCTGTACAGCAGCCTTTGATAAGCAAATTGCAGATTCCCTCATTTATTATTGCCTTTATCCCCAACGTCATAACCCACTGACAACTAATACTGCGTTAGTAGAATATCAGCAATGGCAAGCTTGGAAAAACAAAATTACCCGCAGCCAATCAGATTCACCTTTTCATCTGTGCTTTCAACTGCATTCTCCTAGTAGTGAAAAAATAGATAACTGGCAGATGCAATTTTTGGTAGCCAGCAAACAAGACCCTTCTTTAAAGTTGGATTTGGCTGATTATTGGAACATGAATAAAACAGCTAAAACTGGTGTATATAAACAGTTGGGTAAAGACTTTGAAACTAATTTGCTGCTAAATTTGGGTTATGCAGCACGGATGTATCCTCAATTATGGCAGGGGTTAGAAACAGACCAGCCTGTAGGAATGCACCTGACTTTAGATGCAGCTTTTGACTTCCTCAAAGAAAGCGCTTGGCTGCTAGAAGATGCCGGATTTAAAGTAATTGTACCTGCTTGGTATACTCCGGCTGGTCGCCGTCGTGCTAAAGTTCGGCTCAAAGCATCTGGTCGAAAACTTGCGCCAACGAAGGGGGAAGCAAAAAGTTATTTTGGTTTAAACTCGCTGGTAGAGTATCAATATGAATTAGCCATTGGCGACCAAGTTGTCACTCCCCAGGAATGGGAACAATTAATTAATGCTAAATCTCCCCTAGTGCATTTTCGCGGTCAGTGGATGGAGTTAGACCGGGATAAAATGCAGCAATTACTGGAATTTTGGGAGTCTCACGGTGATGAACAACCCCAGATGAACTTGCTGGAATTTCTACAACGCAGTGCTGAAGTTGGGGAAGAGTGGGAAATTGAACATGATGAAGTGCTGTCGGAGATGATAGCGAAGTTGCAAGATAAAAGCCAATTAGAACCAATTTCAGAGACATTAAATCTGCAAGGAACTCTAAGAGAGTATCAAAAGCGTGGTGTTTCTTGGTTGGAATATCTAGAACGCTTGGGTTTAAATGGTTGTCTCGCAGACGATATGGGTTTAGGTAAGTCGGTGCAGGTAATTGCTAGACTTGTGCAAGAGAAGGATGCAGTGGAGTCTGTTTTACCTACTTTATTAATTGCGCCTACTTCTGTTGTGGGTAATTGGCAAAAGGAAATTGCTAAGTTTGCACCCCAATTAAAAACTATGGTGCATCATGGAAGCGATCGCCTACAAAACTCTACAGACTTCAAAGCCGCCTGTCAACAGCATGATGTGGTGATTACTTCCTTTACTCTCGCCCGGAAAGATGAAAAGCTGTTAAATAGTGTGGCATGGCAACGCCTAGTTTTAGATGAAGCGCAAAATATTAAAAATCCCAAAGCCGCGCAAACTAAAGCTATCTTAAAACTCTCAGCCAAACACCGCCTGGCTTTAACAGGAACGCCTGTAGAAAACCGCTTGCTGGATTTATGGTCAATTTTTAATTTTCTTAATCCTGGTTATTTGGGTAAAGAAGCACAGTTTCGCAAGTCTTTTGAAATTCCCATCCAAAAGGACAATGACCGGGCGAAATCAACTATCCTCAAGAAATTGGTAGAACCGCTAATTTTACGCCGGGTGAAAACTGACCAATCAATTATTAGTGATTTACCGGATAAAGTTGAACAAAAACTCTACACTAATTTAACTAAAGAACAGGCATCACTGTATGAGGTGGTGGTAAAAGATGTAGAGGAGAAATTACAAAATACAGAAGGTATTCAACGCAAGGGATTGATACTTTCAACTTTGATGAAATTAAAACAAATTTGTAATCATCCTGCCCAATTCTTACAAGATAATAGCGAATTTTCCACCGAGCGATCGCATAAACTTAGTCGGTTAGCCGAAATGGTGGAGGAAGCGGTGGCTGAAGGGGAAAGTTTGCTGATATTTAGCCAATTTACGGAAGTTTGTGCAAGTGTAGAAAAGCATATTAAGCAGAGTCTGCATTGTAATACTTACTATCTACATGGTGGCACAAGTCGCAACCGTCGGGAACAGATGATTACTGAGTTTCAAGACCCGGGTACAGAACCATCTGTGTTTATTCTTTCTTTGAAAGCTGGTGGTGTGGGGATTACTTTGACTAAAGCCAATCACGTTTTCCATTTTGACCGTTGGTGGAATCCCGCCGTTGAAGATCAAGCAACTGACCGGGCTTTTCGGATTGGTCAAAAGAAGAATGTGTTTGTACATAAGTTTGTGACTATTGGTACTCTAGAGGAGAGAATTGACCAAATGATTGAAGATAAGAAAAAACTTTCTTCTGCTGTGGTTGGGAGTGATGAATCTTGGTTGACAGAGTTAGATAATGAGGCTTTTAAGCAATTGATTTCGTTGAATAAGAGTGCGATTTTGGAGTGAATGTATAATAATAATGGGTTAGATTTATGGCTAAATTCAGTCGGACTTGGTGGGGCGATCGCTTTATTCAAGCATTAGAACAATTTACTGATGATGGACGACTCCAACGGGGACGTTCTTATGCCCGTGGTGGTAAAGTCTTGAATTTTGATATTGACAAAAATCACATTACTGCTCAAGTTAAAGGTTCAATTAATCCCTATTTTGGTGTTTATAAAGAACCAACTTATCATATCTCAATTGAAATTAAACCTATTCCCCAAATAAGCTGGAATCAAGCTATTCAAACACTTTCCTCTAAGGCTAGTATGGTTTCTCGACTGCTACTAAATGAAGTTCCAGAAAATATTGAGGATAATTTTTCTGCTTTAGGTCTAAATTTATTACCCCACAGTAGTAAAGATTTCACCACTAGATGTTCTTGTCCAGATTACGCTAATCCCTGTAAGCACATCGCTGGGGTTTATTATTTAGTGGCTTCCCAATTAGATAACAATCCATTTTTATTATTTGAATTACGAGGTTTATCTAAAACCGAACTTCAAACAAAATTAGCTACTTCACCATTAGGTAAGGCATTATCTGAAGAATTAAATGCCAAGGAAATTGCTTTAGAATCTGCGACATCGTTCTATACCAAAATAGAAAAACAATCAATTGAGCAAAAACCCACTGCTAGAGAATTTTGGTTAGGCAAAAAGCGGCTACCATCAACTATTGAAGTAGGCAATCAAAGCAGTGTATCAGCAATTTTGGTGAAGAAGCAGGGCGATTTTCCGGCATTTTGGCCAAAAGATAATTCCTTTATTGCAACAATGGAGGAGTTTTATCAGCGAGTGAAAACAAAAAACCAGAATTTGATGTGACCTTTAGTTAAACCAATTTAAATCGTAGCAGAACGAGCCTCATCAACTTTGATAGTCGTTCCTGTAATAAACTTGGCGTCATCAGATATCAAGAAAGCCACAGTCTTTGCTAACTCAGTATAAGTAGCCGGACGACCCCACATCAAGTCAGCCGGAACATTCCATCCTGCGAGTTCTTCCATGCTATCCGCTACAAAAAAGGGCGCAACCGAGTTCATGCGAATGCCATCTGCCCTGTAACGCTTGGCGTACAATTTGGTGAATCCTTCCATTGCAGCGCGGAGAGTACCACTAAAGGGAGTGCCTAGTTCCGGTTCATGGGAATCACACGCAGAAATGTTGACAATCGCACCACCCCCTAATTGCCGCATCGGTTCTGTCACTAATCTTGCCATGCGAACAACACTTAAAAATAGCATTTCAAAATTTTCCATCCACATAGCATCAGAAATCGCCAACAAATCAGGACGTGGTGGGTCGCCAAAACTATTTATCACCGCATCGATGCGTCCAAAATTCTCAAATGTAGTCTCAACCAAATTCTCTAAATCGTGGGGATTTGTCATCGACCCTTGAATCGCAATTCCACTTAACTCGGTTGCTAAATCCAGCACCTCAGGAGAACGGGCAATTAGTGCAACCTTATAGCCTTGGGTTGCCAACTCTCGCGCACAACCTGCCCCAATGCCCCGACTGGCCGCAGTGATAATTGCCACCCTGTTGATCATATTGCTAATGACCGCTTTGGTAATTGTACTTCCACGCGATCGCCTGGCGTTGTTTCCATCACCTGAGTTGCCAAATTATTCTGCTTGAGTAACAAACGAAACTCCTCAATAGTGCCTTCAGGATTCTGTAATTTGCCCAGAAAACCTTCATATATCAAATCTTTGCTAGCCGTTGTGGGTAGTATTACTTGGGGTTGCAACCACTGGGAAAGTTCTAACGCTTTATTCCTGCCTTTGATAAATGACCCTACTACAGGTAGTGTGATATCAATAATTGGCACAATTAACACATCAACTGGTGCAAACTGTTTAATTTCTGGGGAATGATTTCCGTGAGGCTCGTAGTAAAGCTTTAAACCACTGGTCAATTCGGTGATCAAATAACCATTTTCGACAAGGTTGTAGCCCACTGTAGAGCCACGCACAGCCTGAATTTCTACTTGGTTATTTAATGTAAAACTTTCACCAAAAGCCAAAGATGTGATAGAAGTGTAACCCAATTCCTGCACTACTTTTGCCGCCGTGGGAGAAGCCACAACTGGAATTTGGTGGTCAAGCTGCTGGAGGGTTGGTTTATGAGCATGGTCTGGTAACCCCTGAGACAGCAGAATCAAATCAATCTGGGCTGGGATAGCGTGTTCTTGTGGTCGGGAACCTTTAAAGAACCATTCTGCATCGCCAAAAACTAAATTCCCCACCAGCCAAGGGTCAAGGAGTATGCTTTGATTGCCAATTTCCAATAGCCAACTATTACCATCAAACCAAGTTAGGTACATAACCCAATCAAAAATAACACCTACCTCTATTATTAAACATTGTTAAGAGTAGATGCTCATGGTGGCGATGATATGACCCTAAAATTAAGTTGTGGCGCAGCATGAAATAAGACAAGTGACAGCATGATTAAACTCGACCAGTTTTTGAAGTTTGTGGGTATAACCTCAACTGGAGGACAAGCCAAAATAATGATTGTTGAGGGCAACGTCAAAGTCAATGGCACAGTTGAAACCCGACGAGGACGTAAATTAGTATCAGGTGACCAAGTAACAATAGACGGGCGAACCTTTGATGTGGGAGAAATCTTAGAGTCAGATTCCCCATAAAAACACATTTCATCCCAGGGAGATGAGGATGAATATTTTCCCACTCCCCACTCCCCACCACTCCCCACTCCCTACTCCCTACTCCCCACTTCCTACTCTTAACTCACCGCCGCCTCTAACATCCGTATTGTCCCAGCGTCGGCATCAATTTGTACTTCTGCACCGACAGGCAAGGTAAATTTATTTTGAATATGACCAATCATGGAACCATACCATGCAGGAATACCCAAAGGCAGGATGTGATCTTGTAATACTTGCGTTAAGCTCAACGATGGTTCATCCCCAAGACTGCAATTAGTACATTGCCCAAATATCAGCCCTGCAATGTGGTTAAGTATGCCAGCATTTTTCAACTGAGTAAACATCCGGTCTACCCGATAAATATCTTCGTTGATATCTTCGATAAATAAAATACTTTTATACCAAGAAGGTAAGTAAGGTGAACCCACCATTGCTGATAGTACCGACAAGTTACCACCAATCAGTTTACCCCTGGCTTTACCAGGTGCGATCGCCTGACTATGATCGAAATTTTCCATTGTCACTGCTTCCCCATTAAATAGGATGCGCTTGACGTAATCCACCGTAAACTGATTCCAAATAGAAATAGCATTGGGGCCATGAAAAGTCATCACGCGACTCCGTGCATAAATAGCTAATAGCAGAGAAGTTACATCGCTATACCCCAAAAGAATTTTAGGATGGGCCCGAATCAGGCTGTAGTTGAGGAGGGGTAAAATCCGATTACAGCCCCAACCACCCCGCATAGTTATAATCGCTTTGACAGATTTATCCAGGAACATATTATTGACATCTGCGGCGCGGTCAATATCTTTACCTGCCAAATAACCGTAACTGTCTAAAATATGCGCTCCCAGTTTGACATTTAATCCTAATTCCGTAATCGCTTGCGTTGCGGCGGCGATATTTTCAGCCTTAACAATACCCGCAGGCGCAATCAATCCTACTGTATCCCCTACTTGTAAACGGGGTGGTTTCAAAATAGTATGGGGGGATACTTGACTTTGGGCAATTAGTGGCGGGAGTTGGGTAGCTAAGGTAGCTAGTCCACAGGTTGTAATAAATTGTCGGCGGTTGATAATCATGATGGCGAATCATTGTAACATTCGCCACTGAGGATTGGGGATACAATCCTTAGGCCCCACTCCCTAATAATTAACCACGCAGCTGCGCCACCATTTTGGCAGGATTCCAGTAAGCGCGAGTTGTTTGAATTTTGCCAGATGCATTAATTTCAAAAATTGTAATTCCTTCAAATGTGACTGATTTACCAGTCTTACTCACACCATGCATTGTCCACTTCACCGCCGCTTCATTGCTAGCAACGAAAATATGCTCAGTTTTGGGTTCCAGTTTGGCAAAAAATGCTTGTAATTGCCCGATAAACTCCCGATATCCCTCATGAACTTTTGTTGGTGGTTCACCGACAGGATCATAACTAACTGCATCTTCGGCAAAGTTGTCTACCCAGCCTTCTGGATTCATACTTGCTATGTTGGCAAAGTAAGCGGCAATAATGGTTTCAATAGGTTCGTGTGACATGATGCGATTTTTTTTGGTATGAGGTCAAAAAAGAGGCAGAAAGGGAGCGGGGAGAAGTCTCCATCCATGAATGGAGGGCTTGGTGGGGGATAGGGAGAAAAGGGGCGGTTCCACGTAGCTTGCTTCTCGCTCTGGGAGTATAAATTTGGGGGCTTGTGACCAGATTGCAGGGATACAGGGGAGAATAATTTTCGATCAGAAACTGTATTTGCTGCGGGTTGAGGAATAAGCTGCAAAACCAAAAGCCTGAGCTTTTTTGTTTTGATTAAATCAGGCTTTGAGCCTTTATTTTCTAACAGGAACTCAAATTTGTAGTCAAGATTTAGGAATTTTAGAAATTTTAGAAATTAAAGTTCCAAAAGGCTTTTAGTGATTAGGTTCTCCCCAAGTGATTAAAGAGGATTAAGCAGTTAACATCCAAAAAACTAAGAGAAACATCAAACTCATTATCCCAATCAGATGCTCAAATTGCTCAAGGACACGGGGCAAAATCAGTGTGTAACGTTGAAAAATTAAAAAATATACTATCCAGCCAATAGCGATAATGGCAAGGGCTTTGATGAGATTAGCAATTGTATACGCCTCGAAATAAAAGCCACTTGTAGTAATGAGCGCAACAACTAATAAGATTATCGGTAGCCAAAAACCAGGTCTGATTTCTTGGCTTGACCCATGCGGCAGAAAGATGAATTTAGCATACACAATTGCCGTCCCTACAGCAGCAACGTTCATCATTATGTCTTGCCAAGGTAGCACATTGTTCAATGTCAAAATTTTGGCGCCATAACCGACCAATAAAGGAAAGCCCGAAATCGAGAGGCTGGGTATCAGTAGGGTAGACCAGAGCGCAGTATTCATCGGTCTAGCTTGGAGTTCTTGAAAATTTCGGCTCGGTAAGTTACCCACTATCAAGAACAGCGCCGTTTTAGCCAACCCATGCGCCAGGGCATAAAAGCCTCCCACAGCAGGGACAGCCATGATCCAACCTAACTGCGAAATCGTGCTAAATGCTAGGGTGCGCTTAGTATCTTTTTCGATGATTGCATAGGATAGTCCCAGAAACACAGTGGCTACAGCAAAGATTCTCACGATGGGATCAATCTCACCTAACATCAGCGCACAACGCACTAGGGGAAAGACTCCGGCTTTCTCCACAATTCCCGACAGCAAAGCTGACACAGGTGTTTGTGATTCTGAGTTAGTTAGCGGTGACCATAATCCTGAGATGAAGATTCCTCCTTTGGTCAATAGTCCTAGAAAAATTAGGGCGATCGCTTCGGTAGGTGCATTTCTTAACCCTGCAAAGGCAAAGGAATGATTAGCGTGATAGATTAATATTGCACCTATGAGATAAAACAGCATTGCCGTATTAGTGACAAACATATAGCGCAATGCCAACCAAATCGAGCGATCGCTTCTTGGATAAGCTACCAACAAAAACGAAGCAATCCCAATCACCTCTAACGCCACATATAAACTGATAAAATCTGCACAGATAAACGCAGAATTCATACTGCCATGTAAAATAATTGTCTGTGCATAAAAGAAAGCCGATTTATGATTATTCCAACAGTAAAGAATGACAGCGGTTGTTACCAGCGCGTTAGTCAATATAAAGAAGCGACTCAATTCATCAACCATTAAGGTAACACCAAAATTATTGAGTAAATCCAGTGTCAATGGCAACTGAGTTAAGAATAACCACAAGGAATAACTAATTGAAACAAAGGCTATGGATAAAGCAATGTATCGATCAAATTTCGGAAGCAAATAAATGACTAAACCGAAAAATAACGGTATTGCTACCCAGGCAATAGTAATATTATTCATGGTTTATTGTTTTGATTTTTGTGCTTTTTAAAGTCGGATGATATCATGCTCCTTTTATGCTTTTTTTGAATTTAAAATAGCACATCAAGGTAAGCGGCACACTCATTACAGCCGTGTCCCCAGTATTTTATGAAATTCAAAATGAATAACCATAAAATGTTTAATTGATTAATTTTTATAGTCAAACCCCCTGTAATTTTTGATTTAACAGTATTCAATTAATAGAGAAAATTAATTTAAATTAATAAAATTAATGATGCTATTATTCTTAATAAACACATTCTATATTCTAAAAATGTCAATGTTCTGTATTATATGCCAATAATTTACCGCTATAAATATTTACACTTAATTAATATTTGATTAATTCTATAGAGAAAAACTATAGCTACTCAGGAACTTTCAAAAAATAAATTATTCACCTTACTCAAGTAAGTATGTAGGCAGGAAAATTTACAGGTATGTCATTACGTTCGCGGAGCGTGGCGTTAGCCATACGTAACGGAGTGAAGCGAAGTATAAGACCGAAGCGGTCACGCTCCGCGTTCGCGGAGCTTACGCCTACGGCATACTACGTAACCGCTTTAGCGATACGCAAGGGTTATAAGGCTTTTACATCCTGTTACATAGTTGACTTTATTTGTGCCTACCTACTTAATATTTTTTCTTTCCTAGTGCGGAGGGGCGAAGTTCAAACACTCAAACACAACTAGATAACCTGGCACTTAGACAAGCTAACAACCACAACAGTAATTTCAACATACTGCAACAAGGTGAAGTGACGAGCGATCTACTTTATCTAATATTAGTATCATTTGATTGGGAGTCAGTAGTTGCACCAACTGCCATGACTGGAGACCATTCACTGACGCGATTGTTATCTAAGATAGCTCGTACTCGATAGGCCAGCTGAATCTTATGCATTAATAAGATTAATTCCCGGTTAAATAATCCTTGTGATTTGAGGTTTTCGTTTGATGCAGCTTGGAGATGAAAACAGCGATCGCTTTGACGTTGTAAATCTGGAGACTCACCGTCCACCAGCACCTTTTGCAGTTCGTACTCTTTAGCCCCTGGATAAGCTTCCCAGCAAAGTTTCCAATAGGTTGACCAGTTAATCAAATTTGTTGTTGATTCCTTAACCTCATCCGACAAGGTAGAAACGAGTCCGGTAACTGGAGGTTGTACGACTTGCGGCGACTGGGAATTGACAGATTCTATATATCCAGGTTGCTCAACTTGCTGTGCAGCTATAGATGAACCGACATCAAGACCTAGCATCAGTCCGAATATCAAGGTGAGTAGCACAATCAATCGTAGGCATCGTGAAGGCACTAGGGGGAGGACTTTAAAATTCATAGTCATGCAAAACTTAACTGCTTAACCCGATTCTTCAAAATTAGGCATCAGATGCAGCAAGAGACAATCCTGCTACATCTAAAACCCATTAATTGCAAATTCGTCTTATATCAAACCCGACTAATTACTGAGGATATGGTTGGTTTGGTCGGTAATGGGTAATTTTCTACCATTACCAACCCCCAAAAGATGATAACTGTCCAAGGGGATGTCTGAGAAGTATTAAATATTTCTTCTGATCGCCCCTAACCCCCTTTAAAAAGGGGTATTTAGGAGGATCTATTAGGCTTGGATAGAACACTAAAAAGTTTTCAGACATCCTCTAAACGGACATCCTCTTACCATTCCACACGTGAAATGAGGCTGCCGTTATCGGCATAGATAATTCTCGAACGGATATGCGTTCTAGCAGCTAGTGTGGAATTGAAGACACCGCTTTTTCGTCCCACGGCTGATTTGTTACCAATTTCTGCACGGAATATAACAACGTCAGGTGCTAACCCTACGTCATTACCTAGCTTAGTTTCCGGGCCACTATCAACACCATTGACAACCTGCCTACCACCATGAACTAGAACACGAGGCCCATAACCATTTCCATTACCAATAGTCAGAGTAGTTGTCGCTAAACCATGAAAGACAACATCATTTGCTACACCTGCAAGTATCCCAATGTTAAAAGGTTGACCTTCATCAGCACGGATGGAAATTCTATTACCTAATTTCTGGTTTAAGGCTGCGAGAGAATCTTGCAGAATCACATTGCCGATGATGCGGTTAGGGTAGTTGGGATCTTGAGTAGTAACCCCACCTATGGTTGGCAAACTTGGTGTTGGGTTATTAGGGGTGGATGGACTGAAATTTATCCCTCTGACATTTGACGGATTGGCTAGGGCTAATTCTGTATAACCTTTCGCCAATGACTGATTAACTGCAATCACACCCTGCATCAATGCAACATCGGCCTGTGTCAGGTTAGACACCTTCCCCAAACTGCCACTAGTAGCTTCTATGTTACTAGTAACATTTTTACCTGGGAGGACAACTTTACCAGAGGGTAAGGTAACACCAGGTCCGACCCGCGAGAGAAAATTGACTACGGTGTTGAACTCTATAGTTGCACCGTCTACTTCAGCGTTGAAGGCGATGAATGTCTCTGGCTGAGGGTTGCTGAACGAAGCACCGCTCACGGGGTCAGTAAAAGGCCCAGTTGAGCCAGTAAGACCGATTTTGGCTGCACCTTTGACAGTGGCCAAGTGTGCCAGGATGACTCGCTCACCAATAGTTGCCCCCGCTACTGAAGGTGTAATGCTCACTTGGTCTTGGACGTTGGATCCATCATGGATAATGATGGGGCCATTAGTAGAATCTAACCGAGCAAATGGTGCAACGTAGATTTTTTCCCCCAAGGTAATATTTGCGGGATGGGGAATCATCGCATCTGGGTCAATAAAAGTAGCTGATTCTGGGTCTGCTGCACTGGGACATATAGGTCGGTTAACCGGCGTTGGACTACACGCAGCAAGGGTTGCAAGGGCTGGTTGTGCATCTACCTGTATAACTAGGACAAACGCAAGGATGATTGCAGTAAAAGCGCTAGAAATTGTGCGAGGTTTGAACATTGAAAGAAGGTTCCTCACGAGCTATGGAGTATTTATTTGCCGGATAATTTGTGTTAACGAGGAAGAGATACTATTCAGCGTCGCCTACGGTAAGCGAAACGCCAGTCCAAGCGCAGGAATTAGCAAAAAATCATATTGCAATAATCCGCCTTTTCAACTCTTTCCTACTTGGGTTTGAAATAGAGAATTAACCGCCCCAAAATCCGTTCAACGAGTGAAAAACGTTGAGAAATGTGAGCAAGTCATCTATCAGACCAACAAGAATACCAAGAAGCGATATTCGGGGAATTGTCGTTGTTGCGGAGGCAACCGCATGATTGTATACATTCTGCCAAGCGTCCGGCCCGGTAGCAGTTGTTCCATAAACTTGTGTACTCACAGCCAAGGTAAAGCCAAGCGCAGTTATACACACTAGTACAGCGCGACGTTTCAACATTATTTTTTGATACCTAAATAGTTCACTAATTGGTTTTGGCAGAGTGAAATCCAAAGTTAGACGAAAATCCTAAACTTTTCGTTTTACCTAATCTAAATAACTGCCAAATTTACGTAATTGAAGCGAAAATGGCTTCAATTAATCATTCACTAAGAATTTATTGTAAGGTTACTTGCTGCTTAATACTAGACTGCTACCATTCATAAAACTTATTATAATGATAGAAGCATTGGTAGATTTAAGACTTAGAACTTTTAACTCGTATAAGATTTGATATAGAAAATCAACTATCTTAGGAAAGATATTATTTTGCTAATAGGTATATATTTACTAAATAATGCAGAAGTCAAAGACCGAGCAGAGATAATTCAATGTTTAATCCGAATTACGAATTATGTAAAACCCAAGGCAGGCATAACTGCGCTTACTGCGTAGCCTGCCTTAGATGCTATTACGAATTATCCTCTATTCTTCCACGCGGTAACCCAATTCAGACAATCTAATGCGAGATTGCCGCCACTTTGGTTGTACTTTCACAAATAATTCTAGGTAGACTTTGCCAGCAATTAGTTTTTGAATTTGTTCGCGGGCTGCACTACCAATAGCTTTGAGCATGGAACCACCTTTGCCAATGAGAATTCCTTTTTGGGAATCTCGTTCAACATGGATGGTTGCCAGTACACGGGTAATGGTGGGTGTTTCTTCTACTAGATCAATCGCGATCGCCACTGAGTGGGGAACTTCTTCACGGGTTAATAGCAAAATCTGTTCCCGAATCAATTCGCCCATGATAAAGCGTTCTGGTTGGTCAGTTACCAGATCGGGGGGATAGTAAAACGGCCCCGTATCTAAATGTTCAATTAGTAACTGTTGAAGTTGTGGGATTTCTGCACCAGTTTTGGCAGAAAATTTGACTATCGGCCAATGATTAGGTTCAGCTAAGGCATGGTAACTGTCATCAATTACCTGGAAATTTGGCGATTGTTCGTCAATTTTGTTTAGCCCTAAAATCACTGGTGTTTGACTACGAATCAGTAAATCGGCAATAAAGCGATCGCCTGCACCACAAGCTACTGTACCATCTACTACAAATAGCACTACATCTACTGAGTCGATGGCAATTCTGGCATTTTTCACCAGTACTTCCCCCAATTGATGATGGGGTTTATGAATCCCTGGTGTATCTACAAAAATTAACTGTGCTTCTGGTGTAGTTAAAATCCCTCGCAAACGATTGCGTGTAGTTTGGGCTACTGGAGATGTAATGGCGATTTTTTGCCCTACTAATTGATTCATTAAAGTAGATTTACCGACATTTGGGCGACCAATAATGCCGATAAAACCTGATTTAAACTCAGGAGGAGCCTGGGGGATAGATACTTCTCCTGAAAAAGAGAAGGTGTGATTTTCAATACTAGTCACCTTTAGCTCCGCCGTTATATTTTACAGATGGGATGAGTGGGGTTTTCTCGAAGATACACAACAAACATAATTTCACCCTGGCATTTGTGAGGGATTACCCTTGTTCAAGTTTAATCTACTAGTGACTTACCGATAAATATCTTCAAGCATCAGATACGGATTGTTGATATTTACCCATATTTTCTACCGAAGTAATATTTTTAATAATTAACATCTAGGTTTCAAAGAAAATTTACTGAAGAATCCCTAAAACAAACTCACCTTGATTTACAGCTTGATTAGTAGCAATATCATAAACAAATCCCTTTTCTTCAGCACAGATATCGATCACAGTTGGTAATTTATTTTCTTTATTAAAACTGAGAATTTGATACAATCGATCTCCTGCTTTAACGGTGCTGCCTAACTCTACTCTAGATTGAATCATGCCGCCTGCGATCGCATAATACTTTTTTCTTTTACTACTACTGGCAAAAATCATTTCTGGAGATTTCGTTTGTAAAGGGAAGCCAGCAACTTTTAATACCCCTTTTTGCGCTAAATAATTTTTCACCCCTTGCACACCTTTAGTAACGGAATCTGGATTCATCTGCATTCCCGCCCCTAATTCTAATGGGGTGCATCCCAGTTTTTATTTAGCACCTAGAGAATAAATGTCATTGCGAGGAGGAACGACGTTCGCGTAGCGTGTCGCTTTGCGACTCAGCAATCGCAAAGTCTCGCACTAAGAATAAAACCATGCGATTGCTAGAGCCTCCGGCACGCTACGCGAACACTCCACTTCGTTGCGTTCGCAATAACATTCAAAAAA
>JAKOMP010000096.1 GCA_022241785.1 Cyanocohniella sp. LLY | reverse complement strand
GCCTTCATCGAATGCCAACAATGCGGATTCGGCTGCAAGCGTTTCCAGTTCCGCGCCGGAAAACTTCTCAGTGCTGGCAGCGATCGCTTCGAGGTACTCTGACTCTACATTGATACCAAATCGCTCTAGGTGAATCCGCAATATCTGCGCCCGTTCAGGTTCAGACGGCAAATCGACAAAAAAATTTTCGTCAAAACGTCCTTTTCTCTTGAGTTCCGTTGGTAGTGCTGATGGGTCATTGCAAGTGGCTACGACGAACACCCCAGCCGTACACTCACTCATGAACGTGAGAATATTGCCCAGGATTCGCTGGGAGACTCCAGAGCTATCACCCTGACCAGATAAGGCTTTCTCTATTTCGTCTACCCACAACACACACGGGGCAATAGCTTCGGCAGTCTTGAGTGCGCGGCGGACATTCCCCTCGGATTCACCCACCAGTGAACCGAGCATCGAGGCTATGTCTAGCTGAAGTAGTGGTAAGTTGAGGATATTCGCAATGTTTTTGGCACAGCTCGATTTTCCAGTACCTGGAGGTCCCGCTAGTAGCACACCTTTGGGTTGCGGCAGATTGAGCGATCGCGCTTCCTGTGTGAACAGTCGCCGCCGCCGAGTCAGCCACTCGCGCAACAAGTCAAGACCGCCAAAGGGAATTGTTGCAGGTTTGCCCAATTCGATGCCCATCTGAGACAGCAGCCGGGTTTTGTACTCGACTACCTTAGCAATGACACTGGCATCAATCGTAATGCCAGCACTACTCAAACTCTCCTTAACCGTCAGCCTCAGAAAATCGCTGATTTCCTCCAGCGTTAGCCCTAAAGCTGCCCTAGCAAGAGTTTCTTTGTTGTCGTCCGACAGCAGGATTCTGAATGAAACTCCCTGTTCGGAGGCTGATTCCTTTAAATACTGCAAGTACGATTCCAAATGTTCCTGGACTTGCTCAATAATTGGCAGTGGCACTTCTGCAAAGGGAATTAACCGTATCAATGACTCATGTAATTCGATATTTTGACCAAGAAGTATAATCCGCTTCTCAGTGGGTTTGAGCCGATGGTACAAGTTCTTGACTCTGGTGAGTATTTCCCAAGATAACTGCGGCGAGTTCTTGCCCACAAACGGATGGACATCACCCAGGATGAAAACACCCACACCATCAAAACTGTTGATATATTCAAAGATATACATTAGTGGGTCGGTGTGGGCAGGTCTTTTGTATTCTGGGACTGGCTTGAAAACCAATCCACCATCGTCGGCAATTAGACATTGCTCTAAAGTAGAAACTCCCAGATTCCAGAAGAACACCGGACTCTCAAGCTTTTCTTGTGCCTGTGTAGTTAGCCACTGGATAATCGTGGCTTCTTCTGGGGCAAGCACCTCTAACGCCACAATGGGGATTTGAGAATCCAAGGTGCTGAAAATATTATTTAGGTTCATTGCTGTAAATCTTTATACGGTACTGGTGAGAGTTCATCGTGAGTCTTTACCAGTTTCACGACTACCTCAAAAAATTCGGCATCGCCGTCAAACATCTCCGCAGTTCCATCACCAAAGCCAATCGCTGAAATTAAAGCATTAATTAATACACAAAGACCCTCTGTATTGCCTTTGATTACGATTGGTTCTTGAGCTTTCGATGGTGCGTAAATATGAACCATTGCGTATTCTTTAGGTAATTCATTCATTGCGTGTGAGGGGGGAACTCAATGATTCCCCCTGCTTTCTTTTTATTGTCTTATGCGTGTTTGATGATTGGAACTATTACGAAGTTGCTGGGTTTGCGCTTCGTCTTTAAAAGTGCGATCGCCTTCCACAACCCCCAAAGCTTCCTCAAAAGGCTGGGTCGCTTCCAGGCAAGAAAGCCCCTCAAATCCCTCGGCTTCTACTCGCACTTCACCAGTTTTGCTGTCAAAATGTATCAGCATAGAACGTTCCATGAATTACCTCCTAGCGTATTGTTTGACTTCCTGATGTCCGGCAAATGTTAACCGTAGGGTTTGTACTGATCCTTTGGTTTCTTCGCTGATAGTGCATTCGCCAAATTTCTCGCGTAATTCTTCAGTTTTGGCTAATACCATGCGTTTGCCGTAGGTTTGCATTAGCTGGTGGCTAAAGAAGTTTTCACCCAGCCGAGGCGCTGTTTCATACTCGTCGTGTATAACATCATACACCCCAGATGTAGAGTTCCACCGAAACCCGATATCTGCACGGGCTTTAATTGTTTTCCCCTTAACAATGATTTCTGCACTTTGCTCATCGACATCCCCGTAAAATCCGGTTAAAGGCTGCGGTGTTTCGTGGACTTGGGGTGCAAGCTTCAGATCCTCTAACGCAAGGACTAAGCACTCACGGTTGACTAGTCGAGTTTTTACTATTGAGAAATGTGACATATTATCTCCTAACTGCTTGAGTTGGTATTGAAACGCGAACAGTAGTGACCGAACCATTTGTGACAGTTCTCACTACTTCACCACCAAGTTGCGTAGCAAGTTTTGGTAAGTACAAGTTGATGTATTCTTGTTGCAACTTAGGGAGAAAATTCTGTCCTAGTCCTTGTCCTGCTTGTGCCAGTCCTGCACCTTGGTCGTATTCGCTAATCAGGCACTCGTACTCAGTCCCGTTCCAGAAAAATCCCAAGTCGTTGCTGAGGCTACTGATTTGATTACGTGGGACAACTATGTGGGCTACCTGTTCTCGCTTGTCCCCATGCCAGCCGTAAAGATTAACTGGTTTGTCGTGAAGCATGGGAAAGAAACCGAATCGCTGCAACGCCTCGACCAAGCAGGATTTGTCTTTAAATTTGACTTCAATTTTTGAGAAATGTGACATGATGAAACCTTAAATACTAGCATTAGTGCAATGCCCCGAATTTCTCAGGGCATTGCTTTTTTATCTGAACTTGAACGACTTAACAGTGGCTTGAGTCAACCCAATATCGCCGCTTGCTAACTGCTGCAAGTTGCGCTGCTCATCCAGGAGCTTGGAGTAGATTGCATCGACTTTCGCCTGGAGTTGTGACCGCCCCTGTTCCCCTAAATTCTTTTGGGTAATCGCCGGCTCGTTTACAATCGAATCCAGATGATTCAACATTTCCTCAAGACTTGCTCCCGCTTCGGGACTAGCATTCGCCAGCAGCACCCACACTTTCTGTAGATGCTTTTCCATCTTTTTCTTAAATTGAACTGGCTTTCTCCCTGGTTCCCAATCAGCTAACTCTTCCAGCAACTGCGCGGCTAGTTGTTCACCGCCGGCGATCGCAGACTCCCGCAACCGTTGTTCTAGGTTCTGGTCATATTGGGTAATGAACTGGGTGATTTGTTGGAGACATTTAGCTTGTTCGGAATTGAGTTGTTCTGACAGTGCCGGGATAATCACCGGACGACCAATGACTACTTGCAAATAATCCTCTAACTCAGGCAAAGTCGGGAATGCCTTGAGCAAGCTGGCTTTGACTTCCTCTTGTTTATCTGGTGGTAGTTCCCAAACATTCAGCGAGATAAAGCTTTCGATACGCTCTTGATAATCACTCAAGCCTTGCTCGTAATCATTTTTCAGTCCCTCGCGGAGTCCTGGCGCAATTACATCTCTGATATTAATTAGTTGACTCCAAACCAGAGGCGCAAGGTCGATAGGGCAAATCCAATCGCCATTGTCAGAAGTCATCCACTCTTGTACAGAAGCAATTTCCTGACGTAATTGGCTGGCGGCTTCATCTAAAGCTTTGAAAACTTTGATTCCCCGCAGACCTACTTCGGAAGATTTGACTTTTAGCAAGTCCGATTCTTCGCCTTCAGCCTTCAGAACATCAGCCCAGCGAGGCGAATTACTTTTTGTGGTTTTCTTTAATTTGATGGTAAAGCGAATACGGGTTTTATTTAATTTAGAAAAGTTGTAATTTTCGATGATTGCATTCTGTAAAAATGCTTCGGAATTGGCAATTGCTTGTACCATTGTTTATGTACCTTAAATTTTCACAAGTAATTAGCRTAGCTTCTTATATTTCCGAGAAACTACGCTTTTTGATACCTAAATAACAACCCAATAAGTAGCCTCTTTMCGAACCATMCRYGATTGATTATTGATGGTTGCAGTTCCTAATGCTTGATTATTTTTSAGTTGTTGAATATTTTTGATGGTTCTGTAAACTATTTTTTGGGAACTGCCTCTTTGCAGCTTTATTGGGTGTTTAATGATTGGAGGTTTGCGTTTACTCATAAACCTTCAAAGACGGAGCCTTGCGTTTGAGGTTTCCCCTCCCATCGTCACCATTGGTTGTGATGATTGGCTGCTTACCGCAATCAGACTTTTTGCAAGTATAATCCCAATGGTTAATTTGTAATTTCCCACAATGTTCAACCAGCACGATTTTGTTTTTGTACTGGGGATTTTTATTACTTATCAAATACGCATCGCCCAAGGTATAGAATCCAGTTAGCACATAATGCTTTTTATTTGGACTCATGAGTATATCCCAAGCTTCCTGTTGTTTATTCATTAATTTTTTTTGGAGACTAAATGCAAGAAAATAGGGGATTATATTTAAGAAGGGTGTGGGGTGTGGGGTGTGGGGTGTAGTGAGAAAGAAGTTTATTAATATTCGTGCTTGTTTCTTTCTTAAGTTTTTTCCTACACCCTACCCCCTAACCCCTACACCCTAGTTCTGGTAATCCCCTGAACATCTTGAGTTTTGATTAAGCCGTTGAATTTCGCGTAGCGGTATTAAGCAGCAGAACGTCTTGAAATACTTTTGGTTTGAACTGGTTTAGAGGTTATTTGTTGTACATCACCAAACGGAGTTATGATATCCAATTTTTCGCCCAACTGCGCCTGAAGTATTGCGACTTCATTAAGATATGCATCAATCTCATTCAATATTTCTTCTTCAGATTCCTTGGGCGAAAGCTGCTGTATCTTCTCTTGTGGTAAGTAAATAATGTCCTTACTGTTTTTGTCAGACAGCAACCCATACTGCCACCCCGAACCAGCTTCTTTTGCTATCAAACTGTCCGTAGGAATGTACTCGATTCCGACAACAATACCTTGCTTTGTGCGTTGTCCAAAAGTGAATCGTGGATACCCCCAACCCCGTGGAATTGTAATAGTAACTTGCATGGTAGATTTCCTGGTTGTGCAATTATTTAAAAAGCGGTCTGCTATTAACAAACCCCTTGCGAAATCATTTGTGTTTGAATTTAAGTGAGAACTGGTAAACCTGAAACTATTCGCACTTCAACAAGTCTTCAACCATCTCCTGGGCTTCTTCGTCTGTCATTTCATCTGTTGAAGGGGCGATGAATCCATACCTCACTCCCAGCGCATCTAAATCAACATCTGAATCGATGATTCGTCCCAGTTCGGAAACAACAAATCTTCCTGTTTCTTGGTCGTAGCTAAGTTTCATCTGTTTTCCCTTGTTTGCTTGAATAAAAACAGTACTTTTGGCTAATTTTGGTGTAGCTGTTTAATTTCCGTTAAGCACAATCAAACAGCTACAACTTTATTTACGCCGCCACCCACTCATTTGTCTCTGTTACTGGCGCGTACTCCAGCAGCTTCTGCCATTCCTCGTCAGTCAGTTGGTCAAACGGTTTGTCCAGCAAATCCTCGCACAACACAGACTCAACCCCGACCAATGCCAACCCTTGAACCGCATCTGCTACAGATTGACAAAAGACTTTGTTTTCACGCCCTAACAAAGTTCGGATGTACCACCACACCCCGTCAAACCCGACTTCGCCTATCTTAAAATCGCTCGAATATATGCCGTCGTCGAGCAATTCAAAGCCCTGTTTTTCGCATTCTTGAGCAATTTGGCACATGATTTCGTTTCCAGTAGCGGCTGGGATTTCTTCGCGTTGTTCGGGCAATGTTCCGTCTTTGTGGTGGGTGCAGATATATCTCCAGGCTTTTGCCCAGGTATTGCCTCTGTGGATTTCCTCGCCGTTCACCATCACTACCCACGGTTGGGTCAGGTCTTCTTCGTATGTGATTCTGGCAATCAGTTCGTTTCCACAGTGAATTTCGTGATCGTAAAAGCTGATTTCAACGGAAGTCAGTTCAGCTTCAGGCAGTTCTTTCGTGAAAGAACCGAAAAGTGCTTGCTGAGTATCTGTTACATAAGTCATAATAGTATCTCCTGAATAGGATAAAAAGCGATCGCAGGGTTTGGTAGACGGTGCGATCGCTTTTGTTTTTGGTACGAATACGTTGTGGTATGCCACAACGCTCTCACTCTAATTTGGCGTAGCCGTATTTTTTGCCCAAGCCAGTGGCTAGAGCATCACCAAGCAAGAGACACACGATGATCAGGCGACAGATACAGCTTTAGCAGCCTGCCGTCTTGCTTGGTGATTTTTTATTCATGCAAATCCTTTTCTCGCTGTGTACCCCTCGCCTTCTCTGGTTGCGCCAGTGCCTCGGTTACTCATCAAGCGGTCACTCTGGATTATGCTGTCAAGGTTCAGATTGCTGAAGCGCCTCTATATTTAGCTGGGAGGCTGGCGCTTGTTTCCTCCTTATATAAATAAATTTACTACGCATACCAGTAGTTGTCAAGAATATATTAGCTGGTAAGCGTAGTAAATTAAGAACTGCAATCTACATCCCATATCAGTGAGGTGATATCCGCTTTCAAAGCTGTACAAAGTTTTTCAAGAATTTCTGTGCTAACAGTCATTTGATCGGGCTTTTTAGGCTTTTTCAAGAAAACATGAGGAGTTTCAAGTTGCTGAATATAAGCTACAGATACTCCTACTTCATCTGATAACTTTTGTCTACTATATCCAGCATTCTCTCTAAGTTCTCTGAGTTTTTGAGCGTTTCCTTCATTCCACTTAAACGCAGCTATGGGTGTTACATCTACTGTGATATTCATTTTGACGTTAATCTTATTTTCACTGCGCTTGCCAGTTGACATAATAATGGTAAACATATAATATACTGGTGTCAACCATAAGGCTACACCAAGCCGCGCCAAAAGCGATCGCTCAAAAGCAGTGCGATGATTTTCGGCTGACTAAGCTAATCGTCATTCATTTTTCCAGACTGATTCGCTTGTAGTAAGGGCTTCATCTCTGGTTTTATGCAACTTCAATGCTCATTAGCTTACTGATTAAATGCGACAACAAAACTGCCGCCGGGACAAGCAGCCGGTATCGTTAAGCCCTAGAGGGATCGGTGAAGCCAACGAGTGTAGCCGTGAGAAAATGAGCAAAAGGCGATTGCTTGCTCAAGAGTGAGTAATCGCCTTTTTCATGATTGGCAGAAGTATTTTGGCTGATGTCCTTTGATTGCTTCTACAGGCTTCTTTACCCAGTCGGTTGACCTTGTGCTATACCCCGCGATCATGTCTCTGGACTATGTTTTTTTGATTTAATCAGTCGTGATACCTGCAAACCCTTTTGCCGTTCGGGTGGTGGCGGTTTGCTTTCCTTTGCCCTTGGTTATTAATATAAAGTCAGACTTAATATTTGTCAAGTCAGACTTAATTTATAAAAAGCTAGACTTAACAAAAATAAGGTGCTAACTTATAGAAATAAATACTAAACCGAGGCTTAAATAAAGGAGGTGGTTTAGTGAGTTCATGCTTGATGAAAGTAGAAAAGCGGATTCGTAAAGAAGTCCCTGGTTTAGGAGAAAGAATTAGACGCGCAAGAAAAATAGATAGACGATCGCTCCAAGAAATAGCTGCCTTAGCTGGAATGTCTACGCCCAATTGGTATGCGATTGAAAATGAAGAGATGAAAACGCTTCCACTGGAAACACTTAGAAGGATTGAAGTGGCTTTAGGCGTTAGTTTTGACGTTAACTTCGATGGAACTGAGCAGGAGAACCAAGGTAATGAAAATTAACCAATTCAAGCACGATAGTTAAGAGCGATCGCCGCCGGCAAGCAATGCGATCGCTAACTAAACCACCATTAAGTGTATAGTCATGTCTAACTTACCAGCTCTCAGTAAAGTTCTTCAACGAGACAACCCTGAATTATTTACTACTGAGGGTTTGTCTGCGTTGCTCCACGACTGCATCTGCCTGAAATACGCCCAAAACCACAGATTTACTTATCCCTCATTGCTGGATACAAGTGTTTACTTAGGGCTTGCACAACTAGGAAACGCCACCACTGGCGAAGCTGAAGTTATCCGTCGCGTTAGTGCATCAATAATCTGGGCGAAAAATGGTGCTGAAACAGTGCAGGAAGCAACTGATTTCCTATTTTTGTCCCGCAAGATTCGAGACAACATTCACCAAATTCAAAAAAGCTTGGGCATTTCTGGGGTCAGCCAAAGAAACATTTCCATCCGTGATCGCCTGTTTTCGTATCCAGTGGCGGAGGATCAGCTGTTCACCTTAGAAAGCGATCGCCTAGCGATTCAAAATGCAGTCCCAGAAATTATCAGATATTTTGTAAACCTTGTGCAGATGCCATCGGCATATAACTTGTTTTTGGTTGACAAGGACGAGCGAAAGATTCCTACTGCCGTCGCTACAGTGCAGGAAGCAGCAGCCAGGGCAGTACGAGCCGAAATTTATACAGAAAGCCATGATTGGCAAGTGACAGGGGCTAACTGCTGGCAAGGCAACCACGCTTACAAGGTTGACCCGGACGAAATTCACCTGTGTTTGCATCTCGATTGGAACGAAAACGAGTTTATTTTCTTTGACGCGCTTCATCCAGACCCCACCCGATGGCCTTGGGGTGTAGTAACTGAATAATCTTTTGCTCTATTTCTTTTTATAAAGGAGAGTCAATGACTTTATTAAATCAGTCCGTACTGTTAGAGTCGAAAACCCTGAGAACATCTGCCATTACCAATTTTTCTGATGATAAAGCACTAGAAATTCTCTCGAAGGCGAAAGCTATTGTCTTTGCAGTATGGGAGGGTAACGGCTGGGCGACTACTGCACAAATTGCTGAATACTTTGTAATTACAGAGTCAGCAGTTAAAGAAGTTTACAGAGTTAATAGTACAGAATTTCGAGACTTAGAAACCAAAACCCTTACTGGGAAAGACTTACGGGATGCTCGACAGAAGCTCTGTCTACCATCCAAAACATCCCAAGCCAGAGTTTTTTCCGCATTAGGCACACTCAGAATTGCAATGCTGTTAACTGAATCTGAGATTGCTGCTCAAGTACGAACCATCATTTTAGATTTGGTTGCAGCTGTACCCACCATCACACCAGAAGCTGATTCTCCCACACCAGCACTTCCCCCAGTCGAGCAGCGATTAAAAACACTGGTGGAAGCGATGAAGACCCTAACCGAATTAACAGGGGGCAGGCTCAACCCTTATATGGAACAGCAGATGACAGATTACGCCGTCAATCTGTTTGCTGATCACAACAGACAAGCGCTAACAGGCACAAAAGAAAAGTGGCTGGGCGTGGTCAACTTTGCAGAAAGCGAACTGGGAAAGAAAGTTCCTCTCAGTGGCACTCACTACCGGAGGCATTTGGGAACTTGGGTTCGCACGTTTTACCCAGAACTAGGTTCGCGCCAAGAGACACGGTTAGTCAATGGCACTCAGCAAAAAGTCTATGTGTACCCTTGTCATGATCCTGCGGTAACGGCTGGGCTGACAAAAGCTGTTGAAGAATTTTTTACACACCCTAACCCTGCTGCCGTACTTCAACAAGCTGGGGCTTTCAAAAGAAAAGCTGTGGTTACGGCTTGATAATTATTTTTATACGGAGGAATGGACTAATGGCTATAAAACCAGCATCTCAATCTCAATATTCAGACAATCCAAAAATCCCCCGTCCAATTATTAACGTTGTTTTTGAAGACAAAGGGATTGATCCAGAAAATGGAAAGGCCGTAATAAACATCAAGACAGAATTTAAAGGCTGGGAAACATGACCAAAGAAGAATGGCTTTTAGAAGGACAAACATTATTCGGTAAAAATATTCTGCAATGGAAATTCAAATGCCCTAACTGTGGTCACATTGCCACTGTTGCAGACTACAAAAAAGCTGGCGCTCCAGAATCCGCCGTAGGATTTTCTTGTGTGGGACGGTGGTTGGAGGTCACGAAAGAGGCTTTTGATAACAAGGATAAACGCAATATTCCCTGTAACTATTCTGGTGGAGGCGGATTAATCAATATCAGCCCCGTAGAAGTCGATGGTTGTAGAGTTTTTGAATTTGGAGTTTGACGAAAAAAACAAAGCGGTTGCAACTTAATCAAGTAACAACCGCCATACAAAAACACACCTTATTCAAAGAATAACAAATATGAAAGTCATAGTTCAAGTAACCGAAAAAATTCATAGTGAGGCTCACATCAATATCCCTGATGGGCTGACAGAAGATGCAATGAAACAGCACATTGTTGACCTTTATAACTCAGGAGAAATAGCCACGGATTTCAATATCTTCCATGTTGATTTTGAGTCAATCAGCGCACAAATAGTTAAGCAATCAGGGGAAGTCCAATGAGCAATACTCTACAACTACCTGCATCTACTGTTGGGAAACATCCCCTGAACTTCTACGAGTCCCCTTCCTGGTTCACTACTGAACTTCTGCGTCACGTTAGATTATCTGGGGTCATTGGTGAGCCTTGCGCGGGACATGGTGCGATCGCTTCTTTACTCCAAGTGTGGCCTTATATCGAAAGTATTTGGACTAACGACATAGATCCAAATAAGCCAGCAGATTATCACTATGACGCAACATTATCTGACGCTTGGGATGAACTACCTGATTGCGATTGGATTTGCACCAATTCACCATACAGCGTGTATGCTGCGCCAATTATCAAAAATGCTTTCAAAAAGGCGCGTGTTGGTGTTGTGGCTTTCCTCCTCACCAGCTTTTTGGAACCCTGTGATGACCGGGCTGATTTTTTAGAGCAACACCCACCATCACTTGTTTTGACTTTGCCCCGCTTCTGTTTCCGCAAGGACAAAACTGGTAGTCGCTGGGCTACTGATAACATCACCATCTCTTGTTTTGTGTGGGATAAACGTGCGACTTCCCAACGGCTGGTTATTCGTCCCAAGTCACAGATTATCGGCTTCTACAAAAACCCTGAACTAGCAATTAGCCAACAACGGGCAGAAGGTATTGTTGGGGCGATTGCTCACGGGAAATTTAGTACAAATTACTTCATTCGCTAAAAACAAATCCCTCGCTTTAGGAGCAAAACGAGGGACAAAGAAAACTTTTTACATGGGGGTGTTTCACCTATGAGTATAACAGAAGAAAACTTAAAATACAAAGAGAAAATATTTATTCCTTTTGATGTTGAAGATGTTGGTTTGAGTATTTGTCCGTTTAGGATATATAGTCATTTATCAAATCCAACAGAGGTTGTCAATATTTGCGCTAGTTGTCACTGTGAATTTCATTTTTTAACTGACAAAAAAATCTTTAAGTTGATAGAGCGCAGGGATAATAGTTTATGAGCAAAGTTGTAGCAGGGAAGACTCTTAAAAAGAATTATACTCCCATTTGTAATTCCCTAATTCGTGATTCCGAAATTGATGACAGTACATTCAGACTCATTTGCTGGATGACTTCACATGATGAAGGTTTTGAAGTGAGCTTTGTTAGTATCCAAAATGCCTTAGGTTATGGTCGAGATAAGCTCCGAAAGATTCTCAAAAATGCTGAGATTCATAACTTTTTAGTCAGGCGCAAAATTCGTACTACCGGAGGTCTATTTGATTTTGAATATCACATTTTCAAAGATACTGAGGATGCGATCGCCTTCCGCCAATCCTTATCACAAGAAGAATTGACCAGTGACTTGTTTTCAGGAGGTGGTGCAACCAGGGGGGTCAAAACCGGAGGTGGTGCAACCGGAGGTGGTCGAACCAGGGGTGGTGAATCAACCCCTGTATATATAGAAGAACAATATAAAGAAAACCAAAAAGAAGAAGAACAGAAGAGAGAGAAAGACTCCCCTACCCCTCAAGCCGAATCAATGGCTGTGGAGTCAGAAGATTTTTTCAAACCCGAACCACTGGCATTAAAACCTGAACCAGCAACACAAAACCCACAACAACTCACTTTGCTGCCATTCCAACCAGAGTCTTTGCACCAAACCAATAACCCCTCATGTGGATCAACAGTTCCGGGGTTGTTCGACAATCACGAACAAGCGAACAAGTCAACTCGAACTGAGAAAAGAATCACGGATGAGCAACTATCCTGTTTGTTCCTGGAAGCTTACAACGCCAATAAGCCCTCTAATTTCACTGAACACACCAAAATCAACCCAGAACACCTAAGAAAGATTAAAACCCTACTCAAGGACTTTCCAGACACCGCTATGACGATGTTTGCCGATGCCCTCACCTGGGTTAGAGAACAAGAAGATGGTTGGTGGCGACAAAAGCAATTCTCTCTGAGCAACTTGATGACTAACGGCAAAATCCTCGATTACGCCGATAAACACGCCACTGCCATGAAGTACGACCCCAGATACCGCTTACGTGTTGAAGGAAAAGCACCATCGATGGACAAAGGACGATTCAGTGTGATTGATGACAACGGTAACGAAAGTACCGGAGCTACGGCGGACATCGCCAGACTTTACGCAACAGACCCAATGTTCAGAATGCTTATGGAGGCAGGCAAATGATTGATCAACAAGTTTTCGATTACGGCATGAATTTGCTCAATTCTTATTTCAACAAAGTATTGGATGACACAATCAAAGGAATTTGGCTTGAGTATCTCAGTTCTGAGTTGACCGGTGAAGAGTTTCTAGCTGCCGTTAAGAATGCCTTGCTGCATTCTCGCTTTATGCCAACAGCTGGTGAGTTAGTTGGATTCATCCACGGTGGCAAAGAACTTAAAGCATTGCAAGAGTGGCAAGTAATTCTAAAAGCTTCCACTAACAGCCAAGACTCTTCAGGAATTGCTTATATCTCAACTCGCGCTCGTGTTGCACTACAAGCAGTTGGTGGACTACGTGCTGTGGGAATGGCTGAAGAATTTCGCCGCAATCAAATAGAAAAACAATTCATCACCGTCTACTGTCAGTGTTCCGATAAAGACGCTAAAGCATTACCGCAAACATCAAGCGCACCTAAAGCGGAACCTATAAACGAGAACTCGGAATGTGTACCTCCACCAGCACATATTCGGGAGCAAATCGAAGCTTTAAAAATGAAGTTTTCAATGAATGGTAAAAAACAAAATCAACAGCATGAAAAAGTCTGAATACTTTAATTGTTAGTTCTGATTTTTGACTGATTTTTCAAGACAATTCTGTATTCAAAAACTCTGAAAAATAATTGATTCAATAGCGGAAACATTGTAAAATATTCTCATTAATTAAAGTCAATTTATCTCTACAATAATTGACTTTAAAATAACCATTCTTGTAGCAAAAAATAATGTGATTCTTCCACCAAAAGCAATCTTAAAAAACAAAAAAAATGAATTTTAAAATGACTACCAAAATCAAAGCCATCAGTCTTCACCAACCTTGGGCCTCTCTCATTCCAATGGGACTAAAGAAGTACGAGACTCGTTCTTGGAGTACCAACTACAGAGGACCTTTGTTAATCTGCGCTGCTAAAAAGACCAGCAGAGAACAAAAGCTGTATCATCAATATTTCCTCACCAAGTATCAAGAACTACTCACTGACACTGATAACTATGTGGACTGGGACGATTTACCTTTTGGTTGTGCAGTTGCTCTAGTTGACCTGACAGCTTGCATCAGAATGACCCAAACATTCATTAACGAACAGCCGCAAACCGAGCTAGATACTGGGGACTGGCGATTAGGTAGATTTGCTTGGAAGTTGGACAACATTCGGCGAATTGTGCCTGCAATTCCTATCACTGGTAAGCAGGGGCTTTTTAATGCGGAAGTTGACTTAACAAGTTGGATCTTAGAGACAGTCGCATGAAATCAGTCCTCTCGCTTTTTTCTGGTATCGGCGGACTTTGCCATCACGGTATTGCTGCGGCAGGTTTATCTCACAAATTCCAAGTTAAACAATTTGTCGAAATCTCCCCCTACTCCCAATCACAACTGCGCCATGAACAGCCACAAATCCCCATTCACCCAGACATCAATACTTACCAATGCCACCGGGGACAATTCAATATCGTCTGTGGGGGATTCCCTTGCTCCGGCACAAGTAACTCTGGCAATCGACAAGGGCTTGCTGATTTCAGATCCGCACTCTGGACTGAACAGTTCCGAATTATCAACCAATGTAGACCAGCAATCGCACTCATCGAAAACCCCACAGGGCTACTCGCTAGAGGAATGGCAACTATCCTCAAAGACCTTTCCCAAATCGGGTATGTATGCGAGTGGGAAACTATACCCGCATACTGCCTTGGCTTGCCGCACTCTAGAGAACGGGTTTTTATTATTACCTACCCCGATGGCTTATTCTACCGTCAACAGCCGACCCCCTGGGCAGACCAAGTTAGAAATCACATTGAGAAAGTGTGGCTCTCTGTTGAAATCCGAAGCTTTGAACCCGGAGTTCGTGCGGTGGCTCATGGGCTTCCCATTGGGGTAGCTAAGAATATCCCTGGTAACTATGATGCTCGTCGCGCTTACGGTTTAAGTTGTTCTCCGCGACAGGCCGCCGTTGCTTGGAAACGCATTGATTATCTGTGCAGTCTTTTATCTCAACAAGAGGCAATCTTATGAATAACCTCATTAACACCCTAGAATCCTGCTGGTACATATCTCCACCCTGGGGCAAAGAAATTCCACCGTTGACCATCTGCCTACTGGAGCGGGTTTATCTGCCCAAGCTCAATGCTTACGGCTATTGCTGCGGTGTGGACTGGTTGCAAGGTGAGTGGAGCTACGCAATTGCCGTTGATACTTATGAGGAAGTAATTTATACATCCGGTTGGCAACTTACTGGCACAGGTCAATTACAAGTACAACTCACTGATAAGCCTGTCTTTGCACTCGGTGAAAAAGTCGTTTTTCGCCGTAATCAAAATACTAGCCAGATGCGGATCGTAACTGGTATTCACAGGGTGGAAGATTTCTGGACTTATACGGTTGAGTGGGTATCTCCTGAATTGTGCGAATGCGATGGCAAGCTGATTATCTCTGTGGATCGCCGCGCCTGGGTCACTGATACCGACTTGGTGAGGGTTGGCGTATGATTTTTACATCGTATTATGCAGGCGAAATCAAGGGTGAAGCTATCTCCATCTCCCTGTACCCGCCCAAAGGCTGGAACGGCAAGCACCTTCCCCTGTTCGCTCCCACTCCCGAATTACTTGGGTGGTGGAAATCTTCATCTAAAGATACCGCCGCACAACAGGAATACAAGCGACAGTTCCGCGATATTCTGAACTCCCGGCAGCAGCTGATTGAACTTTGGGTGGACAAGCAGAAGAATAGTCCAGTAGATTTGACGCTGTGCTGCTTCGAGAAAACTGGGGATTTCTGCCACAGGTATCAGGTTGGAGAAGAAGTAGTACAAAAGTATTTGCCTGAGCTTTGGTGTGGTGAGGTTTCGCTGTTGGCTAAGGGTATCGATAAATCCAATACCCCCGCTTCAGCATCAGGCAATCAATATCATAACGTCTCACCTACAGCACAACAGAATAAAATTCCCATCAACTCCACCTTTCCGTCTATCGTTAAATCGCTGTTGTCCAAATGCCACAAATCTGGTTATCCAGTGGTTTGCGATCGCACTCCTTGTGGGTACTTCCGGGTATCCTTGCGCGGCGAAGATTTAGGCGAGTGGTCGGAGTTAGGAGTGCTAGGAGTGCTTTCGGGGTTGTGCCATGAGTTCTATCTTGGTCGCTTGGTTCCGTCGTTGGCTACTGCTGCTGCTGATGAAAAAAACGCGACGGCTGATGTTGCAGTTCTACAGCTTGTTGCCGCACAACCCGAATCCCCTCAACTGATTACTCGCCTGGGCAAGTTGGAAGGGAAGGAATTAGCCCAGATTCAGGATTGGTGCAAGTCTATCAAAAACCAGATGTTTCCTTCAGTCTCTCAATATGCCGATGGTCGTTTGGAACTGCATCTGCGGCGGTTCGTAAGTCTCGCTAGTACTAAGTCCGGGAGGAAGGCTGAGGTGAAGTTGATTGAGCCGGGGTGTTACAGGGGTGCAGAGGTCATTGAGGCTTTGGGCGAGAAGCTGCTGCCGGATTTCCATCAAGCACTCGTACTTTTTTACCCAGCCGGGACTCAAATCAAAGTACATCGGGATTCGCCGACTTATGCTTCGGGGGCAACGCAAATTAACATCATGGGTCGGGCGCGGTTCTCTATCTCTGGGTGTCAGGATACTCGCAGGATGGAACCGTATTGGCTGGAGGAAGGCGATTGTATTGCGTTCGACAACAAGCAGCTGCATGGTATTGAACGGGTGACGAGCGATAGGTGGTGTGTGTGTTTCTTTAGGCTCAAGGCGGAGTGTTTGCAGGGGGCTGAGGTTGAGCAGTTGAGTTTGGTTTAGCTATAATAGTTCAAAAGCATAAAGCAAATGTGATTATGCAGGCTATCTTTTGGACTGTAGAAGAAGTTGCCCAACGAGCTAATCAATTTTATGAAAATGGTATTCGCCAAGAGGTTGAGCATGGCGATAACATTGGCAAGATGATTGTGATTGATGCTGAGACTGGGGAGTATGGAATTGATGAAATTGGTATAGAACCAGGATTTAAGTTAAAGCAGAAAAACCCAAATGCTAGATTATTTATGATCCGAATAGGTTATAACGCTGCATTTGGTTTTGGTGGAACTATTGAGCGTATAGCCGAATGATTAACGGACAGTTAATTGCTGGTAGGGCGACAGTTCCAGTAATTTTTCGTTTACCTGGACAACCAGATTTTTCACTGGATTTTGTCGTTGATACTGGATTTAATGGCTACATTACCTTACCACCGCAAGCTGTCAGTGCAATGAACCTTCCCTTACATAGCAATATACCTGCAATATTAGCTGATGGTAGCCAAGTTTTATCATCTATACATTTGGCAACGATTGTTTGGGACAATGTAGAAAAAGTAGTTTTCGTTTTGGCTTCTGCTAATAGGCCTTTATTGGGAACTGGAATGATGAATGGATATCATCTAGGGATAGATTTTGAGGACAATGGTTCGGTTTCGTTAGAAAAAATACCATCCTCAATGTCATAAAAGCCAGAAAAAGATAGAAAATTACCCGGAAATTTGTCATTTATTCAAGCTTCAGTCTCGCAATATACCGACGGTCATCTGGAATGGCATCTACGGCGGTTCGTTAGTCTCGCCAGTGCCAAGTCGGGGAAGAAGGCTGAGGTTAAGGTGTTTGAGTCGGGGTGTTACAGGAGTGCAGAGGTGCCATTCGACTTTGGGCAAGAAGCTGTTGCCAGATTGTCACCAAGCCTTGGTGTTGTTTTACCCAGCCGATACAATCAAAGTACATCGGGATTCACCAGCTTATGCTTCGGGAGCCGCGCAAATCAACGTCATGGGCCGAGCGAAGTTCTCAATTTATAGCTGTCAGGATACTCGGCAAATGGAACCGTATTGGCTGGAGGAAGGTGATTGCATTGCTTTTGACAACAAGCAGCCGCATTGTATTGATCGGGTGGCAGACGATAGGTGGTGTGTGTGCTTCTTTCGGCTCAAGGCGGAGTGTTTGCAGGGGGAGACGGTTGAGCAGTTGAGTTTAGTTTGATACAAGCGTCAAGGGTGCGAAGGAGAACAAGTTACCGCCTGGGCAGATGAGTTTACCTTGGAACAAACAGCGAGTAACCGAGAGTACTGAGGTGCATGAGGTAGCAGCAAAATTTATTCAGGCTAATTGCTATCAGCCCACGGTGCCAAGTATCGGATTTATGAAATACTGATTATTGCGTAGATAAGGAGGCTGTGACAAATGTTTACAAATTTTTGAAAGCTTTATATGTTACACTTTACAAGTCGCAGCGCGAGAGAAGAAGACATAGAATTGTGTTCTTAAATAGTAACTGACTGGGTTTTTAAATCTATTAAACTCCTCATGATTACGAAAACTAACAGCCACAGCCGCTCCACTACCATCCCAGCCTACTTTCGGTAGGCTCCCATTATATCTGCTTGGGTTATTTTTTATACCCCTCATCAGCTCCTCTAGACTTACCAATTCGCCTCTTGAGCTTCTGGTTTCGTTGACTTTGTTCTCATCATACCATCCTACTGCCTTGGCAAAGTTCAGATAATTTTCTTCATCTTTGCTAGTCCACTCTGTTGGTGTGACACCCAGCCTGTTTCCGGTATTAATCCATATTTCCTTTTGCACACTAAAGCCAAAACGTTGGTTTGAATTGCTCACCCAAAGTTGGTCTATTTTTTGTAGGTCTGGACAAGAAAAATTATTAAATTGTTCTAAATCTAAAACTCTTTCTTCTTCTCTTCTAGCAATATTGAGCATGAGTCGGTCTGTTTGTCGGTCTGCGGCTTCCCAATTGTTTGCTTTTAAAAAATATTCAAGTTGAGCATATAAATGTTCAGTTAGAGATGCTTCTACCTGTTTTCTCAATTTTTCTTCTGTGTCATTTTGAGAAACTAACTTGATTAACTCTCGATGAACAGTTTCAATATTTTCGGCTGTAATCAACTGATTCTCTTTAGTGAAATCTGTTTTATTTGGATAATTATTTAAAAGATCAAATGCCGTCTTATAAGATTTTATTGCTTCATTAGATTTTTTATCGTTATGTAATAAGCCACCTTGATATCTATAAAATAATACTTGAGTTTGTAGGTGCTGCTCATCAGAATTTAATTTATTTTTATCTATTTTAGCTAGATAATCATTGCTTTTTTCACTTGCTGACTTTGCCTGATCCCAGTTTTCTAATCTTTGATATGCTTGTGACTTAGCAGCAAATAGCAAAGTTTGTTTAAGGTAATGATTTTCATCAATATTAAATGATAGTGCAGCTAATCTTAAAGCTTCGTCTGAATCTGATGAATTTTGATTTTGCCGTAATTCTCCAGCCAGTTGCACAAGGTTTCTCACAGTTTTTACTTCGCTTTGAGCTTCTTCATTTTTGGCAATGATTTGATTAAGTGCAGTTTCTTTATCTTTCAGTTTTGCCAAAATCTCTGATTCTTGTTTTTGCACTAGACTAAGCTGATTAGTAGTGTTAGATAGTTCCTCAGTTTTCTGATTTAAATCACTCTGTGCTGTTTCTAAATACCGTCTTGCTGTTTTAGCATCTTCCGCAAATTTCATCGCACTTTGTTTAGCAATTTCTTCTTGCTGCTGTGCTGCTTTAGCGGTTTTCTCAGTTTCTACTAATTTTTCTTGTACTGCTTTTTCATTTTTTATAGCTAGCTGTTCTTGTTCCTTGGCTTGTTCAGCACTCACTTTCGCCTTTTGTTCACTTTCTTGTGCAGTTTTAGCTTTTTCCTGAGCTTCTGTTAAACTTGTTTGCGCTTTTTTAACTTCAGCATTTGCTGTGTTTACCTGATTTTTTGACAACAGCCCTACAATTCCTGCACCCAGAACTGCTACAAATAAAATAAAACCTCCAATAACAATTCGTTGTTGAGCCTTCTTGTTAGCCTGACTCAGTAATTGATTTCTGGCTTCCGCAGCTTCCCTATCTTTCCTTTCTCTTTCCAAAGCAGCTTCTTGTTCTTTAGCAGCAATCTCCTCTTGAATTTCCTTCTCTTTACTCGCTGCTAAAAACTGTTTATCCTGATAACTTAAATTCTTATCCCTCGCCCATGCTTCCGCTTCTTGTAATGCTTTTCCTCGCAGCAGCCTTGAGTCATCAACACCACTAGATACTACCCAAAAACGAAAACTCTCAGAATATGGACGCAGATTTTGTAATTGATTGTCAATCCAATTTTCTGTAAATACTTCTCTATAAATTTGGTTATAAATTTTCAGCTTACCCTGCTGTCTCACCACTAAGCCAGAAAGCTGTAATTCACTTTGCTCTAATGTATCATCTGCTATTACCTCAGATTTTACCTCACTCAGCCGCACTTGTTGATACAATTCTAATAAATATCCCGTCCGTTGCTCATCTCTAAGAATCCTGGCTTGAATGGTGCGTAAATGCTCCGGTTCATCTTGTGATTCCCAATTCTCAATAATGCGTGATTTAACAACTTCTGCAACAGAACGAGGGTTTTCTTGCTCCGATTCTTCCACCATAAACTGACACAGTTTTTGCGTCAAAAATGGTTGTCCCCCAGTCCATTGCAAAATTTCCTGCATTCTCTCTTGAGGATGACTAAATTTACCGTGCAAACCTGTTTCTAATGGTTCCGCTTCATGTAATTGAAAACCCTTGAGGCTGATAGCTTTACCAATATTAAATGGAGTACGCTGTTTATCTTCAATTAAATTGCTAGGTGATGCAACCCCCAATAAACAAAAAGTGAGACGATTGTATTCAGGATTATCAACACGTTTGTTATAACAAGCACGAATCAAGGCAAAAAAGTCATCTGTAGGAAAATTCAGACTCAGAACACTATCAATTTCATCAATAAAAATAACAATATTTTCTCGAACTTCCACAAGTAATACTTCTTCAATAAACTTGCGAAATCGTGTGACTAATGAATTTAACTGATTCGCCTCCCACCAATCACCAAAATCTAAATCTACTGCAAAACTATCAATGAGGGTATCGATTAAATCTGCATACCATTGTTCAGGCGGGACATTCTGAATACCACCCGCAGACAGGTCAATTGCAGCACACAGTACACCATCTTCTCTCAATCGCTGCATAGTTCGCACACGCAAGCTAGATTTTCCACTTTGGCGCGAATTTAATACATAACAAAACTTTCCCGCTTGCAGTCCTGCATATAAATCAGCATCAGCTTCTCGCGTGACATAGGTACTGGCATTTTCCGGTAGACTTCCAGAGAATATGTATTGGTCAACCATGATTTACCTACCCCAAATGAGTTGAGAAATACTGACGATATAAATCACAACTAGGAACACAATCATTACTGGAATGTTTTACCAAACCCAAACTATGCAACTTGAATGCAACCTCAGTATCTAGCCTAACTGGTGCATTCGCCATCACTACTTTTTTATACCCTGCCGCAAGCTGGAGATTGTGTTGTAAATGCCACAGTTGTTGCCGCAGGTGATCACTGAAGATTCCCTGTTCTGTTGATGCAAGTGTCAAGAGTTCTTCTAAGGTCACTTGCTGGCTTTTGAGGTAGGCAAGCGCAGACTGTACCAAATAAGGATGTCCCCCTACCAATTCCATCAACCAATTTTTACTCTGTTCCTCCAGCACTAACTCGTTTTGTTTGGCGAGGTCTGTTACTTGTTGCAAGTTAAATTCAGGTAAGTCAATTGCCCATCCTACATTAAACGGTGAGTGATTAGTGTCCAAGGAGGGGTAAGATTCAGTAGAGTGAACCACCACCAGACGCAGTTTCTTCCAGATATTACCAATCTTGTCTCCCTGTTTCGCTGCTTCATACCATCCCCGCAGTAACAAGCAGAATTGGGGAAAAATCTCTGGATGTTCAAACAATCTCTCAAAATTATCTATGGCTAAAATGAGGGGAGCTTCAGTAACCGATAATAAATATTTCTGAAAATAACGGGTACAGTTTTTATTCAGTCCAAAAATCTCTTGCCAGTGTTTATCTAATTGCGGTTCTAATTCTAGGCTGTCAGCAACATCAACACACAACCATTGTAGAAATGTTTTTAAGTTGGTCAGAATATCAACATCAGCCAGTTGTAAATCTAATTTTGCAGTTTGATAACCCTGGCCTCTGGCATAATCTAGTATTTTCTCCAACAGCAATGTTTTACCCATTTTCTGCGGGGCTTTTATCCGAATTAACGCCCCTGGTTGCACAATTGCGTGGTAACATTTTTCTTCAATTGGCGGACGTTCAATATAAATTGTCTCTAAACCTTCTGAGGAATTTGATCCGCCTATTTCTTCTTTTGTGAGCAGCTTAGGTGTCAAATTTTCTGCTATCCCTGCAATCTGTATTAAATTGCAACCTAACTTATAAGCAAACTTATAACCCTTATTTGCACCCAATCCATCATAGAACCCTACTGCAAACTCAATTGCTGCTCTATCGCCTATCTCTTGGCTCATGCCGACAACGTAATTTATATGCCGCGCTATTTCAACAGCTTGGTATTGCGAATAGCAAGCATTGAGAACTACACACTCTACTTGTTGGGAGAACAGTTGAAACAGTCCAGCTAAAGCTTCTGCATCAACTAATTTTGCTGATCCAGTTTCATCCTCAAATACTAAACCTTCTTCTCCCACCCCATGTCCTGAAAAATGTATTATCTGCGGTTCATATTCCAATATCGCTCTGTGGATATCTCGGTATCGTACTGCTTGCGCTGTGGCTATAGAATACCGCTCTCTATTCCTTGACCTCCTCAACCCTGACTCAATTTCCCGCATCTCTTCCCCCAGACGCAGATATTGGCTGCCGATGGGATTGGCCGCTAACAGTAGAATTTTTTGAGTTGCTTCAGTATTCATCAATTTGGGCTAAAGGTTCTTGAAAGCACCGTTTTCTATAGACCTTACATCTTGAGTATGTGCTTTTACGCAAAACAGCGCAATATTTCTCCCGCCAAAGGTATTTAAACGAGAGCTATTGCGGTTTACGTGAGTTTTTGCGGTGTAGATGATCCCGCAGTTTGTCGTAAGATCGCATTGATAGAACAGGCTTTGAGCCTCTCCTCCACAGAGTCGGAAGATATTCTCACTCGTGCGATCGCACGACCTTTGGAGTCAGCTCACAAAATCGCATTGCTCCCAATCAGAATTCCCTTCTGCCTTCTGCCTCCCGCCCTCTGCCTTTCCCGATAATTTTTTCTTCTCCTTCCTTTATCGCTCCTATTTATAGCTATAGCCATTAATGTGGAGCAAGTTAACCTGGTTTATGACTTTCTCTTGCCAGTTTTACAGCCCGAACTAATTACCTTAATTTCCCTACTTGCTAACTCTTATCTAAATCACACAATATATATAGGGCATTGACTTAATTTCGATTCCACGATAAATTTCCCTTCTGCCCACAAGTTTTTTAAAATTACTAAAATATGAAACTTCTCAAAAAACCTGAACTATTAACCCTCAAAAAAGCCATAAGAGCAGAAACAACACAAGAACCACTCCCTAAAGTTGATACTGTTGAGCATCCTCAACTTAGCATTACTTCACAAATACCACAAGATTTAGAAACCCAAGCTACAGAAATTCCCAAGCACGACTTTAGCTTGCAAGACTACCCAATAGTCTCATCTGCGGGTAACTCTGGTTGGCAAGCTTCCGATATCTGGCGTGATTTGCGCGTTGATAGTTTTTATGATTAGTAAAATGTTTTTAATTATATATTTTTGGGTAAATGCTAATTTCTTTACTCATTATCCATCGCTAGGCGGCAATTATTTAAAAGTTCATCAAGTTCCTTAAAGACTTGAAAGGGATTTTTACCTCTATACACAGATGCGATTACAGCTTCGTATGGATTTCTGCCTGTTTTTTTTACAGCGGATATTGCATCCTTATTAGAAAATCCACGAATACTAACTAACCATGCAGCTAGTACATGACCAGTGCGACCAATGCCACCTGAACAGTGTACAACTACTTTTTGGCTTTGTTTATCTGCTGCTATTAAAAAAGGAAGTATTTTCTGTGTCATCATTTCTAAATTAGCCAATTGAAAATCTGTAATAGGTGCCCAGCAAATTTGTTGGCTACCAAATTCTTGTTGATATATTTCTAATAGATTTGAGTAAGGAGCCAGTTGCTTTTCAGGAAGGAGGCAACAAATTCGTTGAATATTTTTGTTTTTCATAAACTTAATCCAATGGAATACTTGTTGATTAGAGTACCCCGGTCTACAAGCACCATATACGATCACTTCATTTTCACAAGCAGCAGCAAACCTGTAGTTATTTTTAATCATATTTCTTGAAATATCTAATTATTAAGGTTCTTTATCATATTTTTTGAAAACTCTATTTTTTACCCCATGCCAACCGACAACTATGAGGAATCAAATATTCATTCTGTGACCCTCCAAATTTCGCCCGTGACTCAAAGTCCACACCTCAAGCTTAAAATAGTGGCAGTTGAATCACTTGAGCTTTTTTAGCATTCTCCAGCTTGGATAACGAAATCCCTAACAGCCTAACACTACGATTTTCTAACTCCACTGTTTCAAACAGTGCTGCCGCTGTGGCGATAATTGTTTCTAAATCACTAGTGTAATTTGGTAAAGTTTTACTGCGTGTTATCTGCTGATAGTTGGAAAACTTGATTTTCACTGTTAACGTGCGTCCTCTTGTGGAGTGTTGTTCTAGCCGTTGCTCCACCATTTTGGCAATTTGTTCAAGTTCATATAACATTTGGCTGTCATCGCTCTTATCTACAGCAAAAGATGTTTCCGCACCAATGGATTTACGTACCCTGTTCGGTTCAACCACACGCTCGTCTTCTGCCCTGGCAATTTTGTAGTAGTAATGCCCCACTTTACCAAAATGTTGCGTTAGTTCTTTAAGCGATCGCTCTTTTAAATCTGCACCAGTATGAATACCCAGAAAGTGCATTTTCGCAGTTGTCACCTGTCCAATGCCATGAAACTTCTCAATCGGCAAAGCTTCTACAAAGGCGATCGCATCTTGGGGCAGAATCACCGTTAATCCATTAGGCTTGTTTTGCCCTGATGCCATCTTTGCCAAGAACTTATTCATCGATATGCCTGCCGTTGCTGTTAGCTTCGTTTCCTCCAATATCTCTGCCTTGATATACCGAGCAATGGTGGAGGCATAGGCGATATTTCGTTTATTTTCGGTCACGTCCAGGTATGCTTCATCTAACGCGACCCCTTCTACTACATCAGTGTAGCCTTTGAATATTTCGTGGATTTGTACAGACACTTCTCGGTAGACATCAAATCTTGGTCTAACAAAAATTAATTCTGGACAAAGAGCGATTGCTGTCACCGATGGCATAGCCGAGTGGATACCGAATTTCCTGGCTTCATAACTAGCTGCTGCTACCACTCCTCTTTGATTGGGACTGCCACCCACTACCAATGGCTGACCTCGGTATTGCGGATTGTCCCTTTGCTCGACTGATGCGTAGAAAGCATCCATATCAACATGGATAACCTTCCTGCCCTGGTAGTTCAAGACATCCAACATTTTGATACCCGCAAGGACGTAAATCGTCTTTAACTCCTGTCAGTATAGTACATTAGAACTATATTTTAACGATCAAACAATATCTTTAGCCTCCCCTAAGTACCATTTTTGCTTTAACTACAACTCGGTCTTTTCTATCAACAGAACGATGGATACCAGTGGTTGTGCAAACATAATGTAAGGAAAGAAAATGTCAACGTCAACTAGGAGATAATTGTGACAGAGCAATTTAACAAGGGCGAACACGTTGAGTGGAACACTTCACACTGTACTACCTCTGGAAAAGTAGTTAAAAAACTTACTTCGCCTACAGATATTAATGACCATCATGTTGCTGCTAGTGAAGATGCTCCGCAATATCTTGTCGAGAGCGATAAAACCGGAAAACAAGCTGCTCACAAGCCTGATGCACTCAAACGAATCCATAAATAAGGCTTAATTATTACGTCATGAGTCAAGATCACCAATCTACCATTACCGAGTTTCGTCAAGCCGTCAATATGACTCCTAAAGAACTTGAGTCTGGGAGCATCCCACTTTTTTGAATGTCATTGCGAAYGCAACGAAGTGGAGTGTTCGCGTAGCGTGCCGGAGGCTCTAGCAATCGCATGGTTTTATTCTTAGTGCGAGACTTTGCGATTGCTGAGTCGCAAAGCGACACGCTACGCGAACGTCGT
>JAKOMP010000095.1 GCA_022241785.1 Cyanocohniella sp. LLY | reverse complement strand
GGGGCAGGGGGCAGGGGGCAGGGGGCAGGGGGCAGGGGAGCAGGGGGCAGGGGAGAAAAACCACCCGCAAGGGGCGAGGCTTTAAACCCCTTTCTTCGGTAAAAGTAAAGAGTGGAGTAGTTAATTTTCTAATCAAAATTCCCAACTCAGTACTCAACACTTAGGACTCATAGACTGATGCAAGATAGGCAAGAACAAATTTCACAAGTTGTGGTGACTGCCGCCCAAATGCGGGATATTGAAGAACGTATCTTTGCCGCCGGAATGCCTGTAGCAGCTTTGATGGAAAAGGTGGCAGGATTAATTGCCCATCGTGTTCAGGAAGTGCCGGGATCTAGTGTGGGGATTTTAGTTGGCCCTGGTCATAATGGGGGGGATGCTTTGGTTGTGGCCCGTGAATTGCACTTTCGCGGGTATCAGGTGTGGATATATTCTCCTTTTTCTAAGTTAAAGGAATTAACTTCACAGCATTTACAATATGCCCAGAGTTTAGGTATCCCGGATTATCAAGAAATTTCGCAATTGCCAGATTGTGATTTTTTAATTGATGGGTTGTTTGGATTTGGTTTAGAAAGACCAATTACTGATGCCATAGCCTCGGCAATTAATCAATTCAATACTTGGAGTCAGCCGATTTTGAGTATCGATATCCCTTCAGGTATCCACACTGATACAGGTGAAGTTTTGGGAACAGCCATTCGCGCTACTCACACGTTTTGCTTAGGGTTATGGAAGTTAGCTTTCTTTCAAGATGCCGCTTTAGAATATATCGGCAAAGCTGAATTAATTGATTTTGATATTCCCTTGGCTGATGTGCAAGCTGTGTTAGGAGATGCACCCAAAATTAAACGTTTTACCCCAGCAACAGCACTTGCTACTTTACCTTTACCTCGTCCCCCGGTCACTCATAAATATAAAGAAGGTCATTTATTACTAATTTGTGGTTCCCGGCGCTATGCAGGTGGGGCAATTTTAACTGCTTTGGGTGCGCGCGCCAGCGGTGTGGGGATGCTTTCAGTTGCTGTGCCAGAATCTTTAAAACATCTTTTGGTGTCGCAATTACCAGAAGCATTAATTGTGGGTTGTCCTGAGACAGCATCAGGTGCGATCGCCCATTTACAATTGCCAGAAAAAACTGATTTGAGTTCCTTTAGTGCGATCGCCTGTGGCCCTGGTTTAACTCTAGATGCTACGCCCATTGTCCAAGAGGTGATTGCGAGCGATCGCTCTTTAGTCCTCGATGCTGATGGATTAAATATCCTGGCACAGATGGGCGCAATTCCCACATTAAAAAAGCGTGCAGCGCCAACAGTCATCACACCCCACACTGGTGAATTTCAGCGCTTGTTTCCCGATATTGCCCATCCCCAAGCAGACAGAATAAAAGCAGTGCAAGCAGCAGCAGTACAAAGTGGGGCTGTAGTGTTATTAAAAGGGGCAAGAACAGCTATAGCCAACTCCCAAGGTACAATTTGGATTAATCCTGAAAGTACCCCAGCTTTAGCCCGTGGTGGTAGTGGTGATGTCTTGACAGGGTTAATTGGGGGATTATTAGCTCAAGCAGCAACCAAGCAAATTCCTCTAGAAGATATTGTCGCCACAGCGGCTTGGTGGCACTCCCAATCTGCGATTTTAGCAGCCCAAGAACGCACCGAACTAGGTGTAGATGCGTTTACTTTGACACAATATCTTATGAAAATTATCAGTAATTTAATTGCTCTGTTCCCTGTAGGCTTTTAAAATCCTGAATCCTTCCCCCCTGCTTTTTCACCCCGCAGATGGCTACTCTTCTTGTGGTAAAGGTTCATCAATTGGATGCTCTGGCTCGCTAGTTTTATTATCTATTGACAAATCAATATCTGACATCGGTGATTGAGAAATAATCACCAACTCAGTTTCTTGGCGATGGCTATTACCCCATTCATCTAGCACATCTTTAATTAATACTTCTTGCAGCCAAATTTTAGCTACCACAGTTAAGGGTAGGGCGAGAAATAATCCTAAAAAGCCAAAAAATGTGACAAAAAAGAGTTGGGAAATTAATGTTACTGCTGGTAGTAATGAAACTTGATGCGCCATCACAGTGGGGGTGACAAAATTAGCATCAATCTGTTGAATTACAAGGTAAAGTAGCAACACAATTAAAGCTTTCCAGGGACTATCTAACAAAGCGATCGCTATTGCTGGAACTAAACTTAATGTGGGGCCCAAATTAGGAATTACGTTGAGAAATCCTGCCAAAACGCCTAAAGCTAAAGCTGCCTTCACCCCCAAAACTGATAAGCTAATCACAGTCAACAGCCCCACTACAATCGTAGTAATAAAAGTACCTGTGATCCATCCCTCCAATGAGAGTTCGCATTTATCCAAGATTCCATCGATCCGTGAGCGGTAGAAAGAGGGAAACAGCCGGATAAATAATCGGCGATAAGCCTGAGGATCGGCTAAGAACATTCCTGTTAATACCAGGACTAGTAAAATCTTGAGTAGGACTTCTAAAGAGCCAGAAACAAAGGCAAAAGAACTACCTAATATTTCATTAATAAAAGGTTGCGCCTGTGCAATCAGATTATTGAGATTAGGGATGTAAGGAACTAATTGCTGAGGAACAAGACTTTCTAGTTGTTGTAGCCAACTATTAAAACGAGCAAAACCTTGAGGAACCCGATAAGTTAGTTCTTGAAACTGTTGTGCAAAAGGTGGCACAATCAGCCAGAAAAAACACACGACTCCGGCAAAAAAAATAGTCACCGATAAGAAAACAGCAAATCCACGTTTTAGCCCCGAACGTTGAAAGCGTTTCGCTAGCCGATTTAAGGTAGTAGCCAAAACCACTGCGGCAAACATCAACAAAAGTACTTGCCGAATCTGCCACAATATATATAAACAGAGAACTATAGCAATTAAGCCGATCCATTGACCAAGGTTCACCGGCTGACTCCCAGGTGTGTAATGCAAATGAGGTTAGCTGATTGTAGCAACTTCCGCTAATTTTGTTTCGATGCTGACTGAAATCGCCAAAATAAAGCGATCGCTATGATCACTGGGGGTAAAAAAATTATAATTAGTGCATTAGCATCTGTTGCGGGAATCGACAAACTTGGTGCTGCATACTTAATCAAGAATGACAGCAAAGCCGAAAGTACCAGCAATTTCCCCACAACTCCAAAATTATTTTCCATAGCAGTACGGCAATACACATATTTCTGTAGGGTATACCCAATATTGGGCTACTGTCTCTATTTTCTAGAATAGACTTAACAGATACAATAGTTTACTCATCGCTCATAATTCTGCACTTATAACTGCCCTAATCGCCATAGAGTGCCGATATTAAATATTTTTGTCGTTTCCCCATAATACCAACACCCATCCTCCTCTAGCCCCTAGCCTCTAGTACAGTAGGGCGTAACTAGAGATAGCCTTTTAAATAGTTAAAAAGGCTAGAATAACAGCCTTTTGACTTTTGACTTCCGCCTTGCGGTACTAGCCCCTAATGTCGAATTTGGAGGGTACATCTAAATGCCTGTAGAAACCAATAACAACAAACCTAATAAACAGCCTAAAAACAGCCAATTTGGCGGTACTTTACTAATTCTGTTAACTTTTTTATTACTGCTTAACTTTATTGTTCCCAGCTTCTTGGGGATGAGTCAATCACAAGTTCCCTACAGTGAATTTATTGCTCAGGTGCAAGACGGTAAAGTTGAACAAGCTCTTGTGGGTAGCGATCGCATTGAATATACCATCAAAACTCAAACCCCCGAAGGCGAAACCGTAGAACAGGAGTTTACCACCACACCAGTAGCCCTGGATTTAGATTTGCCGAAGATTCTCCGAGAAAATAATGTAGAGTTTACTGCACCACCACCATCACAAAACGGTTGGATTGGCACATTACTCAGTTGGATTGCACCACCCTTAATTTTCTTGGGAATTTGGGCCTTTTTAATCAATCGTCAGGCTGGTGGCCCGGCTGCACTAACAGTAGGTAAAAGTAAAGCCCGCATCTACTCAGAAGGTGTCACTGGTGTGGAATTTAGTGATGTGGCTGGTGTGGATGAAGCCAAAGCCGAACTCGAAGAAATCGTTGATTTTCTCAGAAATGCTGGTAAATATACCAGATTAGGAGCCAAAATTCCCAAAGGTGTATTGTTGGTAGGTCCTCCAGGAACAGGTAAAACCATGCTGGCCAAAGCAATTGCTGGTGAAGCTGGCGTGCCTTTTTTCAGCATCTCTGGTTCCGAATTTATTGAATTATTTGTGGGTGTAGGTGCATCCCGTGTGCGCGACTTGTTCGACCAAGCCAAACAGCAAGCCCCCTGTATTGTCTTTATTGATGAATTAGACGCACTAGGTAAGTCTCGCGGTGGTGCTGGGCCTCTTATGGGCGGTAACGATGAACGTGAACAAACCCTCAACCAATTACTCAGTGAAATGGATGGCTTTGACCCTAACGCTGGAGTCATTATCATTGCTGCTACCAACCGTCCCGAAGTAATTGACCCCGCCTTACGTCGTCCTGGTCGTTTTGACCGTCAAGTTGTGGTTGACCGCCCCGATAAAAGCGGTCGTGAAGCCATTCTTAATGTCCATGCCAGAAACGTTAAATTGGCTAATGATGTTGATTTGTCAGTTATTGCCGCCAGAACTCCTGGTTTTGCGGGTGCAGATTTAGCTAACTTAGTTAATGAAGCGGCATTATTAGCAGCCCGACAAAATAGCCAAGCAGTATTCATGGCAGATTTTAATGAAGCCATTGAGCGATTGGTGGCTGGTTTAGAAAAACGCTCTCGTGTTTTGAATGAACTTGAGAAAACGACGGTAGCCTATCACGAAGTTGGTCACGCTATCATTGGTGCATTAATGCCTGGTGCTGGTAAAGTCGAAAAAATCTCGGTTGTCCCCCGTGGTGTCGGGGCGTTGGGCTATACAATTCAAATGCCAGAAGAAGACCGCTTTTTGATGATAGAAGACGAAATTCGCGGACGGATTGCCACTTTATTGGGTGGACGTTCTGCGGAAGAAGTTGTTTTTGGCAAAGTTTCCACTGGCGCCGCTGATGACATCCAAAAAGCCACCGACTTAGCTGAACGCGCCATTACTCTTTACGGGATGAGCGAAAAATTAGGGCCTGTGGCTTTTGAGAAGATTCAACAGCAGTTTTTAGAAGGTTATAGCAATCCCCGGCGTGCTATTAGTCCCAAAGTGGCTGAGGAAATTGACCGGGAAGTTAAGCAGACATTAGATAATGCTCACCACATGGCTTTAAGTATTCTGCATCATAATCGTGAGTTGTTAGAAGAGACGGCACAGGCATTGTTAGAAAAAGAAATCCTCGAAGGTGCCAAATTGCGGGAACATCTCAACCAAGTGCAAGCACCATCTGAACTAAATGAATGGCTGCGGACTGGGAAGTTATCGGAAGACAGACCATTGATGCAGTCACTACTGGTGTAATGATTTTAAATTGAATTGATGAGCGATCGCTTGGCAAATAGGCGATCGCTTGTTTATTTTTTATCTGGCAATTTTTTGTCCTATTGAGTAAAATATTATTACAAAATATATAATTTGTACAAATTGCTAAAAACGTACAATTTTATAATTTGAGGAAGTAAAAATTATTTAATTTTGTGAGACCCTATGGATGTCATCAGTGCAACTGAGGCACGTGCTAACTTTCAAGAGCTGATGAATCGTGCTGAGTATCGAGGCGATCGCATTTTAATTCAGCGTCATGGAAAGCCTGTTGTCGCAATTATTGGTTTAAATGATTTGCAGTTACTAGAAGCTATAGAAGATGCAATTGATTCGGCTGAACTTCGTCGTGCTGTTGAGGCAAATGATGGCTTTACTACGTTAGAGGAAATTATTGCCAAGCAGCAAAATGAGTGAACGCTATACTTTGAGGATTGCCAAGACTGCTGAAAAAGATTTATTAGACTTGCAAGCCAAACAGTTTAAGCAGGTTGTATCGAAAATTTTTTCCCTTCAAGGTAATCCTCAGCCCCAAGACTGTAAAGCTTTGAAGGGATATCAAGGTGGTTATCGTGTTGATCAAGGTGAATACAGAATTTTGTACACCATTGATGACGAGAATCAGCTAGTTGATGTTTTCCGCGTTGGTAAGCGTAATGATAATGAAGTCTATAGGAATTTATAAATTTTTTAGGACTTAAATTTAATCAAAATTCAACCAGCTAAAAACCTGTTCTACTGTCAATGCCAACTCGATACCTTCAATTATTGGCAACTGATTAACACCTTCGTAAACTTCAACTCTTTGACCAGAAAACACCGCTAAAATACTTTCTGTTTCTGGGTCTAGTAACCAGCCTAATTCAGTGCCATTGCGTGAACAATGCAATAATTTACTCAGAACTTTAGTTTGGCTTTGGTCTGGAGAAAGAACTTCAATTGCCCAATCGGGATAAATTTGGATACGGTTCGCAATTCTTCCAGACGAACTTTTAGGTATTCTATCCCACCGGAAGACGGTGACATCGGGGACAATGGAAGCACCGCCAAAAGTACAGCGTAATTCAGCAAACGCCATAGCAATTTTCTGATTTTTCGCTATGCCGTTGATCACTTCGCAGAGAGTCGTCTGAAGTAGACTATGTTCACCTTGGGGCATAGCTTTTTGAATAACTTCACCATTAACAAATTCTGATGCTGGCTTAGTTTCTGGTAGTTTGAGAAACTCGGCTAAAGTGAGTTTGGGTTTACTAGCTACAGTCATAGACAATTCGTAATTCCTATACCGGAGAATAGATGAATCAGTGGGTAAAGGTAGAGGCGATAGTTTAATTATGTGCGATCGCCTAACACACTGTTAAGGGACTCCCAGAAAATAAATTATCCAATTTACCTAAATGAAATTTTTCTTTCTTCCCCCTGCTCCCGTACCCTTCGGGAAGCTACGCTAACGGCTGACGCTCACGGCGAAGCCTGCTCCCCTGCTCCCCTTTTAGTTGGAAGTCCCTAACTCTTCTGCCAAATTTTGATAGTCTTATCCAAACTAGCACTCACCAAAATTTCCCCGGAATCAGTAAAGGCTAAGGCTGTGACGGTATTACCATGACCAGCAAAAGTACCTAACAATTCACCTGTTTCTAAATGCCACAACTTGATAGTTTTATCAGCACTACCACTGGCGATAATTTGTTCATCAGGACTCAGAGCGATTGTACATACTTGATCTGTATGGCCTTTCAGGGTGCGAATTAATTTCCCAGTTTCCAAGTGCCAAAGTTTAATTGTTTGATCCCAACTGCCACTAATTAGCAGTTTACCATCTGCACTGAGTGCCAGGGAACGCACGATATGAGAATGACCTGTGAGGGTATATAGCGGTTGTGTATCTTTGAGAATTTTGCCCCTGGTGGGATGTGGAGTTTGCCAGACTTTGATTTTGCGATAGCTACCTGTAACTAGAGTTTGCCCGTCTCGACTGAGAACCAGAGAATGAGCTGCTGTATCATCTAGAGATAAGGCGATCGCTACTTGACGTTGCATCAAATCCCAAAATAGAACCTTGCGATCGTCCCCGCCAGTGACTAACATCCGTCCATCGGGTGTAAAAGCCACGCACCGCACCATGCCATTATGTTTGTGCAGGATATCTATTAAATCTAGCGCCCCTACGTGCCAAATCTTAATAGTCGAATCTGCACCGCCACTAACTAAAGTTTGTCCATCGGCATTAAAGGCGAGAGAATTTACTTCATCGACTAGCCCAGACATCACCCAAGGGTATTCTGATAATGTCTCGATTAACTCGCCCTTAGTTAAATCCCATAACTTTGTCTCGCCACGACTACCACTAGCTAAGATGGGCAAGTTTTTACCATTGTTACATCTGGAACTAAAGGCTAGGCAATTAATTCCTCTAGTATGACCTTTCAAGGTTTGCCAACATTCCCAATCACCAATTATTTCCTTACGGGGATGTTCTGGTGGTAAAGTATCAATTGTTTCGGCAATGATTTTTTCATCAACGAATAACTGTGTCTCTTTTGCAGTATTTTTTTGGGTAATTAATGATGCCAAATACCAACTCAATCCCCCCGCATACAACAGGTTGCTCGGATTAATATTTAGTTTCGATTCTGTAAATTCAACTTGATTACTAGGTAAAAATCCAGTAATTACAGCGTGTTTTTCGTAACCTAATTTACTGCTAGATGGATAAAATAAACACAGAAAAATTAATACTTGGTGATTTCTTAAATCCTCTTGAGTAACTGTCCACCTAATTTTATTTTTCTTAATACCATTAAAACTTTCTCCATCAGCTGCGTAAACTTGAATACTTAACTTAGGGTTATCTGCCAGCACATAAGTAAATTTACTTTCCCCGCGCAAATTTCCTTCATCATCTAATACCATGTTTCGCAGAACATCCTGGGGCAACTTTCTCACCAACTTGCCTAGACGTTCAGCCATTACCTGTCCTACAATTTGTTCTCGCAAAAGATAATCTTCTGCTTGCTGCTGAAAGAATTTAGGAAAAGGAATTACCCAGTCAGGAGGTTCAGGGTATTCAGGTGGTATGGGGGGCGGATTTCTGGCGATAATTTCGGCTTGTTGGCGAGAAAACTCCAAGATTTTCACCAACGGATCACCGGAAAATGCCATAATTTCGCTGTGGCATCCTTTAACTTGACTTTCCAGCAAAGATAAATCGTAAGTTTTAGGTTTTTTCACACGTTGCAGGAAATCAGCTTGTTGAGCTTTTAGTAAGCTAATCCAATCCATCTGCATTCCAGTGGCACGACATTATTGCATACCTAAGGTAAGCTATACCAACACAATTACTCAAGTTTACAACCTCTAGTTAATTAAAAATTACGTGAACCTCGCAGTCTAATAGAACACATTTATAGTTATATGTTCGTGCCGGCATATATCTAGGCAGCAATCAAACTATTAATTGACTGATGTATGATCAATTTGATGATTTCCGTCAATTCTAACTAACCTCCAGCACAAGATACTGTTTCTAGGGAAACACTTCTATCTGCAACTAAAAGTAAGGTTTGAGAAAAACTCAGATATTTGCGGGGCAGTTAGGATGACAAATACAGGTGTAAATGAATAGCAATTGCCATAAATGTTGAATAATGACTAATTTTTAGTTTTTTTGTCATTATTATTAGGCTGATTGATGTTACGTGTTTCTAACTGTTTAATCTTCATTTTTAGGTCAAATTCGTCACTACTAACGATGGTTTCCAAATCGGCTACTCTTTGTTGCAGCATTTCTAGCTGCTGTGGTGCTAAATAGTGAGATTTTGATTTTTTATCATCAGAACGCCAGATAGCCACAGTACTAACTGCTGCACCCCCAAGGGCAGCTAAAGGAAGAACCGGTCCGCTTCTAGTCACAGCCGAAAGGGGGATACACAGCGCTAAAATACCAACGGTATATCCCCATATCTTTTGAGTAGCCATTACTCTGACATCTTCAGATGATTCTATGTTGTCTTGCTGTTTCTTAGCCATAAGTCTCTCTGAGAAGATTTACTTGTTAGATTGGCATAATTTCTCACAAAAATCTTCCTGCAATTGGGTTAAGTATAATTACTCGGTATTCAAAATAGAGGATAGAGACTCAAGTAAAAGGGGAGCATCCTAAATAAATAACCTCTAGAATATGCCAGGTTGGCTTGTTTATTTTATAAAAAAAATTATATTACTAATTAGATAAGAATTTTCTTATAAATAATTCCAGAAAAACTCATGAATCGACTTATTTCTATTTGTATTCCTACTTGTGATAGACCTTTTCTCCTTCAAGAAGCATTAGAATCATGTTTTGTACAAGAATATGATTCTATGGAAATAATAATTGGAGATGATTCTGAAAATAACAATACAGAGAAGCTAATAAAAAATCTCCAGTTAACTGCAAAGTATAAAATACATTATATAAGAAACACACCACCATTAGGTCAAGCCAAAAACGTAAATATGCTTTTTGATATAGCACAAGGTGATAGATTGGTTTTGTTACATGATGATGATTTATTACTTCCTAATGCAATAGTTGATTTAGATAAATGTTGGCAACTTGAACCCGGACTAACAGCAGCATTTGGAAAACAATATTTAATCTCAATGCTAGGAGAAATACTTTTACAAGAGTCTGAAAATTTAAATAGAAGCTATTATCGGACAGCTAATGTAGAAGGATTACAAGCATCTGCTGTAGTTTCTGGATTATTACGACAGTTTCCTAATAATGGCTATATGGTTTTATCAGCAGCTGCAAAAAGTATAAAATACAGAGATAGAAATATTGTAGGTGATGCCTGCGATCAAGATTTTGGGATTCGGTTAGGAATCGCCTTTGATAAGTTTTATTTTTTAAATAAATATACATCTAAATACAGGATTACAACTACTAACTCTGTTTCTAACAAAGAGGATTGTCAAATTGGTGAGTTTATGTATCCAATGATCGAAGAACTCTCTCTACCTGAATCAAGTGAATATGCACGTAAGTGTGCGCTTACAAATTTAGCCCCATTGGCAATCAAAAGTTATGCCCTTCAAGGAAGAAAAAAAGAAGCTTGGAACATATATTTCTCTAAAAATTTCTCTTTAATTAAGCGTGCTGCTCCCGGAGGTATTTATCTTTTACTTCTTTCTTTACTACCTGTTATTTTTAGTAAAAAATTCCTCCAAACCCAGTATTACTTAGGACTAAAAAACGTTAGTAGGATAAAATTAATTGACTCACTTCGCTAGTAGTGATAATTTCCGGGTTAGCGCGTCTCAAACCATATTCACAAGTGGATTTTAGCAGAGTGTTGAGTTGGGAAGAACTGCCGCTTAAACGGAAAGAATATACTGATTAAATAAGAGTAAAAATACAATCTAACTTTTCACGGTATCTGGAAAACCTCTCTCTAAATTTCTCTACTGCGAGGCGAGAGACTTTGAATTGCTGAGAGCGGAAGTTAGATTTTCCGTGGACTTTTCCACATGACGTGAAAAGTCAGAAATACAATAAGGGTAAAACAGACGTTTTGCCCCTATTGAAACTTGCATTGAATCCAAATCATATCATGATTTAAGAATAGGAGTAGCTACCAGCCCAAGTTATCCATTTATGGGATATTCCTATATGCAATAGTCCTCCAGTCATTTCTTGTTCTGTAACGATCGCTCCTTTGAAGTCTGCGCCACTGAGTTCGGCTTCATTAATATTGCAACCAATTAAGTTGGCCTTCCTGAGATTAGCATTTCTTAAATCTGCGCCACTCATTTCCGCTTCACTGAGATTTGCTCCTTGCAAGTTAGCCATAATTAAATTTGCACCCCGCAAATCGGCACGACTTAGGTTAGTTTCCTCTAGGTTGACCCCAGTTAAATCAGCACCAATCAAATTGATTTCACTTAAATTAGCACCATTCAATATAGCTCCACTTAAATCAGCATCAGTCAGATTTGCCCGGCTCAAGTTACATCCACTTAAGTTAGCTTGACTGAGGTCGGCTCCACTCAGGTCTGTTTCAGAAAAGTTGGTATTTCTGAGATCAGCTCCACAAAGATTGACTTGATGTAGATTTGTTTGATTAAATTGGCGTTCTCCTGCCGTATAAAGATCTAGGAGTTTGTTCGCATCCATTATTATCACCTCGCAATGTCCAAAGGTCAGCCAGCCGAGTTATGAGTTGCACTCTACTCAAACCACACCAAAGACAATTTATCGAGCTGCTAGCAACAAGGATTTTAATTAAAGCTTGTCACTTTATTCTGCTATATTTTTCCTTTCTTTTCACTAGTACTTCATGGAAATACACTTAACAGTGTTTTTCGTATCACAATGAAAACTGTGATTAATTCAAAATAACTTCTTCATGGTTGATTTTACCTCCACGGCTAAACCCGATTTTGTACATGTGCTATCCCAAACGGTGGCTGCATATCGAGGTCAAGGAAGCCCACGTCCTGGGGCTGAAGTAGTGGTAAATGCATTGCTACAAGCAGAAAAAGCAGCCAAGCAACAACGGCTGAATTATAACTTTGAGTCTCTTGTGGGCCAATGGCGCCTTTGCTTTGCAACTGGAACTAAAAAAGCTAGAGAGCGTGGCGGTATTGTTTTGGGTAAGGGGTTGTATATCCCCAAATTGGCCACTATCTACATTTCTTTTAGTGCTGCTGTCACACCAGATGCCAATAAAGGTGAAATTTCTAATCAGGTGCAATTGGGCCCGGTGTTGCTGAAGCTGACGGGCCCCGCACAATATTTGGGCAAGAAAAATTTATTGGCGTTTGACTTTAACTATATGTTTATCAGTTTGTTTGGTCGGGGTGTTTACAGTCGGCCGATTCGCTCTGGTAAAGTTCAGCCAGAGGATTTTTACACCCAGCCCATAGCGAAGCTACCATTTTTTGCTTTCTTTTTAATTACAGAAGATTTGATCGCAGCTCGTGGACGTGGCGGAGGGCTAGCACTTTGGATGCGTGAGACTTGATGACATCAAGTGCAAAATTTTTCGGTAGGGAGCGATGGGGTAGAATTAGCCAAAAACATGACTGTTGCTTGATTGATGTACCAAATCTCTAGGCTTTTCTACTTATGTCTTCTGTCTAGAGATATATTTCTCTATTTACATTTTATTTCTAAAGGTAGACAATAACGGTTAACTCTAATTTGGGAACTCTTAGATAAGGGACTTCCCAAAAATAACCTGCCTATTCATCGCAGAGTGCAACCGAGGTCAGATGACGCAAGCTTTCAATCCAGTGCAAGAGTGGGAACAACGTCGTGACGAAGCCAGCCGCTATTACAAGCAGGGGAGGTTTCAAGAATATCTCAATTTTGCCAGCGAAAATTTACATTTAGCCAGAACCATTCAAGATCGAGCCAGAGAAGGTCATACCCTAAACGATATCGGTTTAGCTTATCTCAGTTTTTGCCAACCCCAAAAAGCATTAGAGTGTTTTCATCAAGCACTTGTGGTGGCTGTGGAAATAGGCGAAAAGCGCGCCGAAGCTACTGCACTTAGCAATCTGGGTGCTACCTACAGCCGTTTGGGGCAGTTTTCGCAAGCACTGAAGTTTTTTAACCAAGGGTTGCAAATCTTCAGAAAATTACAGGATATTCCCAGCGAAGCTTCTACTCTCAATGATATGGCGCTAATTTACACCAAATTGGGAGAACCAAAGCGATCGCTATTATTACAGTTCCAAATTTTGTCAATGCGTCGCTTGCTAGGAGACTTTTCGGGTGAAGCAACTACACTGAATGGCATTGGCTTTGCTTACAGCACCTTAGGACAGTTTGATCAAGCCTTAGAATTTTTGCAAGCAGCACTACCAATTCAACGAGCCGCTAAAAATTTGCTTGGCGAAGCTACTACCTTAAATAATATTGCCTCTGTTTATGGTGATTTGGGAGAACCTAAAAAAGCACTATTGCTTTACTATCAAGTTTTGTTGACACGTCGGGCCATAAACGATCGCTTTGGTGAAGCGACAACATTAAACAACCTTGGTTTTACCTACAATATTCTCGCCAATAACCGCCAGGCTCTCAAGTATTACAAGCAAGCGATCGCCGTTTCTCAAGAAATTAATGATTATCTAGGAGAAATTTCCACGCTGCTGAATATGGGTAGTCTTTACGCCACGACAAAACGCAAAAAATCAGCCCTATCTTGCTATAACAAGGCCCAAGAGTTAGCTAAAGGAATTGAATGTCAGCCACTCTTGGATAAGGTAAAGCAGTTTATGGATACTCTTTAGGACTGGGGTAATCCCCGGTTAATCCTATAACTGATTGACTTTGGAATCATTTTGTGGAGTTGAAACATCTAGGATTTCTAAAAGCGATCGCTCGATGATTTGGCTCACAAACTGATTTCCTGGCAAGTTGAGATGTATATGGTCTTGGTATAAGGCTTGAGGGTTTGGGGTTGAGTTAAATAAAGGTAAAAAATCTATATAGGTAATTTGCTGTGCTTTGGTAAAGTCCAGCAGTCTTTGACGTGCTTTAATTTCGTAATCGCGGGGGCCTGGTTCTCCAATTTCTCGCAATAAGGGAGTCATGACTAACAAGAATTGACTGTTGTTTTTTTGAGTCAACCCTTGAATTTGGTTAATTGCTTCTAGATTAATCCCTACGCGATCGCCTGATTCTTCATGCACTGCTTTCATTTCGGGAATCGGCTGGGGTTTGATAATATACCGTTGCCACACTTCCACCAATGCTAGAGGAGGTTTTTGATCTGGGTAGTTGCGATCGCGTCCTACAGGTAAAGAGGTGGGAGCCGTAGCAAATAAATCATCGGTATTAATTAATAACACTACTATTTGAGCGTTAAAGTCGCCAAATCTTTGTAAATAGGCTAGTTCGTTTCTAGGTCCCCAAGAATTTGCTGAAGCATTAAGCACTTCTATTTCATTATATTTACCACTAGTTAATGATTTTAAAGAACGGGTCATTAAGCTGGATATTGTATTATCTTGGTCTGTCCACCAGCCACCATTGGCAATAGAATCGCCGATCATTAGCACTCGTAGTGTAGAAGATGCAGGTGTTTTGGGAATTTCCGGACTTCTCATGGAATACTCGTTAATGACAATGCGATTACCAAAACGGCGGGTGCGCTGATTGGGGGCTAATAAATAACCAATTTGCTCATCAGCAATGTACGTCAGTGGATTACCAAAACCAAAGAGCGATCGTAATCCTACTTCAATCACCAAAAAGAACCCGACAGCTACCAAAATTATGATGAGTGCTAATTTCACTTGTAAATGCCCCACGATAAAACGTAAATAGTTTAGCAATGATGTTAGGAATGTGGATTTAATAAAATACAGAACCTCACCCCCAACCCCTCTCTTTGGTAAGGAGAGGGGAGACTTTGACGCCAGTCAAAGGCGGGGTGAGGTCAAAAACTAGACTTGCATGTTATTTAATTCATGTTCCTTAATGCAATCAGTTAAAGGAAATTAGTTAAGGAATGGCCTGTGATCATGTAGTATAGTCGGCCGTAATAGACCATTTAGTCGATATTTCAGGAGCTTTGGGAAAAATGAGCGCAACAGCAGACCCGACAAAGTTGATGAAGCAAGAAGTTGGCAAAGCCGCCGCCCTGCTAGTAAAATCAGGCTCAATTGTCGGATTAGGTACAGGGTCAACTACAGCCTATACAATTCAATTTTTAGGCGATCGCCTCAAGTCTGGTGAACTTAAAGATATTGTGGGTATTCCTACTTCTTTTCAATCAGAAGTGCTGGCGAAGGAATATGGTGTTCCTCTGACAACCTTAGACGCTGTTGACCATATAGATATTGCCATTGATGGGGCTGATGAAGTTGATCCCCACAAAAATTTGATCAAAGGCGGCGGTGCAGCCCATACCCGCGAAAAAGTCGTTGATTACTTGGCAGCACAATTCATCGTCGTGGTAGACAGTGGTAAGTTAGTGGAGCGTTTGGGTTCTACATTTGCGGTACCTGTGGAAGTCATACCCATGGCCATTACCCCTGTCACCAATGCCATTAAACAACTCGGCGGTAAACCTGAACTACGTATGGGTGTGAAAAAAGCCGGGCCAGTGATCACAGACCAAGGCAATTTTGTATTAGATGTGCGATTTGACTCAATTGATGATCCCGTAAACCTAGAGAAAACCCTAAATAATATTCCCGGTGTTTTGGAAAATGGGATTTTCGTTAATTGTGCAGATGTAGTTTTAGTTGGTGAAGTTAAGGACGGTAAGCCTTTGGTACGTCAGATGTAGGTTGGGTCCCCCTGGGGATCTAACTTTTCACGGGATCTGGAAAACCTCTCTCTAAATCTCTCTCCTGGGAGGAGAGAGACTTTGACTTCTCCCCATTCCCTCGTAGGGAAGGGGGCTGGGGGGTTAGGTTTTGCGTTACCTTTTCCACATGACGTGAAAAGTCAGCCTAGGGATAAGGGGTAATGGGGACTGGAAGATTATTATATCTAGCCCCTAGCCTCTAGCCTCTACTCCCAATCATTCCGGTACCAGATATGAGTATTCTTGCAGCTGGGCGATCGCTTGGAGAATTTGCTGATAATGCTGTGTATTTCCTTCTCGGTGATGGATATCAGCAGATGTTTGGAAATCAGCAATTGCGCCTTGATAGTCTTTGAGTTTTCGGCGGATATCAGCTCGCAACATGTAGGCTGAGGCTAAATAAGGCCGACGTTGTAAGGCTTGGTTCAAATCAGCCACTGCACCTTTTAAATCTCCCAGCATAGAACGGCTACGACCCCGGTTGTACCAGTCTTCTGCTAGGCTGGGATCAATAGCTAGTGCTTGATTGTAATCTTCTGTTGCTCTTTGATAGTCTTCTAGAGCGTAACGAGCATTGGCGCGATCGCTGTAAAAGGTGGCAGATTGGGGATTTAGTTGTAAGGCTGAAGTATAATCAACAATTGCGCCTTCATAGTCTTCGAGAGCATAGCGCAGAGAACCCCGGTTGTAATGAGCTTCTATCAGATGAGGGTTAATTTGTAATGCTTGATTGTAGTCTGCCATTGCCCCTTTGCGATCTCCGAGAAAACGGCGGGCGTTACCCCGGTTGCAGTAAGCTTGAGAAAAGTTAGGTGACAGCCGGATTGCTTGGGTATTATCGGCTATGGCTGCGAGAAAATCTTGGAGAATTTCGTAGGTAATGGCGCGGCCGTAGTAAGCTTCAGCTAAATTAGGATTGATCTGCAATGCTAGATCGTAATCCTGAATCGCTTTTTGATAATCTCCTAAACAGCGGCGAGCTGTAGCGCGATCGCAGTATCCTTCAGCTAGACTAGGATTAAGTTGTAATAGCCGATTACTATCTTCAATTGCTCCTTGATAATCTCCTAATCGCCGCAGAACGTTAGCCCGAAAGCCATAAACTATATCTAAGGTCGGGTTTTCTTGTAATGCCTGGTTATAGTCTGCGATCGCTCCTTGATAATCTCCTAGGGTGTCTCGTACCAAACCCCGCTGATAATATGCTTGTACATCATCAGGATTTAATTGCAGCGCTTGGTTAAAGTCTGCTAGGGCTTGCTCGTAATCTTTGAGGGTGGAATAAACCAGTCCCCGATTGTGATAAGCCGCCGAGAAGATAGGGTTAATTTTTATTGTGTGATTATAGTCTTCAATGGCACCCTGGAGGTCTTGTAAAGCATAGCGGGCGTTACCCCGGTTATGGTAAGCTTCGGCGAAGTTGGGATCTAACTGTAAAGCGCGATCATGATCGGCGATCGCTTGCTGATATTCTCCTAAAATATAATAGATATTACCCCGACTACTGTAAGCTGGGGCGAAATGGGGATGCCATTGTAAAGCTTGCTGAAAGTCTGTAATCGCTCCTTGATTATCCCCACAATTACAACGAGCAACACCCCGATTGTGGAATGCCTTGGCAATATCAAAATGAATATGTGTAGCTAAATCGGTACTATTTTCTATAGCTTGTTGATAAGCGGCGATGGCTTTGTCATAGTCTTGCAGCGCCAGGTAGGTATTGCCCAGACCGTGGTAGGATGCAGCCAAACCAGGATTAATTTGTAATGCCTGATGATAATCAGCGATGGCTTCCTCAAAATCTTCTAAACAGTAATGAGCATTGGCACGGTTGCAGTATGCCTCTGCAAACTGGGGATTACTCTTTACTGCGCGATTAAAGTCCGCGATCGCTCTGTAATAATCTTTAAATTCACAACTAAAAATAGCACCCCGGTTGTAATAGGCTTCAGCACAGTCAGGATGCAGATTAATCGCCTGGGTATAATCTGCTATGGCTCCTTGATAGTCGCCTTGCAAATGTTTATGGAATCCTTGATTGAAAAAGTTGTCAGCATTCATCTAATTTGTCTTGGGTTTTGACACTCCCCTCACTTATTGTAGAACGGGCGCACTTCTTCTTAACTAGTTCTGACGATAAAATCATATTTTTATGTAACTAATGATGTCAAAGCTAATTAATATAGCAATTATCAATCATTCATGAAGGCGATCGCCCTAATTTCTCAAATAAAACAGGTTTTCTAGTCTCTGGATTTTCACCAATCAATTAAAACTCCTATATATATGCAGTCAACAGCTTGATGTTTTAACTAATAAATCATAAGTTAAAGTATTCATTCACCCAGCTTATGCAATGCAAATCTTCCTCTAAATTCAGCATCTAGAAGGATTGCGTCTGGTTCTAAACTGGTTCTTTTCTAGATTAATTATCTAAAAAAGCAGCAAAAATCACAAAATAACGAAGTGATAGTTTTAGGTTTCATCTGACTCAATTGCATAACTGATAGACATGACTCAACTATCGAAGCATAACCTTATATTTTGATAAATAAGTAATGTTAGATACTGAAAATAACTGCATTGATTTTTTTTAGGAATTGCAGTTTTAAATTTAAAATTATCCCGAATCTTCAAGGTAATTTTTTGATTCAAGTTATTGACTTTATTTGGGCAATATGCATTTACTAAAGGTAACTTTATGATCAATCAGTTTATCATGTCTAGCTCTTGATGAAACGCTTTGTCTTGACATATTTATGGATGATGTCAGAAAAATCTCAAGATAAATTGCTCAACATGTTGGGCGATCGCTCAATTTCAACTCACAACAGGGGAAATTGCACCTATTAGGTTCGGTTCTACCACTGTCGCCAGGACACAAAAAATTATAACCTCGTAGTAATTAAGATAATTATTTAAAAACGCTGTCAGTTGCTTTTCAGCCAAGGGGTGAAAACCTGTGTATCAATGGATATTGCCAAGTCTGAGTGAAGTTTTAGCCGAAAGTCAATCAACTGGGGCTGAATGCTCACCAACCAAAGCAGAGCGGCAGTGGTGTGTCAGCCTAGCAGCAACGGAGCAACTGTTAATGAATACTTTAGCAGTAGCCTCGCCTGATGTCATGCAAGGATTAGTGTTAACAGCACCAGCACCTCTATTTAGCCAGCCAACACTGACTCAAAGCTTGCAAACTGTAACTTTTACGGCCAAGCCATTTAACCCCTTAGCACTGATGCCATTTCATATGCCAGAGGCCATCGCTTCGGTAGCAGAAGAAATGGTGCCCCACGAGTCAGTGCTACCTTTACTGCCGGCTGATCCACTGACTACAGAGCGATTTTGCTTGGTTTTTACCGAAAAATTTAGATTAGTACTGGTTTTAAAAGAAGACAAAAATGGTCACAAAGCATTTTCATTTTCCTTTGAGCCAGAAGTAGTTCAGCAGGCCTGGCGATCGCTAGGTGCGCGGGTAATGTTGACTAATCCCGAATTTTTTGCGGAACTGGATAATATTGTCCAAAAATATGACCCCATCGCCCCAGACTACCGCATGGTGGTTCAGTTTAGCCAGTTTTTACTTCAGGAATTGACAGAACCAGAAGAGACTAGGGATTGGAATACAGAAAATCCGGCTTGTCGTTCCTACTCCAGTAGAGAAACATTAGAAAATACTGGCGATGGCAAACAGCGCACTGAGCCAAATCATCAATCCTTATTTCCTAATCCCCATTACTCAGTCACCAATCACCAATCACCAGTCCCCGATGTCGAACTACTCCAAGCTTTTGCTCATGAAGTTCGCACACCCTTGACAACTATTCGTACCTTGACTCGCCTACTACTGAAGCGGCGAGACTTACCAACCACCGTCACTAATCGCTTAGAAATCATCGATCACGAATGTACCGAACAAATTGATCGGATGGAGTTACTGTTTAAGGCGGCAGAATTAGAAACTTCTACTTCGGTGAAATCTTCTAGGACTCAACTGACACCCATGTCGTTAGATCAGGTGTTGCAGCAGAGTATTCCCCGTTGGCAACAAGCAGCCCAGCGACGAAATTTGACCTTAGAGGTGGTTTTACCGCAGCAACTGCCAACAGTGGTCAGTAATCCCAATATGTTAGATCAGGTACTGACTGGTTTGATGGAGAATTTTACTCGTAGCTTACCACCAGGAAGTCATATACAAGTGCAGGTAATCCCGGCAGGTGACCAACTGAAGTTACAATTATCTCCCCATCTCCACTGCCAAGACACCAATCAATCCGTAACACCACCAATTCGTAAAGCCCTTGGTCAGTTACTTATGTTTCAACCAGAAACAGGTACGATTAGTTTAAATATTGCCGCAACCAAGCATTTATTTCAAGCTATTGGTGGCAAACTGATTGTCCGCCAACGCCCACACTACGGGGAAGTGTTAACTATTTTCTTACCCTTAGAAGTCAGCAGTAAGCAAAAATTAGGCGTTTGAAGTCAAACAATTTTAGATTTTAGGCAACTGGCATATTATTTTAAGTTTGTAGTGAGGACTTTAGTCCTCTCTGCGGTAAGCGCAGCTATGCCCACAGGGCTTTACAAGATAAGGGCTGTACTGCTTCGCAGAACCCGTAGGGTAGCCCTTACTACAAGCAAAAAATTTTTATTTTTTGTGACACTTGCGTAAGTCCTGTCGATTTTCAAGCGATCGCTCTGGGTATTTTACGGACTCTGGGTAAATTCACGATAAAAGTAGTCCCTTCATCCAGCTTACTTTTAACATAAATAGCACCACCACAACGCCTCAACAACCGCTTGACAATGGTTAAGCCCAAGCCAGCACCACCCATATCTTCTGTGATTCCTGAACGTACTCGATAAAAGCAATCAAAGATTTGGGAAATTTCGTTTTCATTAATACCAATGCCTGTGTCACGAAATTCTAATTGCACATAATCGCCTTGAATACGGGCCTTTATCCATACCTGCCCACCATTGGGAGTAAATTTAATGCTGTTATGTAACAAATTTATGATGATCTGTCTTAGTCCACCCACCACACACCAAACATCTGGTAATTCATTGGGTAAGTTATAGGCTAAAATAATGCCTTTTTCTTGGGCTACAGGCTGGTAGGTACTTACTACCCCAGGGAGAATATCTGCAATGTTTACCAACTCTAAAGCTGTTTTTGCCAAATTATGTTCTAGATCGACCAAATCCAGTAATCCTGTAATTAAAGTACTTTGGCGATCGCACTGGGTGTTCAGCATCTGTAAATAACGTTGTCGTTGCGGGGGTTTCAGATTCGGTGAATTTAACAACGATAGTGCTGTCTTCATGTGTGTTAAAGGCGTACGTAGTTCTTGACACACACTACGTAAATATTCGTCCTTGCGTTGCTCGTCGTTTTGTCGCTGATTATTTTGCTGCTGCAACTTGATGATACGTCTATTTGAAATGTATTGATTAATTTCATTCTGTTGCTGGAGTTGTCGAATCAACAACTGACTCATCAGTGCTGGCTCAGAGGCACTAGGGCAAATAAAATTAGTAGGTGAAATTACGGCTGATTCTGGTGCTATCGCCTGTTTGATACCATCGACAATTGGCTGAATGATTCTGCCTTCATGGGTAGTAATAGCCAGTATTGGCGGTTTTTTCTGGACATTAACCTTTGCCGTTCCTGGGGGTTGGCTTTTTTTGAGTGGTCGATGGGCCAGAATTAAACTACAAAATTGGGGCGACAATACTATGAGAAAGTATTCTCGTTGCAATTGTCTATTTAATGGTAGTTGGATGCAGATATGATGAGGGGATGAGGCAGAAAATGTTTGCTTATCTCCTGAGTTGCCTATTTTCCCAGTTTGGCAATTATAGATGACTCCAGATTCACCCATCGCCGACTGATAACGCGATAATTCTGCGTGCCAAATTTTGCCCGGTGGTAACTTAACCCACAACGTGGCGGCGATTTGCTGCTCAACTATTAAGTCTATATGTGACCTTACCAGTGATAAAAGAGTAGCAAGATTAAGGGACAACACTTGAGGTGGTTGATGCACCCCCAAAGCCAGCCGATAAACAGACAGATTCTTACGCTGAGAATCATTCATGAGTCAAGCACAACAAAAACAAAAAAATAGTTATGTCATCGATTTTCGCCCTTATGCGTACCTTTTGCACAAAAAGATGCCAAAAAAAATATAAATTATGTATTTGAAAGTACGAGCCTTGAGTTTTGAGCCCCTCATCTGACGTTTATAATCACCATCCGGTTAGGTTTTTTGCCTCGAAGACTCATAGCCAGCAACGAAAGCTGAAATACCAAATTATCTCAATCCACTTTCAGAGATTCCTGAAATATACAATTGTTATTTTTATAACAAAATCATAAAAAAACCTATCTCAAAAGGTGGATTAAATAAAGTATCCTCAACGTATAATGTTAATTTTTATACGGAGTTTTCCTTTATTTATGAGACTTTAAAAATACTGTGAGACAAATTTCAACTTCATTAATCCGATGTCATCTAAAAGTAATTTACTTTCAGTATTTTTCTTTTTTGATAATATAACAATTGCATTCTGGTGTGTGATTTACCCAAACTGTATTGTTACCATCAAACAAAGGAATTTCTACTTGCCACCATGTCTTCCCGCGGAGGCGACGATACCAGGAATAGTTGGAAAAAGTTAAATCTAACAGTTGCATGACTCTATAATTTTGTAGAGCAGTGAAGTACAAGAAAACTGACTATATACTATTTCAATTTATGGATAGTTAGTTATAGTAGAAGTACTGATAATTTAAACATAAACAGATGCATAGAGACTGCTCTATCATATAAACTACAGCACACTGAGTTATAAAAATACACATGTGTTGATTAACACTTTGCTATTACTCTTATCAAATAAAAATTAGAACCCTTACTATTTATAGATTTTGATGAATCTAGGCATAAGACGAGTGGCTCATGCATGGGGATATTGCCCAAATTTTTAGCCCGTGGCGTTTGAGGAACAAAACCCAACATCAATAATCCCTAGTTTTTTGGGTTCGCTGTATTCAATTTCACCTACCAATATTTTTATTTTTTCAGATTAATAAAAGAGTGTTAGACATCTTGATTGATCGGCGTACATCAGCGGTTAATTATTTTTCAGAGTAAATAGCACAATTATTTGCAACCAATGAAAAGATTATAGAATCCGCTTTTTGAAGCTTGACTTCCCCTTTACGTTACTACCCCAGGGAATTAGCCTATATTTGGGAATCTAATATGTACTTTTGTAAATGAAAAATCTATATTTCTTGCCCACTGATAGTTGAGCAAAATGCACAAATGATGATTAATTGAGCTAGTAGAAACACAAGTATTGCATCTCCACTAGCAAAATTAACCAGGTTTTAATCTGGGATGTTCAGTTTTTCTTGTAAAGCATCTCTTGCGTGTTCTCGGTCGTCAAAATGAATTTTTTCAGTGCCGAGAATTTGGTAATCTTCGTGACCCTTTCCAGCTAATAAAACCCCATCACCTGGTTTTGCTTGTAAAATGGCAGTCCGAATAGCGGTAGCGCGATCGCAAATAACCGTGGGTTGGATATGATCAGGTATTCCTGACAAAACATCTTGCAAAATTCGTTCTGGGTCTTCGGTGCGGGGATTATCCGAAGTTACCACAGCCACGTCAGCTAAATCAGCAGCTATTTTACCCATTTTGGGGCGCTTAGTGCGATCGCGATCGCCTCCACAACCAAACACGCAAATCATCTTCCCAGGAATAAACGGCCGTGCAGCTTTGAGTAAATTTTCCAAACTATCTGGTGTGTGGGCATAATCGACAATCACACTGATATCTTGGTCGGAGCTAATTTGTACTCGTTCCATACGTCCGGGAACCCCAGGAAACTCAGATATGGCTGTAGCCACCAACTGTAAATCTAGCCCCAAGTGTAAAACTGCACCCACAGCCGCCAAGAGATTTTCTAAATTGTATTGTCCAACCAGAGGTGAACGAAAAGCCACTTCACCCTTTGGTGTATGTAACATACCGCTGACACCATTGGGTTCATAACTTAAGTTACTCATCCATAAATCAGCGTTGCGATCGTTGACACTGTAACTCCAAACTCTTTCTGGATTTAAAGATGCAATCAAGCGCTGACCATAAGCATCATCGGCATTAATTATCGCCCGACCCTTGAGATAATCAGGACTAAACAACAACGCCTTGGCGGCAAAATAATCCTCCATATCGCTGTGATAATCCAGGTGGTCTTGAGTGAGATTACTGAAAACCCCCACCTCAAAAGTACAACCCAACACCCGACCTTGTGCCAAAGCATGAGAACTAACTTCCATCACGCCGAACTCACAACCAGCATCTACAGCTGCGGCTAACTGCTGTTGGAGTTCCACCGCAAACGGAGTAGTGTGAATAGCCGTTTCCTCAAAACCAGGCCAACGTGTGTACAGAGTTCCCATCAAAGCCGTCGGCAAATTTACCTGACTCAGCAGAAACTCAATTAAGTGAGTAGTCGTAGTTTTGCCATTAGTACCAGTCACACCAACCAACTTCAGTTTTTGACCCGGATAGCCGTAAAAAGCCCCTGCTAACTGGGCGCAGGCTTTAGTCATATCCGCAGCACTCATAACAACAGCCTCATCCGTCGGCGGATTTTTTTGTAGGGCTTCCACAGAAACAACTGAAGCTACAGCCCCCGAGGCGATCGCACTGGGCCAAAAATCACCACCATCTACCCGCGTACCAGGCATCCCAATAAACAAATCACCCATACTACAAGCATGAGAATTGGTCTTCAGACCCTGAATTTCCACATCAGGCACACCCGAACAGTCAACATTATCTAACGCAGCTAATAATTCCCGCAATTTCATCTAGTGAACCTCATCACACAATTCTCTTGCGCTTATTCTGCATTATTTTTTCCTAATTGGTTAAATACTTAGCCAACATTTGCGCCAACTGCTGCACACTAGCACGGGGAGAAGGACGCGGTAAACGCTCCTCAATCACCTCATTCTCTGTGTCCTCTGGGCCTCTGTGGTGCGCTAAATAAAGCACCGGCACCTCATACTGATAAGCCAAAAACCAATCTTCACGAGTCGTAATATCCCTAACTTCCAACTCCAAACTGAGATTGGGGATTTGTTCTAACTTCTCCTGCAAACCTTCACACAAATGACATCCTGGCTTGCTGTATAAAATTAATTGCATCTTCTCAATCAATTGATAGCTTAGTTATTCTCGATCACAATAGAGACAAACCCACTGTAAGCTACGCTCATGCCATGACTCAACTTAAACCTCAACTTACCCTACAAGAATTTCTGGCCATACCGTTAGATGACATCACATACGAATTAGTTAATGGAGAAGCAAAACCCAAAATGGCACCAAAAAGATTTCATTCACGATTAACAGGCGTAATCTATACTCTTTTATCACTGTGGGCGCAAAATCGTGGCGAAGTTGGTATCGAATGGGCAATGACTTTAAAACGCCAAGGCCGTGATTGGGTTCCCGTGCCAGACTTACTTTATATCTCCTACTCTCGCTTTCCCAGTGATGTCATCGAAGATGAACCTTGTCCCATACCGCCAGACTTAGCCATTGAAATCATCTCACCTGACCAAAGCTTTGGACAAATGAGCGCCAAAGCCACAGATTACCTAGATGCTGGGGTAATGAGAGTTTGGGTTGTGGATGCAAAAGCGAAAACTGTCACAGTTTTTTATCCTGACACCAGACCACAAACAAAAACTGGTGAAGATAGTTTAGCAGATTCTCTGTTGCCAGAGTTGCAAATTACACCAGAACAAATTTTCCAACAAGCGGGTATTCCCTAAAGAGCGATCGCCTATCAAATTTCAGCAATAATAACATTACTTCTGAACAGTCAGGAAAAAGCGTCCTTCTGCGTAGGCGCAGCCCGCCACAGGCATCGCTATGCAAAAAAACTTTTTGGTTTACTGTAGATAACACAACTGTTTTCTTGGTTCGTGAGTCAGGCAAATTATGCAACTACATCGATTCGACAACATTCAGGAGTTCTGGCACTCCACTCAGGCTTACTTACTCCAGCATCAGGTAG
>JAKOMP010000094.1 GCA_022241785.1 Cyanocohniella sp. LLY | reverse complement strand
GAGGAAATTTGTTCAATTGGTTCTGGGTCGGTTGAATCTGCCGTTAAACAAGTTGACCGTCGAACTAAGATTTCTGGAGCGCAATGGAAGCGCGAAAATGTGCCTCAAGTCCTTGCTCATCGTTGTGCCTACCTCAATGGATTATTATCGGTTTGAGCTACTTCAAAAAATGAGATGCTCCCTAACAAAATGCTGTGCAAAGTAAGGCAACGGTAACAAGATGTACCATAGAAATGCTTACTAGGGGTTTGTTCATAACCCTTTTTTCAATGCTCTCCTTTGAATTTGCGCGAGATTCTTTAGGATCGGGCATATAGGCTAGAAAATAAGTGAATTTGTTTAAAGATTACCATATATTAAGTATCAGCCGTCAAGACAGTAAGATGTTTTAACGTCTAATTTGTTACATTTATTAATATATGTAACAAATGAGCATATGAATAAGGGGTAAATGAGCAGTGGATGCTGTTGGCGAAGTCAAAAAACGCTTGTGTTTAAGTAAGTCAATTCAGCGATGAAACGATTGAGGGCTTTTTGAACAGCTTTGTAGCCGGCATCACCGTTTGTTATATTAAGCACGTAGGTAGTAAAAGGCTAAATAATCTTGACAAGCAATCAACCAAAGGAGAAAGTCAAATCATTATTATGGCTAAAGCGACTTTTTATTTGGTCTGTTTGGCTCAGTGCTTTAATAATCTTAGTCATTACCTTAATTTTTTCTGAATCAATTGCTCAGTGGCTTCCAAAGTTAGGTTTTATCCAAATACTTGATGCGCTTAGTAAACTAAGTGTCCTGATAGGTGTAACAGTTTTTCTACTTGAACTTCCAAACCGAGAAGAAAGGATTCAAACTGAAAGAAAGAGGACACATTTTGAATACTGGAAAGCAATCGATGCGGCGGCTGCTTCTGGTACAGTTACTAGCTATGCTAGAAAAATGGCTCTGGAAGAATTAGCTAGTGATGGTGTTTCTCTGCGAAATATTGATGTTCCAAATGCTGATTTAAAACGTATTGACTTAACTGGAGCAGATTTAGTAGGAGCTAATCTCACAGGGGTTGATTTTACACAAGCAAGACTTGAGCAAGCTAATCTTAGTAAAGCTAAACTTTATAGAGCTAGACTTTATGGTGCTTCTCTTCTAAAAGCTAAATTGGAAAGTACCGACCTAAGAGAAGTTTTATATGATGAATATACCAAGTTTCCAATAGGTTTCAACGCTGCGGCAGTAGGAGCGTACTTGATTGCTCCTCATGTTTCTCTTCAACAAGTTAAATTCTCAAAAGCAATTCTTTGGGGTGTTAATCTTCAGAAAGCTAATCTTCAAGAATCTGATTTTACAGAGGCTAGTTTTCACGGAGCAGTTCTTAAAAATGCCAACTTACAAAGAGCAAATTTGAAAGGAGCAAAGTTTGTCAATGCTAACCTTGAAGGAGCAAATCTTAATAATGCCAATATACAAGGAGCTAATTTTGGGAACGCTAAAGGTTTAACTATAGAACAAGTGAAATCCGCCCAAAATTGGGAAACAGCAGAGTACAGTAAGAATTTTTGTGAACAGCTTGGTTTATCTCCGCAGCATTCAACCGAGCCAGAATAATTAATAGTAGGTAAGAGTAGGTGATTCTTCTCAACGAGAGCAACTAGAAGTATTTATTCGGGAAATAGTCAAAAAAACCTCAGTAAATTTATCCCTAAAAAAACCAGCGAAAAAAGTTGAAAGTGTTGTTGATGATTTAGAGAATCTAATTAATGAGCTTATAGAATTGATCTGAACGTACAGAAAAATCAGAATCTACTGACCATGAACATCAAAGATAAACTCATTTGTGCCTCCTATATCCTCATTGCGTTGGCGGCATTACCAGCGACTTGGCTCAACAATCTTGCATTCATGACCCAGCCTAGTAATGCTGATTTCGCGGATTTTTTTCGTGCAGCCTACGTCAATGCTGCTGCTGCGTCTCTCACCAACGACTTGATTTTGGTTAGCTTGGCAACGTGTATATTTATGGCGATTGAGGGAAAACGTGTCGGTATTCGATATTTCTGGTTGTATATTATTATGTCAGCCATTATTGCTGTTAGTGTTATGTTCCCACTATTTCTGCTCGCTAGACACATCAAGATCGCCAAAGAAATTTCTCTCCAGAGCGTTCCTAAAGCTGCTTAAATGTAACGACCTGCAATACTAATCACTCAAACCTGCAATCAAGACCTGAGCAAACCAGGATTAACTGCAACTATAATTACGCTTCAGCCAGGATTATTTGCAACTGAGCCAGGATTAAATGCAACCAACCTGCAATCATCGGTTTCAACCAGGATTAATTGCAACTAACGGAAAGTCCAGTCAAACTGTAGTTTGACAGTTTTCTCAAAAAACGCCCTAATTTACAAACACGCATTACCCAGGATTATCTGCAACTTGGGGTGGATCTAGCGAAGCTGTCATGAGGGGCAAGATAGCTGGAAACTATTGCTATATCTACGCTATAGGATTTTTGACATCGAACTAGAATTTCTGCATGAATACACTGCTACTTCTCACCCCATAATTGCTTTTCGCCTAGCACACAGAATTAATAATACTGTTTGGTTGGAGTCTTTGGATTAGGCTACAAACCTTGTTGTCAAAGAGTTTCAGTCAATTCACGCCAAAAGATGATCATTGCCCTAGCTGTAAAACCTGTAAATAAAGTTAATAAATACTCCGGTTTTTGTAGCTATGGATACCTAAGTTTTGTCAAAGAGTGTCAATTTTACTCAAACATCGATGAAACCTATATAGAGTAAGAGTTTTCAGTCTATCTTGCCCCTGGTGACAGCTTCGCTATATCTACGCCGGGTTATTCATTCCAAATAGCACCCAGACCATTAGATTTAGTGGGAGTTGATGTAACCATTACAGGAATTGCCTCACCGGGTTCTAGACGGCGAACTCGGATTGATTTGCAAGTCAAATGTACTTCCCAAAAATTACTAGTAAGTGACTTTGTGAAAATTCCTCTGGAAATAAAAAATTATGATGAATTAAGAAACGACAATCCCGACGATGACCCCCTGTTGTTAGTCGTGGTTTTGGTGCCTGATTTACAAGAAGATTGGCTACAGCAATCGGAAACTGAGCTGTGCTTGAAACGTTGTGCTTACTGGGTGTCAATACGCGGTCAACCACCAACTGAAAATCAAACCACTGTCACTGTGTATTTACCCCGTGAAAATGTTTTCAGTGTTGAAGTTTTGCAAGCTCTCATGCAACGAATTGCTAGAGGAGAACCAATATGATAGTTACCGTGCGTGACCCGGATATTCTCTCAAATTTAGACCCTCAGATATTAACATCCTATCTCCAAGCACAGGGATGGTATCAAGAAAGTCAGGTTGACAATAAAGAATCAGTTTGGATTAAAGCCAGTGATTTTGGTGAGGAATTTGATATTACCTTACCTCTCAATCCTTCTATCAGGTCTTATGCGCTGCGGATGGCTGAAATTTTGGCAATTCTAGAAACAGTTGAAAAACGCTCTCAGTTAGACATTTTGAGCGATTTGATCACAAAAATCCCAAATACCGAAATCCAGGGGATGGTGATTAGAGTAGCAGAACGAAATCATCCAGCTAATGTCACAATTATTGGCTTTGTTGTCGGCAAGCCTCGCCAAATTTACCTTTCTCTAAGTGAATCTGAATACAATCAGGCTCGGACTGCTTATCACCAGAGGCTGCCAGTCGTTTGTACTGGGGATTTAATTAAGGAGAATGACGCTTTTGTGCTGAAAAAAATTATTAGCTTTGCTTTATATGATACTTTGACCGAGCGAGCAGCAGTCTAAAAAGGAGCGCGATACATAATGGCATTGAGCCGAGATCCCTGCTAAAACGGAAATAGAAGCTGAAAAGCCTTGCTAATTCTAAGTTTCAAAGATTTTGTGACTGAAATTAATTGCAGATTCAAATGCTTGGGTAATATTTTTGACCCCGACTGGATAATCGCTCTAATGCTTAGAATCTCAGGTGTTTAAGGATTTATGGCTGCTGTTGTTGGGGAATTTACGCTCTTAATTTTGACTTTTACCAACTTTCGATGATTGAATACTTTCTTTTGTCATACCCAAAACCCCTAAAAAATCAATGTTACTCTGCCCGTTATTGCCAACTTTTACCCATAAGTTGGTATTTGAGAGAGCAAAATCCGGATTTATTAGTAACTGTGTACTAAATTTAGCCTGACTGTATTCAGGTAAAACTGGAGGTAGCAAAAAGCTGAAAGCTATATATGACAGTACTTTTCAGCCTCTATTGCCGAATTTGCAGGGATCTCGGCTCCATGCCGTTTATCTCTTGTGCCGTTAGTTTAAAGCAAGGTTGAGTCAATTTGGAAAATGTCGTTTTAGGATTGGATAAAAATTCGTAACCGCGTTTTAGGTCACTTGCGCTTTTAAATACAAGTGATAGAGGTTGACCATATTTTACTTGTAAAGCCGGATGCAATCAATTCTGCTCTCTTGTTGAGACGTTTGTCACCAAAGTTACAATCACTATACGGGTTATTTTTTAGTAGTTTCATGGAAACCAATTAAAATGAACTCTTTGAAGCACCTTACCGCAAAGAGCTAACTTTCGTCCCCATTGGAGAATGGTTCGCCACCTTTATTCGCGAACCACTTTTTCTTTTCCACATCCCGTGAAAAGTCAGGTCTGAAATCCCCATAACTCAGTTGCTCCAATTTCATCTTATGTGCGAACCCACACAAGCTCGTTACCTAAGGAGATTTTTGAGTTTCTTCTGCTCCTTTAAACAACTTATTAATTAAAGACTCCCATGCAAAGCCGGCAAGAGCAGCATCTCGGGAAGTATAAAACTTCAATCCTAGCAGAAAGACTAAAACGACGGCCACTAAAGTAGCTGCCAGGAAAATCTTCAGGTATTTTGAACCTCCATACCTCGTCCAAGTTGCTGCAATGTGTTTCCACCAAGGAAGCCTATTGCGCTCCAAGCCCCGCGTCGCTTCTTGTGCACTTTGCAGGGTTCTTACCGCAAGCGGGAGCACCAAGCTTATAATAATACCCAGCATTACCCAAACAGTTGTTTCAATGGGGGCAAGAGCTACCGCTTGATTAAGTCCCTCATTCATGATTGACTCCTTTCCATAATTTGACAGCTTGAAATGCAATCACCGTTGAAAAATCAAAATTAAAGAAAGATTATTATTGTTATGCCTGAGGAAGGTAGCAGTCAATTTTTTTGACTTGAAAATCATTTAAAATTGCTTTCATTGGAATCCCTTCATTAACTCGAAATTGCCCCTTCCATGCTTTCCTAGCCGTTTCGGTTAAGGGTTCTGGAGGATAGGGTTGACCACTATGATGTAAAGCAACCACTTCCCATTTGTAATTGAAGACTGGAGACCCTGAGGAGCCAGGCATTGTATCTGCAACGTACTGCACTCGAGAGTCGGTTGCATATTCAACATAGTTTTGCGTCAGGACAACTTTCAATGCTTCTCCTCTAGGATGCTGAATAATATTGACTCGAGAACGTTTCTTCAAGGAACTTCGAGCCAATGTTAGATAGCCTCGGTGCTTGCCCATCAAGATTAATTCTGCTATAGACTTGTCCATTAACTCCTCCTTGGTGGCAGTGATACTCTTTAGAGGCTCCTGTTCTAATCGTACTAGGGCATAGTCCAACTCATGTGCTGGACTTGAATAGTAAAAATCAGACTGTATTCGAACTACTTGTCCACTTTGCGGCACACCTGAATCATCGTTCATATAATTGAAGCGGACAACAGCCTCTTGGAGGTCGCTCTTTTGTTGAAGAACATGCTGATTGGTCAGGAGTAGGTCTGGCCCAATCAGGAAGCCTGTTCCCTCAGGACTTCGCTCAATTTCAATCCTACCAACCGCTTGAGCACAGTATAGTGCACCATACAAAAGGTATATATCTAAAAAGTTATCTTCAGAATTAATAACTTGTTCAAGTTCCTGTACGCTGCCAATTTGTGCGTCGAAGCTAGGTTCTTGAGCTTCTTTCCCAATTCCAGATCTCGGCGGAGTTATTTCTGGAAGAGGTTCACGAATTGCCTCATCAGTAACACCGTACTGTTGCCGCAGCTTGTCAAGATGGTCAAGGTTAGAAATCAACGAGTAGCGAACAATTAAACCCGCCACAAACTTTGCGTTTTCTCGACTCAGCTCATCATCATGTAATTCGAGCATAGTTTCTAGCAAGGCACCTAGACTGTGGTAGGTTTGCCGTTCCTCCAGTTGACCATATCTTTCAAGCCTGGCAACCACAGCAGCAGCTAAAGGCCCGATTTTTCCACTAAATGAAAAATTGCGAAAAAGACTTCCTAATTTCGCTTCGTCATAAATGAAACGATCCCTATCAGACTCATTGCGAAAGGTAGGTAGACCAGAAATAATATTTATCAATTTCCTTCGCTCGTCAAAAGTCAAGAAATCATCTGACATTTTTCTTCTCCTATAGAAAGACAAAGATTAAGCATATTCTTTACACTCTTTCTTTTTGAATTCCGTAGTAATACCATATTTTTGCCGCAGTTCGTCGAGACGGGCAAGATCAGAAATCAGCGAATAGCGAACAATTAAGCCTGCCACAAACTTTGCATTTTCTCGACCCAGTTCATCTTCATGAAAGTCAAGCATAGGTTTTAATAAGGCACCTAGTCCATTGTTGTAGATTTGCTGTTCCACTACCAGTTCATCATGTTCTTCAAGCTTGCAAATCAAGTGAGTTGCAAGAATCTCGGAAGGATCATCTAATACAAAACCTCTAAGCAAATCATCTAATTTAGCTTCATCGCTAAGAAAACGGCTCCTTTCCAGCGGAAGACGGAAAGAATCTAACTTAGAAATAATATTTATCAGTTCACGTCGCTCCTCTATGCACAAAAGATATGGCTCATTTACTTTTACCGGGGAGGAAGATTGTTCGGAAAAGTAAAGGCTAAGCATATTCTTGATGCTATTTTTTTTCTTGTTAGGTAAATCACTTAATTCTGATACCACCTCAAGAAAGGATTTCATTCCACCATAATCTTCGCCAAATCTATTGAAACTATTAATTATCTCTAAAGCAGCTTGCTCAGTAGCCAAGTTTGTAAATTCAATTCGACGACGCTTAAAGAACTCCAATAAATCTGGATTTATATACTTTAAAAGTGCCTCCCAGCCACGATAACTGTAATTAGCATAAGATAATTTCTCAACAATGTCCTGGAGCGTTATCAGATCTCCGCAGATTTTCGGTTGAGGTGTTTCTTTTAAATCTAGCAGTGTTTCTAATCGAGATTTTATAACATCGTCGCGATCAGCACCCCTTAACCGACGACGAAATTCTGCTATATCATCGACAGATTTGAGGTCTTGAAATTTAATATTTATATTTGTATTGGACAGCAAAGTATTCTTTAATGTTTCGTAGATGGGATGAGGAGTTGTATCATAAAATATGTAATATTTTTGTCTTGTCTGGGTATTCACATCTTTGTTGTCACGAAGAGTTAATGCTAAACCTGTAATAATAGATATTGGCTCTGACTCCGTTTTCAGAAGAATTGAATCGCTAACTTGGAACAAGTGGCGCTTTGTATTCTTTTCATCTCTTACTAGGGTGTACTTATATTTTGGGCTTTCACCAATAGAAGAGTTTTCAATGGAAAAGCCCAAATTATCCAGACCAGATTCCTTTAATATCTTCTGACGGTTTGATGAAAGAGCCATATTTACCGTCTTTTTTTGTGCGATTGCCCTTATAAATTGCCCTACTCCATCAACTGGTTCAGAGATAAGTGACATAGACGTGAAATAATCTTGTTTAATTACGAGGTTAAATTTAAGTAGAATGTGAAATTAAACGAAGCTCAGCTAGTGGAAGAATCAAAGTTTTTTAAGAAAATCTACTGACAGAAATAGAAAACAGTAGAAAGTGTATTAACTTTATATCTCTTCCTTAAAACATAGAGGTGGCATTTATTAAAAGTCATTATTAAACACTTGGGGAATTTTGAAATCTTCTTGTGCTATCAACTGCAACTGCTTTAGGTCTTCCAACTTTAATATCCGGTCAATCTCATTCCAGTGCTCGATATTGACAACCTGAAGCTCCGTTTCTTCTTCCATCCAAGCAGCAATCTGATCAGGAACTTTAAGTGACGGGAATTGATTCGAAGCAACAAAAACAAACAAAGGTTTGACGTATGGAGCAGGCTCATGGTCACTCTCTTGGAAAAAGTTGGTTAAAGTCCAAGAAGCAGTAATAAGGGCAAATATAGCTGCCTGATACGTAATTTTGGAAGAGGTGCTAGCTATAATTACCTCAATGGCGAATCCATGCTCTCCTTTGAAAACAACCAAGTCCAAATCAGTCAGAAGTGGGTCAATCTCTATCTTGCCCGTTCTGAAAGACGAATTTACCTCATACCCAGTCACTTCAAAGAGCTTCTTCACAGCAGCTACAGCTTTCTCTCGCAATACTTTCGGTGTTAGCAACTCTTGTCTTGCTAGTCGATAACTTAAGCATATAAGATACAGCAACCAGTAGAAATTAAGCCACCAGCTCACTGATAGGATAACCATGAGCCTAATGTAACTAAGGAGTAAGAAAATGAATATACCCACTAATACCAACTGCGCTGGTTGCTTAGAGACTGACCTAGTATCAGTTGTTTGAGGATACAGATACAGTTGTTTCACAAGGTAGTCGGTAACGAAGTAGATTGATACAAAAGTATAGAAGACCACAATCGCAAAGCTAAAGCAGAAAGCAGGTAATTCTAGCTCAACTTGAACGTCTAATTTAAATTGGGCAAATATGTACTGCACAAGATTGCTTACACCAATAATTAACCAGTAAATAATACCTCCCATGAAGCTTGCAACAGCAGGCCAGAAAATTGAACTGATCCCATTTAATAGAAACTCTATCGGCTTAGGCACCCTTTCACTAAGAGTTTGAAATGCTTTAACTCTACTTGTTAAAACTGGGACAATCAGCAAACCCATCGTAAGATAAATTAGTAATTCAGGGCGCTCAATTATTATGAAGTAGGGTGAGAGCCCAATCAACATTGCAAACATTACTAATGAATTAATGACAAGCTTGTTTGCATAGACAGATTTGAGTGATTTGTTAGGACTCACGATGTTCCTTAAGACGCTGCTCAGTCGTATATAGAAGTTTCTTAATAGTATTTTTTATACTTCCCAGGATTTAATATACCATGCAGCGACTCCCCAATTTTCCGACAGAGAACCATAGAGCCAGGGCAATTGAATAAATAGGGGTAAAAGTAGCGGTGCGATGTAGAAGTTGAGTGTTAAAGGATGAAATAAATCCTTTCAAAATGAGTGGAGAGCCAACTCTCCCGGTGGAGTCTGTATTTGCCAATAAGTGAAATCAGGCTGATACACTTAAACCAAAAGGTACAGGGGTAGTGCAACGGCTCACTATTTCGTTACACGACAGACTAAAACCCCCTCGGAGTATAAGACGGAACCCGACCCGGATGCTTCTCAAACACTCGAAACTACAGTAAGCCCAGTTTCTGAGACACCTTGGACTGATCGCTTCGCACAGGCTCATCAATTCAATCCGTCCATTAATAGCTCAGACATCTCCAGTTGATCACGGTTGCGGTTATCATCGTAAATCTGGAGCGTATTTAGCTTGGCGTGTCTGCTGAGTTTTTGCGCCTTCCGTACATTACCATCGGTTTTTTCCAGGACAGCAGTGATGGCACTGTGGCGGCAACGGTGCGGGGACATAGTTTTTTCAACACCAGCCCGTTTAAACAACCGCTTGACTATTTTATAGATACCATCCCCGGTTAACCTGTGACCAGAATTTTGAAAATCAACCGAAGTAAACAACGGACGGGACGAGGACATATCGCCACCCCTTTCAATCAACCAGTCAGTAATCGCTATCACAGTGACCTTTGGCAGATTTATCGTCACTCGTACTTGCTTGCCCTTACCCAAAATTGATAGCGTCCCCTTAGAGCCGTCAAAATGCCTCAAGTCTAAGGTGCTAATCTCATTTCTCCTCAAAGCATTGCCCCACAGCAGCAGCAACAAAGCATAGTCCCGCTTACCTGCCAACGTCGAGCGATCGCCTCCGGCGCAGCGTAGCTGATCGCACTGGCGGATCACGCTTAAAAATTCTTCTTCAGTGACACCGCTAGTGTCGCGGTAAAGTTGCACTGGGATACTGTCCACGTCCACAGCATAGTTGCACACACCCAGCTTTCGCCCATAAGCAACCAGAGACTTAATTGCAGCCAGTCGGCGGTTAATTGTGTTAGGCGACAACCCAGCTTCATTAAGTATGGCTCTGTACTTAGTCACTACCAGCGTGGCTTTGTGACCTTCCAGGTGTAAAAATTCCCAGATAGAATCCCGGTTAGGGTGCTGGCCCGTCATGCGAGTAAAAAAATCCGTGATGTCGCGGCGGTATCCTTTACGGGTTCCCTCGCTGTTTTTTGACCTGAGCAACTCCTCTAGCACGTCCGGCTCAGAATCCACGACACCAGCAAAGTATGCCTCAATTTTGGCATTGAAGGCATTTTCTAATTTTTGGAGTACAACTAACTCAACGGATTCGGTATCTTCGCTCATGACTCTACCCAAGCTACGGTATTGAAAACGGAATTTTCCAATACCACACCCATTATGCAGCTGTTGGGGGTCTGGATGAAGATCTGTCCAATTTTTCTACACTCTCTTCTATACCTGTGTAGAGCGAATCTTTGCTATCAGTATTGATATCACTTTGTTGCTGGGGTGAAAGCTTGATGAGTTTAAAACCCGATTAAAAAAACTTGGTCTGCATTCCACGGGTAGCCGCCGAGGTATGTGCAAAATGGGACACGTTGTAAAGAAATGTTACGAAACGTTTTTTGACAATTTACTAACTTGCCCATTAATGTACAAAAAACCCCAAGTTAGAAATTGATGCGAATAGTCCCGTTAGGGAAGAAGTAATAGATAGACCAATCCCTAATAGGGATTTTGGTTAATTGCAATTTTAGAAGCAGAAATCTGGAGGCACAACACCAAAATTGTTTCAATCCCTAATAGGGATTTTGGTTAATTGCAATGCGATACATATAAGTTAATGAGGTTCGCCGAAAGGTCACACTCTGATTGTGTGGGTATCAGCAACATCTTATGAGGTGATGGAAGAATTGGGTGATTGGGACGAGGATTGGTTTGTGCTGAAATCTGCTGTAGATAAGGGTTTACAAGTGATGCTTTACTCCTTTTTCAAGGGGATTTAGTTAAGTTTCGGAGATGGGATTAAGTTCGGGTAAGTGAGAATTGGGAGAGTGGCTCGATAGCAGATAATTGTTTACAGCGCTTACCGCTATTATGCAATACAGTTTTTCTCCTTGCTCCTTTCCTAGCATAGCTTTCAGCTTTGAAAATGTACCTCATAGCTGCCGGAAGTGCTGTATAAGTTCACACATGGGAAAATAATTGTGGGAAATCCCACGCTTCTATTGTTTAGCCACAAAAAAACAAGGAATACTAACTATGTAGTAAACGCCCGATGACTGTGAATCATCGGGCATCATTCAATAAATCAAAATTATGTACTTCAAGCTTATCACTTCTGTATTGACAATCACTTTGATCGCTTCTATTGGACTGGCTGCAAAAGACCCTGCTTATATACCTCTCGCTGCAAGCGTAAGCGGAAGTATCGCGGCTATTAGTACGCTCATTAAGCCAGAGCGTACACCATTACCAGAATCTAAGGAGGATAGCCTACAATAGCCTTTAAGATCCCTGGCTGTATAATCAGTATTAGTGTGGGCTTGCCAGAATCATGGCGAAATGCAATCCTAATGCTTGAGAGACTTGAGCTTTTTAATATCTGTCTCTTCTGAAAATAGAAATTTGAAAAATGATTTGCCCTGAAAACGGCAAGTTTGCTGAATACTAAGTAGTACTAAATAATTACGAGTAGATGACTCGTGAAAAGATGATGATATGTCTCGTTGTATTGCCAGATGCCTAATAGCTCTTTCAGCTACATTATTGTGCCAGAGAATTTCATCTTCTTCTAGAAATGTAAATAGGCTATCTCGATATCTTTTAAATCGTTTTTGATATTTGATAACTAAATCAGACCTATACCATTTGTCAGTGATAAATGTTTGATAAAATTTATCAACTTCTTTTTGGAATTTTTCTAAAATTCTTTTCTTTAAGCCATATTTTTGAATAGCTTCCATAATGGGAATGATTAGGTTTCTTACTTCTAAGACAAACATTTCATATTCAGTATCAAATGGTGTTTCTCGAAGGTCATCATTAAGATCCCGGATGAGATGAACCCAACACTTTTGTTGTCTGCATTGCACTGAATCATAGCCAGCGTAGAAATCTGAAATAAGGATACCTGTATACCCAAATAGTAACTCATGTACAATTGTTGCTTCCCTGGTCTCACTGAGTTTGAATACTACATATTCTTCATTTGTAAAAACCCATGCATACCAGTTAAAACCCTTGATATTAATTGTTGTTTCGTCCACATGAATGCTAGGACTTTTTAATAGAGACTGAATTATAGATTTTTCCGTTTCAGAATAATACTGTGCAAAATCCTTAATAAAGGTTACGATTGAGCCTGCAAGTATTTTTTCACCAAACTGCTCTTGCATCATTTCGCTAATGCTTTCATATGGTAAGCGCATAGCTACTCGATGGTAAATTAGCCATGCTTTAAACCCATGTCCGTAAAGCTGCGAATGTCCATATTTAGCAATAACTGGTGGATTATAAAACTTGCAACATTTTGGGCAATAACCTTTATTACCTAAATATTTTATAATTGTTTTTCTCACACCATTTTTTGTTACAACTAAGTTAATGATGAGTCTTGTAACCAGTTTTGTTGTGATTCTTAGGGAAATATTGTTGCAAATTGGACAGTTATCTGCCGCAGGGACTTGGATTATTTTGGTAGCTCTAGGATTAATTCTTCTTTGACCTTCATACCCCTTTTTAACCCCGCGTTTTTTCTTTACCTCTTCATCGCTACTCTGATTTGTATCCTGTCTAAAGTTTATTTTCTTTTTATCATAGTCCATGTGAGCAAAATTCAACATGGTTTCAAATTGACTAGAAATTTCAGTAGATATTTGAGTTTTTTGTTTTTGATGTTTATCAGCAAACTCTACTTCAGATAAAGTGTCAGCCGACATTTTTATTCTAGAAAGTTCATCTACTAGCAACTTTAAAGCATAACAATCCTCAGCATTGTACGTGAGTAAGCAATCTTTGTATTGAGCATCACCCGTTTCTCGCCAATAATGCTGCCATACGAGGCTCTGAATACCAGATGCAACAGGCGATGTCCATGTTGCTCCAATAAATGAACCAATATCCTTCAAGCTGTTTGAGTAAACTGGAAAATAGATATTACCATGAATGTAACCGTTAACATTAACTAACCGTTGAATGAGAGTTTCACTACTGGTTTCATATCGTTTTGCTAGTTTGGATATGGCACGAGATTCATAACTACCATAATGATAAATTGGAGCATTAGAGTATTGGTTAATAACTGCCAACATCTGTTGCCATATCTGCCTTTCATCCTCAGCAGCGTTAGCCCAAAAAGAGTAGAGCTTTATTGTACCTGAGTGACAAACTAATAGACCAATTAAGTAATATAAATCTTGGTCAGGAACACCCTCCATATCCAAAAATAATTCTGTAGTTTGCCGACATAATTCTGGTAGGTACTGGAGATATATTTTTCCTGTTCTAATCGCTAAGGCTTGTAACTCTAGCTTATGAATGTTATCAAATTTATTGCGTTTTGCCTTTTTGCGTTTGTGTGGTTTAAATAGGTAAGAAAGTTGTTTGACAGTAAAAATTCCCTTTTTTTCATACCGTCGAATGACTTTGGGTGTAACGCCGTTAAGCAAGCTGAGATGATTTTCTTCTACCGCTTTAGCTCGACATTGTATCTTAAACTGGCATACTGGGCAATGCTTGTTCAAAATTATAGGTGGCGGTTCTGACGATAAGCCTGTAACCCATCTTTGCAATGGCTCAAGTATAGGTATGAGATTTTTCTCAGTATTCTTTAGCTTAATGCAGTGAGACTTACCATCTACACTGATGATGTGACCTATTTTTGGTAAGCATCCCTGAATTTGTGCAAGCACATATCCAATGAAAAATAACTCTAACTTAGCCGTTTTGTGAATCTGGTATGTTCCTATAAAAATATTTGGCTCATAACTGAATTGACCCAAGATTGATTCATCATTGACCTTTTTTAGCAGGCTACAGTTGGCAATTAATTTGCCAATACTTAATTGAGCAGTTATCAAATAATCTATGCCGTGTTTAAGGTTGTTTTGCTGATAGATTTGTACATTTTGGTTATTTTTTTTCAAAACATCAATATATTTAGTTTTAACATGGGACTTCTGCTGCTCAAGAATTTGCTCATACTCATGTAATTCTCCTGAAGGCTCCCCACACATTAATAGAAATGCCTTGTAGGGACACTCAGCATAGGCTACCAGAATTTGAGAAGTGATAACTTTAGTCATAACTTTATTCAATGTGAGGTCAATTGCATCCAAAACTCTTGTTTTCAACTATATATTTTTCATATTTGTCGAAATTATAATTTTCAAGCATCAGGTTGCTGTAATTTGGGGTAGATGTGAAGCGCTTGCCAATGCTGTACAACAGGAGTGTGTAGCATTGGCTATCATAACCCCTGTGGTCAACCACTTCTGTTTTTCACACCACAAGCGTTTCTTACTTCTGACTTATTAGATTTCTCAGCAATGACGCACCTGCTGGTAGATTAGTTACAGGCAGTTACAGAGAAAAACAATGGGTAGAATTTCATCCCTCCCTACAGTGTGCTTAGGGATGATTACAACTAACAAATTTGGCTGCATTGATATAACTGATGACTGGGAAAAGTGGCAGAGGTGGCTCAATACTGCCAAAAGCTTTCGCTATCTTCCCAAAAAGGATGAAAAAGCATTTACAGCCAGGAAAGAGCAGGGAAGTAAGGGCAAAGCATCTTATTGGTATGGCTACCGCAAACAAGGCGGCAAGTTGGCTAAATGTTACATCGGCACTGAACAGGATTTAACTGTGTCTCACCTGGAGGCGAGCGCTTGCAGGTTAACGGAGAAGTTACAGACTCTAGTGAAAGAGAAAGTAACGCAGAAAGTACCTGTAACTAACGATGAGGTCGAGAAGTTACAGAGAGAAGTGGAAGAGTTACACAAACAGTTACAGATAGCTTTGGGAAAGTAGACAGCCTAGAGGCAGAGCTAGAGCTAAAGGCTTCTAGGCAATCACAGAAACCAGTACAAATGGATTATCAGGCGCTCCGCGATGAAATTCTTCACTCTTGGCGGGTGTCAAAACGTGCTGAGTCTAAAGAACATATTGCTTTGGCGTTGGATACGTTTATTGCTTTAATGGTTGCTATCACTGGTGAATCTACAACCACGTCTACACCCAATGGGACGGCTGCACCCCTAGTTGATGCGGCTGATGGCGATATTGCTGAACTACAGCGAATTACTTCACGTTGTGGCAAGAGACTCAATATTGATTTGGTGACGCGTGGTGTAAATAACCCGATATTTTTTATCACTCCAGCCTATACAATGACTGAACGTATTGTTTCAACTATGGACATCAATGAAATTATTCATTGGTTGCGTCGGCAAGATTTGTTGGAGGAGTAGTGTCAAAAGGGTTTGTTAATCTTCAAAATTGATTGGCTTACCGTTGAAGTGTTGATAAATGCGCTCAGGGTGCATCCAGTTTGGTAGTATCCGTTCCTCGTCTTCTAATTAGTGAAAAATGCCGTTTCGAGCATTACCATCAAATGACCAAACTTAATCAGGATAATCGGAGCCTTAATTTCCGAAGATGCAGCTATATCGGCTCAATTCCCAATGGTTTATACTGCGATCGCACTCTCTAATCCTGGGTTATGATTACCCGAAATAGGCTTATTTTGCCTCATTTTCTTCCATTTACGCCCAATTGCCAAGAAAGCTGCTTCCATTTCTTCCTCATCAGCAGCTTCAATCATTTTTATCAAGCTTTTACTGCTATTTTCCGTATCTCCTAGTTGTTCCCCAGCTAAAAGCTCACAGAAATAGTGCTTAGAACCAGGCGAAAGCTGATCCATTCCTTCCAATAAAGCTGTAAAAGTCTCCTGGCTAACCCATTTTTTCCCATTGCGGAATTCTGATAGGTGAGTAGGACTGATTCCTACAATACCAGCCAGCTCTTTGCCTTGAACACCGTAGCGATCCATTGCTTTTTTAAATAGCTGGTAAATCTGAGCCATAAAGTTTTGTTACTTATTGATTTAGCTATGAGTATAATTTTATATGATAATTTAACTTTGAGTTAAATTAATTCAAGCTAATAGTTTAATTCAAATTTTATCCAAAACAAACAGCCCCGACAAGTAACTTGTCAGGGCCATTCAAACCTAGAAACATAATATGGCAATTCAGCGACTTTCACAAACGCCAAAAGACGGAATTTTGGCGACTCAACGTGTTGCAGTTGTAACCAAAAGGGGGCAAATGTGAAAATTGACGGTAAATTTTACCCCTTACAACATTCCGAATGGGTCAAAATCTGCAAAAGCCTTACAAAGTCTCAAATAAGCATTCTCTATTACTTGCGATCACTTGATCCGTATGGCAATGGCATAAGAATCAAGGCTTCCAAAATTGCTGAGGACTTAGGAATTACTAAACGAGCTGTCAACGCAGCGATCGCAGTTTTAGAAGAAAAAGGTTATATCAACCTAGAAGATATTGACTATTCAGTAAAAGTCTCTGCAAGAGGGTGTTTGTGTGACACTTCATCAACTGTCACAAAAGTGGGAAGAGAATTTCCCGCTCAGGAAGAGAATTTCCCACCTGAGAACGGAATTTCCCACCTGGGAACAGAATTTCCCACTCAGGAAGAGAATTTCCCACCTGGGAACAGAATTTCCCACTTGCAGCCTGAAACCCCTGTAAAACAAGAATCTCAGGACTCTAATATTAATAAGACTTATTCAGACTTTATAGACTCTCTCTCAGAAGACGAGAGAGAGAGTTTTTTAGAGTTCGGTAAGAAGAAAGCAGACCAGTTACCCAAAACGCCTGAACTTCCACTCAAATGGATTGAGAAGAATTTTGACGAATTGCGATCGCAGTGGGAAAAACTTCGAGGTGTGGTTCGCAGCTCCAAAAATTGGGAAAATGACCCCCGCTGTCAGGAGTGGATAGATAAAATTCGCTCCCTTGGGTTCGCGGCGTTTATTTGTGAAAACGGCAGTTTAGATAAGCAGCGCAAGGAATTTTACGAGTGGGCTAACTCTCACAACTTAATTTGGGGGGATAAGTCATGAAATTACCTGAACTTTCCCCAGAACCAATCCGCGATGAAGACCAGCCGGGATATCAAAAAGAAATTTGGCAACCGTCCTGGCGCTGCTTCTGCTGCGAAGACAGGGGAATTGTCAGATCCAGACTGGCGGCTATGGTAATTCGTGGCTATAACTTCGACCGCGATCGCTTGCCGATTTGTCAGGCTCCTGGTTGTAAAGCTGGTTTCAACTGGCTCCACTTAGAGGGAAACATAGACATGAGGCTGACGGCGGCAGTTTGTCAAGAATTAGACCGGATCAGCCGCCTTGACTGGCGACAGACCACACAGCAAAAGTTCATCAACCTCAAGGCTATATCTCAAAAAATGGCGATGCCAGGAAGCGGGGAGCGCACAGAGCAAGATAACCGCGAGGTGCAACAGCGCAAGGCGGAAATTGAAACAATCAGCCATGAGCAATGGATGACTATGAGAAGTACATATTTGGGGGTTGATAAATAATGGATGATTGTCAGTTCAGGTGTACTCGGTTAGGTATGCGATCGACTATGACCATTTTTAATTGCTTTTCATAAAACATCAAGGTGTATAACAAGAATTATTCATTGCAGAAAAAGTAAGCGGGTACATCATCTTGCTTAGGACTTTATTCGGAGTACAATCGCTAATAATTTAACTAAAAAATTATTTATAAACATTAAAAAAACTTCTTTAATCACAATATAATTATTTTGAGAAATTTGCTAAATTAAAATAATATCAATTTTGATGGTAAAGCAAATGAAAATAGATGGTCATGGTCAAGCAAAAATTCTAAATCTTCAAGAAAGAGAATTATTGCTTTCTGAGGGATTCCTCTGCCAAAGAGACAGAACAATGAATGAATTTTGCTATTACACAGCTTGTCGTAGCGGTGAAGCACGGCAGATGTTATATTCAGATGTTTTTAGCGGAGATAAGGTTCGAGATACTATTGTCATCAGAAAAAATATTACTAAGGGTAAACAGGCAACTCGAATTATTCCCACACACCCCAAACTTGCTCAATCTTTAGAAAAATATATTCAGGAATCTCAAGAATTACTGAAAATTAGACAATTGGTTGGACAATGGGATTATAAAAGCCTTGTATGTGGCAATGTTTTTGATGAAAAACATCAAATCATTTGTCCAAAATGCGCCAATAATATTATCTCTACTGCTGGTAAAGTGAGAGGAAAACAGTTATACAAATGCAAAACCTGTCTTTACCGATTTCAAGTAAAAACAGCTTTTGTTGAGCATCCAGAGTTGAGAGATAGAGTGCTGCAACTTGGAGTATATAATTCACAAAGTTACGGATTCTTATTCTTAAATCCCTCTAATCCCTACTTGTTTCCAGGTGAGGCAGGCAATGGATGTATATCTAGAGGAACTTGTAAAGAAATTTTTCTAAATGCCTGTAGAAGAGTTGAAATTATCGGAGCAGGAACCCATAGCTGGCGACGTACTGCTCTAACGGAAATGCATAAAAGCAAGGTACCTTTAAAGGTAATTCAGAGTATCTCTGGCCATATTAGGCTTTCAAATCTGCAAAAATATCTAGAAGTATCACCAGAAGAAGTGGAAGCAGCAATTCGTCGCCTACCTTAATCAGATTTTTCAAGATATTTTCCAGAAATTTAAGCTTTGTAAACAAGCAACAACAAGTTTCAACACTTATAAAATATTCAGGAGTTTGTAGATGCTACGTAACCGTAATGGACAAGCTAAAGTTTTAACTGTCTCTGAAATTCAGCAACTGTTGAATAGCGGATTTAAATGTAGCAGGGATAAAGCTTTGTTTGCCATAACTTTTTATACTGCTTGTCGAATTTCTGAGACTAGAAAAATGCATTTAGTTGATGCTTTTCATGATGGTGTTGTGCGAGATGAGATTCTTATTCGCAAAGAAAATACTAAAGGTCAACAAGGGACAAGGACAATTCCCACTCACCCGCATCTCAAGAAGATTTTACAAGAGTATTATGATAATTCTCTAAAGTTGATAGAACTGAAAAAGTTAACCGGAGGTTGGAGCAGTAGAAGCCTAAATGCAGATGGAAAAATCTCTATTAACAATGATAAGCTATGTCCTATTTGCCAATCTACATGGTTAATGAAACAAGGATTTTACCGAAGAAAAACTCAAATTTATCTGTGCAGGAATTGCGGTAGCTGGACTAGAGAAACAAAGGTTATTAAAAAAAAATTAGATACAGATACACCAACAACAATTGAGTACGATACTTTAGGAGTTATTTGTTCAAATCTCTATGGTTTCCTATTTGATGATTCGCTCAATCCTTATTTATTTCCAGGATATAAAAGTCAGGGTTACATTAGCCTCAGAAATGCTATGAGTATTTTCGAGCAAGTTTTTGATAAGTTCGGGATTGAGGGAGCTTCCACTCATAGTTGTCGTCGGACAGCACTAACGACAATGCATCGGGAAGGAGTGATTTTAAGAATACTCCAAGAAATTAGCGGACACAAAGATTTGGGAGCATTGCAAAGATATCTAGAAGTTTCTGAAGAGCAAACTCGTGCAGCTATCAATGTTTTGAATTAGCCAAATATCACAATTAAAGTTTATTGTCAAGGGATGTCCAAAAGGGAATATACTCGCATACGAACCCGAAACCCTTTCCCAGTAAGGATTTTAATTTTAAAGCTAAATCTTATTAAAATTTAACTAATTCGTAACAAAATCAAAAATCTAACTATTCAATCATTTTAGCTTTTATGCAAAACTCGCATTTTTTGTAACAGCACGTATAAAGTATATAAATAACCTTATTTTGTGACGAAATCAAGAGGTAGTTATATGGGAATATCTGGTCGAGGTGGTGCAAGAGCAGGTGGTGGTCGTCCTTCCGAATGGCAAAATGGGCCAACTTGCACTATGAGAGTCCCTAAAGTTTTTGCACAAACACTGCTAAAAGTTGCTAAGGAGTTGGATAAAGGATTTGAAGATGTAATCATAGTAGATCCAAAGGATCTAAGTGTTAATCCACAAGTTAAGAATGAAAAGTTATCTCTTTCAGGACTGAGGATTTACAAATATCACGGTAATAAAGTTATGCGAGTGCAAGAATTAATTCTTGCTTTACAGCAGTGTATTGACCAAGACAAATAATACCGGGGTTATTTTCCGAAAACGTGGAATAGCTATGTTAGAAAATAAATTAACTCAACAGATGCTACCTGTTTAAGGTTTCTTTTATAAACAAGCTCTCATAGATATGTAGAAAACATTCAACAGCAAATTTCCACCTCTGCAAATATCTCATTGCAGAGGTGGAAGCACTTTCAATTGCCCATTCCACTTTTTCCTAATTATGTGTAATAGCCCTCAGCATCAATCAAAAATTAAGAAACGCTTGTGATCTTAAAATGTAGATGGCTGATCACAAGCGTTTTTGGTAGGTAATACCGCGCAGGTCTTTTGCTAGGTCGTGGCTTTTATCAGCCTATTTAACTCAGACCCTTAACCATTACCAACTAGATAACCCGATATCTTGCGGCTTGGTTGTTTTCGGTCAAGAGTTCTACCGTTACCTACTCTGGACTCAGCAAGTTTATTGTTATTGACTTTAATGCTAGTAATTCGGCTGTTACCAATTCTAGTTAGTGCTTCTGCTGGCATATTAGGTATGAAGACTAAGCTTAATGCCAGCGCTAACATAATCTGTGCTAGAGAATGAGATAAAAGCATAATTTCCTCCAAAAAAAAATGTAGATAGCCAAGTTATTTGTTGGGTTTTTAATCACTTTACTGAGCCTACCAATTGACCAAATAATTTTTAAACTCAGTGTTGATTTTCCAGTTTTCATTACCCATGTATTCACACGTTTCAATTTGCAAGTTCAGATTTAGCAACTTATTCAATAAGTCGCTAATCTTGTTATTTAAAATATGGCAACTATACTTGCAATAGTCGTGACTGTTGCCTTTCCTTCGTTAGAACCCAACCAGCGCAAGAATTGTTCTCCTCGGTCAAAAACTCTCCATTGTGGGTTGTGCTGTTGTAATTAGTTACAGCAGAGAGTCCGCCGTTTTTAGTTAAAGTGAACGATGTACGCATCCGACCATTTGCTACTGCATCATCTCTGTCACCTGTGATAGGAAAGGCAACAGCAACTTGGTTGCTAAGATTGAAACTTTTAAGAGATGTTTGAGCTTGAGCATAAACGGGAATTTGACTTGATAAATAACCAATCGTTACAACGCCAAATAGAGGAATGATTGCTTTGAATATAGACATAGTTTTAGTCCTATTTTTTGTGAATTAAAATCAAAAATTAGGTATTGCTGAATAAAAGTATGAAAATCTCACACAGATTAGAATTATTCATACTCAAATTCAGCAATACCGAAAATTTTAGCTACTGTAGATTGCGTTTATTTTGAGTCAAAGCAATCTACAGTTTAGGTGTTGGTTAGAGTCCTGCTATCATGATTCTTACAACATCACCTGCTGAGACACAAACTTTACCCCCTCCAATTTGTTTAGCTAAATCAAAGCAAAGGCGAGTTTTATCAAGAGTCGCATTGGGATTGAGTGGATCAAGCGAGGTTTCAATGGTATTTGTGAGACTATAGACAGTTACAGACCCAACCCAACGCTTTTTCCAAACGTGGTGGTGTCTGATTGTTGCCCGCATATATAACTTACTTCCACGCACCTCTAGTACTTCAACGGAGGCCTTCCCACGGTTGCCACGAGCAAACTTTTGCAGATACCCTTCCAATTCCCCTTTGATAGCATCTTTTACATTGGGAAACTTAATTTTCCAGTTTGATGCAGTACTAATAATTAGTTTTTGGCTAACTGTTGGTGTTTCTAAAAGATTTGCAGCATCAGGATTTGAGTAATCTGATAATGTCTTGGCTAATGATGGTGTTGGTAAAGACATTACGATAGAGGTTATTAACAGTACGCTAAAAGCTCCAGAAACTGTATTTCTTTTCATTGCTTGATACCTCTCAATTCAACTTATGTACTCAAGATACGTAAGTATTGTTTTGTTGTCGGTAACAAAAAGTTATACAAAGTTATGATGTCTGAAGTTATAATTTTTAATGAGCAAATTATTCAAGTTATAAAAAGTTAGTTCAAATATTTATTTTATTAATTAATAAAGATGGATTCCGAAGACACATTTCTGACAATTGAAGAAGCAGTAAAAATTATTGATACCGTTCTCAAGCCAAATTCTTTAGATGATCTGCAACAAAAAATATTTCCCAAAATTTGGAAAGGGCAAACTTATGCAGAAATTGCAGAAAATTTAGATTATCAAACTGATTACATCAAGTATGTCGGGTTTCAACTGTGGCACTTATTGACTGAAGCCTTTGGTGAAAAAGTGACGAAAAGTAACTTTCAGTCAGTACTGCGACGGCATTCGGGGAAAAACTCAAGCCAAGGAGATGAGAAACGCAGTGATACTGAAGACAAGCTGACACCCCTATGCAGAGAAGCTTCCGAATTACAGCGCCAATGCTACCAAGACTGGGGGGATGCGGTTGACGTTTCTACGTTCTACGGACGCGACAGCGATCGCCAAATACTCTTTGAATGGATAGTGCGCGATCGCTGTCGCCTGATTACACTGCAAGGGATGGGTGGTATTGGTAAAACCACACTAGCAGTCAAGGTTGCAGAAGATAACCGAGATGCTTTTGAATATATTTTTTGGCGTTCTCTACGCAATGCGCCGCCTATACAGAATATATTGTTAGACCTAATTAAATTTTTATCTAATCAGCAAGAAACAAATTTACCCGACACCGACGAAGCGCAACTGGCGTTGTTAATGAAATATTTAAGTTCATCACGGTGTCTGATTATCTTAGATAACGTTGAAACAATTCTCGTTAGTGGTGCAAATGCCGGAAATTATCGAGAAGGATATGAAAGTTACGGACAGCTATTTCGGTATATTGCTGAAGTATCTCATCAAAGCTGCTTACTACTGACTAGCCGCGAGAAACCGAAAAGTTTAGCCTTGAAAGAAGGGAAGAATTTACCAGTTCGTTCTCTACAACTTAGAGGTTTAAGTGAGTTAGAAATACACGAGATATTGACAGATAAAGGGTTTTCTGCATCGCAAGAGCAAGAGCAATTACTAACCTCACTTTATAGTGGTAATCCATTAGCTTTAAAGATAGTTGCAAATACGACTCAAGAATTATTTGCTGGAGATATTTCGCAATTTTTAGACTACAATACATCTGTTTTTGGTGATATTTGGGAACTTTTAGACCAACAGTGTGAACGTTTATCTCCTTTAGAAAAGCAGGTAATGTACTGGTTAGCAATTAATCGAGAAGCAGTCTCTCTAGCTGAATTACGAGAGGATATTGTACCACATATATCGACACGAGAACTTATTGAAGCACTAGAGTCTTTAAAAGCGAGGTCACTAGTTGAAGTAAGTCGTCCTGCTGCAAAAGAGAGCATAACTTTTACCCAACAACCTGTTGTCATGGAATACATGACAGAAATATTAATTACTGCTGTATCTCATGAAATCACTACAGGTACAATTTCGATTTTTAACTCTTATGCTTTGATGAAAGCTACTGCTAAAGACTATATTCGAGACTCGCAAGTATGTTTGGTAATCAAACCATTAGTTGATAAATTACTGACACATTTTGGTAACCAAAATAGATTAGAAGATTATATTTATCAAGTTATTGCCAACTTACGAAATCATTACAAAAATCAACCTGGGTATGCTGGAGGAAATCTTCTGAATCTACTCTGCCACATCAGGGCAAATTTAAGAAATGCAGATTTTTCAAACCTTTCTGTTTGGCAGGCATATCTGAAAAAYATWWATTTCAATCRCATTAACTTCCARAATGCTGATTTATCRAAGTCRGTCTTTACCGAAACCTTTGGCAGTATTTTGACAGTGRCATTTAGTCCCGATGGAAAAGTTTTAGCGACTGGTGGCGTTGCRGGTGAAGTGCAATTATGGCAAGTAGCTGACGGAAAACCACTTTTGAGATGGAATGCACATACCCGTTGGATTCTTTCACTGGCWTTTAGTCCRAACGGTCAAATGTTAGCTACTGGTAGCGATGATAAAAGCGTAAAGTTATGGGATGCCAATACGGGCATTTGCCTAGAAACATTTCAAGGACATACGAGTTGGGTATTTGATGTTGCTTTCAGCCCAGATAGCCAAACTTTAGCCAGTGTTGGTGATGAATATACTGTGAAATTATGGGATGTCTATAATGGTCAACTATTAAAAACTTTTACAGGACACAGCACCCAACCCTACTCAATCGCCTTCAGTTCTGACGGTGAAATGCTAGCTAGTAGTGCAAATGACAGCGCTATCAGGTTATGGAATGTACCTACAGGTGAGTTAGTCAAAACTTTCAAAGGGCGAAGCAATTTTGTACAAACTATTGCTTTTAGTCCCAATGGTAAAACTCTTGCAAGTGTAGGCGATGATTTTATTATCGAGTTATGGAACCTGAGAACGGGCGAATTACTTAATATTTTGCAGGGACACGTTTCTTTCGTACAATCAATCAAGTTTAGCCCTGATGGAAAAACTCTTGCTAGTGGGAGTCATGACAAAACTGTGAAGTTGTGGGATGTGGCTGCGGGTATCTGTAAAAAAACTTTGCAAGGGCATACTAGTCAAGTTTGGTCAATTGCTTTTAATCCTGATGRRGAAATGATTGTTAGCAGCAGTGAAGACCATACTGTTAAGCTATGGGATACTGCGACCGGGCAATGTGTAAGAACTCTCAAAGGATACACTAATGCCTTTCGATTAATTGCCTTTAGTCCCGACGGGAAAACTTTGGTAAGCGGTAGCGGTGACTGTCAGGTGCGATTGTGGAATGTTGAGACAGGTGTATGTCTCAAAACCTTGTCAGGACATACCAGTTTAGTTGTATCGGTTGCTTTTAGTCCCAACGGTAAGACCATAGCAAGTGGCAGTACCACAGTTAAGTTATGGGACTCTAGCACAGGTGAATGTTTGAAGACTTTCCACGGTCATAATAATTGGGTTTGGTCAGTGAACTTTAGTCCTAATGGCAAAACTCTCTTAACTAGTAGTGGCGATCGCACTTTAAAATTATGGGATGTGCAGACAGGCGAATGTTTAAAAACATTACAGGGTCATACTAACTGGATTTGGTTTAGTGTTTTTAGTCCTGATGGTCAAATTCTGTCCAGCGCAAGCGGAGATTATACTGCGAAAATTTGGGATACCAATACAGGTGTATGCTTGATAACTCTCACTGGACATGGCAATGGTGTATTATCGGTGGCTTTTAGTCCTGATGGTAAAATTGCAGCTACCGCCAGCGACGATCGCACGATAAAATTGTGGGATTTAACTAGAGATAATAGCGATCGCTCACCATCTGGTAAATGTATCAAAACTCTAGAAGGACATACCAGTGGAGTTTATTTTGTGACATTTAGTTCCGACGGTTCATTACTAGCTACAGCTAGTGATGACCAAACGGTACGGATATGGGATGTAAATACTGGAGAATGTCTCAAAATGTTCACAGGGCATACGAATCGGGTGTGGTCGGTGAAGTTTAGCCCCGACGGTGAAATGCTTACGAGTGCAAGCCATGACGAAACGATTAAACTATGGAGTGTCAGAACTGGCGAATGCTACAAAACGCTTCAAGCCCCACGACCTTATGAAGGAATGAATATT
>JAKOMP010000093.1 GCA_022241785.1 Cyanocohniella sp. LLY | reverse complement strand
TGGAGATTAAAACCCTCAGAAGGTGGTAGACAAGGAGTCTCAATAGCTACTGATTATGCTATCCAAGGTTCCCAGCGACACCGCCAAGTCCAAGAAAGAAAAAAACAACAAGAAGCACAAGCTCAACAAAGAAGTCGCCAGACAGCAGCACCTAGTTCCCCAACAACTAGCGAACCCAGAGTAAGAGCAAGGCGAGAACCTACACCAGCAGCGAATCCAGCCCCAGCTTCCAGTCCTACAACGACAACACCAGTCAGAGAACCTCGTCAACCTGCACAAAACTCTGCTACAGGCTCATCATCGGAAACCAGGAAAACTCCTACTCCCAGTCAAGGAAATGTCAGAGATTCTTTACGCAGTGTCCAGCGTCAGCGAACATCTCCTACTTCAGCACCACCAAAACCAGCTGCACAGCCAGCACCAGCCCCAAGACCAGTTGCAAAACCCGCACCAGCACCAAGACCAGCACCAAAACCAGCACCAGCAGCTAACACAAATCGCCGTCCCCGTCCCACAGCCAATACCCCAGCCCCCGCTAATACACCATCTCCTAGTCAAAACAATTTGCGGGATTCTTTACGCCGTAGTCGCCAAAGCGCTCCCTCACAGCCAGCAGCAACGCCTGAAGCTGCGGATCAGGAGTAATTCAACAAAAATGCTCCCGCTAGTCCTGTTTATTACAGAAGCAGTGGGAGCAAGCCCCGCAAAACGAGACTGATGGGTTTTAGCGTTTTAGTTTGAGGTGTGGGATTCTTGAAGTTCTTTTGACTTAGCTGCTGCTGCTTGATAAGCGTCTAAGTATTCCTTCCCACCCAACATCACATCACCGTAATACTCGTAAGGTGCATCACCATAAATTGGTAATGGGTCATCTTCTGGATAATCTTCTTGGGATTCTTCTATTACCGCTTTCAGTTGCTTGACACTCCAACTCTGTGCAGCAAAGTACCAAAGCTCATGAGAACTTTTTTGCAGATGTGGCAAGGTGGGGTCAATAATCTTGACACTTGAATCATCACCCGAAGTATCGATTAATTCCATCCAACTATGTTCAATTGGTTGAGATGGTTTATCAGCAACCGCTAAAAATCCCTGGACATACTTTGCACCTTTTGTGATTAATACTGCTCTGTAAGCATTATCAAATGGCTTATTAGCTTTGCTTTTTATACTTTCAGCAATTTCAAGGGAAAGCGTTTCATCTAATGTTTTATTCATTAGAGTAGGGATTAGAGCAATGACTACACTATATTTTATCACTTCCATGTCAGCGGATAGCTTTATTTTTGAACCCTAGTACCGCTGATACAAGGTTAGTGGTAGTGTCAGGGGTCTAAAATAGTTAAAAATTGCACATGTGAATCAGACAGCGTTAGGCGCTCAAAAATCAATGGTGGAAATAGTTGCTGTTTTTATGATCATTGGGCTGATTGTGATTGGTATTTTAATCAGTCCCCTAATTATTAAACAGCGTCGCAACCGTATTAAACGCCGTTCTTTTTCTCCATTGTGGAATGCCATCATTGAAAATCATCTGCCCATTTATCACGAGCTTTCACCTGATGAACGTAGAAGACTTCAGGGACATATTCAAGTATTTTTAGCAGAAAAGCAATTCATTGGCTGTGGCGGATTACAAGTAACCACACAAATGAAGGTAACTATTGCTGCTGTTGCTTGTTTACTTTTACTCAACGAGCGAGGAAAATACTTCCCGAAACTGCGTTCTATTTTGATTTATCCCGGTACATATTTTGTAAATCAAACTGTGGCTACGGGAAATTATGTAGTCGAAGAAAGACGCGAGGCCAGATTGGGAGAATCGTGGACTCAAGACCAAGTGATATTGTCTTGGTCGCAGGTTAAACAAGATACTGATAACTGGAAAGATGGACATAATGTTGTGCTGCACGAATTTGCCCATCAGTTAGATCAAGAGGATAGAACAGCCAACGGTGTGCCTATTTTACAGCGCGAATCCGATTATGCTATTTGGGCGCAGGTGATGACAGCAGAATATCAACAACTTTGTCATGATTTTCAAAGAAAAGCTAAAACTGTTATGGATGGCTATGGTACTACTAATCCTGCCGAATTTTTTGCCGTGGCCACTGAAACATTTTATGAAAAACCACGCCAATTGCAACGGCAGCATCAGGCACTTTATGAGCAATTACAACGCTACTATCAACTAGATCCTGTTCAATGGACTTAATGATAAATCCATCAAATTCGCTAGTTTGTAAACAGTCCGCGCCCCAACATTACCATCCCACTCCGCATCGCCAACTTCGCAGACATCAAAACCGATGATTTTGCGTGGCTTGCCGCCGTAGGCATCGCTCTTGACTAATTCCCGGAATAAACAAAAAGTTTGCTCTAATTCTAAGCCACCAGGAACAGGAGTACCCGTATGAGGACAAAGCTTGGGATCAAGTCCATCAACATCAAAACTAATGTAAACATACTCTGGTAAATGACTGATAATTTCTCGGCATAAATCAATCCAAGTGCTACCAGCGTAGAGCTTTTGTTTAATCATGGGATCGTAATAAGCGATGATGCGATTATCTGATTGATCAATCATTGTCACTTCATCATGGGAAATATCACGCACGCCTACCTGCACTAACTTGGAAATCTGCGGTATTTTCAACCCATTAAACATAATCGAAGCATGGGAAAACTCAAACCCCTCATATGCATCGCGTAAATCTGCGTGGGCATCAATGTGTAAAATGCCGTAATTTGGGTATTTAGTGGCTAATGCTTGGAGGTAACCTAAAGGTACACTGTGATCCCCACCAATTACTGCAACACGTTTCCCTTGGTTAATTGCTTCCTGACACTGGGCAAATAACCATTCATTTATCTGTTGACCAGCTTGATTAATTTCAGTCAGCACAGGGGTTAAATCTGGTGCATCTGTCAATGATTTACCTTGTGCTAATCGTTCAATAATCTTCGCTGCCAAGGTGCGATAATACTCGTTTTTTTCTAAAATATCCTGGGAAATTTCTTTCATAAAAATTCCCTGTTTCCAGCCGTCAGGATGATCGAAATCGAATAAATCCAGTTGTGTGGAAGCATCCAAAATTCGCTGTGGCCCATTGGCAGTACCAGCACCATAAGATACAGTGGCTTCCCACGGCACAGGAATGACAATCAAGTTAGCAGCCTCATAATCGCATGGCAGACCAAATAAGTTGCCATTGATTTCCCCTACGCCACTAGGATTGTAGTCTGGTTGTTGAGTACTCATCTGGATTTACACCTGCCTGGGTAAGCTACTGTCTTGTACCCAATCATCTTAACGAAAAGAGGCTCCCTTTCGTCCTGTCTTTTTGGTTGCGCCATTGCTCGACCACCTCTTCGGTTACATTTGCTTTTGCAACAAGACTTTGAGGTTGAAGCCCTAGCTATTTAATTGGTATACAAAGCAGGTAAGCTGAAGAAAGCACCTACCAGCAGTAAAAAATTAGTGATAGTAAAGTTGCCTCGCCATCGCCCACAACGAAAATTCAGTCATACTAAACGAATAATTTTAGAATGTTCGCTCATCGAGTGTGTGCATTGTGGGGCGGAATTAGCGCTACGCAGACCAAGACATATGCGTAAAACTGTTCAAACAATGGATGGTGCAGTATTTGTGGCAGGTAAGAGTAAAGAATGTACCAATTCTAGTTGCACACATTTTGGTAAACATTACTACGCTACTGGTGTACTAAAATACAGCTTACCTTACAGTACTTATGGGCTAGACGTGCTGGCATTTATTGGTTGGCAACATGAAAATGAGCATCAACAGTTGGCAGAAATTCGACGCTCATTAAACCAGCGTGGTGTTGAAATTAACGAAAGCAATGGTACCTGTAGCAGAATACAACACGCAACGTCGCAGATTAGCAATGGGTGAAGCACCCCGTCAACAAAAATATCGCCTTCATCGTCATCCAATTAGCACAATACAAGCTTTGGTTGATCAGCATACGGAACTTCTGACTGTGCTTGAGTCTCAAGCTCTTGAATACCAATTAGATAGCTAGGGAGTTTAGGCAGCAGGAAATTTGAAAAGGAAATACATTTCCGATCCTTTGGGATCTTGACGCCTGCGATACCATTCAATATCTGTTAACTGTTCTAAAATTCGGTTTGTCATCCACGAAATCATCTCTAAAGGTTTTAAGAAGATATTTCTATATTTAAGCAGATTTCTTATTTTTAATAATTTCTTCATAGTAAACAAGGAGTTGTTTCACTGTTTTTTCAATAGCAAATTCCTGAACGCTTACCTTTGCTGCTTGACCAATTTCATTCAAACTAGGGTGCATCCATACTTCATTTATTTTGGTAGCTAGTGCATTTACTTCACCCACGGGTACAAGAAAGCCTGTCTCTCCTTCGATCAGCAGTTCCTCAAAACTAGCACCAACTGTCCCGATGATAGGTTTACCCAATCCCATAGCTTCTAAACAAGCATTAGGTAAGTTGTCAATTAAAGAGGGTAGGACAACAAGTTTAGCGCCAGCAATGACAGGATATAGCTGGTTATGGGGTATCGGCTGAATAAATATGAGTCGTTCTGTATATTGACTACATAAAGAAAGGGCATATTCCTTCATAGAAGGTGATACATCTTTGCCTACAAAAACAACATAACAGTCTGGATGCTTTTTAAATACTTGAGGGAGCGCTTGAGCTAATATATGAACTCCTTTATGGAGTTGAAAACGACCGAAGAATAACAAGTATTTTTTGCCTTGTAAGTATTCATTAAAGATAGATGAATCCCAATTCAATGTTTCCAAGTAAAAAGGTGTGCGAATTACCCCAACATGATTGATTTTTGCTTTTTCTGCTAATATTTTCTTCAGGGTATAACTTGGTGCATAAATATGTTTTATATGGTGCATCTGTAGCCACGTTAAGTATTCAATAATTCGCTCATCGCGATTGCGTGCCATTCCACTCATTTCCAGCCAGACTGGACGATATGAAGAAATACGTGTTACCTGTGGAATAGGCAAAAGAAGGCCTGAAACCACACCACAAGCATTCCAGTCGGGAAACTGAACAATATCGAAAGGCTGTTGTTTGTGTAATTCTAAAAGTTTGCGATAAACCTGAAAGCTAAAGGCCAAACATTCTGCTGTTTGGGGAATACGGTATCGAGTTACTTTATTTAGTCGTTGTTGAATTTTTCCTGAAGTTAGGCGATGAATATGAATACCTTCATATTCATATTCACCTTGATCAATTTCTGAGAGGACAACAATATGAACCTCATGCCCTAAAGAAACTAATGCTTTAGCTACTCGATGTAGATAGTTCGCCAAACCACCGCTAAAATATTTTTCAGTTACATATTCTGTCGTAGCAAATCCAATACGCATATTTGTTGATATGAATTAAAATGAGTAAACTTTATTTTTTACAAATTGTAGTGATGCCAATACCAACTTCACTCTCTCCAGATGAAGTTGAAGCCCTAGTTTCTAACTCCTCCAAGGCTGCGTACAAAATACGATGTCCTTCATCCAGCCAAGTTTTGTAAGCGGCTTTTCCTGCTAAAGCTGTATGCCTGCGTATATCTGAATCTTGCAGTAGCTTCAATGCTTCTACATAATCTTGGATGGTGCGACAAACGTAGTAAGCTTCTTGTAATGGTTCAACACCACGAAAGGTTTGGTAACTACCTACCACTGGCAAGCCAGAAGCTAATGCCTCTACCATTTTAATTTTACAACCCCATCCAATCTCGATTGGAAGACATGCAATATCCATATCTTGCATAAAAGCCTGCAAGTTTTCGACATAATCGTGAATTAAGATAGTTTTTGAAGCATATTTGCCATACATCTCATAACTACCCCATCCTACTATATGGAACCGAAAAGCCCCAGGCATTGTTGCTTCTACAGCAGGAATAATTTCATTTATAAGTTTATGGGAACCCCTAATAGTTGGTTCATTACCTTTAGCATGTATACCTACATAAATAATATCTAGTGGAGTTTTATCTTCTTTGATAGGAATTGTTTCACAGTCTACAAAGGGTAGAACCCAATCTTTACTAACAGAGCCTTTGTAAAGTTTGGACATAAAGCGTAGATCGCTATAAGAAATGAAAAAAAGACGATCTGCAATACGGTACATAAGCTGCTCCTTATAGAACCTTTGAACAAGGTTGAAACACAGTCCTATAGAGCATGAAAAAGCTCTTTTTGGAAAGCTATAACTTTGCCAAGTCAACCAAGGTCTGCTTGTCAGGGTCTTATCAATCAGATGAGGTAATTCAAAATTATGTGGGCGAAACCAAAGCTTTGCTCCATTTACATTTAGTGCAGCGACTAGCGAGGAAAAGTGAGCATACTCACACCAAACTACTTGAGGCCGGTATAAATCAATTAGATTTTGCAGTATTGATATGGTTTGTGAGTGTTCTTTCAATGCCCAAGAATCAACTTCTCGTTGAACAGCATGGCAAGTAATATCTAGAGGTACTTGATTATTAAATGTTTTTAAATCTGATTCTGTTGTCCATCCACATACTATTAAAACTACTCGCCAACCCGCACTATGAAAGAAGTTAATATGACCCCAAATATCGCGCTTATTTCCTTGGTTAGGAGGATATGGTAGGTCTGGGCTAATTACTAAAATTGTTTTTGACATTTTTATTTATAGATTGTAATTAAGAGTATTTAATCAGAAATACCAATTTTTCTGAGATTTTGGGTTAAAACATTCCGACATATAGTTTTTATTCTTTGATAGAATGAATTTACCAATTAATTCCTCGTGATTAAGATTTACTCTAAGATTTTAGTAATTTAAGTTATTTTAAAAACTGTAGTTTTTAAGCGAAACATCAGTTTTTGACAAAGTCGGAGTTAATGTATAGCCTCCAAAAGTAAATCAAAATTATTAGATGCTTTATCTTTTACCTTTGGGAGCTCATTTTGAATACGCAGAGAAACCTGTTGGCGTTTTTCCCAACAATCGCGTATTGTTTCACAAGCCAGCTCGGGATTCACAAAATTCTCAATAGGAATTAGTAATCCTTGATTCAATAAATCAATACCAACAAGATCGGCCATAATACCCTCTGCTTTAACTGAGTAGCCCACTGCAACCGTGCAAACCCCACTGCATAGACCAGCTATGGCAGCATGGGTACGTTCAGCAATAACGAGATCACAAGCAGAAATTAACCCCTTAAATTCTGATGCTGTATGGTCTGCCCCAGCAATATGAACTCTGGGGTTATAGTTCAATTCTCTAAGCAAAATGGTAGCAAGAATTCGATCGTCACTTTTTGGTACAGGCTTTTGGACGTGTGGGATGATAAGTACCTCAGCATCAAGTTCATCAAGGATCATCATCACAACCTTCTTCCAGGCTTTCAAATGCTGAGTGTAATCCAAACCTGATGCGTAACCACAGATTCCTTGGCTAGTCGAAATAGCAACAATAGGGCGATCGCCTGTGATGCCGTAACTCTTCAGCATATTATTCACTTGCTCCGCAGGGGACGCTGGCAATAGAAATGCTGGATCGGCAGTTAGTTTGACTAATTCTGGAGAAAGACCAAGGTCTTGAGTTAGGTATTTATAAGTCAGCTTTTCGCGTACAGTAATCAGCTTTGAGTAACGTGCAACTTCAAGCCATGATTCAGCTTGCTCATCAGTCTTATAAGGGCTAATGGACTGAGCCAAAAAAATTATAGGTACACCAGCTTCTAGTGCTAACTTCAATGGTTTGAGGTGAGGTGAAATGTCATATTCAGGACTAAAAACATCACCACCAGATGCAATAACAGCCGTGGCATTACCAATTAAATGAGAAGTTGAAGGTAATTTATAGAAAGGCAGGAGTTTTGCCACTAAACGCTTTTTAGGACTTTGGGATAAAGCTTGTAGGTGCTTACTTTCTAATTCCAAATTTACATTATAATTTTGTAACCGAATTTTATCGTAGTCAGGTGTTGGTGTTAGAAGAGTTATTTCTATTTCTGGATTGCGTTGGCGTAATTGCTCAATTGTGGGTACAACGAATGCCTCAACCCCTCGATTATGCATTCCCGTGATACCAGTAATTAGTAATTTCAAAATTTTTTACCTCCTGAACTTGTAAAAATTCAACTATATGTATTATGAATTCATCAGTCTTGATGACCATTTGCCGAACGACTGAAGGAAAAGATTCTTCAATCGTCTTAACGCACGTTTCCAAATAGGAAGTTTTAGAGGTATGTACGTCGCTCTGTACTGTTGAATCAGAGGATTCATAATCTCTTCAAAAACAGAAAATTGACCAATCTTCATTGCATTGTTAAATGCAATATGGCTTTGTTCCGCAATCAAAGTTCTGAGACTAAATCGTTTTTGAAGAGTCTTATCAAGATGATTGGCTTCAGGTTTAACACGCTTGAGTGGTCTCCATTCCCCTTTGTTATCAGTAAGAAAAAGTCGATATGCTAAACCATCATGTCGGTGCCGAAAGCCTGCGGCTTGTGACTTAACTACTTCTTCCGGATCGAGAACTTCCAGCCTTAATCTCCCTGATATCTTCGCTTGCTCCAGAAGATGATACAAAACGGGGTTACGAACAACGACAACGTTTGTTCCCTGACTATCTTTTGTATATTGAGGTAACCAAGCATCACCAATGCTAATATCTGCGGTTTCAGCAACAACATCATCACAGTAATCACATGCCTTATATTTAAAGAAGCCTAAACCCCATTCACGAACATAAAAATCTCGAACGGGACTCGTCAAAGTGATACTTTTTCCATCTTTTATCCCCATCACTTCAACACCATATTGATTAGCAGGAGCATTAGGAAGTTTTTTACGGAAATCAATAGAGGTGATGTTATTAGGCTCAATCCCGCTCTGCCAAGCGAACGCTTTAGCAAACGCTGTACTTTTTAAATGTCCACAAACTAGACCAATACAGAATTTGATGCGTTCAGCAATGACAGTATCTTGACGCATCAACAAGCGAACCGCTTTGATAAAACATGGAATACCAACAATTGCGTAACGTCCAGGTCTGTCACGAATTAATTGCATAACTTTAGACATTTCAACAGGGTAATATCGAGATTTTGCCCCACTACGAATATCTTCTTCAGTTAAAGATAAATCATATTTAAACAATCTGCTGTCTTCTTCAGTAGGATGACGTTGGTGAATATGGATAACACCATCCACTAACTTTTCATTTATAAGTTGGGTTGCGATCCAAGATACAAACCCTCCAGAACTACCGCGAGCACGAAAATCATCTTCAGAAATGTACCCAGCGTAAGTAGCCAAATAGTAGCCAATCTTATTATGGTATTCGCAGTTTTTGCTAAATAATTCTTGACTTATTTGATCTTCATTTAAACTTTTATCTGAAAATGGACATACAGCCAGCACAGATGTATTTAAAGAAGAATGATTTGTATAGGGAGCTAAAGTAGCTTTAAATTGTTCATACTCATCCAATTTCATTTTTATTGGAGAATTATTGACTGAAGCACAAGCTCCACAACCGATACAGTATCCACCATCCACTACTGTTTTAAACAAATTAACTAATTCTAATGTTTCTTCTGTCATCAACTTTCAACCTCTTATTTTTAGGTTACAAAATTTATCAATATGGTTCTGTATTTGTTCACCTTCAAAATATATATAAATAACCTATATTTTTTCATTTATTACAGAATGCCATGTTCTTGGTTGATAATATAAACAATTAGTCATTGTTCCTTGAGGACGAACTGTGAACCTAAAAGATTCAAAATAGTCTAATGTATAAAGTCCATCTTTTTTTATATATATTTGCATAGTATACATACCTGGTTTCAGCCCAACATATGGAAACCGGACTTGCAATTCATGATTTCCAGAAAATACATCTAACGGGACATCATCATCAAAACTGCTTAAACGCAAGGCAAAATCTTCTTTACCTATTTCTTGAACTGCCAAACTCAGATGAACCGTATCAACTCCGTTATCTTTGACAACTTTATATCCTATACATAAACTAGCTGTTTCACTGGTTATAGGTGAATCTATGATTTCATCCTGTGAATTTCTAAAAAAGATAGAAGTGATATCAAAACCTAAACTCTCAGAGTCTTTTTTTTCTTGTAAGGAGACTGTGCCCAAATTTTGTACTTCTGTTCCTATAAATAAATCTTCTTCATATCGATTCATAATTGAAATGGGCTCACCAAATTCAATTAACTTCCCCTTGGACAAATAAATTGCGTGACTACATGCATGTAAAATATGTTGAGGATGGTGGCTTACCAAAATAAAAGTTGTGCCTCTTTGTTTTAATTCATGTAGCCTTCTATAGCACTTGGATTGAAACTTTATGTCGCCTACGGCCAAGACTTCATCAATTAAGAGAATATCTGGTTTGGTATGAATAGCACTCGCAAATCCTAATCTTGCAGCCATTCCAGAACTATAACTCTGCACTGGTGAATCAATCGCATCGCCAATTTCTGCAAACTCTATAACTTCATCAAATCTCTCATCAATTTCTTTTTTAGACAATCCCAAAATTGCCATATTGGCATAAATATTTTCCCGCCCTGTCAAAATAGGATTAAATCCTGCTCCCAAGGCAATTAATGGCGCTACTCGACCATTAACTTCTACACAACCAGTATCTGGCTTAATCAAACCTGCAATAATCCGTAGTAGTGTTGATTTTCCACTACCATTTTTCCCCACTAAGCCTAATGCTTCTCCTCGACGCAATTCAAAACTGACATTATTTAGCGCCCAAAATTCTTTTTCTCGCAGTTTATCACTCTTTTCCCGTAGCCCTAATAATTCGGAGGTAATATCCCGAACACCATACATCAAAGATCGCTTTAAATCTCGACAAAACTTTTTAGAAACTCCCTTAACTGAAAGGACAATATCACTTTCATTAGCCTGTGATTTTGCTGCTATTGTTTGCTCATTGATAATTGTCATAATTATGAACTAATCCTCATTATGAACTAATCCTCTCAATTACAAAAGGCATTGCTAGACGATATATAATCCAAGCTAATAGTAATCCTAAAATTGCAATTAAACTCGCTACCCAAAATCCTTGTGAATCTGATATAAAACCTGTTGTTGCTAATTCTCTCGTCGTCACTAACAAAGGAGTCACAGGATTTAGCCTGACAATACTGCCAAAGATTCCATTACTAGGGACTGGATAAACTACTGGTGTAAGAAATAACCAAAATCCAGTAATCAAGGTTAATCCCCTAGAAAAGTCCTGGTACAAAGCGCTCATTGGTGCTAGCAACAAACCAATAAAGGTTCCTAGCAATACTAAATGAATTAATGCTACTGGCGCTAGAATTATACTCCAAGTAACGGGGATTTGAAACCAGACAAATAAGCCAAAAATTAAGATGAGCTTGATGCCAAAGTTAAAGAATACTTCTCCTAATTTGGCAACAATCAATGCTTCATGGGGAAAGTTAATTCTTGCCAACATTGACTTGGCACTTGTTATTGCTTGGGGTGGCCCATTCAGTGCCTCTGTGAAGGTTTGCCACAGTGTCATACTGAACATGACATAGGCAGGATAAGGTAACTCTGTATTACCAATATTGATAACACCATTACTTTTTGCAAAGGTAAAACCAGCAGCCGTAATTATTGGCGGAATAAATGCCCAAAAAATTCCTAGAAATGATTGACGATATTGAGCGCTAATATCTCGTACTAAAAGTCGCCAAGCTAATTCTTGAGATGCTAATAGATCTCGTCCCATTTCTTTAAAGAACTTAAAGGGATGTCGTATTCGACTTTTAGATGTGTAGACTAATCTAGTTGGTCTTAATTCCGCTTTTTGTATTTGCTGAGAGCGGTTACTATTCAATTTACTCATAGTTAAACATCATGATTTTTCAATAAATTCAACATAGTCGACCAATGATGAAGATTACTGTTACGTATGATTTGAGTCTATAAATAATTCAAAAGAATTTTGAATGACAACAAATTAAGATTTGTTGGGTTCATAAAATTAATACTCTGTGATAAATTAGGTTAATTTCAATAAATATTGGGTCTGATTGCCAAATTTTAAGCATTACTGCATTCTAAATTTTTATGTGATATTTTTTGCTTTAGACTACGCTTGAGTGAGCGTATAGCAGCATATTTATCTGCACCAATATAGTGGGTAAAAAATATTGCCCAACTCAAACGTATAAGATTCTTAGATAAACGTAAATTAGGGTTATGTAAAAGTGCTTGCTTTCGGCAATAAATTGCTTGCTTGTAGTCACCGCTGTATATAGATACCCAAGCTTGGTAGCGGTAAAAATAGGCATAAGATCTGTTTCTCAAATATAGCAACTCTAAAGGAACAGATTGAAATGCTCTCTCAATTACTATCCGCGCATTAGTAAGCATATGCTGACAGTCTTTAGACATATTTTGACTATGCTGACGATAAAGAGTTAAAGGTTCTTTAACTACTGCAAAAGGATAACGATAAGCAATACGAATCCACATATCCCAATCAGCTGTACCAGATAAATCACGAGCAAATACACCGATAGTTTCAAAGCAACAACGGCGGACTATTGCTGCACCACTACTAACTGAATTGATTACAATAATTTGCTCCCAGATATTTCCCTCTAAATGGGGACTCCATTGTTCACCTGTAGGTTTATCGGTTTCATCAATTAAAATTGTCCAATTATGTACCAATCCCACAGATGGATTATCCTCGAAGCAACGGACTTGTTTCTCCAGCTTTGTCGGTGCCCATAAATCGTCAGCATCTAAAAATGCTATATACTCACCTTGTGCCTGAGCAATGCCTGTATTGCGCGCTCCTGACAATCCTTGATTTTCCTGCGAAATTACTTTAACACGCGGATCTGTCACACTAGCAGACCATTCTAAAATACAATCTGAACTGCCATCATTAATAATTAAAACCTCAAAATCTGTGAAAGTCTGCCTTAAAACACTCTCTAAAGTTTTTGGCAGATAAGTCATCGCATTATAAGCGGGAATAACAACGGAAATCTTAGGCATATTTTAATCCATTATTTAATAAACTCAAGATAAAATAACAGAAATTTATCTTGCAACCTTTAAAAGTTGCCAGCGAAAAAAATGGGTTAAACTTCGCACTCCCTCGTAGCCCTGTGAACCAAAACAGCGTACTAACAATATCGCTAAACTCAAACGAATAAATTTATCTGAATAGCGTATTTTCGGATGATGTAATATAGCTTGCTGCCGGAAATAAATTGCCTTTTTGTAGTTGCACTCATCTATAGCAACCCATGCTAAACCTAAGTTGATACTGGCATAAGTTCGGTTTCTCAAATGTAGTAGATCTAAGGGTGCAAACTGAAATGTTTTTTCTATAAGAGTCCGCAAACCATGAATCATTCCCTCACGATTTTTGGTTGTATTTGTAGAATGCTGTCGATAGAGTGTCAAAGTTTCTTTGACTACTGCAAAGGGATAAATAGCAGCAATCCTCAACCACATATCCATATCTTCTGCAAAAGCTAAGTTTGGATCAAATACTCCCACTGTTTCAAAACAACAACGCCGTACCATTGCTGAACTGCTATTACACATTTCATCAGTTTCTAGAAGTTTTTGCCATACATTACCTTCTGCATGAGAAGCATAAATTTTGCCGATGGTATTTTTGTTTTCATCAACTAGAATCGTCCATGTATAAACTAAACCCACTGTTGGTTTATTATCTAAACAACTTGTTTGCTTTTCTAATTTAGTTGGCTCCCATAAGTCGTCAGCATCCAGAAATGCTATATATTCGCCTTGAGCATGAGCTATACCAGTGTTGCGTGCTATGGATACACCTTGGTTTGTTTGCGAAATCAATTTTACTCGTGGGTCTAGCAGTTTAGCAGACCACTCTAATATATGGTCTGAGCTACCATCGTTGATAATTAAAACTTCAAAATTTGTAAAGGTCTGCTTTAAAACACTTTCTAAAGTGTCTGGCAGGTATTTCATCGCGTTATAGGTTGGGATGATGACAGAAACCTTTGGCATTTATTCACCTTCTATATAAATATTTGATGCCTAATTAATAGGGTTAGATAATCAATTGAAATACAGAAAAAATATATCTTTCATAGTTTTAATAATTTTTGCAAGCGTTTAAATATAAATTTGATACTAGTTTTTATGCGATTTTTGAATATGAAAAATAAATTAAGATAAAGATATTTATTAATTTGCTTTTTATGGAAATACTTTAAATTCACATATAGCTGGTCTCCCGCTATATCTCCAACTGTGTCTTTGATTTTGCAAAATCCATGTTTTTGCATAAAATTTTCAATATCTACCTTCAACGGTTGATCTTCATATAAACTAATTGATTCAACTTCCAACCAAATAGATTTTATATTATTCAAAAAATCTGCTGCACCTTCAAGAACTTTTAATTCTGCTCCTTGAACATCCATATGAATAAAATCAATACACTTAATTTCACAATTTATACAAAAATTTTGGATAGTGTCTGTATCTACTTGAATCACCTGATTAAACGTTAACCACGGTACATATTCTATATGTTTGTCAGGCGAAAGTAAGGAGCTAGACTTGTTACCAAAATTCCAATCATCAGTTTTAGCTAAATTTTCCGGTTGTCCTGAAGACACATAAAATAAAGCTTTCCCTTTTTCATTTGATAAAGCAATAGGTAAAACTTCTACATTATTAGTTAAATATTCTTTTAAGTTAGCATATAGTAAAGATAAGTTATTTGGTAATGGTTCAAAAGCATATATTTTTGAATTAGGGAACAACCTTGAGTATTTAATTGAATCTTCTCCTTCACAACTACCAATATCAAAAATTATTAGTTCAGACATAGTATCAAACAACTCTTTTAGTTCATGTTCAATAGGAGAAGGTGTATTTATGTAATTTTCTATTGTTAGTGGCATATATTAATTTAGGGTCTAAGGATAGTTTGAATTTTTAGCAAATAAATACGACCAGAATGAATTAAGCTACTTTATGAATTTTGAAAAACATCTTAAATCAAATTCAATATTTTCTAAACTCCAGTTAATACATAATCTACCTTAATAGTTATCTAAAACTATCTATCTGCTGGTCTATTAAACCTATTTTCCGAAAGATTTCATTGAAGCGATTCACATAGGTGTGTTCATTCAAAGTCCGCTCATGTCCAGCCTTAGCAATAGCAATTCGCTCCTCTTCATTTTCTAAGTAATACTTTATCTGATTAATTAGCTCATCATTATTATTAAAGCACTCTACTTCTTTACTAATTCGGTAATAGTCTTCTAAATTTTCTGCCTTACCAGTTAATACAAATCCACCACATCCAGGAACTTCAAAATTTCGTCCTTTAATTTGTGCATAATTTTGTTGACCATGAGATTTAGGCTGTTCTAATACAGAATTAACAGATAGAAAATTCTGGAATTTATTATACAACTCATTACTTTTTATTTTTACCCTATCACCATATGGAATCAGATCAAGACAGCGAGAAGCTAATCTCTTAGCATGATTGTTTCTTCTTCCAACCATAAAGGAGTTTTGCAGGTTTAGGTTAATACGGCTTTGGTTAAATACTTCAATCATCTGCGCTTGTGACAAACGTCCTGTGTTCCAGCCTTTTCCCCATACATGAACCTTTATTCCTGATTGAACTAATATCTCGATTACCTGTCTTCTATTGCTATGAGGCTGACCCACAAAAGTTACATCATATTTAAGTGGTAAATCTAACTTGCGATATAAAAAATGATTACAGCCCCATTGGCTTTTGATTACATTGTGGTATCCCATTTGTGTATATTTCGGTAAAGCACTTTCGGCTGTGGTAACTACCCAGTTAAAGCAAGGTGCCCAAAAGCAAGAAAAATTGTCAAAGCGCCAGTGATCATCGGCGAACCAGTTCAGGGTAACAGTATCAGTATTTTCTGAAATTTCTCTAACTATTTTAGGGTCGAGTTCATTAGTAAATAAAAATGTAAACATCAAGTCAGGTTTCTCCGACTTAACTATTTCCATTAAACGCTGATTCATCCCTGAATGTCCATGCTTATGCAACAAAGTCATGAAATCGAAGTAGATAATTTCGTGTCCAGTTTTAATCAGCGATTCGTAAAAATTATAATGCTCAAAGCTATAACCTTGTTCTGGTTTGCCCTCGTCATACTTCATGCCCACATAAAGAATTTTAAGCCTCTTATTACTAATAGATAGATTAGTAGAAGCTATAGATAAATCAGAAATCATTTAATATTTCTCACTTGGATAGATGGAACTTTTTTGTACAAAAATTGGGAAGGATCTGCGTAGTGAATAAATCAGATTTAACAAATGAGTGTAGCTATTAGCTCCAAACATTTGCAGTGTGATAATAACCAAACTCAGACGAATATACTCCCAACAGTAGCGTAGCTGAGGATAGTATATGAGAGCCTGCTGCTGAAAATTCTGTGCCTGTATATAATCCCGCTCTCTGTTTTCCAAACATTTCCAAGCAAGACGAAGGTTAGCATGACCGTAGCTTCGCTTCTTTAAATACAGTAGTTCTGGTGGTGCAGTAGAAAATGCTTTCTCTATGACTATACGGTAAGCTGTTTGAATTGATCGCCAATTTTTGGAAGTGCTGTTAGTGTGTTGTCGATAAAGTATTAAAGGTTCTTTAATTACTGCAAAAGGATAATGAGCAGCAATGCGAATCCACATTTCCCAATCTTCGACATCAACAGGGCATTCATTCTGACGAGGCAAAAACATTCCCCATCTTTGAAAACAACAACGACGAACCATAACTGAAGAACAAGCTACTGTGTTTTTTTCAACTATTTGTTTCCATACATCACCTTCTGCATCCGAATTCATGAATTTGCCTGTAGCTTTCCCTTCTTCGTTAATTACAGCCATCCAACTATGTACTAAACCAATTTCTGGATTATTATCCAAACACCGAATTTGTTTCTCTAATTTAGTTGCGTACCATAAATCATCAGCATCCAAAAAGGCTATATATTCTCCTTTAGCTTGATTAATGCCGGTGTTGCGTGCTACAGACACACCTTGGTTTGTCTGCGAAATCAACTTCACTCGTTTATCAGTTAAATTCAATACCCATTCCTTGATATTGTCTGAGCTACCATCATCAATAATTAATACTTCAAAATCACTAAAAGTCTGCTGCAATACACTAGAAATAGTTTCTGGTAAATACTGCATTGCATTATAGGCTGGAATTATAACAGAAACTTTTGGCATAAATTCAGGGCTATTTTCTTTTAAAATTGTGATGTTATTAAGCTCTTTTAAGCCACATTAAAGTATTCTCTAACCTGATTATGTGTAAAAATATTTTTCAGTAAAGATGGATCTGCGGAACTTTTTAGAACACCATAATCTCTGCTAGCAAATCTTAATTGTAATACCAAACGATCTTTAAGTATTGGACGAGTCGCCTTATGAAAACAATAAGGATCTTCAATAAAACCAGACCCGGCCTCTCCACAAATAGTTAAAACATCTTCATGGTTGTAATAGTCAAGAACTTCCTGGTCTTTCCGCTGAGTTAGAGAAATAATTTGGGTAATTTTCTTTTTTGTATGGCTACCACGGATGCAAATATGCGGACCACTCTGTAAATCTACATCAGTTAAGTAAAAGAAAAATCTCAGGCAACTATAGTCATCCTGGTCATAATGAAAGAAACTAGCTGTTTTACCAGCATCATAATTTATTTCGTCAACGGGAAATGTCCACCAAAGCCTGGCATCTGTGAAAATCGGTTCTGTTTTCATATATTTGGCCGCAATCATCCTAATAGCTGGATCATTACTAAGTCTCTTAATTACTGGACAAAGAATATCTACATTGAAATATGTTGCGATAGAAAAAGGGGCTTTATTTTTTTCTTCTGCTTGTTTTTTTTGAGAGTATAAGAAACCGCATTTGCTATCTAAATTACCATAACAATCTGTAGACAGAGCAAACATAATTATTTCCTGAGAAATAATTTTTGGTAGTTTTATACCTAAATAGCAACCATATTTATTTAAAGAATTAACAGCCTGCTCTACATCTATTTCTTGAAAAAGGGATTTATTTAAATCATAGTGATTTAATTCAGGAATTTTAGATAATTTTTTGACTAAATTTCTAAAAAATATAAATCGACTCAATGTAGAAATCAGAGTCCATTGAGGATTTATGATTGTATAATGATAATGTATTTGTAACCTTAAATTCAATTCTCGCAGTTTTTTTCTCATCTGCAAAAAGTTAGTACCTTGATAATAAATTGATTTCATTATGTCATCCTCAAATACAAAAAGTAGCCAATTAATCAGGTTTTATCTTAATTTAAGGCAGGATTAATATTCAGTTCTAAATCATTTTCTAAATTGTGTGTAGATAAGTTAGTCGAAGTACTATTTAGAAGACGAATAATCTTTGCTGGGTTGCCTGCAACTACAGCATCTTGAGGAATATCTTTTACAACTACAGCACCTGCTCCAACGACAACATTATCCCCAACTTTGATTGGTCCAATAATTACCACATTTGAGCCGATATCTACATTGTTACCTATTTGTGGTGAGGCGCTTATAGAACCATCTGGTAATTTTTTATTACCAATAGTTGTCGAATGTCTCAACGTACAATTTGCACCAATTATGGTTTCGCAATTAACAACCAAACCATGACCGTGTTGAATCTTAATATTTGTCCCTATTTTTGTATTCCAGGGTAATTCAATACCTAATATATATTCTACTATTAATTGATAAAATAAGCGATAAATTTTTGATATTTTTTGTCCAAAAAATGGTAAATCAATGATTAATTTATTCAAGCGAAACATCGATAAAACAATGCGGGACTTGAAGCTTGTATCTTGATTATTTTGCCAATCCTGAAGTACGTAATCAATTGTATTATTCATGTGTTTTCCGAAAATTATCTTGGAGAAAACAGATATATTTCAATTCAACAGAATGATATTCAAGTTATTTGAAAGGCATATTTTCTCTAATTTGCTTTTCATTCCAATTCCAGCCAGCAACGGCGATCAAAGTCCACCAGTAGAAGAAGAAGGTAGTATGGCTCCAAATATTCTCGGTAATCATTCCCACTGGTATGGATGTCAGCATAGCCAACAAAATAAAACACAAGTTGCGTTGTTTACTCCCGCAAGGTGTCTGCTGAATTAATTGCAAAAGATATGTGAACTGAGCCGCAAAAAATGCCAAAAATGTTACTAAACCAATAATTCCTCCTTCTACTAAAGCTCGAATGTAATCATTGTGGGGAAGAAGTTCATTACCTGCCACTGGTATACTTAGACCCAAACCATAACCAAAAATTGGACTAATTTTCCAAGCATTAAGTAGTGAATACCATTGAGAAAGCCGCCAGTTAAAGCTATTAAAGTCTCCATCAGACAACAGAATTGCCCGTGATATATCGATGTCTGGATTAAGTAGTGGTGTTTGAGTAATAGAAACTAGGCGTTCTTGCCCAAACTCTGTACTAGCAAAGAGGGCTATGACTAAGCCGAACAATAACATGCCACCAATTAGCTTGGCTAAATTCAACCGAGGAGTAATTAAAACTAGGACAAAAACTGCAATCATCAATAAGCTAAACAGGGTTTGAGTACTAACAAGATAAAAACATAATAAGCCCAACAAAATTAACCAAAACCAGTGTTTCTGTGTCCAGTTAAGCTTCCACAACACAAGACTGATAAACAGTAACAAAAAAGTAGCAAAGGTATTGGCCATACCGAAAGTCCCTACGATGCGAGGATTTGCTTCATATATCTGCAATAATCCGATTGTGATTGGTAAGAGGATAGCTAAAAAGAGGCTAGAAATCACTTTTTGAGGAGGGAGTTTATCCTTGAGTTGCATTACTAGTAAATAGACCATCACCCAAGAAAATAGACGTACCCACTCACGGAGACTAGCTGGCAAATATGAACCGTCAAGCCCCAATGCTCCTAAAGGTAGAAGGATGACCCAGATTCCTTGTAATGCTACCCAGCTAGCTAAAAACCACCAAAAGCGATCTGTGTGAACAGTGCGACCTGTCAATAATAATACTGTGACATATAGCAAAGTTAAAGCATTTAACCCAATAGCAAACACTGCTGGTATCTGTTGAGCAGAAAAAACATCCAAGGAACTACGCAATATTAATAGCCCCAATACAGCTTGCTCAAACTTGGCAAAGAAATAGTAAACCGTTCCTGCTGCAACTACAGCTAAAACTAGTAACCGAGGATTAGCTCCTGCTAAAAATCCAGAAACTATACCAACTCCCACGCCTATCAGTCCCAACAATATTGCTAAAACCAAATAGCGACTGGAGCGGTGATTAGTTAACATCTTCAGACCTCATGGTAGATGCTTGAGCTGTCAAACGCCTGTTTGATTGATATCCATTGTGAGTATCGCGGTAATACTCTTGGGTCATACTGGTCATTTCATTTACCACAACTCCCAGTACGGGTATGCGATTTTCAGTTAATTCGGATACTGTTTTTTGCAGAACTTCCTTGCGAGTTACGTTGGGACGTGTAACCAAGATGATGCCATCACTCTGCTGAGTCAATGTCGCAGCATCAATACTTGCACATAGAGGAGGTGTATCTATAATTACTAAATCAAAATGCGCTTCTGCTTCTGCTATTAGAGATTTCATGGCTGTAGACTCTAGCAATAGAGAAGGATGTTGGTGTAGTTCACCGCAAGTTAGAACTGAAAGATTTTCAATTCCTGTTGGGCGGATAACTTCCAGCAGAGATTGATTGTTTTCCAGCACATCGCTAATTCCCGGTGTTGCAGCTAAATTAAACAACTGATGTTGTACAGGTCTATGCAAGTCAGCATCAATAATCAAAGTCCGGCGCGATAACATGGCGGAGACAGTCGCTAGATGCGAGGCAACAATTGACTTACCTTCACCAGAAAGGGAACTACTGACAACAATTACTTGCAAGTTTTCAGGATTGCGAAATTCTAAAGTTTTGAGGAGCATACGGTATGGCTCAACCAAACCGACATCTTGAAGGAAAGTTGCTGCTGAATCTAGCTTTAAGGTTTGAGCAGTTAGACGTGGCAATATTCCTAGTAATGGTAACTGAAGCAGTTCTTCTGCTTCAGAAGCATCTCTTAAGGTGTTATCCAACGCCTCCAATAACAGCACAATGCCAACGGCTAAAATTATACCGAAGACGCTAGCTATGAATAACACTATTGATAGCTTTGGTGATGCGGGTGAATCTGGTATTGTCGCCCTGGCAATAATGCGGATATTACTTACCAGTTGAGCTTCTGCTATCCGTGCTTCTTCAAATTTTGTTTGTAATAATTTGAGAGATTGTGCCGCCTCTTCTCGTTGGCGAACTAAAGCGGTTAGGGGTTGTTGTTGTATTGGTAGTTGTGCCAGATTCGCTTGGAGTTGGGCACGCTGGTTGTGGACAATTATGAGCTTATTTTCCAAAGCTGCGCGCTCAATTTTCTGAAAAATGAGTTGGGATGTCAAGTTCTGGGAAAGTTCGTCATGTGCAACTTGTTCTGGAGCGATCGCACTATTATTAGGTGACACCATAGCCAGTTTTTGTGCATACAACTGACGCAGAGTATCCCGTCTTTCTATTAGGGTGCGTAAAGTAGGATGATCATCTGTAAGCAGCACACGACCTTCAACTACCTGTGCTTCCAATTCCACAATTTTAGCGCGGAGTTTTTTCAATTCTTCATCACCACCACCACGCACTGCTGAATAAGCACTGTTGAGATCCCCAGCGCTGGTGATTTGCTCCAAATCACTAATACGAGACATGACTTCTTGCAACTGACTCAAAAGAGTTCGTTCTTGGCTTTCTGATGTCGCTAAACTACTTACCAGAGTTTTTGTTTGCTCTTCAAAAGAGACGATGCCACTTCTTTGTCTGTAACTGCTTTCTGCTGCTTCAGCCATTGTCAGATGCGATCGCTGTCTCGGAACCTCAGCTTCTAAAAATTTCCTCACAGAGCGAGCTTCTGAGCGGATAGCTTCTACACTTTCCGCTACCATTGCTTCTGAGATAGCATTCAGGACATTGGCAGCTAACAGAGAATCTGGCGATTGATAGCTCAGTTCCAAAATATTCGTAGCTGGAATGACTTTTACTTGCAAACCCTGACTAAGTTCAGCAGTTGTTATTTGTTCTGGGGGAGAAAGTTGGGCGATCGCTCTTTGTAAAACCCTTTGTGATTTAATTAATTCTGCTTGAGTAGCTAGTGGGTTAGAACCGCCTGGTGTAGTTACAGGTACTTGGCTGAGGTCGCGTCCCAATTGAGAAACGCTTACCTGTTTTTCGTCCAGCATTAGCCGTCCTGATGTTTTATATAATCGTGGAGTCACAGCTAAATAAACAACTGACCCACCAATTACTGAAGCAAATGTAGCTATAGCAGGTACACTATGCCGCTTTAAGACCTTCATTAGTAAAGATGAAATGTTCTTTCCCATTACCTTTGTTTCTCCACCTCAAGTACTCTCTAGAAAACAAAAGGTTGATGCATCCTGGAATTTCCACCGATTTTCTCAGTGCAAATATGTGAAATACTTATTTTTCTAGTGTTGTGGCATAATCGGAGGCTGAGGCTTTGCGCTCAACAACTTTACTGGAAGTTGCTTCAGTCCAGCCAACTCCAGCCACATTAACGGAAATAGGTTCGGATTTCTTGATATTTGCAGAAAAATTCAACAGTGTTGAATATAGCTTTAAATTCTCAGCAGTAATATATTCCCAGCTATAGTTCAATTTCACATACTTTTGGGCAGCAATAGCCATTGTTGCTAATTGCTGCGGATGATTCACAGCCCAGTTCAGACAATCAATACATGAGTCTAGGTTTCCCGCCTGAAATAGTATGCCACGTCTCGGATTTAATAATTGCTGGTGGGGTGGGATGTCACTAGCCATGACTGGGATACATTCTTGCATAGCCTCCAGCATTGCTAAAGGTAATCCTTCCAAATCAGAAGGTAGAACAAACAACCCGGCTCCTCGAACAATTTCTGCTAGACGCGCTCCGGAAAGTTCACCTGCAAAGACTATCTCTTGATTCTTAGCAATGGTATTTAATAACTGGGAAACATAGGACTTAGTATCGCTGATGCCACCAGCGAGAACAAGTTTCCATCCTAGTGGTTTGAGTTTACTAAAAGCTTCAACGAGTAATTCGGGACGCTTTTCTGGAACAAGTCTGCCTAAAAATAGAATGTAGCGTTTCTGTTTCAAACCAAGGGAGGTACCATAGCCAAAGTTAGGATCTGAATCAGCATAGCCGGCAGCAGCATTAGGAATATAAACTGTTTCTCTACCATAGGTTTGCCAAAAGTAGGATTGCAAGTTTTTTGATACCACAACAATTTCGTCAGCAAAGCGCACTGCGGCTTTTTCACCCGCAAGAATGAGGCGAGTAGAAAAATTGCCCCATTTTGCACGTTGCCAATCTAAGCCTTGACAAGTAACAACAATTTTTGCGGAGGTTGCCAGTTTGGATATGCCAGTAAACAGAGATGGCCCCAAGGCATGAAAATGAATGATATCGTATTGTCTTCCAGAAGCAGCGATCGCTCCTAATGCAGAGCCAATTAAAGCATCTATGCCTCTAAAATCAAAACTAGGCAAGGAAATAACTCGGACACCTTGAAAGTCATAATTCTTCATCCAACGACTGTCAGTGTAAGAAGAACGGGCAAATAAATCAACACTATGACCCTGCCCTACCATCCGGGGATACACTTCTGCACAGTAATGTTCAATACCTCCCTGTTTGGGTGGTAGGCCTTTGACACCAATTACAGCAATTTTCATAAATTTGTTCAGTGAGAATTAGTTATGGTTAAGAACTCACAGATGAAAAAGTTCGCAATTCCCAACGATTGAGCATTTCTCTGTAGATATTACTGATGACACTGCTCGCAGCATAGGGGCTTGCAGTCCGCACACAAGAAACACTGGGATAATTTTCTGGGTGTAGAAGTACCTGGCGGATACTATCTGCTATGGATTCTGGAGTACGTTGATTACACACTATTCCACTATCATCTGTCAGTAATTTTGGAGTTTCACCAGTTCGAGTTGTGACTACTGGAGTCCCACTAGCAAGGGCCTCTAGAACCACTAAAGGTAAACCTTCGTAGACACTAGTCAGAACAAAGACATTGCAGAGACGATGCAACTGTGATAGTTCTGTTTGATTAACTGCTCCCAGCATTGTCACTCGTTCAGCTAACCGGAGGATACCAATTTCTGTCCGAATTTTTGTGGCTAATTCTCCATCTCCAGCTATTAGTAGATGAGTATGAGGTTCATTTAAAGCTGCGAATGCACGTACTAATAATAGTGGATCTTTCTGTGGATGTAACCGACCAGCAAACAAAATAAAACGTGTTTCTGGAACTAAACCCAATCTCAAAGCCAGTTTATGCCTTTGTGCTTCCCGTTCTTGGTGAGTTAACGGATAGAACATTTCGTTATCAAATGAATTTTTGATGTAGGCAATGCGATCGCTCATACTGGGATAACGCTGGCGATATAATTCGGCAGAATTACTATTACACGATAAAATTTGGCTAAACTGACGAACTAACAAACTTTCCAAGGCAAAATATGCTGCCGGAAACCTCCGCCACATCATCGCTTTTTTATCTCCAGTAGTTTGCATCTGTGCATGAATATCATTGTGAATAAACAGGGTTTTTTCCCCGGTCCAATTCAATGCAGTTAAAGTTGGTTCTAACCGATGAAAATGCATGAAATCTGAAGCAAAACAACGCCCTAATAAGGCAGTTGTATACTTAAATGTTGTTGGTATTAGACCCCGAATATTATCATTTTCTAAAGTAAATAAAGGCAGAAAACTAATTTCTCTCCCAGCAAATTCTGCTTCTTGCCACTTTAGATTCGGCTGACATCTATCATGCCCTGTTCCTACAAGCCGTAGATCAAATTCGCTAGGTGCGTACTTAATAAACAGGCTTACCAGTGTTTGAATACCACCAATAGTAGTATGCCAAGGATTGAACTGGTAAAAAATCGTTAGCACAGGTTTATACATTTGGAATAAGGATTCAAAAGGGGACAATTTTTAGGGTTAATAGCAGTGAGCAAACCTCATATGCGTGAGAGAAAACCAAAGACTAAAAGCTATGAGAAGCTAAATAAATCTTCCAAAAAATAATTGCTTTGTGACAAAAAATAAATAATCAAAAACCTGCGATTGCGGGCTAAACAGCTTATACAGACGCAATTTCCAAGTTTTTGCATAGCGCTAAATTCTTTGGATATGGCTTTAGTTAGCACAATGATATTTGGGTATTTTTTTACTTGGGATAATCTTTGTAGAAACGATTAAAGCACTGAAAAAATACAAAACAATATTTGAGTCAATAAAGATTTTATATCCACATGTATGTTTCGCTTATGTAGAAACCTACTTAAAATTGACCCATTTTTAACACTGGATTGTTACTATGTCAATGGACAATATTCACTGAAAAAATCAAAAATTTAATCCAAAGACTAGCATAGAATTAGGAACAAAATAGAGAATAAATTCAGAATTTCTTAGATCAGAAACAGGCTGAAAATGATGCTGGGCTATCAGTTGTATTCTTGATGGATGAGTTTCATTTACTCTCAAGAGACGTTGATGTGTACATCTGGATAAGACAGATATACGAATTTAAATTCCCATCAAACAGATAATTTGTTTCTAATAATATCCTTAGGGGTTGTACTCAGAATACACACATGATAGATATCATGTCTAGTCCTTATGCAACACCAATTAGTACTTTTTAGTTGCTTTCATCATGTAATATGCTTCAGTTATGCCTCAGAGGCTATTTATCACAAAGGTAATGGGTACATCCCAGTTTTTATTTTGCAACGAGATAATAAATGTCATTGCGTAAAGCCTCCGAGGATAATCATCCAAAAGGAGGCGTTGAAGAAAATTTACAGCACTTTCCTAAATCATGAAGTACAGTAGCAGCAGTTAGCAAACCAATTTCGCAGATGCATAGGATTGATGAGGTTTAAAGCAACTGCAATCAATACATCCACCATTTGAGTAGTTTTTGGAGAAAAAGTTTTGATAAAAGCTTTAAGC
>JAKOMP010000092.1 GCA_022241785.1 Cyanocohniella sp. LLY | reverse complement strand
AGCTTCATTTTTGCCCTCCATTCTTGTTCCCCTGACTGGTCTAGTTTTTCCGGCGGTAACAATGGCGTTTTTGTTGTTATACATTGAACGCGATGATATTGCCTAATTAGTCATGGGTAAAGTAGCTCGTTACCAATTTTAATCATCTACAAAACTAGCAGCCGAATTAACCGAACTTACCAGCAGTGGAGGCAATCAAGAACGCCGCATAGGTGAGGACATAGCCAACGGTGAAGTGAGCTAGACCAACCAAACGACCTTGAACGATGGACATAGCAACGGGCTTATCTTTCCAGCGAACTAAGTTAGCTAGAGGAGTCCGCTCGTGCGCCCAAACAAGGGTTTCAATCAACTCTTGCCAGTATCCTCTCCAAGAGATGAGGAACATGAAACCAGTTGCCCAAACTAGGTGTCCAAATAGGAACATCCAAGCCCAAACAGACAGGTTATTCACACCGTAAGGGTTGTAACCGTTAATTAACTGAGCAGAGTTAGCCCAGAGGTAATCACGGAACCAGCCCATGAGGTAAGTAGAGTTTTCGTTGAACTGAGCAACGTTACCTTGCCAAATACCTAGATGTTTCCAGTGCCAGTAGAAGGTGACCCAACCAATGGTGTTCAACATCCAGAACATAGCTAGGTAGAATGCGTCCCAAGCGGAGATGTCGCAAGTACCGCCACGGCCTGGACCGTCGCAAGGGAAGGCATAGCCGAAGTCCTTTTTATCGGGCATCAGCTTAGAACCACGAGCATCCAAAGCACCTTTAACAAGTACTAAGGTGGTGGTGTGAATAGCCAAAGCGAATGCATGGTGTACCAGGAAGTCGCCAGGGCCGATTGTTAAGAAGAGGGAGTTGGTGCCAGAGTTGATGGCATCCAGCCAACCACCTAACCAAACGTTGCCGTAGTTAGGATAAGCTGTGTAGGCTACGCTGTCAGGGTTAGACAACAAGGTATCTAAACCGTACAGTACTTTACCGTGAGCAGCTTGAATGAACTGTGCGAACACAGGCTCAATCAAGATTTGCTTTTCAGGAGTACCGAAAGCAACTACTACGTCGTTGTGTACATACAAACCGAGGGTGTGGAAGCCCAAGAATAGCGATACCCAGCTGAGGTGAGAAATGATCGCTTCTTTGTGCTGTAGCACACGGTCGAGTACGTTGCCTTTGTTTTGTTCTGGGTCGTAGTCACGTACCCAGAAGATGGCGGCGTGGGCAAAAGCACCAACCATCAAGAAGCCAGCAATATACTGGTGGTGGGTGTACAGCGATGCCTGAGTTGTATAGTCCTTAGCAATGAATGCGTAAGGAGGCAACGAGTACATGTGCTGCGCTACCAACGATGTGATAGTTCCCAGTGCCGCTAAAGCTAGAGACAACTGGAAGTGCAGCGAGTTGTTAATGGTGTCGTAAAGACCTTGGTGAGGCAGGTTAAATTGACCTTCACTCTTGCTACCAGGTACTAAACCGGATTTGGAGTTCAGCATTTCTTTGATGCTGTGACCAATCCCGAAGTTAGTCCGGTACATGTGACCAGCAACAATGAATAGTACTGCAATCGCCAAGTGGTGGTGAGCCATGTCGGTCAGCCACAAAGATTCTGTCTGAGGATGGAATCCACCTAAGAATGTCAGAATCGCTGTACCTGAACCTTGGGATGTACCAAAAAGATGGCTGGCAGTGTCAGGGTTCTGAGCGTAAACGCCCCAGTTACCTGTGAAGAAGGGTGTCAAACCTGCTGGGTGGGGCAATGTGGTTAAGAAGTTATCCCAACCAACGTGCTGTCCGCGAGATTCGGGGATAGCAACGTGAATCAAGTGTCCAGCCCAAGCCAAGGAACTGACACCGAACAAACCTGCCAAGTGGTGGTTCAGACGGGGTTCAGCACTCTTAAACCAAGAGAGGCTAGGACGGAACTTGGGTTGCAAGTGCAACCAACCAGCAAATAAGAATACTGCTGCCAACAACAGGAGGAACACAGAACCGGTGTACAGTTCACTGTTCGTCCGCATCCCGATGGTATACCACCAGTGATAAACACCAGAGTAAGCAATGTTTACAGGATTGCTAGCACCCGCTTGGGTAAATGCTTCGATAGCAGGTTTACCAAAGTGGGGGTCCCAAATCGCATGGGCGATTGGGCGGACATGAAGGGGATCTTTAATCCACTGTTCAAAGTTACCTTGCCAGGCCACGTGGAACAGGAGGCTGGACGCCCACAAGAAAATGATTGCCAAGTGACCGAAGTGAGTGGCGAAAATCTTTTGGTAAAGATTTTCTTCCGTCATGCCATCGTGGCTTTCAAAGTCGTTGCCTGTGGCGATCGCATACCATATCCGACGAGTAGTCGGGTCCTGTGCGAGATCCTGGCTAAATTTTGGAAATTTTGTTGCCATAGGTTTGATAAATCCTCTGACCTTTAGCCATCAGGTGTCAGCTTTGGGGGGGAGTTAGGAGTTAAAAGTTTTGTCTGTCAGATTTCTTTGTAAATCAACATTCATCACTCTTAACCCTTAACTCAAAAAACTGAATTGCTACCCTACTGAAAGGATGTGTGCATGGAAGAATGCCCAGGTTGTAGCAATTCCTCCTAAGAGGTAGTGAGCTACACCTACAGCTCGTCCCTGAATGATGCTCAGAGCGCGAGGCTGAATCGCTGGAGCTACTTTCAGTTTATTATGTGCCCAAACAATGGACTCAATTAGTTCTTGCCAGTAGCCGCGACCACTGAACAGGAACATTAAACTGAATGCCCAGACAAAGTGAGCGCCTAAGAATAGTAGACCATAGGCAGATAAAGCACTGCCGTAGGAGTTGATTACTTGTGAAGCTTGCGCCCACAAGAAGTCACGCAACCAGCCGTTGATGGTGATGGCACTTTGGGCAAAGTTACCACCAGTAATGTGAGATACATTACCCGCTGCATCTACTGTTCCCCAAACATCTGATTGCATCTTCCAACTAAAGTGGAAAATCACAATCGATATGGAGTTGTACATCCAGAATAATCCGAGGAACACGTGGTCCCAACCAGATACTTGACATGTACCGCCACGACCTGGTCCGTCGCAAGGGAAGCGGAAGCCTAAGTTCGCTTTGTCTGGAATCAGACGAGAACTACGAGCAAACAGCACACCCTTGAGCAGAATCAAGACTGTAACGTGAATGGTGAAGGCGTGGATATGGTGGATTAAGAAGTCCGCTGTACCCAAAGCAATGGGCATCATTGCCACTTTGCCGCCTACAGCCAAGATACCGCCGCCAAAAGCATAACTAACTGGTTCTAAGGCATTAGGAGCAGTACCACCAGGTGCCAAGGTGTGTATGTTTTGTACCCACTGAGCAAATACTGGCTGCAACTGAATTGCCGTGTCGGAGAACATGTCTTGGGGTCTTCCCAAGGCACGCATTGTGTCGTTGTGGATGTACAGTCCAAAGCTGTGGAAGCCTAGGAAAATACACACCCAGTTCAGGTGAGAGATGATAGCATCCCGGTGACGAATCACCCGATCCAGTACGTTGTTTTGGTTAACCACGGGATCGTAATCACGCACCATGAAAATAGCAGCGTGAGCAGCACCACCGACAATCAAGAAGCCACCGATCCACATGTGGTGGGTGAATATACACAATTGCGTTGCGTAGTCCGTTGCCAAGTACGGATACGGGGGCATTGCGTACATGTGGTGAGCAATGATGATGGTCAGTGAACCCAAGAAAGCAAGGTTAGTTGCCAACTGAGCGTGCCACGATGTGGTCATGTTTTCGTACAGACCTTTGTGACCTTCACCAGTGAAAGGACCCTTATGGTTTTCCAGGATCTCTTTAATGCTGTGACCGATACCCCAGTTGGTACGGTACATGTGACCAGCAATGATAAACAAGACTGCGATCGCCAAGTGGTGATGAGCAATATCACTCATCCACAAGCCGCCTGTAACGGGGTTTAAACCGCCCTTGAAGGTCAGGAAGTCAGCGTACTGACCCCAATTCAAGGTGAAGAATGGTGTTAACCCATTAGCAAAGCTGGGATACAGCTCGATCAACAAGTCTTTGTTCAGGATGAACTCATGGGGCAAGGGTATGTCTTTAGCAGCAATACCTGCATCCAAAAGTTTATTTGTTGGTGCCGACACGTGGATTAAGTGTCCAGCCCATCCCAAGGAACCACAACCTAACAGTACTTGCAAGTGGTGATTCAGCATGGACTCCACATTCTGGAACCATTCCAGTTTGGGAGCGCGCTTATGGTAATGGAACCAACCAGCAAACAGTAACAGACCTGCTAATACCAAGCCGCCAATAGCGGTTACGTAAAGCTGGAATGAGCTGGTAATACCCCAGCCACGCCATACTTGGAACAAGCCAGAGGTGATTTGAATACCGTGGAATCCACCACCGACATCACCATTTAAAATGTCTTGTCCAACGATGGGCCAAACGACTTGAGCACTAGGACTCACATTTAAGGGGTCGTTTAACCAGGCTTCGTAATTCGAGAACTTAGCGCCGTGGAAGATCATTCCGCTCAACCAGATCATCACTACGGCAAGGTGCCCAAAGTGCGCGGCAAAGATTTTGCGGGAAATGTCTTCTAAATCGCTTGTATGTGTATCAAAATCGTGGGCGAGTGCATGAAGGTTCCAAATCCATGTGGTGGTTTTGGGCCCTCTGGCTAAGGTTCTGTCGAAGTGTCCTGGCTTTGCCCATCTTTCAAATGAGGTAGGAACCGGGTCTTTATCGACTATTACTCTTGCCTTTTTCTCCTCTCGCTCCGGAGGACTAATCGTCATTCGACCTCCTCTCTTGATAAGGAATGAGGAATCATGAATACCACAAAGTTAACCTTGGTCGCAAACTACAGAAATTTCCTGAAGCAGTGATGAGACTCTATGTGGAAGTTTGTTTCTGTTGAATTATAGGGTCAAGACCAGTACTTTGTTAGACACATTTTAACAATAATTCAAATTCGCTGAAATAATTGCCTTATATGCCTTTTAACTTCAAACATCTTGTCCAAAAGTCAAGAGTTTCTTCATTTAATTTACAAAGGATAACAATTCGTAAAATTTATAGATTGAACTAAATTCATTTATCGCTCTTATTTTTGCTACCCTGTATTCCATCAAATTTCTTCTATGTTTTCTTTGCTACTGAAAAATTTGTCCAAAATATTACTTATTTTGAAGTGACCTGAGAAAGTCAAAAAAAAATGTTATGAGGTGTGAATATCGATTTCACCTTTTAGGCTATGGTGTGCGATACACACTTTAAGCCAAAATAATCTGTCAGTTGCTGACGACTATTACTAGGGTGAAAGGCATGAACTCATGGCAGAAAGCAGTTTTAGACAAGCTCCTCTCTAGGAGATTTACTATTTTTAAATGGCTCATCACCTTTGTACTGGTCTTGAGTTTAACCAGTTGTGGCGAAAAAGCTGGTAGCCAGGAAGTATCTGTTGGCTATGGAGAAAAACCTCCCCAAACTTCTAAAATTTCTCAGCAATTTTCCGAAGTTTCTCCACCAGCCGTTATTCAAGACCTACGCCAAACCTTGGAAGTTTATCGGCCACAAGTGACAATAGTTACCCCCCAACCTGATGAAGTTCTCCCAGAGAACACAGTCTCAGTAAAGTTTCAGGTAAAGGATTTGCCTATATTTAAAGATCCCCAATGGGATTTGGGGCCTCATCTCCACGTAATTCTAGATAACCAACCTTACATAGCGGTTTATGACCTGAATCAGCCTCTAGTTTTACCAGACTTATCTCCAGGTACCCATACCCTGCGCGTTTTTGCTTCTCGTCCGTGGCACGAAAGCTTCAAAAATGAAGGTGCTTACGCCCAGACAACGTTTCACATTTTCACTAAAACTGAAGATAACAACCCCGATGCTGCACTCCCAGTGCTAACCTACAGTCGTCCTAAAGGCGACTATGGGGCAGAACCAATTCTATTAGATTTTTACTTAACTAATGCCCCTCTACACCTGGCATCTGAGTTAGATCCCAATAATCCTATTAATGATTGGCGCATTCGTTGCACAATTAATGGTGAAAGCTTCATTTTGGATCGCTGGCAAGCAGTTTACCTCAAGGGCTTCCAACCTGGGGAAAACTGGGTAAAGCTAGAATTTCTGGATAATCAGGGAAATCCTCTAAAAAATGCCTTCAACACTACAGCCAGACTAATTAATTACCAGCCCAAGGGTAAAGATACACTTTCCAGAATTGTTAGGGGGGAATTGAAAGCTGATGAGGTGCGTAGCATTGTAAATCCAAATTACACTGCGAAGAAATCAATTACTGAACCGACACCCACCCCTACTAAAACTCCCACTGTTGAAACAATACCCAAACCAATACCTTTACCACTTCCTGAAACTACTGAAATTCCAGAAATACCCCCAACTGAGTTAAAACAACCAGAAATAAAACCCACACCTAGCATCTCGCCAACACCAGAACCACAACCAGAAGTTACACCCCAAGCTACCGAAGAACCAGAAACAGTAGTACCTGAGGTAGAAAAACCCCGATTTGGTAAATTTTTCCAGCGTCGTACACGTCCTACCATTGAACCAACACCTAGTGTCTCGCCGACATTACCTGAAATCATTGAGTCGCCAACGCTAGAACCACAACCAGAAGTTACACCTGCGCCTCCTACGACTGCACCAGTAGAAATATCTCCAGAACCACAACCAGAAATACCTAAAAAAGAGGTTACTGAATCAGCAACATCAAGATTCAGTAAATACTTCCAGCGTCGTCCGAGTCCAACTTCTACGCCTGCACCTAATGTGTCTCCAACGCCAGAGATACCAGAAAATCCCATAGCGGAACCTCAGGAGGAATAGAAAGACTTCGAGAAAACCCTTATTTACAAGTAAAAAGCCCACCTTGCGTGGGCTAAAAATTTACTAAAAGTTTCCAGAGGAAAGTCACAGCAAAAAAAATGTAACGTCTAAATGCATTACCTCAGAGTTTTTGCAAATTATTTTTTATCTTTTTGCAGTTTGCAAGTTACTTCACAGTGATGAACAAGATATGCTACTAATCCTGTCCATCCAGTTTGATGATTCGCTCCTAGTCCTGCACCATTATCACCATTAAAGTATTCGTAAAATAAAATTAAATCACGCCAATCTGGATGAGTTTTTAACAAATGATTGCTACCATGAACAGGACGATAATTTTCATCATTATTGAGAAAAATATGAGTTAATCTCTGAGATAACTCTGTTGCTATATCCAATAAAGTTAGGAATTTACCCGAATTAGTAGGATACTCAATGGTAAAATCATCTCCTAAATATTCATAAAATTTGAGCAAAGACTCGATAATCAAATAATTCATCGGCCACCAAATCGGGCCGCGCCAGTTAGAATTACCACCAAACATTCCACTAGTAGATTCAGCTGGTTCATATTTTACTTGATGCTCTTCACCATTGACAGTAAAGGTATAGGGATGTTCGGCGTGAAATTTAGAAACAGAACGAATACCATAAGAACTCAAAAACTCAGTTTCATCTAGCATTCTTCGCAGAATTAATTTGAGTTTTTCTGGACTGACAATAGCTAATAAGCGTCTAGATTTATAGCCTGGTTGTTCTAAAGAAGCAATATTTTCTTGGAGATGAGGGCGATTTTTAATAAACCACTCAAAGCGTTTTTTGAAGTCAGGCAAATCTGTCAATACTTGTGAATCTAATGTTTCTACAGCGAATAAAGGAATTAAACCTACCATCGAGCGTACTTTAAGATGAATGCGTTCATCTTGGGGTAAATGCAGGACATCATAAAAAAATTGGTCTGTATCATCCCACAAGTGGATACCATCATGTCCTAGATGATTCATCGCATCGGCAATATAAAGAAAATGCTCAAAAAACTTACTAGCGATATCTTCATATGCTGGGCGAGTTTTTGCTAATTCTAAAGCAATTCCTAACATATTTAAACAATACATACCCATCCAACTAGTGCCGTCAGATTGTTCTAAATGTCCACCTGTAGGTAGTTGGGAACTGCGGTCAAAAATTCCGATGTTATCTAAACCTAAAAAGCCGCCCTGAAAAACATTGTTACCATCATTATCTTTACGGTTAACCCACCAAGTAAAGTTAAGTAATAGCTTTTGAAAGACTCTTTCCAAAAAATCAGTATCAGCGTGTCCGTAAAATTCTTTTTCAAGTTGATAAACTCGCCAAGTTCCCCAAGCATGAACAGGAGGATTAACATCGCTAAAATGCCACTCATAAGCAGGAATTTGCCCATTGGGATGCAAATACCATTCACGCGTTAATTTATCCATTTGGCGTTTAGCAAAATCTGGATCAATCATTGCTAAGGGAATTACATGAAAGGCTAAATCCCAAGCTGCATACCAAGGAAATTCCCATTTATCTGGCATGGAAATAATGTCATCGTTAAATAGATGCATCCATTCTTTGTTACGGACATTTTCTCTATGAGGAGTTGGTTGAGTGGGATCACCTTTAATCCAGTCTTCTACTACATAGTGATAATACTGTTTTGTCCACAGCAATCCCGCAAATGCTTGTCGCTGTACATTACGAATCTCTGAGGATAAATTACCTGGTGTTATATGATGATAAAACTCATCTGCTTCTTGTTGACGTAAGGCAAAAATTTCCGCAAATTCTTTTCCTAAAGGCTCTTGAAGATTATCAATATCCGTTAATCGTAGGCAAATAGATTGAGTTTCTCCCGCCGCAATATTTAATTCGTAATGAACTGCTGCTTTAGTTCCGGTGTATTCAGGGTTAACTGCTGCGTTTTTTCCCTGAACAATATAATTATTAATGCCATCTTTGACATAGGGAGAGTTATTAGGTACGCCAAAAATCAACTCATTATTAGTTTCGTTTTCGGTAAATAACGTATTTTGACAGTTTTGAAAATAAAGCGATCGCCTGCCTAATGTGGGGTGATCAGCTTCTATAATATTTGATGTCTTTTTTTTTAGTTTTGGCTTGGGTGCATCTTCAAACCAAGACCATGTATTGCGAAACCACAATGTCGGTAAAACATGTAAAATTTTAGTTTCAGATGCTCTATTAACAATATTTATTTTAATTAAAATATCTTCATCAGAATTTTTAGCATATTCCACAAATACATCGAAGTATTGATCATGCTCAAAAATACCTGTGTCTACTAATTCAAATTCTGGCTCGTGATAGCCTCGGCGCTGATTTTCTGCTACTAATTCTGCATAGGGAAATGCCCTTTGCGGATATTTATACAGATATTTCATATATGCATGAGATGGGGTATTGTCAAGATAAAAATAATATTCCTTAACATCTTCCCCGTGATTACCTTCAGGCCCAGATAAACCAAATAATCGTTCTTTGAGAATAGGGTCTTCGCCATTCCAAAGGGCTAAAGCAAAGCACAATCGTTGATGATTATCAGAAATACCCGCAATGCCATCTTCACCCCAGCGATAGGTACGAGAGCGAGCATGATCGTGAGGAAAATAGCTCCAAGCACTACCATCAGAACTGTAATCTTCTCGTACAGTACCCCATTGGCGATCGCTTAGGTAAGGGCCCCATCTGCGCCAGTATGCTTTGCGGGTGCGGTCTTCTTCTAACCTTCTTTCTTCGGCGGTCATTTTTTACCTCTTACACCAATTTTTTGCCAGCCTCTGGGGCTAGAATATCTATGCATTTCTAGCTAAACTAACTTGGTATAAACAAGCCTTTTAGTAAAATATGCTGCTTAACCAAAGTCAGTATAGCAGTCATATATTTTATGTTTTCTCTATCAATTGAAATAGTTTTACCTAGTCCCTTAAATTTTCTTCCTCTCCTTGACGTACTCTGCATCTAGGTGATTATTTTCATAATTGAAAATCAGAAACGACGACCATACACATAACGCATTTCAAATCTGCTTTCTTCCCAAAGAGGTAGTAAAGCTTGTTTTGTAGCATTTAATTGCGATTGAGAAAAACGAACTTTTCCATGTTCGATAACCCAAATAAATATCCGCGTAATTAAATCTGCTTTCCAGCTATTCTCATGTGTAGAATTATTGATTCTCGCTACTTGTTGAGATAAAGAACGCATAGCATCTTTGAAAGTTAGATGTTCTCCATCTATTACATCACTAGCAATATCATCTTTATTATTGACCCATTCTATTTTCCGCAAATTCCCTGTAATATAATCTATACCTATAATTGCCGAATCAGTGTTACGTAACAAATCTGTAAATGATTGATAATATTTTTGCAATATTACAGCAGGAATATGTTCGACATAAATATTTAGCCAAGACTGAATATCTCGTAGATAAGGAACTAATTCTTTAATATCGTTAATTTCGGAAATTGAAGTAATAATACCTTGGCAATCGCCTATATTTTTGCTTAATTCAAATTCCCATAATTGACATTTTTGTGAATAATAATCAATAACGTAAGGAATATATTTTTCTAATAACCACTGTTGAGTATATTTAGCTGTCCAAGTTCCTTGGGGGCCAATGTCTTGCTGCCATGAAGTAATTTCGCCTCTTTCCAAAGATTCTAAATGCACTTCATTGATTTCATACACAATATTAATTTTTTCTATTTTTGACCAATAATTGTCAATTTTCGACAATATAAATGCATGGTCACGAATGCCTCGGCTGATTCTAATTGATGTTGCTTCTTGATGAAAAATATGCCATTCCGATTTGCCTTGAGCATAATTAAATTCTTGAGCAAATTTTTGCATTAATTCCCAGATTTTTGGATCTACAGAAAAAAGTTGAAAACCTCGAATACCTGCAATATCTATTAATGGAAACTCCCAGGTTTCTAAAATATCTTCCAATCCGATAACTAATTTCTTATACTTTTGGCAAATTGCATCAATACATAAACACAAATCTGCTGTTTCTATTGCAGATAAAATCACTGTTGTTTGTCCTAAACACACCTCAAAAGTATGATTATCTAACTGCTGTAAAAAACGACGACAGCCCCAATGTGCTTGAGTATGTAATCCTGTCATTAATTGGCTTAAAATATCTTGATGATTTAAATGAATTTTCAAGCCTCTTAAAGTTAAATTGCTAAACTGTATTTGACAATTACCTTCAGCAAACGCTTTTGGTAAATTACATTCAACTAAAACTTTAGGTCTGACAAAAATCAGGCGATCGCCTTCTCGAATTATGGTAGGCTCAAAGTCAGATTTTAATATAATTTCTTGTAAATTTGAATGCTGTTTTAGAACTTCTTCGAGGGCAAAATATTTAAAATATGAAAAATTTTGATTTTTATCAATGCTTTTAATATACTCAAAATGTAGTTGGTTATAAAACTTAGATGCTAAATTAATGTTAATCAATAAATCTGTATTAATATCAAAAATAATTTCTTCTTGGCGATATCTCAAACACTTAAATACATTGATTTCATATCCATTAGTAACTATAAAAAACAACAATTTGAGATAATTACTATAAAATTTACCTTGGGCAATGGCATCTGCAAAGTTAGTAATATTTGGTTCTAAGCAGATAACAACAAACAAGGAGGTTTCTGCATTTTGATGCACCACATTATCCGTAGAAAAATAAATATGAAATGGCTTGAGGTTTTTTGCTTGATTTTCATAATTATGAGTTTTTAGAGGATATTTACTTTGTCTAAATGTTTCTGAATAGCCGAGATATTGAAACATCGGTAAAACTAATTTTTGTTCTACATCTGTTTCGTTTTGCAAAGTCCGGCTATCAAAGGTTTGTATCCATTGAATAAACTGCTTAATAGTATTGGGAATGGACATTAGGCAATCTACCTGCTTGTATTAATTTAATTCTTAAACCGCTAAGGCGCGAAATATGCCCAGGAAATAAAAAAATTTGAAGTATTCAATTTTGACAAAAATGCCTACATAATTCTATTCGCAGCTATACAAAAAATTAAAGGGCGCAGCATTGCTGTACCCCTACTTTGTTGACTATGAAAGGCGCGGACGTAAAATTCTACGCTAACGCGGCTATTTCCTCTAGTAAGCCCTGAAACATCCTCAACCCATCACTACATCCCAATGAGGCATCTGAAGCCCTTTCTGGGTGGGGCATCATGCCCAAAACGTTGCCTTGACGATTGCAAATTCCGGCAATGTTATTTAGTGAACCGTTGGGATTTTCTCCTGCATAACGGAAAACTACTTGCCCATTATCTTCAATCGCTGATAAGGTTGCTTGATCGGCATAAAATCGCCCTTCACCGTGGGCAATAGGCAGGGTGATAATTTCCCCAGTGGTGTAGGTTTGCGTCCAATTGGTATTAGTACGCTCAACTTTTAGGGGAACGCGATCGCAGATAAAATGCAAATCTTGATTCCTCGTTAATACTCCAGGTAACAGCCCCGCTTCAGTTAATACCTGAAAACCGTTGCAAATACCAAGAACGAATTTACCTTGTTTGGCATGGGTAATCACCTGCTGCATCACGGGCGAGAACCGAGCGATCGCACCACAGCGCAAATAGTCACCGTAACTAAAGCCACCAGGAACGATGACTACATCCAAGTCACTAATATCGGTTTCTTGATGCCAAACCATACGAGTTGGTTGTCCCAGCAAGTCTCTGGTGACATAAGCCACATCGCGATCGCAATTAGAACCCGGAAAAACTAAAACCCCAAATTTCATCTGTTTAATTATTTAGTCAATAGGGACTGGGGCTGGGGACTGGTGACTAGGGACTGGGGAAGAGTTTTCCCGATACCTAATCTCCAATCCCCAATACCCGTTAAATGACTCCCGTCTGTGTTTCCACTTCTTTCAAATCAAAGCGATAATTTTCAATCACTGGATTTGCTAGCATTTGGTCACAGATATTTTCCAGGTCTTGACGCGCTTTTTTCTCTTCAGTCGAAGTGATGGTTAGTTCAATGTACTTACCAATCCGCACTTGTTCCACGTTGTCGTAGCCCAGTTGCTGAAGACCGGATTGTACAGCCACACCAGCAGGGTCTAAGACTGAAGGACGAAGCGTTACGAAAATTTTAGCTAGATACTTCCTTTGCACAGGCTTTTTGCTGAATGCTGCGATCGCTATACTATAACTTTCTGCTCCAACTGAGTGAAAATAAGATTACGGAGCAGTTACAGTTAATTAATCAGTTAGCCAGTTTAACAGCTTCTATTACAGTGGCGAATTTCAATAATTGTCTATGAGAGCCATCCGCACCCGCAGTCAAGAACGTATTTTGAACCTCCTAAAAACTATCAAACAAGGTATTTCTGCCCAGGATATTTACGTAGAATTACGTAATCGTAATCAAAGCATGGGTTTAGCAACCGTTTACCGTTCCTTGGAATCTTTAAAACTAGAAGGTATGGTGCAGGTACGGACTTTGGCTAACGGCGAAGCCCTCTATAACCTGGCCCAGCAAGATAAACACCACCTTACTTGTTTGCAATGTGGTGTCTCAATTCCTATTCATCAATGCCCCGTCCATAACCTAGAAGATGAACTAGAGTCCAGCCACAACTTTAAAATTTTTTACCACACCCTGGAATTTTTTGGTTTGTGTAGTCAATGCCAGATGAGTCAAGCTACTGGCATTGCTACTGATTAATAAATCTGATGATTCAAAAGGGTTTTATTCAGAAATTCTCACTTTTAACTTCGGATTTCTCAGTTGGGACGATTATTGTTTGCACCTGGCATTTCACTGCCAAACAAGGGGTTAGCAGAAGCGTCGGCAACAATGGAACGCATCCCCTCTAAAGTGGCAGGAATACTGCGGGGGTCCATAAACATTACCTTGCTGCTGTCGCTGCTACCAATCTTCGTACCCATTTCCAAATAATTTTGGGCAAGTAAGAACTGCAATGCTTCTTGTGCCTTGGGTTCTGTATTTAGGGTTTTAGTGATAATTTGCAGTGCTTCTGCCGTTGCTTGTGCCTTGAGAACTTGTTGTTGGCGTTCAGCTTGGGCTTGCAAGACAATGGATTTTTGTTGGGCTTCTGCTTGGAGAATTGTGGATTTTTGTCGAGCTTCTGCATCCAACACTTGCGCTTCTGCTTTACCTCTAGCAGTATTCACAGCAGATTCGCGTTCACCTTCAGAAGTGAGAATGGCTGCCCTTCTGCGCCGTTCCGCCGACATTTGTAATTCCATTGATTCCCTGACGGTTTGAGATGGGCTAATATCACGCAGTTCTACCCGCGTCACTTTCACCCCCCAAGGATCAGTAGCTTCATCTAAATCACGCAGTAAAGTTTCACTAATTTGAGCGCGGGCAGTAAAGGTTTTATCTAACTCTAATTTACCCATTTCCCCGCGAATTTGAGTTAGCACCAAGTTAGTCATAGCTGCCTGAAGATTTTCCACCTTGTACCAGGCTTTTTCCATATCCAAGATGCGCCAGTAAACCACTGCATCTACTTCAATACCTACGTTATCCCCAGTAATACATTTTTGGGGAGGAATATCTAAGACTTTTTCCCGGATGGTTTGTTGGTAGACGATTTTATCCAAAAAGGGAATGACAAAATTTAGCCCTGGTTCCAGTTTTTTGTTATAGCTACCCAATCTTTCTACCAAAGCTTCATTACCTTGATTGACGACTCTGACAGATCCTGCAACCGCAGAACCACCAAGGGCCAAAAAGACTAGCAAAAAGAAATTTTCTAACATTTATTCATTCTCCTAATTTCTGAGTCGTCAGCATTGACTGTCAAGTTTTCGCTTAGTACTCAGTACGTTTATCGCAATAGGTATTCTGGCATCACAATCAAGGTGTTGCCTTCTCTGCGGACTACATACACTTTTTGATGGGGTGCTAAGGTGAGCTTTTCGTCGTCACATTGTGCGCGCCAAGAATTTCCCTCGTATAGCACCCGTCCTAGTTGTCCGGCGGGTATTTCTGTTAAAGTTTCGGCTAAAACTGCATTCTGAATTTTTGACTGGCGTCGTCGCGGTTGTAAATACCGCCGGGAAAGTACAATCAGCGTTGTGGAAAGCAGTAACCAAACCGCAACTTGCAGCCATAAATTCGTCAAACCCACAAAAGATAGTAGCGCCACAATTAAGGCACTAATCCCCATCATGAATTCCACAAAAGCCGATGGTAAAAACAATTCCATTAAACACAGAACTGCCCCACCGAGAAGCCAGATTAATGTATAACTTGGCATATAACTTGGCATAGCGCCATCCTAGACACTACATTTACGTAGATGCATTTCTGAGATAAATAAACCCAGATACAAACTGTTTACAGAAATTTCGGCTTGGTATTTGTACCATTAATCAATGTTTAATTAATTTCAGTAACAACTTGTAGTCAGGTGTACACAAATCAAGTCTATTCTAGCGTTCAAGTCTTTGACACTTAAATTTAACCGAAATTCACGAGTTAATTTATTCTTGAAATTTATACTTACATGATTTCTACATCCCAGATAATTTATTGTATAAATCCAGACTGTAGTGACCCCATTAATTTTGTGAGCGATCGCCTGTGTGCAAATTGCCAAACACCCTTAGTTCATCGCTATCTCTGGGCTATTGGCTCATGGTCAGCAGAAGTATTACCAGGAACTAAAGTCAAAAACAGGTATGAGGTAATTACGCAACAAATTTGGTTGGATACTCAACCAGGACTACCGCCAGAGGTTCCTGAAGAGTTACCAAAAATAGTGATTCCTTACCTCAAGTTATGTCAAGAACGCTTACACCTACCCGCAGCCTATGGATTTGTTGATTCCCCAACCGCAGATGCTGACAATATCCTGCTGCTGGAAAATGTGCCCATAGATGAAACAGGACAAATTTACCCAAGCATTGCTGAAGCCTGGGAGCAAGTAACAGCAGTCAGACAAGTTTACTGGCTATGGCAAATTCTCCAACTGTGGACTCACTTATTAGAATTAGGAGTTGCCCAAAGTTTGCTAGTACCAGAAAATTTGCGTGTCCAAGGTTGGTGTGTCCGATTATTAGAACTGCATCAAACAGCACCCGACCAAAAATTGAGTTTACAGGATTTAGCTCAAACTTGGCAGCCTTGGATAGCATCTGTAAATACCCCAGTCGCCTCAGAGTTAGAACGTATCATTCAACAAATGTGTAGTGCTGAGGTAGATTTAGAAATTATTACGACTCAACTTAATACTTTATTACTAGCATCGGCGGCAGAATTGCCTTTAAGTCTGAAGGTGGCAGGGGCAACGGATATTGGCCCGGAACTCAGACAAAATGAAGATAATTGTTACCCCATTGCTTCTACTGACCCAGACGAGCCAATACTTCCCCGTTTATCGATGGTTTGTGATGGTATTGGTGGACATCAAGGCGGTGAGGTGGCCAGCCAATTGGCTGTACAGTCCTTGAAATTACAAGTTCGTGCCTTATTAACTGAGGTATCAGAACAAAATGAACCCGTATCACCAAAGTTATTACAAGAACAAATAGAAGCCAGCTTACGGGTAGTGAATAATGTGATTTGCTCCCGCAATGATGAACAGAAACGCCAAGGCCGAGAACGCATGGCCACAACCCTCGTGATGGCGGTGCAAGTGCCGCAACGAGTGAAAACAATTTCTGGATGGCATTCAGACAATGCTCATGAACTGTATTTAGCGAATATTGGTGATAGTCGTGCTTATTGGATAACTCACAACTATTGCCAGCTACTAACAGTTGATGATGTTGTCGCCACAAGGGAAGTCCGCTTTGCCCGCAGTTTGTATCATCCAGCCCTTGAGAGAATGGATGCAACTGCTCTCACCCAAGCCTTAGGCACAAAAGACGCCGAATCTCTGCATTTTGTGATGAAGCGTTTCATTTTGGAAGAAGATGGCATACTACTGCTGTGTTCTGATGGCTTAAGTGACAATAATTGGGTAGAAAACTCCTGGCAAGATTATGCAATTCCCGTTTTAACAGGACACCTAGCCGTAGAAGATGCTATCAGCAATTGGATTAACCTAGCCAACGAGAAAAATGGTCATGATAATACTTCTGTGGTGATGACTCTGTGTCGAGTATCACGACAATATCTAGTCCCAGTTAGCCAATCGCAGTCGTCAGGAGAAATTATCAAAGTCCCAGAACCAGAAGAAATAGAACAATTAGTCAGACTAGAGGAAGAATCACCACAAATAGAAGCAGCCTTTTCTCTAGCAGACAGTTCTCAGGCATTACTAGATTTAGATTTGACACCAGAACCAATCCCCGCAACTCCAGTAACCCCAGTCAAATCAACAAAAAAACGTCAGCCTCTGTTACTGGTTGGGGGATTATTAGCTTTATTGGTAGGGGGTACAAGTTTGGGATTATTAGCTTGGTGGCAACTAAATCCTCTAGGATTTCAACAAATGTGCAGACAACTTCCCCAAGGAGTGCAAACACTTTGTCCCAAACCTAGAGAATGAGGGAGGTGGGAACTGGTTATTTGCTTATTCGTATTGGATGCAAGAATGGACGATTTCTATCGTCATCTCGGTGGTAAAATGATTTTTAGCGGTAAAGCGCATAATAAGGTGTTTCTTTGCCAGTGAAAGCTGGATTTATTCACTCAATATAGCTGGTTAATTCCCTCTGAGACGTACCGACGGACAAGGACTACCCAGTTAAGTCAGAAAACACAAGTTTTTCGGTTGTAGAACACCAGAGAACGGAAAACCCATCCACCGTACTGGCTGAATGATCTACATTGCGGTCTGGCAGTCCGTGAATGCTTGTGGAGGGCTAGACTACAACCTAGAAGTCGGAAAACTCAAGTCCCCTGTGAAGCAAGAATCCCCCGGCTTTTTGTCAAAATGAGCCTAGCGAAGTTTTTGCAGTCGTGGGAGTGTCAATGATGACAATTGAAGCCTGCGTGGGCAGGCTTTGTTTGTGTAGCAGTTACAGAGGTGTGAAACACAGCTTTTGCCTGAATGGGAGGATACAAATTACTGTTATCAATAGTCTATTTTTTAAGAAAGCAGTTCAGTAAGGAATGCCTGTAGAGATGCTTGTGGAACAGCAAAAGCTAGGTGTAAATGTTGTTATGAAAGTTGGCGATCGCGTCCGTGTTAAAGAGTCGGTAGTAGTTTATCATCATCCTGAGCATCGAGGCCAGGCTTGTGACATCAAAGGTACAGAAGGTGAAGTCATGGGGATAGCTACTGAATGGCAAGGTAGGCCTGTCAGTGCTAACCTGCCGATTTTAGTCAAATTTAGTAAAAAATTTAAGGCTCATTTACGTGAAAATGAATTAGAAATCATCTAGCTCACTCACGAGCGGCGAAACCACTGCAAAATATTCAGTTCGCCGCGCATTTTTTTTAAGTCTTGTCGGTGCTGTTCAGTAGTTGCGTAATACCATTCACGATGACGCTGCAATTCTAAGCGCGTATGCACTTCTTGGTAGAATTGGTAAGTTATTTGGTAATTGGTAAAGCCTGGCGCTACTTCAGATTGAGAGGCTGGAACAATATAAGGTAAATTTTTAGACATAAGTATAAAGGCTAGTACCGCTGCGCGGAAGTCAAAATTCAAAAGTTTACCCTGAGCTTAGTCGAAGGGTCAAAATTCAAAAAGCTTTTATTTTAGACTTTTGAACTTTGTGAAAGGGTATCGATAATTTACGCCTTACTTTACTAGAGGCTAGAAAATATATATTTTCTAATATAGCAATCCTATTAAAGCCAACCGCGCCAGCGATAGACAACACTCCCAATATATTCTTTGAGGGCGCTGGTAAATTGGTGGAGGTTGTTGGTATCAGGTAACAAATTGAGGATAGCCGCTTTGGGTGTGCTGGTAATTTCTTGCATTTCACCTTGACTGACTAGAAAATCAGTAGGTGCAGCAATAGCATTAATACCTTGGCGTTGAAAAATTTTCAGCGATCGCGGCATATGCATTGCCGATGTGACTAATAATACTTGGCTAATATTACGAGCCTCTAAAATTTTCTTGACATTTGTCGCATTTTGATAGGTATTCAGAGACTCTGGTTCTTGGATAATAACTTCAGAAGGAATACCAATAGAAGTAAGAACATCAGCCATATCAGCCGATTCTGGAGAACCACCGCCACGCCAATCGATGCGTCCCCCACTCAAAATAATCAGAGGAGCTTTGTTTTGGCGATATAGTTGAGCCGCATAAATCACGCGATCGCCTGCTTCACTTAAATCTACTGTTGGTCTAGGGGGATAAGCTGATTTGGTAGCCCCACCCAACACTACAATAGCTTCAGCAGTAGGCATAGGGTCAGGTGGAAGATGTTGCCATTCGAGCGATCGCACCAAAGATTTAGATACCCAAGCGTTACCACACAAGAATAATAAACCCAAAGCCAGAGAGATAGCGATCGCAGCTACACGTGGTCTTTTCCATAAGGTAATTAATGCCACTATCAAACTCACACTAGCTAATCCCAGTGGATAAAAAAATAGTGGCAGCAACTTAGAAAGGTATAAAAACATATATCAACTAGAAAATAAGGGAGATTAAAAAAGTATTTTTGTCCCCTTGTCCCTCACCTTTCCCAAAACCTAAAATTGAAACTACCAGAGGGACGACGATAACGCCGAGTAGTTCTTCTTTTCTGCTGTCTGGTGATTCTGTCTCTAGAGTTTTCATCTGTGACTACTTCTAAAGTTTCAACGGGTAACTGAGTTCTCGCTACCTCATTGCTTCCCCACCAAGCGGTAATCCAGCCCCCGCCAATAGCCGCTATTCCTCCCAGCAAGATACTCATAGGTGGAGAATATCCCAAAAATACAAAGCCTAAGAGAAAAAATAACCAGTATTTAAGTCCAGCATCAATGCCATCAGAAGAGGCTACAGTTGTCGGCTGGGGACTATGTTTACTGGCATTGGTAAACCAACCTAAAATGAACCCAGCAATAATTCCCAGAAAGATGCTCAGGGGTAATGTAAACCCTGCCATCGATAGGATGAAAATGAGGAATCCCCCAAAGATCAGTTGAGACAGGAATGCAGGTGATATGGGGGGTAAACCGTTATTTTTTTGTGCCATAAGATAAAAACACTATTGGCGAATTACTTGATCTAATTGTGCTTGTTGTGGTTTAGTTGTATCCCAAATTTGCACATAGGGTTTTTCAGATGGGGTGAATGGTTCGGCTTGCTGTAGTTGTGATGTTAATAAATCTACTGTGGCATCAGCAATATCACCACTACGATTGACAAGACGTTCTTGCACCACTTCTAAAGGTGCTGTGCAGTAAATAATTTGTAGAGGGATTTCGTGGGTTTCGGCTTGAGCGATCGCTTCTTGTCGCAGTTGTTCTTTGTCATATTTGGCATCCAAAATTACATTAAAACCTTGATTAGCCAGTATAATCCCCAAATTCAGCAACCGCGCATAAGTTTTTTGGGTCATCTCAGGTGTATATAAATCATCCCCACCTCGTTCCCGCAGAGAAATTCCTCCTAAATGTTTCCGCACTGCATCTGAGCGAATCTGAATTGCACCCAATTGACGGGCTAAATATTTTGCTGTTGTGGACTTCCCTGAACCCGACAAACCAGACATCAAGAACAGTTTTCCTTGTTGGGGTTTGGTGTACTCCCAAGACTGCTTGTAATAGTCAGCTGCTGTTTTTGTCGCTTCTTCTTTGGCCGCTGCTGGTACATTGGGGTCATCTAACAAAAATGAAGTCACCTTAGCGCGGACATAGGCTTGGCGGCTTAAATACAAAGGTAGTACCTGTAAGCCTTCCCAATCCCCAGTTTCCTCGACATAGGCATTTAAAAATGCATTACCTAAGTCTTGGCGTTGTCGTGCTTCCAAATCCATGACTGTAAACGCCACATCATACATCACATCGACAAAGCGAAACGGCTCGTTAAATTCGATACAGTCAAACAGGGTAATTTTATCCTGCCACAGAGCAATATTTCTTAAATGTAAATCACCGTGACATTCACGAATATAGTTATTTTGTATTCTGCTGGTAAATAATTCTGGACGTTCTATAAAAAACTTATCTGTATATTGCTTTGTTTCCTTAAACTGTGGCTTTGTTTGGGGGCCACCTATGTATTTTTCAGTTTGCTGGTAGTTCTCATCAAATGCCGCCCGCACTTGCAGGATTTCTCCAAAACTACGAATATAATCATTAATTGCAGCTTGGGCATGGTATTGAGCCACTACACGACCCAATTCTTCCATGTGGTCTTCAGTTAATTTACCTTGCTCAAATAATGTGGTAAACAAAAATTCTTGGGGAAACTGACGCATTTTTAAGGCATATTCCACCGCCTTTCCTGTTCCGCCCAGATGATATTGCTCATCATTCACAGTCACAGGTAGCACTTCTAAATAAAGTTCAGCTGCACTGCGTTGATTTAAACGCAACTCTTCGTGACAAAAGTGCTGGCGTTTTTCTAAAGTGGAAAAATCTAGAAAGCCAAAATTTACGGGTTTTTTCAGCTTATAGGCATAATCTCCCGTCAGTAGCACATAAGAAACATGAGTTTGAATAAGTTGAATTGGTTCTGTTACTGGATGGTGGTAAAATCCAGGCTGCAACATCTGCTGAATTAATGCTGGAAGATTAACTTCTGTCATAAAAATTTGGGGATCAGGCTTTTCTCGATGTTTCTTAATTACGAATTAGTATCATCCCATGCTTTCAAGCTGTATGACTAGCAGGCTGATAGCTTCACAAAAAAACCAGGGTTTAACCCCTGGTTCAATCAGTAATTATTACAAACTTTGAAGTAGTAATAAAGACACAATATATTTATGTGTTAGCCTTCAGCAGAGGCAAAAAAGCTAATATGGTATGTTGTACCCTTGGCTGGATGAGTTTGAACTTCTCGTAGTACTGTTGTACCACTCCATTCCAGCTCAGGAATATTAAGTTCAATTTTTGTTTTGTTAACAGTAGCTTGTTTGAGCAAGCGCTCAACTGTTTTCGCTTCCACTACCAAAGAAATTGATTCGGTACCTTTGTGACCGTACAAATTGGCAGGGATCAGACCAGAACGGCGTAAAGCATTTGGCTTGCTACCTTCTGGTCGCTTTTGAGATTCGACTGTAATAGCCATACAAGTTGTTAGTTATCAGTTATGAGTTGTGGTTTGTCAGTTGTCGTTTAATGACCAACTAAGCACTTAATAAAGATGCTGGTGTCCCGTCAGGGTGCAATAAAGCACGTTTTGGCCCGTGAATGGGGTCTTCTACGATGATGGTTTGATCGCGACTAGCTCCTAAAGAGACGATCGCAATGGGAACTTCCATTAATTCTGCTAAGAATTTCAGGTAGTCTAATGCTTGCGGTGGCAAGTCTTCTAGGGTACGACACTCGCTGGTTGACACCTGCCATCCTGGTAAGGTTTTGTAGATGGGGCGACAGCGAGCAAAGGTTCGTGAACTGGTGGGGAAGTGTTCGCAGCGATCGCCATCTATTTCGTAAGCAACACAAACTTTAATTTCCTCTAATGTGTCGAGGACATCTAGTTTAGTAATCGCCATACAATCCATGCCGTTAATTCGCACAGCATAACGACCGATGACAGCATCAAACCAACCGCAGCGCCGTTTGCGTCCTGTAGTTGTGCCAAATTCCGCGCCGCGATCGCACAGTAGTTCTCCTACTTCTCCATCCAATTCTGTGGGAAAAGGCCCTTCCCCCACTCGCGTAGTATACGCTTTCGACACTCCAATCACCCGATCAATCATTGTCGGGCCTACCCCTGTACCAACGCAAGCCCCACCAGCTACGGGGTTAGAAGAGGTAACATAAGGATAAGTACCATGATCTAGGTCGAGGAGCGTACCTTGTGCGCCTTCAAACAAAATATTGCGCCGTCGCTGAATTGAATCATATATTTTTAATGATGTATCAACCACGTAAGGCCGCAAGCGATCGGCGTACCCTATATACTCTTGAATTACCTCTTGAGGATCTAGGGGCGGTAAATTGTAAAGTTTTTCTAAAATAACGTTTTTATAATTAATCGTCCATTCCAACTGTTCGCGCAGTGCTTCCAGGTTCATCAAGTCTAAAACCCTGATACCTGTACGCTCTGACTTATCAGCATAAGTTGGGCCGATACCCCGGCCAGTGGTGCCGATTTTATAAGTTCCTCGTCGCTCCTCGGATGCCTGATCAATCAATCGATGATAGGGCATCGTTACATGGGCTGTCTCAGATATCAACAGCTTGGCAGTAGAAATTTTTAATTCTTCTAGTTGATCGAGTTCTTTAATCAAGACCTGCGGATCAATGACTGTTCCACAACCGATAATACACTCGGTATTAGGATACAAAATACCAGAGGGAATCAAGTGCAGTTTAAAGGTTTGACCGTTAACTACAATAGTGTGTCCAGCATTGACACCCCCTTGATAACGTACAACGACATCTGCGGAGCGGCTGAGTAAATCTGTTATTTTACCTTTTCCTTCATCGCCCCACTGGGCACCTATGACAATAACGTTAGCCAAGAGTTTATATTATGAGGTAAAGTTTCCACAAATTACAATTATCAACACATTTTGAGAATTTTGTCAAGCAATTTGGTAATAATCGATATCCATAAGGGACGATGGCAAATCATAGGGATGCGATCGCCTAATTTATCACAAGCCGCAGATGTAGATTTGGTTCAGCGCAGCGCCACCCAACATGGATTTTGAAAGCTTAACCGATATCTCGGTGTTGGGTTTCCTTACGTCAAACGCCAATTGCTCATGGGGGAAACCCCCTTGGCGCTAGCCTCTCCCTTTGGGAGAAGATCGCACTGGCTCCCCAACCTACCGATCTGGTGAGAAATGCAGGGATCGCCTCTGAAATTGCGCTCTGCATACAATTGTTATTTCCTCAGGCAAAATAGCTGATCAATGTTTGGAAAAATCAGGCAATATTTAATTATAAGTCAAATGCCTTGCTGACATCCTATAGGAGTTCAGGAGTTAATAATCATTATGATAGCTGTTAAAAATCGAGCAGATAGAGTTGTCCTTTACAACATTAGCTGGCAACAATTTGAAAATCTTTTGCAAGATTTGGGAGAAAGTCGTGCAGCCAGAATAGCTTATGATTACGGAACTTTGGAAATTATGACACCTTTACCAGAACACGAATATTATAAAAAAATTATCAGCATTGCTATAGAAGACATAGCTTTAGAATTAGATTTAAAATATGAAAGTTATGGTTCAACTACCTGGAAGCGAGAAAGCCGCATGGCTGGTTTAGAACCAGATGATTGTTTTTATTTTCAAAATGAAGCAGCGATTAGGGGTAGGCTAGATTTAGATTTGCGCCAAGATCCGCCCCCTGATTTGGCACTAGAAATTGATGTTACTAGTAAATATTTAAATCGGTTTCCTATTTATGCGCGGTTGGGTGTTCCTGAACTGTGGTGTTATGACTCTGGAGAATTAAAGACTTATCTGTTGCAAAATGGTGAATACCTGGAGTCTGAAACAAGTTTAGTTTTTCCTAGTTTACCAATTGGGGAATTACCAAGGTTAATTGAGGAAAATAGAACTGAGGGAAGAAGAGCTATTAGAAAAGCGGTGAAAAATTGGGTTAAAGGTTTCTAAAAATCTTATGCCAAATTAAATAGCACCGTCCCATATAAATTTATTCTATATATAAGGAATATTATTATTTTTAATCTTGACGATGAAGTCAAATTTTGTCTACAAAAACAAGCCAAAAAAATAGATTTCTTTAGAAAAATAAACAAAAAAAATCTTTGTTTTGTTCTAGTATAAAATCCCTTAAACTTAGCTACGCTGATTCAACAGCATTTGGCAATTTTTGAAGTTTTTGAATTAGCAGCAATAGCCAGAAAACCAAAATCCATATTAATGATCACAAAACAATCCTTCTGTAGAGATAGATTTTTTTATCTAAAAGTTTTGTTACAATTAATGAAATTTTTATTTACAAAATACCATTATGGCTTTATATGCGGAATTACATAGACACCTGGGGGGTTCAGTCGTCCCCCGTGTGTTATGGCGGTACTTTGAACGCCATGCGACAGATTTAATTGCTCGTTTTGCGGAATATTCAGAATTTGAAGATTTTTACACTCGACCACGTAACACCCTAGATGAGTATCTAGAATTACACACCTTAGTAGAAAGCGTCCAAACTGTAGAAACTTTACCCTACTTTATTTATCGCTTGTTGAGGGGAGCATATATCTTTGAAAATCTGGCTTATTTAGAACTGCGTTATACACCTTATTTACGGACACCTGAGCATCTGAGTCAAAGTGAGAGAATTGACAAGATGGCAGAAATTGTAGATGTGGTAGGTAAAGCTAGTCATTTGCCAGAATATCCCATCGTTACTAGCCAAATTCTCTGTATGCACTCACGCTTACCTTATGAAGTGAATAAAGCCATTATTGATTTGGCAGCGCAAAATAAACAGTATGTTTGTGGTATAGATGTAGCTGGGGGCGATCGCTACTATGAAGAACGATTAGAAGAATGGGTTAGCTTGTATGAGTATGGGCGATCGCTTGGCATTAACACAACGGGACACCTTTACGAAACCACAGATGGTTGTTACCCCAAACTGTTACCTTACCTGATGCGGATTGGTCATGGTATTCAAATTCCGCTATTATCTCCAGAATTACTTCCAGAAGTCGCTAGGCGAGGACAGTGCTTAGAAATTTGTCCCACAACTTACCTGAAGACAGGGACTTTACAAGATATCTGTCAACTGAAATTGGTTTTTGACCGTTGTTTTGAAGCTGGGGTAGATATTGCCATTTGTACTGATAACGCCGGGTTACATAATGTGCGTTTGCCGTTTGAGTACGAAAATTTGTTGACTTACGACATTATTAATTTTGCACAGTTACAAGCTTGTCAAAATGCAGCTTTCCGTCATGCTTTTGCTTGGCCTCACAATCAACCTCCTGCATCTTTATTGAACAAGTTACTTAAACCCGAACTACCTAAAGTTTTGGCAATGACAGATTAGTTTGCAAAAATTAAAGTATTTGTTTTGTGGGGGTGGGAAGGCCTATCCCACAATGAAATTTTAGATATTTTATTAATCAGTCCAAAGATAACACTGCTTACGTCAAAGTAATTTAGGTTACAACAAACTGAGTAATGTAACTCTGTACGTAATATGAAAGTTATTCAAGAAAGCCATAGCCAGATGACGCTGCGCTTACGTCCCTGGTTTTTGTGGGTTTTTGGTGCTATCTTCACTAGTGCTGGTTTGTCAATCGCACTTTTAGGTTCACAAGTACATACTTTCGCTTGTCGTCGTGACGTTACTGCACCAGCCACTTGTCAACTTTCTACTAAAGGATTATTTTGGTCAAACCAGCGAGTTTTACCTATCAACGACATTAAAGGAACAACAATTACAGCCTTTCCGGCTGTTATGAGGTACAGTAACAGCAATTAGCAAACCAGTTTCTTAAATGTTGAGGATTTATTAAGTCAAGTGCAACAGAAATAATTCGATCTACCATTTTTGTTGTAGTCGGTGAAAACATCCGCAAGAATGACTTAAGTTGTGACCACCATAACTCAATTGGGTTAAAATCTGGTGAGTATGGTGATAAACATATAACTGAAGCACCAACAGATTCA
>JAKOMP010000233.1 GCA_022241785.1 Cyanocohniella sp. LLY | reverse complement strand
CTTCAACATTTAAGAAACTGGTTTGCTAATTGCTGTTACTGTACCTCATAACAGCCGGAAAGGCTGTATAACAACAGCGTAGCGATAAAACTTCATATCAGCTACGCTGTTGTTGTTGTTACTTATGATTTGATAAGACATAATTGAGATGGGAATAATATGTTCAATTTCTAAACGTGCCATTACTAAACGTTGGGGACTCAAACAATAGCCACAACGGTTTCGAGCAGCAGTGCGGACGCGACGTTCTATCTCTAAAGGAATGTAAGAGCGAGCCATTACTGTTCATCAAGATAGTCAAGAGGAGGTTTCAAGCCACGTTCAACAGCCACTTTTAAGGCTTTCGCTTTGCTTACCAAGCCACTTCGGTATACCTGCATGAGTTCATCAAGTTGTCGAACTTCGACATCATTAAGCTCTCCTTCTCGATGACGCGACAAGAGATCACTGAAAACCTCTTGCTGTGGAGACTCAATTTGTATATCACACATAGCTAAAACCTGCTCGTCAGGTAGTGACTCTACAGGTAATTCAGTAATAGCGCGGTCAATCCATTCTAGTAATACATCTTCAAGTCGCTGATGTGTAAAGGCAGCAAATTCTGGTTCTTCAGTAGCTGTTATGCCAAACTATTAGTTATAGCCTCCAGAGAAATATTAAAAGCGTATCTTTTTTTATCTAAAGCTCTTATAAATATTGACATTTAAAGAGTATTTATTGTTAGCTGTAAATACAAACTGATTATTTTTATATAAATTTACAATTATGGCTAGCAGAAAAGATATTAAA
>JAKOMP010000091.1 GCA_022241785.1 Cyanocohniella sp. LLY | reverse complement strand
TTGGACACTTTTGAGGCGATGAAGCCTGTAACTCAATTAGCATAAGGGTTATGGCTTATTTGCAGTTAATGTGGTTTCATTTGCAGTTATTGTGGTTTGTTTGCAAATAATGTGGTTTCATTTGCAATTATTGTGGTTTGGAGACCCCTCTTATTTGCAGTTAATGTGGTTTCAAAATTGCCTTGTTTGCAGTTTGAAACGTTTATGTTTGCAGTTCGCTACACCTATCCTGGCAAGTTTAACTTTACCTGTGTATGGTGAGTTGGCGATCGCCTGGAGTAAAACACCTCTGGGAGCAAAGCAAAGAGCATGGTCACGAGCAGCTTTACTTTTTGCTCGTCCTCCTCAAGTTCCGGCTAAATGGCTTGCGGAACAAGAGCGCATGGCGCAACTTCCCGGCTTTTTAGAGGCTACTTTATCTATGCTACGTTCTCAAGTCTACGTATTAGGACAGCAAAATGTAGTACTTGAATCTTTAGCACAAGTACAAATGCCCACCCTAGTTGTGTGGGGGATAAATGACTTGGTTTTACCCAACACCCAAGCGCAAAATGCAGTCAGTCGTCTCCAGCAAGGACACCTAACTTTAATCCCTGCTTGTGGTCACTTACCCCAAGTTGAGAGACCAGAATTATTTACTGAAGCACTAAACAAGTTTCTGAGTGAATGTTTGTGACCGGGAATTGAATTGCAAATTTTATAGGAGTAATATTTATGCAACTCAAAACAATTAATCAACAAGTTGTTGCGGTGGTTGGCGCGTCTAGTGGTATCGGACGTGTGACATCTCTAGAATTTGCTCGACGAGGGGCAAAAGTAGTTGTTTCAGCTCGTGGAGAATCTAAGCTTAAGTCTTTAGTAGAAGAAATTCACAGCTTTGGTGGTGATGCTACTTATGTTGTGGGCGATGTACAAGTATTTGAACAAGTTAAGGCGATCGCAGATCAAACTGTAGAAATATATGGGCGGCTTGATACTTGGGTACATCTTCCTGCTATTTCCTTGTTTGCTTTGTTTGAAGATATCACACCAGAGGAGTTTAAGCGCATCATTGATGTGAACCTTATGGGGCAAGTATACGGTGCTATGGCGGCGTTACCTCATCTCAAGCGCGAAGGACGAGGAGCTTTGATTCATATATCTTCTATTGAGGGTAGGCGAGCGTTCCCATACCAGAGTGCTTACTCCGCAGCCAAACATGGTATTGAGGGCTTTGTGGAAGCTATGCGTGTTGAGCTGCAACATGAGAAAATTCCCGTCAGTGTGACAAGTATTAAACCAGCAGTTATCAATACACCTTTTTGGAATAACGCTCGTACTAAGTTAGGTGTAAAGCCTTCAGGAATACCACCTTACTATGACCCTAAACTTGTAGCTGACGCCATCCTGTATGCAGCCGAACATCCCACCCGTGACTTGTTAGTTGGAGATGCAGCTAAAGTACTAGATTTACTACAAAGACTTTCACCATCTTTAGTAGATTCACTATTACTGCTGATTGGTTTCAATTTGCAACGTACGGAAGAGTCGAAATCTGAAGATGCACCCAATAATTTTTACCAACCTGTTTCTGAAGAAGATAGAGTTGACGGAGACTTTAATAACTTAGTTATACCTAGTGTTTCTGACATACTAGATCAAAATCCACTTTTAACATTGGGTGCGATCGCTGGTACAGTTGCGTTAGCGTTTATAACTGCCCAATCGTTTAAAAAGTAAAGCTAAATATAGCAATCCTATTTAATTGATTTAAACACTACTTTGAGAGACAAAAATGAATTTATTTCCAACTCATTTAGCATTGCTATATATTTTTCATGATTCATAAATTAATTCTCAAGTCTACTAAAGTATTCTATTTTTAGCTTAGTCCCTGCCTATTGATAGAGTTAAACTAATGTTTAATGAGTTAAATAATAAATATGCCCATAATTATTGCTTGACCATTGACAAATAATACTGAATTAAATATTGCTCACATAAAAAATTATGTTAGTTAATGTATGCCAGTATTTAAGATGAGTCAACCAATAAAAAGCACATTTTTTTTGGAGTATTGTATGCAGAAACCAAACAAAGAAAAAACATATTTTTTAAACTATCTTTCCTTAGCACCAGTTCTTGCTGTACTAGCAGTATGTATTGCCTTTTCTACTTGGGCAATTTTTAATTATAATTTGCCCGATCTTCTCTTTCACCCTATGCCATAAGAGGTAATTATCAGATAGATAAAAGTAGAAAATAATTGCAATATTCTGGTACGTCATTTAGGTAAATAAAAAATGAGTAATAACTCTTTTGATCAAGAGAAAATGATAGCTCCGGCTAGTTATCAAGTGACTAACCAACTATCAGAAAACATTATTTTAACAACATTAGATGATGTTTATAATTGGGCTAGACTTTCTAGTTTATACCCACTCTTGTATGGAACTGCTTGTTGCTTTATTGAATTTGCTGCCTTAATTGGTTCACGATTCGATTTTGATCGATTTGGCTTACTTCCTCGCGCCAGCCCTCGGCAAGCTGATTTAATTATTTTGGCAGGCACTCTCAATATGAAAATGTCTCAACCCACGATGCGGCTATATGAGCAAATGCCAGAGCCAAAATATGTCATAGCAATGGGCGCTTGCATGATTACTGGAGGAATGTTCAGTGCTGATTCTCCTACAGCTGTGCGAGGGGCGGATAAGGTTTTGCCCATAGATGTTTACATACCTGGTTGCCCTCCCCGTCCGGAAGCAATCATGGATGCTATCATCAAGTTGCGGAAAAAAATAGCTAATGAATCAATTCAAGAAAGGGATAAATTTAAGCAAACTCATCGCTTTTATAGTACTACCCATAACATGAAGGTAGGAGAGAGAATTTTGACGGGTGAATATTTGCGATCGCCTTCTCTACAAAAACCACCTCAACAATTGATCCAAGCAATGGGTACACCCATTCCTCCTGCATTGCAAACTGCCAGACAGAGAGTAGAAACTGAATGATATTGTGTTAGCTAACACAACTATTCTTTAATTTGAAATCTAGCTTTTGAAAGAGATTTTGTTAGAGAGGTGAGTGGTAGGATTACAACTATTAGGTTTGATTTATCTTCTGATTAATTAGCCCCCAAAGATAGTGGGGGTTTTTTATTGTTATGCAAGTGGTGTCTTTAACGATCAACAGAACCCATAATGATATCAATGCTACCCAAGATTGCCATAATATCGGCTACTTTGACTCCTTGAAGCAAGTGGGGTAAGATTTGCAAGTTAACAAAATCGGCTGGACGTATTTTCCAACGCCAAGGGAAAACGTTATCATATCCAACTAAGTAAATACCTAACTCACCTTTACCAGTTTCAACACGGGCGTAGAGTTCTCCTGTGGGAATTTTTAAAGTAGGGGCAACTTTTTTACCGATATACTGATAATCAAATTTATCCCATTCTGATTTTTTTCCAGCTGCCATACGTTTGGCTTCGAGATTTTCGTAAGGGCCACCAGGTAGTGCTTTGAGTGCTTGTTGAAGAATCTTCACTGACTGTCGCATTTCCCGCATTCTTACAAAGTAACGTGCTAAAATATCGCCGCCAGTTTCCCAACAAACTTCCCAGTCAAAATCGTCGTAGCATTCGTAATGGTCAACTTTTCGTAAGTCCCAATTTACTCCAGAACCACGCAGCATAGGGCCGGAAAGACCCCAGTTAATCGCCTCGTCTCGATCAATGAGACCTACACCTTCAATCCGACGGCGAAAGATGGGGTTATTAGTGATTAAGCGTTCATATTCATCTATTTTGCTGGGAAAATAATCACAAAACTCTTGGCATTTAGTTACCCAGCCGTAGGGTAAATCCACCGCCAACCCTCCAACGCGGAAGTAGTTGTTATTAACCATGCGGTAGCCTGAAGCTGCTTCCCACAGGTCATAAATCATTTCCCGTTCTCTGAATATATAGAAAAAGGGAGTTTGCGCCCCTAAATCTGCGGCAAATGGCCCAAACCACAACAAGTGGTTAGCAATCCGATTGAGTTCTAGCATGATGACGCGGATGTAACTGGCGCGTTTGGGAACTGAAATCCCAGCCAACTGTTCCACAGCGTTAACTGTGACGGCTTCATTAAACATTCCCTCAGCATAGTCCCAACGGCTAACGTAAGGGACATACATAATAGTGGTGCGATTTTCGGCAATTTTCTCCATTCCTCGGTGTAGGTAGCCAATCACCGGTTCACAGTCAATGACATCTTCTCCATCTAAGGTGACAATCAATCTTAAAACCCCATGCATAGAAGGGTGATGTGGCCCCATGTTTATGATCATGGGTTCAGTTGTAGTTTCGATTCTGGACATAAATTACTTTTGGTTTATGAAATTGATCAAGTTTTCCCAAATCGCTGGTGTGGTAGATTCATGTGCTTATCCTATGTAGGAGTTTCTGGTGTAGTTGAGAATTCTTCATCACGGTTTTGACCCTCGTTATGAAAAATATCTGGTTGAACCATTGCCGATGAATCAGGTTCGGCACGTAAAACAGAGTTAGGGCCAGCAAATAACATTGGATTGGCATCTGACAGTGGCATATCACCATTTGTTTTGTATCCATCCACACCGTAATCGTAGGGGCCTGTGGCTAAGACTGGTATGGTTTCAAAGTTATGTGGTGGTGGTGGTGAGGTGGTCATCCATTCCAAAGTCAAGGACTGCCAAGGGTTATCGGGTGCCTTTTCACCGTATAGCCAGCTATGGCAAACATTAATTAGAAAAGGCAGGGTAGAAATAGCTAACAAGACTGCACCGATAGAACACAAAAGATTTAAGTCGGCAAATTTGGGGTCATAAACTGCTATGCGTCTCCTCATCCCTTGGATGCCTAACTGGTGCATGGGCAGAAAGGCCAGATTGAAACCGATGTAAGTCAGAACAAAGTGAATCTTACCCCAAGTTTCGTCTAGCATTCTCCCGGTTATTTTCGGGAACCAATGGTAAATACTGGCATATAAACCGAAAACGCTACCACCAAATAAAACGTAGTGGATATGGGCAACGATGAAATAACTGTCATGGACGTGAATATCGAAGGGAACAGCAGCAGTCATTACACCGCTAATTCCACCAATGACAAACAACGAAATTAAGCCCATTGCAAACAGCATGGCACTACGGAAGTGAATTTTGCCGCCCCAGAGAGTTGCTAACCAGCTAAAAACCTTAATCCCTGTAGGTACAGCAATAATCATGGTGGTAATCATGAAAAACATCCGCACCCAGCCTGGTGTACCACTGGTAAATAAATGATGTGCCCAAACGATCATTGAGAGAAAAGCGATCGCTACACTCGAATAAGCAACCGCTAAATAACCAAAAATCGGCTTGCGTGCATGAACTGGCAGGATTTCCGAAATCATCCCCTGCACCGGCAGAATCATAATATACACAGCCGGGTGGGAATAAAACCAAAACATATGTTGGTACACTACAGGATCACCGCCGCCTGTGGGGTTGTAGAAGGTAGTACCCGCCAACAGGTCAAAAGCTAATAAAATTAACGCCGCCGCCAGTACTGGGGTTGCTAACAGAGTCAAACCAGAAGTTCCTAACATCGCCCAGCAAAATAACGGCATTTGATGAAAACCCATCCCTGGTGTCCGCATTTTCAGGATAGTCACAAAGAAATTTAGCCCCGCCATAATTGAGGAAGTTCCTAACAAAAGCAAGCTGTAAATCCACATGGCTTGACCTGTTTTCGCCATCACCAAACTTAAAGGAGGGTAGGATGTCCAACCCGCTTGGGGTGGGTCAAGAAAAAAACTAACGATGAGTAAGACACCTGCTGGGGGTAAAAGCCAAAAAGCGATCGCATTTAATCTGGGGAAAGCCATATCTTTTGCCCCAATTAATAGCGGGATTAAAAAGTTACCAAACCCCCCTGTGGCGGCTGGGATGATCCACATAAAGATCATGATAGTGCCGTGCAGCGTAAATAACCCGTTGTAAACTTCAGGACTAACTAAGTCTGTCTCTGGTGTTGCTAGTTCACTGCGAATTAAAGTCGCTAACACCCCACCAAACAGATAAAATATAAAACTGGTAACTAAGTATTGAATGCCAATAACTTTATGATCGGTGTTAAAACTAAAGTATTCTCGCCAATTTCTGACTGTTGTTTCTTCAAGATGGGCAGCAATATTAGCATTTTCTTGTATTTCTATCGATGTCATAATTTTCTCTACAATTAGCTGTCATTTTTCAAAGAATCAGTTTCATCAACATCTTCTACAGCTTGCTCTAAAATCTCAGATGGTAATAGACCTACTCGATGAGCATCATCAGGCACACCATGAGGATTTAAAATTCCTTTTGGTAAGTACACTAATTCCCGTAGCGGTGTCACCATTGGGTCATCAGTAACTTTGTAAGGTAATCGTCCCATGGCCACATTGTCCATGTTCAACTGATGACGGTCATAAACGCTAAGTTCATATTCTTCAGTGAATGACAGACAGTTTGTTGGACAAAATTCCACACAGTTACCACAGAAAATACAAACTCCAAAGTCAATACTGTAGTGTTTGAGTTCTTTTTTCTTAAATTCTTTATTAAACTCCCAATCTACTACTGGCAGGTTAATGGGGCAGACTCGCACACAAACTTCGCAAGAGATACATTTATCAAACTCAAAATGAATCCGCCCGCGAAATCTTTCTGAAGGTATAAGCTTTTCGTAAGGATATTGCACAGTAATTGGACGACGCTGCATATGGTCGAAAGTCACAGACAGTCCCTGACCAATATACTGGCCTGCTAGCAAGGCCTCTTTGGCATAACTGCTGACTTGCTTAAGGAAATTAAACATGAGTATCCTACAGTTAGCTAATAGTACTATTAATCAGCACGTTAATAGATATTGTTAAGAACAGCCTCTCTCAAATGAGAGGATAAAGCTTAATAATTATTTGTCAACTACAATACATATAAATAATCAAGCAAGATAGATAAAAGGCAATTTAGCTACTTTTTCATAATTTTTATTAGCTTTTTTTCATATTTAGTCAGTTTTATCTAAATTGAAAATAATTCTTTTGATATATATAAAGCTCTATCTTCAGTGGAAGTGCGGGCAAAAAAGATTATCTAGTATTAGTTAGTAACTCATGTTGTAGATACCTGCAAATCATATTGTGGATTATTCCGACATTCTTTTAAGGTGATAAAACCTCAAATGTTTGAATATTTATTCTTTGATTTGTTGGTATTTTTGACAGTAGTTACTTAAAATCATAACCCATATCTAGATATTTGAAATATGACACCAAAAAAATCTGAGATGAAGGGTAGCAAATTTCATCAAATCACCTCACCAAAAATAAGTGAAATACAATTATCAGACTTAACCGAACAACAAAGTTCGGGAGGTTCATTACCTAATTTTTCCGCATCGAAAAAAAAACGAAAAGCCAAATTTTTAACAGATACACCTGATATAATTTGCCTATGTCATTTGCGATGGAATTTTGTTTATCAAAGACCACAACACCTTCTGGGTCGTTTTGCTCAAGGAAGACGAGTATATTGCATCGAAGAACCGATTTTTAGCAAAGATCCGTTAGGGCGGCTAGATATTAGTCAAGATGATAGCGGGGTAGTGGTGGTTGTACCACATTTACCCGAAGGTTTGAGCGAAGAAGGAACAAACGCAGATTTACGCTTATTGATCGATGGATTTTTGGCTGAACACAGCATTAGCAACTATATTTGTTGGTACTACACACCAATGGCGATCGCCTTTACAAATCACTTGCAACCCCAAGCGATCGTCTACGATTGCATGGATGAATTATCTGCCTTCAAAGGTGCATCACCCAAATTAAAACAATACGAAGCTGAATTATTTCGCCGTGCAGACTTAGTATTTACAGGAGGGCAAAGCCTTTACGAAAGTAAAGTCAACCAGCACCCTAATGTTTATGCCTTTCCCAGCAGTGTAGATGTAGCGCATTTTGCCCAAGCGAGAAATCTGCAAGAACCAGCAGATCAAGCTCATATTCCCCATCCGCGTCTCGGTTTCTTTGGTGTAATTGATGAACGGATGGACATCGAACTGTTGAGTGGGGTTGCCCAGGCGCGTCCCGATTGGCATCTGATGATTATTGGGCCAGTCGTGAAAATTGATCCGGCAATTCTGCCCCAACATGAAAACATTCATTATCTCGGTAGCAAAGACTATAAAGAATTACCTGCATACTTGTCAGGGTGGGACTTAGCGATGTTACCATTTGCGCGCAATGAAGCCACTCGTTTTATTAGTCCTACTAAAACTCCAGAGTATCTTGCAGCAGCTAAACCTGTAGTTTCTACTTCAATTCGAGATGTAGTCCGTCCTTACGGTGACTCAAAGTTGGTGCGAATTGCAGACACAGTTTCTGAGTTTGTCGCCGCAGCAGAACAAGCAATGCAAGAAGATAATTCAGCATCAGGGTGGTTGAGTCGAGTTGATACCTTTTTGGAGAAGATTTCTTGGGATCGGACTTTGGCATCAATGATCAAACTCATAGATTCTGCCATTGCTGCCCACAACCAAGAGGATAAAGTTACCTCTAATGGTGCAGTTGCAGGTAAACAAGCACCCAACATTATTACTAGAGATTTCGTTTTCGATTATCTGATTGTCGGTGCCGGATTTTCTGGTAGTGTCATTGCGGAACGTTTAGCAACTCAGTCTGGTAAAAAAGTGCTGATTGTAGATAAGCGTAACCACATTGGTGGTAATGCCTACGATCATTACAACGAAGATGGTATTCTCATCCATAAATACGGGCCGCATATCTTTCACACCAATTCCCGCGAAGTTTTTGACTACCTTTCGCGCTTTACCCAGTGGCGTGCTTATGAACATCGTGTGTTAGCTAGTGTAGATGGACAACTAGTTCCCATTCCCATCAATCTGGATACCATTAACAAACTTTATGGTATGAACCTCAATTCATTTGAGGCAGAAGAATTCTTTAAATCACTGGCTGAAACCATAGAATATATCTGCACCTCAGAAGATGTGGTAGTCAGCAAAGTTGGTCGAGTATTGTATGAAAAGTTTTTCCGGGGTTACACCCGTAAGCAATGGGGATTAGATCCATCAGAACTTGATAAATCGGTAATTGCGAGAATTCCTACCCGCACCAATCGTGATAATCGCTATTTCACCGATACTTACCAAGCAATGCCACTCCACGGTTTCACCCGGATGTTTGAGAATATATTGAATCATCCCAACATCAAGGTGATGCTCAACACTGATTATCGAGAAATTGAGCAGGAGATACCTTGTCGGGAGATGGTTTACACCGGGCCAGTTGACGAGTTTTTTGATTATCGCTATGGCAAGTTACCTTATCGTTCACTAGATTTTAAACACCAAACATACAATACCGAAGTATTTCAACCTGCGCCAGTCATCAACTACCCCAATGAACACCTTTATACTCGTGTAACTGAGTTTAAGTACCTGACTGGACAGGAACACTCTAAAACTAGCGTCGTTTACGAATTTCCTCAAGCAGAGGGTGATCCTTACTATCCTGTCCCACGTCCTGAAAATCAGGAGATTTACAAGCAATATAAGGTTTTGGTAGATAGCACTCCCGGAATATATTTTGTGGGACGTTTGGCGACTTATAAATATTACAACATGGATCAATGTGTGGCTCAGGCTTTGTCTGTCTATAAGCAAATTGCTGTGAAGGTTTGAGAGATTCGTATTTTTTAAACGCAGAGGAACGCAGAGTGTTTTCAAGTTTAGCTGGCTAGGAATTACGAATTGGTATAAGTTATGAGTTTTGTCTTCAATGCAAAATATCCGGTGGAAATTTGGGCTGGTTTGGAGTGTACGGTGAATCGTGTGGGTGAGGAGTATTTTGACCAGTTGGAACGCAATGGTCATGCATGGCGTTTGGATGACCTAGAATTGTTTGCCGAACTGGGTATACAGAAAATTCGCTACCCGGTTTTGTGGGAGCGAGTTGCACCCAATGGGCTAGAGAATGCTGATTGGTCATGGGTCGATGTGCGGTTGGATAGGTTACAGGAACTTGGTATTACTCCAATTGTGGGGTTGGTGCATCATGGTAGTGGGCCGCGTGACACCAGCTTGGTAGATCCAGCATTTCCTGAGAAATTAGCCCAGTTTGCCCGGGCGGTGGCAGAGCGTTATCCTTGGGTCACACATTACACGCCGATAAACGAACCACTGACGACAGCAAGATTTAGTGGCATGTACGGTCACTGGTATCCTCATGGTCGGGACAATTTAACTTTTGCCCGTGCTTTGTTAGGAGAATGTCGAGCGATCGCTCTTTCAATGCAGGCAATCCGAGAAGTTAACCCCAATGCTCAACTTGTGCAAACCGAGGATTTAGGTAAGACTTACAGTACATTGCGGCTAGTATATCAAGCCGGACTGGAAAACGAACGTCGTTGGTTGAGCTTGGATTTATTGTGTGGTTACATAACCCCGCTTCATCCCATGTGGGGTTACTTACGCTACTGTGGCATCAGTGAGGCGGAACTTTTAGAAGCTTGCCACAATATTTATTGTCCACCGGACATTATGGGCATTAACCATTACGTGACAAGCGATCGCTTTTTGGATGAGCATACAGAAAACTATCCAGCTTGGACACATGGTGGTAATGGCTGGGACAAATATGCAGATGTTGATGCGGTAAGAGTTTGTGCTGAAAGCATAGCAGGCCCATATACATTGCTTAAAGAAGCTTGGGAACGTTATAGACTGCCCCTTGCGGTCACCGAAGTTCACGTCAATTGCACACGTGAAGAGCAATTGCGCTGGCTTTATGAGGTGTGGAATGCAGCACAAAAGTTACAATATGAAGGTGTAGATATTCGTGCCATTACTGCTTGGTCACTCCTTGGTAGCTACGATTGGAATAGTTTGGTAACTTGCTCAGTTGGCTACTATGAATCAGGTGTATTTGATTTACGTTCTCCACATCCTAGACCAACTGCGATCGCTAAATTAATTCGTGATTTAGCTACAGGTAATAAACCCAATCATCCCTTACTTGATACACCAGGATGGTGGCATCGACCAGAGCGTTTGCTTTACCCATCTGTTAACTGTCTTCATGAAGGGGCTGAAAAACAAACTAACCCTACTCCCCATTACCCCTTTTGCCCCTTATCCCCAGAGGGGGCCCCGAGTTCCTCACTCCCTACTCCCTCTCGCCCTCTAGTCATAGTTGGCGCTAGAGGCACATTAGGACAAGCTTTTGCTCGGTTGTGTGAGGTGCGAGGGATTACCTATCGCTTACTGACACGCCAAGAAATGGATATTACCAATCCTACCTCGGTGAATGCGGTGTTTGCTGTGTTAAAACCTTGGGCAGTTGTGAACGCTGCGGGATATGTGCGAGTAGATGATGCGGAGCGCGAACCTCATATTTGCCTGAAAATCAATACTGAAGGTGCAGCCATCTTAGCTACTGCTTGCGCTCAATATAACATCGCACTGTTAACGTTTTCCTCAGATTTAGTCTTCAATGGTGCTGTAACAAACCCTTATGTAGAAAGTGATAACGCTGCCCCTCTTAATGTATACGGTTGCAGTAAAGTTTTGGCGGAAAAGTTAGTATTACAGGCTTATCCTGCATCACTTGTGATTCGCACCAGTGCATTTTTCGGCCCGTGGGATGAGTATAATTTCGTGACCGTTGCTTTACGTGAACTGAGTGCTGGCAATACTTTTGTGGCGGCTGAGGATGCGGTTGTTTCACCTACTTATGTGCCGGATTTGGTTCAAGCAAGTCTCGATTTATTAATTGATGGTGAAAGCGGTTTGTGGCATTTGGCTAACAAAAGTGCGTCAGCGCAGCTTACTGAAGGTATCGCTTGGGCTGACTTAGCACGATTAGCAGCGAAACAAGCAAGTGTAAGTATCAAAAATCTGATTACTCTGCCTATGCGAGAAATTGGTTTACCTGCCAAGCGTCCGATTTATAGCGTACTTGGTAGCGATCGCGGTCAATTCATGCCTTGTCTTGATAGTGCTATGTCTCGTTACTTCGATGATAGGCGTTGGTAATGTCTCACGCAGAGCCGCAGAGAGTAAAACTTTGAAAGATGGAAGTTATGTCAACTATTTTAGTCACAGGTGGAGCAGGATATATCGGCTCTCATGCTGTATTAGCTCTAAAAAATGCAGGTTATGAGGTGATTGTTTTAGATAATCTCTCGAATGGGCATCGAGAAATTGTAGAGGAGGTTTTGCAGGTAAAGTTGATTGTAGGTGATATGAGCGATCGCCCTCTGCTTGACAAAATATTTTCTACCCATAATATAACCGCCGTCATGCACTTTGCAGCTTATATTGCTGTGGGTGAATCTGTGACTGACCCAGCTAAATATTACCGCAATAATGTTGTCGGCACTTTGACGCTGTTAGAGGCAATGTTAGCTGCATCAATTCATAAATTTATCTTTTCTTCTACTTGCGCTCTTTATGGTGTACCTGAGTTTATTCCTCTGACGGAAGACCATCCTCAAAACCCCATTAGTCCCTATGCAACTAGCAAGTGGATGGTAGAAAGAATTTTGGACGATTTTGAYACCGCCTACAATCTCAAATCTGTCAGCTTCCGCTATTTTAACGCCGCCGGGGCTGACCCAACTGCACTGTTGGGTGAAGACCATATCCCAGAAACTCACCTCATCCCGCTAGTTTTACTGGCTGCTTTAGGTAAGAGCAAATCTATTTTTATTTTTGGTACAGATTATCCTACCCCAGATGGTACTTGTATCCGCGATTATATTCATGTCAATGACTTGGCACAAGCGCATATTTTGGGGTTGAAATATTTATTAAAAGGAGGAGAGAGTGAAGTATTTAACTTAGGTAATAGCAATGGTTTTTCAGTTCGAGAAGTGATAGAAACTGCCAAAGAAGTTACAGGTAAAGATATCGAAATCGTAGAGCGCGATCGCCGACCTGGAGACCCACCAATTTTAGTAGGTAGCAGCGATAAAGCATGTACAAAATTGGGCTGGAATCCTCAATACCCAAATCTGAAGGAAATTATTAATCACGCTTGGCAATGGCATCAACAGCGACATAAGTAGATAATTGCCAACTTCTATCAATTCCTATCAACTCAGCACCTCAACTACGGCGACACTTACACATTTACAGTTTTATAGTAAATAATTTAGTAAACGTAGGATGGGTTACACTACGCTAACCCATGCTGGTCAAGGCAGGGATTTATCACATCTGACAAATAATTAAGCCTTTTTACTTAGTTAATAAGTTAGTCTACTTTTATAAATAATATGCAATAGGCTTTATTTTGGTATAGATAACAAAGTTATTGACTTGTTTCGCTTGGTAGATTAATCCTCAATCAAAAAAAGATAAATATAAATTAAATCATTTTTAAGAATCATAAAAGATTAGCCTTATGCAAAAAATTTATGGCAACATTCAAGGAATAAAGACAAGCCATCTGAAAAAAATACAGCAGCTTTATGAAGAAGATCAACCGGCAGATAGATTAATTACGGTGGAATTTGCTCAAGCCTTAGCTGCAATTAGTACAGCTATTCATCACCCAATTTGTTGTTATATCAATCGGCGTGGGCAAATTATCCGAATTGCTGTGGGAACACCAAGTCAAACGCAAATTCCCCGGGAAGAATTACCCCGGCGTAGTGCAGAACGTTTAAGCAGCATTCGTTGTATTAGTACTCAATTTAAATCAGATTCACCACCTGATGAAATAGCATTGATAGCAATGGCGCGTCAGCGCTTAGATGCTCTAGTAACTTTAAGTGTAGCTGATAGCCAACCTGAAGAAGCTTATTTAGCTTATCTGATACCTGGTTTAGAAACACCTTGGATAGTTTCACCTCCCCTGAGTTTGGATGATTTAACCGAACAAGACTTTGGTGACTTGATTAAAGAATGGGAGAGGGATATTTCAGAAGCAGGAGGAATAGTTTTACCCCAAGAAATAGTTTCTCAGCAAGATAGAGTGCTGCTAGTAGGAGTAGAGACAGAAGATATTTCTCCTCAAAGATTTGAAGATGGACTTGCAGAACTGGTGCGTTTGGTGGAAAGTGCTAGAGGAATTGTACTAGATACAATGCGGCAAAAGCGCTCTCGTCCTCACCCCCAAACAGTTGTTGGTAAGGGAAAAGTTGAAGAAATCACCCTTCTAGCTCAAAAAGTAGGAGCTAATCTGATTGTTTTTGATCGAGATATTTCTGCATCTCAAGCCCGCAACTTAGAACAGGAGATTGGCATTCGAGTTGTAGACCGCACAGAGGTAATTTTAGATATTTTTGCTCAACGCGCTCGCACTCAAGAGGGTAAATTACAAGTAGAACTAGCGCAACTCGAATATATGTTACCTCGGCTGCGTGGTCGTGGTCAGGAAATGTCCCGATTAGGTGCGGGGATTGGTACGCGAGGGCCTGGTGAAACAAAACTAGAGACAGAACGGCGAACAATTCAGCGGCGAATTGCCCAACTACAGCAGGAAGTAAACCAATTACAAGCACATCGCGCCCGCATCAGACAACAGCGACAACAGCAAGAAATTCCGGTTGTGGCATTAGTAGGATATACCAATGCTGGTAAATCAACTTTGCTAAATGTTTTAACCAAAGCTGAGGTTTACACCGCAGATCAACTATTTGCCACCCTCGATCCAACAACCCGCAAGGTGGTAATTACAGAACCAGAAACTCAAGAACACAGAACAATTTTACTCACAGATACCGTAGGGTTTATTCACGAACTCCCACCACAACTAATGGATGCCTTTCGCGCCACATTGGAGGAAGTAATTGAGGCTTCGTCCATGATTCATGTCGTGGATTTGTCCCATCCCGCTTGGGAAAACCATATTACTAGTGTGCTGGAAATACTCGAAGAAATGCCTGAGATTCCCGAAAAAAGTTTGATTGCTTTTAACAAGGTGGATCAAGTAGATAGCGAAACCTTGGCTCAAGTTCAACAAGATTATCCCGAAGCTGTGTTTATATCAGCAACTAAGCGCTTGAGTTTAGAAACTTTAAAAATGCGATCGCTGCAACTAATTGACAAACCCTTTGAGGCAATAGCATTCCCGCAAAATTCATACTAACAACAAGGAATTATATGATACCAACAATCATTGTTCACGGTGGAGCAAAAACCATCACAGAAGATAAAGTTGCAGCCAACAATGCAGGCTGTACAGCAGCAGTAGAAGCTGGTTGGGCTGTGCTAATCAGCGGAGGTACAGCCGCAGAAGCTGTTGAAGCAGCTATTCAAGTTCTGGAAACTGATCAGACATTTAACGCCAGTCTCGGCGCAACTCTCAACAGCGATGGAGAAGTGGAGTTAGACGCGGCGATTATGGAAGGCTCTTTAAGTTGGGGAGCGATCGCAGCAGTTCAAGGTATCCGTCATCCAATCTCAGTTGCACGAAAAATTATGGATGATAAACCCAGGCTACTAGTAGCGCGGGGTGGAGAACGCTTTGCTATAGATTGTGGTGCGGAAATGTGTAAAAAAGAAGATTTAGTAGCCGAGGAGCAATGGCAGCAGTGGAAGGAAGAGCAAGAAGTAATCGATCGTCCCAACACTGTAGGTTGTGTGGCTTTAGATGCTAGCGGCATTTTAGCTGCTGGCACTTCAACTGGCGGCACTACGAAGCAGCAACAAGGTCGCGTCGGTGACACTGCACTTGTTGGCTGTGGCTTATACGCTGATAATAAAATTGGTGGTTGCTCAACAACAGGTGATGGCGAGTCAATTATCCCGGTGGTTTTGGCTAAAACTGCGATCGATTTTTTGGTAGGAGACAGACACCCAGACGAAGCAGCTCAGATGGCAATTGACACTTTGGCATCTAAGGTAAAAGGTGAAGCTGGGTGCATTCTTATAGACCATCAAGGTCGAGTGGGCTGGGCTTATAATTCCCAGCATATGGCAGTTGCTTATATGACCGCAGAAATGGACAGGACAGCTGTTTTTACCAGTAAATAATCCAGCTACAACTACCAATTCGGAATTTGGCACGCTAACGCGAATATAATTGGTAGTTTCCTCTCTCATCCCTACTGCTTTTTTCCCATTAGATATGAACTCAAAATACAACTTTAATTACTTTCAAGGAGGTTCTTTTTCTGACCTGTTTGCTGATGATATTACAAATGCAGGTTATGCCTTCATTCTCAATTATCCTGCAACTGCTAGTTGGGCTGCTTACCCCAACACGAAAAAATATTTTATTCAAGACGGCAGTAGTGAAGCTACTAAAACTTCCTCTGATAAAATTTTCCAGAAAGAACCTTGGAAAAATCTTGCTGTATTGGGTAATGCTATTCCGGGAATTGTTACCAGTCCACCGCCAAAGTTGCTAGTGGATTACTGGCAGGAACATTTTGGCTTTAGCTACACTAACATAGAGGTAATGGAGCGATCGCTTTATTTGGATCAGCTAAATCATTGCGATCGCTTTGACAAACTAATTACCCTATTTCCCTTTGATCACCTCAGACCGGAAAAACACGCTGTTGATCCAGATACCCATTACCACTTACTCAACAAAGCGACGTTAGCCGAACTGGGAATACCACATCCAAAATACGAAACTTACAATCTTCACCAAATCAATCTGGAAGATATTCACTTACCAGAACAATTTCCCTATCTAATTAAAACATCTCACGGACTATCTGGAGAAGGCACTTATATTATTAATAATCCCAGGGATTTGCAATACTGCTTGCAAGAACTGAGAAAATATCTTGATATTAAATTGCTGGAGACAATTATTGTTTCAGAGTTTATTAAGAACGTTGTCAATAACTACTGCGTCCAATTTTATCTAAACAATGCAGGTCATATAAAGCTTATTGGCACTACAAATCAACTTGTTACCTCAGAAGGTAACTATTTAGGCGGCATCATTAATTACCGTGAAACAGACATGAATCGATTCTCAAAGATGATTGCTGCCATTGGTAAATATGCTCATCAGCAAAAGTATTTCGGCGTTATTGGATTTGATGTTTTAGAGAACAAAGACGGACAAATGTATGTGATTGATGTTAACTTTCGAGTCAACGGCTCAACTCCGCTTTGTTTACAACGCCATACCTTGTTAGGGTTAGGAAAAGAGGTAGCTAAATATTTTAATAATTACCGGATAATTGGCTCATTAGAATCAATTTTATGGACTTTAAAGCCCGAATTAGATAGCAAAAAATTGATAATTTTATCTGCTCTTCAAAAAAGTGACGGTGAAAAATTTTATACAGAAATATCCGGTATTATTTCAGGAAAAACAATAGCACAAATACAGGATATTGAGCATAAATTAAGCTGCTTACTATTACCGGAATAGTGTCTTAGTGCAGGAACTTCAATAGAATCTCGTAAAATAATAATCCCCAAACTTGTAATTCGGGGATTGTCAAAGATTAAAGAATTTTATTAACGAGACTCTGTTCCTTGATTGGGGAGGCCGGGAACTGTAACAGTACCTCCAGCCGCTTCCGATTCAGCACCCTGACGAGTTTCTGTACCTGATTCTTGACCAGTCATGCGATATCTCTCATCTAGAGAAGTATCTCCTTCTTCTGTAGTGGGTACAGTTGTTTGAGTTCCAGGATTATCTTCTGGGTCATATTTAGTATCATCTTGTCGATTATCTGGAGGTGTTTTGGATGTCATATATTTGCACCTTTTAATTAGGTTATTATCTAAGTATTAGTTTTTATTTTCTATTATCTTTACTATGTACAGATAGAATTATTCCTGTAACTAATTCGGAGAAAAGACGCTGTGCATTATATCACTTAAGTAATTAATTTTTGTGACTATCTAAAATTAAGTCAAAATTTTTCTTAAGTAACTTCAAGAGCTAGTAATAGTCTGTGGTGTCCAAGTAGGGCCTTGGCAACGTGGCCCCTCTGGTGTCCAAACGAGTTGATCTAAACAAATTTGCCGTTTATCCATCTTATTCGTCCAAGCATGGTAAACGACATACTGAGTTTGACCATTTGGGCCAAGAACAATAGAGTTATGTCCCGGCCCTCTGACAAAATCAGGAACGGACTTTAGCACTCGTGGCCCAGTTTCATTACCTGCATCGGAGTAAGACCCCATCACGTTGTCAGCAACACCGTAATCGACACCATAGTCCTCAGTTTCCCAACGTCCACCACTATAAAAGCAGTAGTACTTACCTTCATGTTTACGAACACAAGGGCCTTCTAAAGTATGCCAATCATAAATTTCCCCGTACATTAAACGGTTAGCTAAAAATCTTTGCCAATCGGAACGCGCCCTTAAAACTACCTTTTCCTCGCCAGCCAGCTTAGTCATAGTTTGGAGTCGGTCTACAAACAAAGCTGTACCAACACGCACACCGCCTTCTGTATCCAAAAAGTCACGGGCATAAAATAGATACCACTGTCCATCATCATCACAGAATGGATGCGGATCAATGGCGAAGGGACAAGTATTGAGGTCTGTAAGTCCTTCGCCCACATCTTGATAAGGCCCTAAAGGATTATCACTTGTAGCTACTCGCAATTGATGATTTTTATCCTCATGTCCTACAGAATAGTAGAGGTAAAATTGACCATCACTGTAAGCAACTTCGGGGGCCCAAAAATTATTGCCAAGGGTTGAGTCTGGTCGCAACAGTGCGTGATCAACAAAATACCAATTCACAAAGTCAAAGGAGCGTAACAGAGGAAAGACGCGCGATTTGTCAGGGGTGTCAATATTGTTTAGGGTTCCTTCCGCCTCTGTTGCACCAGTGCCGATCGCATAATATACCCCTTCATATTGCCAAACAAAGGGATCGGCAAAATAACCTTCATAGACTGGATTAGTATAAGTTTGCATGTCAAATCATGTATAGAATAAGTCTGGTGTCTTTGTGGTAAACAAAGAAAGCCACTTTTTCAACACAAAGACACAAATAAGACTTAATTAGCTAGTATTTGAAATTCACGTAAGTTTCGGCTTTGTTCTGAGGTAAACTTTCCACGACCTCACACCGTAGCATCTGCCTCAGTTCTGCTGGGAGACTATCATAATAGTCTTGTGGAAGAGTTAAATCTACCTTTGGTGTGTGTAACCAGTGCATAGCGTAACCCATGACTATCATCGGTCTGGGTTGCTTTGTCCGATTCGGAGAACCCCGGTGTAATGCTAAAGGCGATCGCATCATCACATCACCAGGCTGCATATAAAAAGATTCCATTGGAATTTCACCAGAAGTAATCTTTTGTAGTCCTTCTTCTCGTGGTAAAAGATGAGTTCTCCTCGCCATTTGAAACGGGCCGTTGTCTGGGGTAACTTCCACCAGGGGAAAGTTAACGGCTACGGCGTAAAGTGGTGTAACTATGCCATCGCTAAATAATGGGCGAAAGTCCCGATGGATTTCCTGATAATCTGAACCCTGGAACGGGACATCAACCCCTAACTGAACCATGACATATTCTTGGTAAAACACGCGCTTAAGGACACCCATAATTACTGGGTTAGCATAAACCAACTCATTAGCGAATGGGTAAATCCAAGGCAAGGTTAGATAATAGCGAGAAATTTCACGAGGAGCCAACCCACCCGGTTGATTTTGGCGATCGTGAAATAACTTTTCAAAAGCTTTTAACCACTCGTCAATCAATTTTTGGTCAAAAACATGAGGAATGACACAAATTCCGTCTCGATTCAGTTCTTGAGCAAATCTATCTAGGTCGGTAGCCGAATATTTAGCTATACCGCCTATACTTTGAAACATTTTTCTTAACCTCTTTCAATGAAAGCTTTAGAGCCAATGAAATCAGACTCTCACAGCAGTTTTTTGTAATTGCTTGTCGATAGTAACGTATTATCTTGAGATTTAGTTTATTAATTTTTATAAAAATTACTGTTAGTAATTCAGCAATTGAAGCTAAATGATGTCTTAGCTTGCTTAGTGATAATAATACGCACAAATTAGCAGATAATAACTACGAATAGCGATTATGCAGAGGCTAGAAAAAATAAATCCCCCTGCCTTATTTCAACGATTCTTCTGAGGACACACTATGCGCTCGCACTCCTACACTATCATTTGGTACTGAAGGCCATCTCACCGTCACAATAGTACAGTCAGACTGAGCAACCCAACAGTGCGGCACACCTGCACACCACAGTACATAATCACCCTCACGAGATAAACTAATTTCTCTATCCTCAAATTGCAGGCAAAATTGGCCATTGATCAAAATGGAAAGAGTAGCACCTTGATTATTTATGGCCCACTCGGGTCTACAGTCTCCTGCTTTATGGACACCCCATTTTATTTCTAGCGCAGTGGTTGAGCGCGGATCATCATCTGGATTCATAAAGTGTCCCATAAACCAACCCCACCGATTTGCACCTTCGCTCGCAGCATTGCCGAAAATCACTTTAGGCTGCATTATTCACCTCAAAATCAGGAACTAAAATTTGCCCCGTATAACCTGCATTGTTATATTGTTTCAGGACTTGAGTTGCGATCGCTTGTTCTTCACCTAATACCACCAACGCCACACAAGCCCCCCCAAAACCTGCACCAGTCAACCTAGCACCAAATACACCAGAGGTTTGCTGTAAAATTTCTACCAATGTATCCAATGCTGGTACGGAAACTTCATAATCATCCCGCAAACTAGCATGAGATGCGTTCATTAATTTACCAAAACGCTCAGGTGTTACTCCCTGCAAAACCTCTAAAACTCGGTTATTTTCTGACACCACATGACGCGCTCGATAATTTAATGGTTCTGGTAATGTTTCTGTCACCTTAGTATCAGTTATATCTCGTAGTGCTTTGACTCCCAATAATCGTGCCGCTTCCTGACACTCAGATCGCCGATGGTTATACCTGCTAGTTGCCAAAGTACGAGGTACACCGCTATCTATAACTACAACTGTACTTTTGCTGGGGAAAGGAAGTACATGACGTTCTAGAGTCCGAGTATCTAAAAACAAAATGTGTTGAGTATCAGCAAGGCTAGCAGCCATTTGATCCATGATGCCGCATTGGACACCCGCATAGTGAATTTCTGCTTGTTGGGCAAGTTGGGCAATTTCCACATCATCAATTGGCAGATTCAGGAGTTGGCGAATTGCTCTGAGTGTTGCTACTTCCAATGCTGCACTGCTAGATAAACCCGCACCCATAGGAACTGATGACTGGACATACATATTCAGCGCAGGAATAGTGTATCCTGCTGTTTTTAATACCTCTATACAGCCAAAAATATAACTGGCGAATCCAGAAGGCGTATGATAAATGTCCAAAATACTTACGCACTCTTGCAGATTTTCTGAATAAAAGTGATGTTGTCCATCATCACTCAAACCTAGCTGTACTGTTGTTTGTTGAGGAATCGCTGTTGGCAGGACAAAGCCATCGTTGTAATCAGTATGTTCACCAAGTAAGTTTACCCTTCCTGGTGCGATCGCTTTGGTTTTTGCTGCTTTACCAAATATTTGTTGAAAATCCATAATTGTTTTATGACTATAAAATACTCAAATATTGCACATCTTCCTATAAGTTGAAATTTTCAAAAAAGTAGGTAATTATGTTTTCATACGCTTATTTCTTTTACCGCTTACATTTTACATAAATTGAATATTCTAATTTTATATAAATAAATTTAAATTTATAAAAGTTAAAGAATAGATTTTTTATGTTTTTATAAAAAGTATTAATAATCACAAGATAAATTCATGTTATCTAAATCTTTTAACAGGCCGTAACCTCGATAAAAGTTAATTCTCAAGAATGATGTACTGATGAGTAAATATTAGAAAATATGGTAGCAACCTCTCAAAAAATAATGCCAGAATTATATGCTACCGAAAGAGACTCAAACCAGAAAAATAGCCAATAACATTACATCAACAGAAAACACATTTGATGAAATAAATGCTCAAAATCCCAGTAAATCTGAGCCTATGACTCAAATCCAAAAAGATAATGTAATTACTAGTCAAGATTTACGCTATAAGGGATTATTTTATGGCTTTATTCTGGTTATATTGACTGCTTTCTTATTTGTTGCTGCCATTTACTACGGAATTATCAACCCCTAAGGCGATTTTATTCAAGGTGGATATATACGGAGGAAAGCAGAGAGAAGAATTAGCAGCCAATCTACTTAGTTGAAAATAATGCTAGAGATTCAGTTAAGCCACCCAACAAATAACTAATACCATTTCTTTGTGAGGCTGCGCCAAACTCTTTTAACTTCTTTCTTTGTGTCCTTTGCGTCCTTTGCGGTTCGTTTTTCTTTCTTGTACTTAAATATGGTTTAGCGCATCTTCATACAGAATTGGTATAAGGCAGGTTTCCCGCTTTTCTGTAAGTTTCAGCTTAATATTATTTAGCAATCAATAAAATTTTTGTTAAAAATTAAGCTTAACTTGCAATAAAAATGGTATTGGCTGTATCAGGCAGTAGGAATGTATTCTACACTACAGACTTATTAAATAATGAAATCTATCTGTAGTTAGATGGAAGTAGTAGTAATTAATTTGTTTAGTGTAGTAATTAATTTGTTTATTAATTTTAGGCAAATGAATTACATCATACTGCCTAAGGATGTAAGGTCCTAAGAATTGCCAACTTTTGCTATGAGCATTGACCTCCATTTGCAGGCTGAAAGGATGTTGATTCAATTGCAAAGATTTGCTGGCTCATAAGAACTAGCAATTTGCATTAGCGTTCAAGGAGGACATGAGTAGAATACATGGCCACAAAATATCCTAAATTTAGCCAGGATTTGGCACAAGATCCGACTACGCGGCGCATATGGTATGCGATCGCTACAGGAAATGATTTTGAAAGTCATGATGGCATGACTGAGGAAAATCTTTACCAAAAGATTTTCGCTACTCACTTCGGTCATGTAGCAATCATTTTCCTATGGGCATCAAGTCTCTTGTTCCACGTAGCCTGGCAAGGTAACTTTGAACGGTGGATTCAAGATCCACTACATATTCGCCCAATTGCCCATGCAATTTGGGACCCCCACTTTGGTAAGCCAGCAGTAGATGCTTTTACTCAAGGTKGTGCTAACTATCCAGTTAATATTGCTTACTCTGGTGTCTACCACTGGTGGTATACCATCGGTATGCGGACGAACAATGACCTCTTTCAGGGTTCAATTTTTCTGTTGTTGTTAGCAGCCTTATTCTTGTTCGCAGGTTGGTTGCACTTGCAACCCAAATACCGTCCTAGCTTGGCTTGGTTTAAGAGTGCTGAACCTCGTTTGAATCACCACTTAGCTGGTTTATTTGGTGTCAGCGCCTTGGCTTGGACTGGTCACTTGATTCACGTTGCTATCCCTGAATCTCGCGGTATCCATGTGAGATGGAATAACTTCCTAACTACCTTACCTCACCCAGAAGGTTTAACACCATTCTGGACAGGTAACTGGGGTGTGTACGCCCAAAATCCAGATACATCTGGGCATATATTTGGGACATCCCAAGGTGCAGGGACTGCAATTTTGACTTTTTTGGGTGGTTTCCATCCCCAAACAGAGTCACTGTGGTTGACTGATATGGCTCATCACCATTTAGCGATCGCAGTTATCTTTATCATCGCCGGTCATATGTACCGGACTAACTTCGGGATTGGTCATAGTATCAAAGAGATGCTTAACGCCAGACAATTCTTTGGCATCCAAACTGAAGGACAGTTCAATTTACCGCATCATGGGCTGTACGACACTTATAACAACTCCCTACACTTCCAGTTGTCTATACACCTGGCAGCACTGGGTACTGCACTGTCGTTAGTGGCACAGCATATGTACTCGTTACCGCCTTACACCTTCATAGCTAAGGACTACACAACACAGGCGGCGCTGTACACCCATCACCAGTACATTGCTGGGTTCTTGATGATAGGTGCGTTTGCCCATGCTGGCATATTCTGGATACGAGACTACGACCCGGAGCAAAATAAAGGCAACGTCCTAGATCGGGTACTCAAGCACAAAGAAGCGATTATCTCTCACTTGAGTTGGGTATCTCTTTTCTTAGGCTTCCATACCCTGGGATTGTATGTTCACAATGATGTTGTAGTTGCTTTTGGCACTCCAGAAAAGCAAATTTTAATTGAGCCAGTGTTTGCTCAATTCATCCAATCTGCTCACGGTAAACTGCTTTATGGGATGGATACTCTGTTATCTAACCCAGATAGCATTGCTTATACAGCTTGGCCAAACCACGCTAACGTCTGGTTACCGAACTGGTTAAGTGCAATTAACTCCGGCACTAACTCTCTATTTTTGACCATCGGCCCTGGTGATTTCTTAGTCCACCATGCGATCGCTCTCGGTTTACATACAACCACCTTGATTTGTGTCAAGGGGGCGTTGGATGCCCGTGGTACTAAATTGATGCCCGATAAGAAAGACTTTGGCTTCACCTTCCCTTGTGATGGCCCTGGTCGTGGTGGTACTTGCCAAACTTCTTCTTGGGAACAGTCTTTCTACCTAGCTACATTCTGGATGCTGAATCTCCTTGGCTGGGTAACTTTCTACTGGCATTGGAAGCATTTAGGAATTTGGCAAGGTAACGTTGCTCAGTTCAACGAAAACTCTACATACCTCATGGGTTGGTTCCGTGATTACCTCTGGGCTAACTCTGCTCAGTTAATTAACGGTTACAATCCCTACGGCACGAATAATTTGTCTGTCTGGGCTTGGATGTTCCTCTTTGGACACCTAGTTTGGGCGACCGGTTTCATGTTCCTGATTAGCTGGCGTGGGTACTGGCAAGAGTTAATTGAAACTCTAGTTTGGGCGCACGAACGCACACCGTTAGCTAACTTAGTTCGTTGGAAAGATAAGCCAGTGGCTCTATCTATTGTGCAAGGTTGGTTAGTCGGTTTAGCTCACTTTACCGTTGGTTACATTCTTACCTATGCAGCATTCCTCATAGCCTCAACGGCTGGTAAATTTGGTTAAAAAATTTGATAGATATTCTCTGACCTTAGCCATTGTCCCCCTTTATACCATTAGGTGAAAGGGGGATTTCTTTCTAAAATTTGGCTTAAATTTCCCAAGGCACTGGACGCAATCTTCCTTCCACTTCAACACTAGGAAAATTTGGATCAAAAGTCAGGTTTTCTAGCTTTCCATCCTGGAGAATGACAAAAGTATCTTCAATCTTGGCGCCAGTCAAACTAGGATTCCAGGCGATGGCCATATTTTCGGTTAAAAAGTCGGTTGTTGTTGGATTAGCTACAATCTCTCTGGCTAAATAGCCTGTAGTTCCTCCCTGATGATGTTCACGGATAGCTTGAGGAAATCCATGTTGTTCATACGCTTGCGCTAAAGCATAATAAACTGCATCAAGCGTCATTCCCGGTTGAGATGCTGATAGTGCTTTAGCTTCTATTTGGCAGACATGACGATGTAATTCGGCTTCATCCTTAGTCAGATTACCAAAACAAACAAATCTTGTAAGATTTGCATACAATCCATACCCCCTCGCGCAAAACACCAACATGGCTTGCCGTCCAATCTTTTCTCCTGTGGGTGTAGCATGACGATAAAGAGGTAAACGCCTCTCGCCAGCTACTAATGTCAAAGCTGGATGTAAACCCCTCGACCACAAAGCTTCTGCACCCGCACCCGCTAACTGATATTCTGTCCAAGTAGGTTGAGCAGCTTGTAGCACTTCGGTCAAAGCTGCGCTGGCTTGTTGTCCCACTTGGCGATATCTTTCTAACTCAGTGGGCAATAATACTCRTTTATATTGTTGTAGAGAGTGTGGTATTTGTTGCTCTTGTGAAGTTGAGTTATTGCAGATATCGCTAATAACTATACCCCCATCCGTCGCCTCACGGACGAAAGTCTCACGAGCCGCAGCATCAGCCCAAGGGTTAATATGCAGCTTCAAATGGCTGGGTAATTCCTCATCCTTTAAACGCTGGGCTTCTATTTCATCTGTCAATACCCACGCATCTTGTCCAGTTACCAACAATTCTGCAACGCCTGTTTCAGCAGTCAACAGTACAGTGTTAGAAGCTCCAGCAGTAGCCCAAGCAAACCAATCTGTACCACGCAGACGCACACCCCCAACCTCAGTTTGAGAGATAGTTTCTCTAATAAAACCCAGTTTCGTCGAGATTTCTTCGCTCATAAAAAAAAACACATATAAATATAGATAATTATCAAAATTATCTACATCTGTCTGCGTCTGTCTGAGGTTTAGCGATCGCAATTACCGCCGGATTACTCCTACTTTGATATGTGAGGAATATAGGTTATAAATTTAACAACCCTCTGAAAAATGTAGTTAAGTTTTGAATTACTGGAATTTCAGATGTTTCAGCACCAATCCAATGATTATCACTAATACTTGTTTGATTAGTCTTACCTGGTTTTAGAACACTTACAACTGTGGCAATTACAGCACTTCCGGCGGCTATGAGGTACATCCTCAAAGCTGAAAGCTATGATAGGACAGGGGCAACAGGAAAACTGTATTGCATAATAGCCGGAAGCGCTGTATAGCCTTTTCTTGATCAAACGGTTTCCATTTTAAAGGCTTTTTATTTCGGTTCTTCGGTTACTTTTATGGTGATTATGAAAATTAACTGAATTATAAGGGCTATGATTTAAAGACAATAATGCCTACGATTTAGATTTGGCAAGTATTTAAGAGATATTAAGCATTATGTAAAAATACCAAAATTATAATTCATATTA
>JAKOMP010000090.1 GCA_022241785.1 Cyanocohniella sp. LLY | reverse complement strand
TCTTCATATATATGTTCCCTTTGGGAAATGAATTCCGGGCTACTTGCGCTGTGGTTTCAGGAATATGCGACATATCACGTGGGTGCAGGGTCATAATCTTTGTAGATGCTACGCTCAATCTACTTATTCTCTTTTTTCAACTGTTCCAAGCTAGTGAGGGGTCAAACCCCTCAATCATTCGCCAACAGTATCCTTGCAGGGGAGAGGTTTGGAGAGGGGTTTTTTAAAATTCGTCGAACTCACGTTGGATTAGACGTAGGTTGGGTTAAGCGTAGCGCAACCCAACGCTAGCAATGATGTTGGGTTTCCTTATGTCAAACGCCACTTCACTCAAGTCGGGAAACCCGCCCACGTGAGTGGCTCCTCAACCTACAATTTTTTGCGTCATTTTAAGCTGGCCACGCCACTACGTTTTTATTCAAAAATCAAATAGTAGTCCTATATATTCTTGCCTGGGAAATTCAGCCAAAATACATGACCGGAAACATAAATTCAGAAAGGATATGGAAGGAATTCATGCCAAAGGCTGAATTCCCAAGAAGAAACCTAAGTCCCAAATTCAGACGCTCTCGATATCCTCCTCATCGTCATCATCATCATCATCATTTAAGTTTGTCGGCTCAATCCGGTAAAGTCCTCCCTTGGACTCGTCCGTGAGAACATAGAGATAGCCATCCGCCCCCTCACGCACATCCCGGATACGCCCAATCTTCTGCAACAATAATTCTTCTTCGTGTAGCACTTCTTGCTGATTAAAAACCACACGACGAATCCGCCGACTGGCAAGCCCACCCACTAAAAGATTACCTTGCCAAGAGGGAAATTGTTTTGTAGTTACTAGGGTTACACCAGAGGGAGCATGAGTTGGTAAAAATTCATAAAACGGTTCAACGACACCCTCCATCCGTCGCGCAACCGCTTCCGGAAATTGGCCTCCAGTCTCATAGTCAAATCCACGCGTCACTAGGGGCCAGCCATAATTGTTACCGCCTCTAATTTGATATAGTAAGTCTCCACCACGCGGGCCATGATCTACAGCCCAGACCTCGCCTGTTGTCCGATTGACTGTTAATGCTTGAATGTTGCGGTTCCCGTAAGTATAAATTTCATCTAGAACCTCTGGATTACCTACAAATGGGTTATCTTTAGGCACTGAACCATCATCATTCAGCCTCAAGACCTTTCCAGCATGATCCTGCAAATTCTGGGCACGTCGTGGTTCATGCCAGCGATCGCCTATCGTCATCAACAGCTTACCATCATTTGTCCACGCCAGCCGTGAACCATAGTGCTGTCCGGGTTCAGAATAGCGATTTTGAACAAATATATCTTTGACATCAACTAATGTGTTACCTCTTAATCGACCCCTGGCCACAGCAGTAGCAGTTTCACCATTACCGTTGGGTTTGGAATAGGTCATGTAAATCCAACCATTAGCTTTGTAATTAGGATGCAGGACGACATCCAATAATCCGCCTTGGTTCTCAGCATTGACTTTAGGAACTCCAGAAACCTGGATTACTTTACCCTTATCAACAATATTGAGTCTTCCTGGACGCTCAGTTACGAGAAAACGTCCATCTGGTAAAATCGCTACAGCCCAAGGATGCTCCAATCCGCCTGCGATTTCAACTACACGAATATCTTGATACTGAGAGCTTTCTGTAACAACTTCCCGGAAGTTTTGAGCCAATTTTACTGCCCTCAAGTTCTCGTTTGAGTTGGTTTCATTAGCGTTGGCTGGTACTGCACAAAAAGCACCCAGCACTAGGGCTAAGGTCAAACTTGATATTTGTTTCAATCGTCTACTCATGCTATGAATCAACCCACTTACTCACAATCAGGACGGATAGAAAAATTTCAAATGTTGGATCAATGAGTTTCTGTAGGAGCAGGATTAGCAAATCCCTAAGTAACTTACCCTACACTGCCTTACAGAGCAAAATCCGCACACTAAAATATTGCAAGGTTTTTGTAGATTTGTTGCATCTACCCGGAGATAGGAATACTGAACAGATGGCACAGAAATCATCGTAGAATTAGAATTTATTGAAAGTCAAATTACAGCCCCCCAGCAACCAATAACAGAGTAGAAGAAAAAGAATTTAAAGATTTCTGTCGTTAAATTACATAAAGATTGAAGAAATTTGGTTCCCTAATTTACGTAATGAAGTAATTACGTGAACTTTGCGTAAGTCCTAATAATTAAAGGTTTGTACTAAAATGCTAAAGTTTAAAAATTGAGGTCAACTTGAGAACTTAAACCAAAAAACTAACTAAAGTATGGAAGCTCAAATCAGTACTAATGAAATTATGGCTATGCGGGAAATTTTGCAAGGTTACAAACCTGCACAGTATGCCCTAGATAACTTAGCCAGACACAATGGTCAAGTTGAACGCTCATTTGAGGATTTATGGATAGAGAAAAATGGCAAAACATTAATGTCAGAGGGCAAATCTCTCTGGAAAGTGACGCTGAATGTACTGCGTAAAGAACTCTGCGATGATGATGGCTTTCGTGGTCAACTCAAAGAATACAAAAAAAATCCAGGGAGTTCACCCTTGCTATCAGGTTTGATTGTCTCTTTAGTGGGTCTTGCAACCACAAGTGGATTACCAATTGATCCGGCTATAGCTACTGTAATTGTTTTGTATATACTCAAAATCGGATTAAATATATTTTGTGAATACACAGAACCACCTGCGGAAAACGTTGGAACTCTCCCACCGGGAGACTAATATGGTTTAGTTTTATCTTTAAATCTTAGCCCTTTCTTCGCTGCGAGGAGGGGGAATGCGTCACGTCGCTTCGCTCCGAATTCAAAATAGAACCTCCGGCACGCTAACGCGAACAAAATTCAAAATTCAAAATTAAATACCCCACGGATAAATCTGGGGGCTTGAATTGCTGTAATGATCAATCTAGTAATCTGTCTAAATTTTCCCGTGTCATCGCTGCATGATATTCATCCTCATACTCAACAAATATCTCTAATGCTGTCTGCAAGTTAGCCCTCGCTTCTGGGTAGTTTTCCTCTGCTGCTGCAAGCATTCCTAATGCTCCGTATGTGATAGCTTGGGAATAGCGATCGCCATATTCGATTAAGATATTCAAAGCCAGTTGATAATTGCGCCGTGCTTCTTCATATTCTCCCAATTCTTGGGCAACTATTCCCAAGTGGTGGTAAGTGCCGGCTTGGGAATAGCGATCGCTATATTCGATGTTGATATTTAAAGCCTGTTGATAATTACGCCGTGCTTCTTCATATTCTCGCAATTCTTGGGCAACTCTTCCCAACTGGTGGTAGTTTTTGGCTTGGGAATAGCGATCGCCATATTCAATGTTGATATTCAAAGCCTGTTGATAATTACGCCGTGCCTCTTCATATTCTCGCAATTCTTGGGCAACTATTCCCAACTGGTGGTAGGTGCTGGCTTGTTTATAGCGATCGCCATATTCAATGTTGATATTCAAAGCCTGTTGATAATTACGCCGTGCTTGTTCATATTCTCGCAAATCTTGGGCAACTATTCCCAACTGGTGGTAGGTGCTGGCTTGTTCATAGCGATCGCCATATTCGATTTTGATATTCAAAGCCTGTTGATAATTGCGCCGTGCCTCTTCATATTCTCGCAATTCTTGGGCAACAACTCCCAAATTGTGGTAGGTTTTGGCTTGTTTATAGCGATCGCCATATTCAATGTTGATATTCAAAGCCTGTTGATAATTACGCCGTGCTTGTTCATATTCTCGCAAATCTTGGGCAACTATTCCCAACTGGTGGTAGGTGCTGGCTTGTTTATAGCGATCGCCATATTCGATTTTGATATTCAAAGCCTGTTGATAATTGCGCCGTGCCTCTTCATATTCTCGCAATTCTTGGGCAACTATTCCCAACTCGTGGTAGGTGCTGGCTTGGGAATAGCGATCGCCATATTCGATGTTGATATTCAAAGCCAATTGATAATTGCGCCGTGCTTCTTCATATTCTCGCAATTCTTGGGCAACATATCCCAAATTATGGTAGGTGCTGGCTTGCCAAAGTTGTTTTTGTCTTTCTTCTATACTCACTAAGTCAGGATAAATTTCTAAAGTCTTTTCGTAAGAACATTTAGCTTGCTGGTACTGCTTTGCCCTTAGTTGACAACTACCGAGCCTATCAATTGCCCATGCTATCTGATAACCTAATTCACCCTGGATAAATGCCGGGGGATAATTGTCTAAATTTTGACAAACCATTTCTGCCAATTTGAGGTTACTTTGGTTATCGCTAATCAAAACGAAGTATTGAGTTAAACAAAAGTAGATACTAATACGTTCTTGTTTTTGCAAACAAATTTGCAGGGCATGATAAAGGTTTTCATATTCCCAGCCACAGAAAGATGTACCCATTTGACGCTCTTGAGCATCTTTAGAATCCATCAAATACTCATAAATTTTTGCCAAGTCCATATAGTAATTTTTAAATCCCTCTTGTAAAGCTGCACGGGTTGTCTGATCAATAGATGCTAACTTAGTCTTTAAAAAGTAGGGAAAAATAGGTTGAATTTTTAGTAAATTTTGATCACTATCAATTAGTGAAAGTAATCCCCAGTTAATTGCTTCTTGAATGGCATCATCTAATTTATCAAAACAATAATCATTTAATGGTTCTAATTTTTCTAGTTCCTTGATATAATCCGAAATATTCCCACGGTTAATAAACCCACTAAAAGGAGCCAAACACAGCAACAACTTCTGTGCATCTGGTGACAAATTACTGTGAGAATATTCCACACATTTCAAAATACTCTTAGTCTTATCCTCACTCACCACATCCAAATTTACATCAGCACTTTGCAACCCCTGCAAAATCTCCTGGGGTGATTGCCTTTGCAAATTCGTCAACACAACTTTCATCGCCAGGGGATACCCTGCCAATAATTTCATCAACTTTTCAAAATCTGCATCTTGACGAATCCCATCAACCAGGTGTGCAGCTACATTCCGTTCTAAAATTTTCTCTGCTAATTCCGTCCTGGCTTCTTGATCTAATCCTTGTAACTCATAAACATTGTGTTTAAAAGTCTGAGATTGTAGCCATTCTTCCCGACTACGTGAACCCAAAACCACCCGCGTTTTACCACCTACCAACTTCTGGATAAAATCCCGGATTTGCTCACGTTCTGCCTCTGGCAAAGTATTTTGAATTGCCAGTTGTTGCCCAGTCACCGATTCCAAATTATCCAAAATCACAGCATAAGCTGCACCCCGCAATTTTGCCACTAATTTCTGTACCTGTGCAGGCTGAATCATGGCTTGAAACTGCGCCTGTTCAAATCTACCATACACCTGCTGACCAATATCAAACAAAATTTGTGTCAGCGTCCAGGCTTTTTGGTCATAGCCAAAATAAAATACATCCTCAACAAAATGTGTCCTCTGCCACCATTCCCTTAAATAATTTAACAAAGTTGTTTTACCTGTTCCCCCCATACCTTGCAACAGCAAAACATTATGCCTTAGCAAAGCTTTCTCAATTTTGAGAATCTCCAAATCCCGACCAATAAATCCATATTCCGGCAAGGAGAAACGATACTGAATAGCAACAGATTCGTAATATTTCTCTTCTTCTTCTGGTGTAAACTGCCGTAAATTAAAATTCACTACCTGATGAGAATAAACCACAGGTAATAACCAATCTTCTAAATTAATATATTTATTGAAATAGGCTTTACGTTCTTTATCATTGAACAGTTCCAACCTCCCCAGCCTGATAGCTTCAGTCATGGGTTTATGATCAAACAAATGTTGATAAAGCTGTGACATCATCAACTTTGCCGCCGACACAGTGACAGAATACCCCATTGCCACCACCATCTGCATCCCTGCGGTCATTAACCGGCTTCCCAGACTGGTTTCACGAGTATCTTCACTTAACCCCTCCTCCCTGGCGGAGTTCACCTGTTTCCCCGACTGACAAGCATTGAGAATACACACAGGAATCCCCTTTCCGGTCAACAATGCGGCTAATTCTGAAGCTTCTACCAAATCCACCTTTCCCTGAGACTCGCCCTCAAAGCAGACAAAAGCTTTCACCCCATCAAAGGGCTGCAAATCACCACGTCCATAGCGCCCTTTATAGAAATAGCGTTCAGGTTTGCTGGGAGACTGAACCTGTTGATAATTTAGCAGCGCCCCGTGCATATCCAAATGAATGACGTGGTAAAATCCCGCACCTTTTTCTTGCAAATGCTTAGACAAACTTTCGTAAGTTCCCGGACGCAGCAACTCCACATTTACCCGCAAATTGCTATTGTCAATCAATTCCAGCAACGGGCGAGAAATTGTCCGATAGCCCACATCCCTTTCCTCATCTGGACGCGCCACCACCACCAGCAGATTAATCACAGGCGATAACTGCACATTAGCTGATACTGGTGGTGCAGGTCTGACATTCTTCCGCAACATTACACAGTCTACCGCCAGTGGTCGGCTTAACTCTGGGTCTTGTAGAGCTTCCCAGTGTAAAGCGTGAAATTCTGGAGTTTTCGCCACGATTTCAATCTGTACTTGACTCAGATTACCCCGCAGTTCTCGATATAAGCTGTAAGCATTGAAATCTGCCTGAAAAACTTGCTTAAATAGGCTTTCACCGTATATTTTAACGCTGGCTGCTGCCCTTTCTGCAATGACAGTATCACTAAAAGGAAACCTTACCCATTCTTCAAAATACCACTCTAGTTCTTTTTCTTCCTTGGGGGTAAAAGGGTCAGTAATCGTAACTGGGTATTCTCCGCCATCAAATTGAAGATTTGCTGCAAATCCGGTATCTATTCGCCCTTCTTCTCGAATTGTGATGACTGTCATGGGGTAAGCTTGCCCGCAGGTATGATTACACACATACATACTACACTGAAGATTAATATTGCTGTGCGTAAATTAAATACCCTGATGACTATAAACGCCAATTATTTAGTCTTAGTGAATAACCTAAGTCTTGAATCTTTTGATAGTGATAGGACTTACGCACTCGCCCGAAAATTAAGGCTTTGAGATTGCTAGAGCCTCCGGCACGCTACGCGGTAAGCGCAGCCATGCCCGTTAGGGCTTTACCCTACGGTCGCAATGACGGAAACACGTGGTTGGTTACGTAAGTCCTGAGTGAGATAAGTTACCAGTCACTAAAGTCAGATTTTGATGGATAGCAATAGCAGCAATCATACAATCAGGATTAGGACTTACGCACTCGCTAGGAAAATCAAGGCTTTGAGATTGCTTCCCTACGGTCGCAATGACGAAAATACGTGGTTGGTTACGTAAGTCCTGTTTCTGAAGAAGTTCAGGCGAAAATACTAACACAAGCTAACAATCAATGCAGTTATTGTCGTAGTCTTCAAAAATTATGGTGATGTTAGGGGAAGTGGTTTAAGGACTACAATAAAAATGTAGAGTCGGGAGTTTTAGTAATGGCTTTAACAATTGTAGACAAGGAATTGGAAAGTATTCAGCTTTCAGCAGAGATTCGAAAAAAGGCTTTACGTAAGGCTAAGGAAGGGTATGTAATGGCTTTATTGGAGGTAGGAGAAATTACCAGTGGTAGGGCAGCAAAAATCCTTGATATTTCTCGGATAGAAGTTATAGAAATGATGAATAAATGGGGGATTTCTATTTTCGATGACTCTCAGAGTTTGGAGGAATTACATCAAGAAGTAGAACAAGCAGCATTAATTTTAAATCAGCAAATTTCTTAAATGATAATTGTCTCGGATACCACCCCAATCAGTGAGTTAGCCAAGGTTGAACATCTTGATTTATTGCCAAAACTTTTTGGTAAAGTTTTGATTCCCCACGGTGTATTTAATGAATTACAGGTAGGTCAGCATCCAGCAGCAGAATTTGTACAGAATTTGTCTTGGATTGAAGTTGTAAAGGTAGAGAATCAGCTGGTGGTTGAGGAGTTGCAAAAGTCCTTTAATTTACATTTGGGAGAATCAGAAGCTATTGCTTTAGCTGAAGAAATTGGGGCTTCTCAGTTGTTGATTGATGAAAAGGCGGCGAGAAAGGTAGCTATGGTACGAAAGTTACCTTTAATTGGTACTGTGGGGATTTTATTGTTAGCAAAGCGTCGAGGTTTATTGGACAGCGTTAAAGATATTTTAGATGAGATGCAGGTAAAGGGAACGAGAATTTCTGATCGGCTTTATCTGCAAGTTTTGACTTTAGCTGAGGAAATTAAAGGACAATAATGGGCAGGGTATTAGTAGGACTTACGCACTCGCTACGAAAATCAAGGCTTTGAGATTGCTACCCTACGGTCGCAATGGCGAAAATACGTGGTTGTTAAAAATGCTAGAATCGCTCCAGCACCAATGCTTTTAGGCATCTTTGATGACTTTTAACTCTCTCATTCCCGATACGGCGCTTTCGGTATCTGGATTAACTGACTATATCCGCTTGCTGTTAGAGCAAGATGAGCAATTACGGCAAGTTTGGGTGACTGGGGAAGTTTCCAGTGCTAATCACCATCGCAGTGGGTTGTTTTTTACGCTACAAGACCCAGATGGGACGGCTGGTATTAAATGTGTGGTGTGGAATGGTCAAATCCCGAAACTCGCTCAAATGCCTGTTCCCGGTGAGCAAGTAATTATTTTAGGTAGTATCCGGGTTTACCCGCAAAGGGGAGAGTATCAATTATCTGTATGGCAAGCTTTACCTGCTGGTGCTGGGTTACAGGCTTTACGCTATCAACAATTAAAAAACCGCTTGCTGGCTGAGGGTTTATTTGACTTAGAACGTAAACGTCCTCTACCGCTGCACCCCCAAACGATCGCAGTGGTAACTTCTCCTACAGCAGCAGCTTGGGGGGATATCCAAAAAACTCTTAAGCAACGATATCCCGGTTTACAGGTTTTATTTTCTCCGGCTACGGTACAAGGTGAGCAAGCGCCAGAGTCGATAGTGAAGGCGATTAATCGGGTCAATCGTGATGGTCGGGCTGAGGTGCTAATTTTATCACGGGGTGGTGGTGCGGTTGAGGAGTTGGCTTGCTTTAATGATGAACGGGTGGTGAGGGCTGTTGCTAGTTGTTCTATCCCGGTGATTACTGGTATTGGTCATCAACGCGATGAGTCTTTGGCGGATTTGGTTGCTGATTTTTGCGCCCATACACCAACGGCGGCGGCGGAAACTGTGGTACCGGCTATATCTGAGTTATATCATCAGCATCGGCAAAGGGTGATGGCTTTGCGTGAGGCGGTACTGGAATTTGAAGCGAGTACTGAGAGTAAGTTGCAAGGTTTACGTCAGCGGTTGCGACGTTTGGGTTTGGATCGACAGGTACAGCAGGAGATACAGCAGCTAGGTTGGAAGAGAAAGCAGTTATTACAGGTGACTTTGGGGCGATCGCAACAAGCACAGCAGCGTTTAGAATTGTTACGGGAAAAGCTAGCTAGTCTTGACCCTAAGGCGGTTTTGCAGCGTGGTTATGCTGTGGTAAGAAGGGAAGATGGGGCGATCGCTCGTTCGGCTTCTGAGTTGGCTGTGGGGGATGATTTGTTGATTCAGTTGGGACAGGGGGAGGTTACAGTTAAGGTGGTGGGAATTGACGAACCACAGAGACACAGAGGGCGCAGAGAGTTAAATGGTGAAGCGTAAGAGTGCTGCGAGTTCTGACTCGATGGAGGGTTGGAATTATGAGGCGAAGGTTTTGGAGATTGAGGGAATTATCGCTCGTATTGAGGCGGGTGAGTTGGAGTTGGAGGATGTGTTTGCACAGTTTGCTAGTGCTGTTGAGTCTTTGCGTCAGTGTGAGGGTTTTTTGCAGCAGCGACAGCAGCAGGTGAATTTGTTGATTGAGACTTTGAGTGATGATTCAACTATGCAATGATGATGGGTGCCAAACTCAGATCTGCTATCAATTGGTTTCAGTCTGGGCTTTCTCAGGCGAAAACAACTAATCCTGATAATCTGCTTGATAGTCCTCCTGAGGGAATTATTCAGCAATTTGCAGAAAAAATAAATCAGTTATCTCATCCGGTTGATTATACTACCAGCATTCAAGAATTACTAAAAAGGGCTTTGATAAATTGGCAGCAAAATACTAATTCTGCTAATAGTTTGGTGGTTTTAGGTTGTCCGGTGGAACCAATTGCAGAAATTTTGCAGGGAAGTTTGACAGGCGAGTTGTCAAAGGATTTACAAGTTATCAATCCTCTGAAAAGTTGGCAAAGAAAAGCTGATGCTTCGGCTTTGGTAAAGGTAATTGAGGAGGTGTTATCTTCAGATTCTCATCAAGAACTGATTGTAATTCCTTGTTTGGCGCAATGCTTTTTGCGATGTATAGGCGGGTGGGAAGCTATCGAGTTTCTGCAAAATGCGATTGTACATGATCAGTCTAAGTTTTGGTTAATTGGTTGTAATTCTTGGGCTTGGTCATTTTTAGATCAGGTTTGTCAAATAAGTGCTTATTTAGAAGAAGTTCATTACCTACCTCAATTAAAGGGTAAAGCACTGGAACAATGGTTAGCACCAATAACTCAAAAATTAGCTACCCAAGATAATGAAGGAGATACGAATTTAGCTGACTCTAAATCACTGGCTAGTTTGGCTGAGGGGGTGAGTAGTGTGGCGGCTTATTTGTGGTTGCAAAGACTGCGAATGCGTGCGGCTGATATACCTGATGCTGTTTCTGAATCTCCAGGTGTGACTCAAGAAGCTGCGAGTAATCTGCAACAAACTAAGCCAATTTTACCGAGTTTACCTGATTTGACGGCAATTGATCGTTACCTATTGCATTCTCTACTAGTCCACGGTCAAATTACTCGGACTCATTTAGCTTTCAGTTTAGGCGAAAGTGAACAAATAGTGCGATCGCGTGTACAAATGCTGCTACGTGCGGGTGTCATCATCCAACAGCAAGAACAGTTAAGTCTTTATCCTGCTTATTATCCTTCTCTTAAAACTGAGTTGAATAATAATAATTTTTTGATTGGCAAAGACTAAATATATGTCTCCTGATAATTCTACATTTCTACTTTTTATAGCTCAAGTGGCAAATGGTAATCAAGCCATCAGCAAACTTTTGACTGAAATTACAGTCAACAAAATTCTCAAAGCCTTGATTTGTATTGTCGTCGCCTACACAATCTCAATCACATTTCAATCGGTTTTTAATTGGTTATCTGAACGAGTCCCCCGGCGCTTTCGACTTTTGATTAAACAATCAGTACCTTTTTGGAAAGCTCTAATTTTATTGGCGACGATAGTTTACCTACTGCATCTATTTCTCAAACTTTCCGAAACTAATCTTTTAGCGCTAACTGGTACTGTTGCTGTGGCATTGGGATTTGCTTTTAAAGATTATGTAAGTTCCATTATTGCAGGTATTGTCACCTTATTTGAAGCACCTTATAGAGTAGGCGATCGCATTACTATTGGCGAACACTATGGTGAAGTAATTGGTTACGGTTTACGTGGTCTAAGACTACAAACTCCTGATGATAATATTGTGACTATTCCCCACAATAAAACTTGGACAGATGCTATTTCTAATGCCAACAGTGGCGAGTTAGAAGCACAAGTTGTTACGGAATTTTATTTAAATCATACAGTTGATTTTGAGCAGGTAATCCGCATTCTCTATCAAGCTGCTTACAGTAGCAAATACACACAGTTAAAACTACCCATTGTTGTAGTTATGGAAGAATTGCCTTGGTGTACTAAATTTAAACTTAAGTCTTATCCAATGGATGCGAGAGAAGAGTTTCTTTACAAAACCGATCTTCTGCGACAAGCCAAACAAGCATTTGCTAAACAACGCCTTTGCTATCCACAACCAGGTGAAACTTCTGAGGATAGCACACAAATTTTAATTAGAGACACTTAGGAGATGTGTCTAAGTTTTGACTTTCTTGATTCAGTACTTTTAGCCATTTCTGAATGCGCTTTCTTTGTAATTCACAGACTTGCACACTGGATACTGTCAATCCTTGACGGGGAAAGATTTCTCTCAAATCAGCCAGCATATCTATAGATGTACAAGCTTCTAAACATTCTGCAATATATCCCATTGAATCTAAACACAACCATTCCTGAGTCGCCTCTAGCTGACAGATTTTATGCTTTCTCGTTTCCATAAGCTTTGGTTGTGTTAGATACAAAAAATTTTCTCGTTCAATTCTACTTCATCTATAAACTGATAAACTATGGTTAGCCGCTATGAATACCAATATGTTGAGATGTCTGATTCTATACAGTATGTTACCAATCAAAATGGAGAACGAGTTGGTGTGCTGTTAGATTTAGCAACATACCAAAATTTGACAAATTCATCGGTAGAAGATAGTGAAATTTTAACTGGCTTAAGCTTGGATGAATTACAGGCTTTGGCAGCAAGTATGTTGTCACCAAAATCCCAAGTTGAGTTAAATAATTTATTAGAGCGAAATGCAGAGAATTTGCTGTCTGCTGAAGAAAAATCTACTTTGGAGAGCTTGTTAGCACAGATTGACCAATTAAATATTTTAAAAACTAGGGCAAAATATACTTTAAAAATTAAAGGAATATCAAAAGTGGCGTGAGTGTTTATATTCCTGTTGAATTACAACGCAAAATCCGGGCAAAATTTGCTGATTGTTGTGCCTACTGCCATACTGCTGAATATCTGACAGTTACCACTTTTGAGTTTGAGCATATCATTCCTCTATCAGCTGGTGGAAAAACAAGTTTTGAAAATCTTTGTTTGTCTTGTCCTACTTGTAATCGTTATAAAGCATCCCGTCAAACTGCTATGGACATAGACACTCAGCAGGAAGTCTATTTATTTAATCCACAGCAACAATTATGGTATGAACATTTTGTGTGGAGTGAAGATGCTACTGAAATTATCCCGCTTACTTCCGTCGGTCGAGCAACGATTTCTGTTTTGAAAATGAATCGTTCGCAGTTAGTTCGCGTGGGTAAAATGTGGGTGAAGTTAGGGGAACATCCGCCCGATATGCATTCGTAATCAATCAGAAGCGATCGCCACGACAACTAAGATTTATCGTCTAAAGTATACCAGTATGCCCAAGCAATCAAGACTGCCTGAAAAGGTAACCTAGCCAAATACAATAATTGATTATGGGGAATGCCTTCAAGCTGAATGTTGTGTATAGTCATGTAGATATTGGCAGGAAAGACACCAATAAATAAAGCAATTAGTCCCCATGCTGCTGTCGCACTGACAAACGGTACCATTAAGCCAATGCCACCGAAAATTTCAAACACACCGCTGACATAGACTGATGTTAATGGCGGAAAAACTGGCGGGACAATGCGGGCGTATTGCTCTGGTCTGAGAAAATGAGTAATGCCGACGATGATAATGCATATAGCAAAAATCACACGGAGTAATTCTTTGCGGTGATGAATTTGGTTAGATGCAAAAGACATAGGGAATAGCAAAAATACTGACTAAATCGTAGCGATTACTGTGATCTGATACTTCTATCTCAAGATAGCTTTGGTTAGTCGCTAGATGCAGAATGAAAAACTAGCAATCACAGAATTATGACATCAGTCAGAATACACAAGAACCAAAATCTGGTAAATTAACTCGGAACGCATCGTCAAGAATCAGTTTCCGCAGACTGCATTTAAGCAACTGTGGGATTTTCGGGTATTTCGGCAACTACCAACTTGGAGTACATCAAAATCATGAAACCTTTTCTTTTTGTCACTGATCTAGATCACACCTTCGTGGGTAATGACGCGGCGTTAACAGAACTGAGTCAAAAACTTGACCAACATCGCCAAGCCTACGGCACTAAAATCGTTTATGCTACTGGGCGATCGCCTATACTTTACCGCGAACTCCAGCAAGAACAAAATCTCATGCAACCCGATGCACTCGTTTTGTCTGTGGGTACGGAAATTTATCTCGATGGTCATGATACCCCCGATGCAGGTTGGTCAGAAATCCTCTCCACTGGCTGGGATCGGGAATTAGTATTAAAAATTGCTAAGTCTTTTCCGGAGTTAGAACTGCAACCAGACTCAGAACAACGTGAATTTAAAGTTAGTTGTTTCATCGATCAACAAGTCGCTGTCACGGTTCTGCCAAAACTAGAAGCAGAATTGCAAAAATGTGAACTAAATATAAAGTTAATTTATAGTAGCGGTATTGACCTTGACATTTTGCCTCAGAGCAGCGATAAAGGTCAGGCAATGCAGTTTCTGCGTCAAAAGTGGAAATTTGCAGCAGAACAAACAGTTGTCTGTGGTGATTCGGGTAATGATATTGCTTTATTCGCTGTAGGCAACGAACGGGGAATCATAGTCGGGAATGCCCGTCCAGAGTTACTCCAGTGGCACAACGAGTATCCCGCTAACTATCGTTACCTAGCACAAGACTTGTGTGCGGGTGGAATTCTTGAAGGGTTAAAATATTTTGGGTTCTTAGAATGATTAGCTATCTCAAAGGGATCGTTGCTGGTATTCAAACAATTGGCGGGAGTCGCGTGATGTTGACTCTAGAAGTAAATAATTTGGGCTATGATTTGCAAATTCCCCAGCGCCTGTCACAACAGTTGCCAGAATCGGGAGGAGTGATCCAAATTTTCACCCATTTACAAATTCGTGATGAAGTACCATTTCTCTACGGCTTTGCTTCCCCCTCAGAACGTGATTTATTCCGCCACTTACTAACTGTTAGCGGTATCGGCGCAGCCTTAGCCATCGCCTTATTGGACACCTTAGAATTGCCAGATTTAGTCCAAGCCATCATCGCCGCCAACACCCAAGTTTTAATCCAAGCCCCTGGCGTTGGCAAAAAAACCGCTGAACGCATTTGTTTAGAACTGAAAAGCAAATTAGTCGAATGGCGCAAATCAGCAGGCTTCTTCGTGGCTACAGGCGGCCCAGCACCAGGAATACTCGAAGAAGTGCAAATGACCCTCTTCGCCTTGGGATATACTGCCCATGAAGTCACTCACGCCTTACACGTAGTCAGCGAAGACATTGGACTACCAAAAGACGCTTACGTAGAAGACTGGATCAAACAAGCGATCGCTCATCTGAGCAGCAGCGAACAAGTGAGTCAGTTTTGACATACTCCCCCGCATAAATGACGGGGGATTCTGGGTTCAAACAGCAATAGCAGGCACTGCCCGTCTTACATCACCTAGCCCAATGGACAACGCCCTGCCCATAAGTTGTTTACCCCGGAATTTTACGAATCTTGGGCAAACATACTTATGTTACCACGACCGAGTAAATTCGGTTATTCGCTTATATCCCCCGATTAAAAATGCGGGGGCTTTACACATCACGAATCGTAATTCGTAATAGAGCCTACGGCACGCTAACGCGGTAAGCGTTCGCGAAGCGTCTCCGCTAGGAGAAGCTATGCCCGCGAGGGCTTTACATAATTCGTAATTCGTAATTGGTTAGCTTCTTCTCCCCACTCCCTACTCCCCACTCCCCACTCCCCACAAATGCCCCCAGAACCCTACGCTTGGATAGAAAAATCCCTGGCAACTATTCATCGGGCAGACTGGTATCGTTCTGTAAAAACAATCCACGGTCGCCCCGGTGCTACTGTGTTGTTGGCTGGGGAAGAGGTGATTAATTTTGCCAGTAATGATTATTTGGGATTGGCTGGGGATGAACGCTTAATTAAGGCTGCGGTGAGTGCGATCGCAGAATTTGGTACTGGTAGTACTGGTTCTCGGTTACTCAGTGGTCATCGGGAATTACATAGAGAATTGGAACAGGCGATCGCCTCGTTAAAACAAACAGCAGATGCAGTAGTGTTTAGTTCTGGGTATCTGGCTAATTTGGGTGCGATCGCCGCTTTGATGGGTAAGCGGGATTTAATTTTATCTGACCAATATAATCATTCCAGTTTGAAAAATGGGGCGATTCTTAGCGGTGCAACGTTAATTGAATACCCCCACTGTGATGTCGCAGTATTAAAAACTCAGTTGCTTGAGCATCGACACAATTATCAACGCTGTTTAATTATTACTGATAGCGTCTTTAGCATGGATGGCGATTTATGTCCATTACCAGCGCTATTAGATTTAGCTGATGAGTTTAGCTGTATGCTACTAGTTGATGAAGCTCATGCCACTGGTGTCATGGGAAAAACTGGTGCTGGGTGTGTGGAACATTTTGGTTGCACCGGCAGAAATTTAATTCAAATTGGCACATTGAGTAAAGCCTTGGGTAGTTTGGGCGGTTATGTAGCGGGAAGTGCCACCCTGATTGATTTTTTACGCAATCGCGCACCGAGTTGGATTTATACCACAGCCCTTTCACCCGCAGACACGGCGGCGGCTTTAGCGGCAATTGAGATTGTAGAAACAGAACCACAACGCCGAGTCCAACTTTGGAAGAATGTGGATTACTTGAAAAAGTTAATGCAATCACAGCTACCTCATCTGCCATTACTGCCTACTGCATCACCCATACTATGTTTTCAGTTACCTAGCGCCGCCAATGCCCTCAATGTAGGGAAGCAACTCCAAGAAGCTGGCATTTTCGCCCCAGCTATTCGGCCACCCACCGTCCCCACCAGTCGCATCCGCATATCTGTGATGGCAACTCATCAAGCCGCACACATAGCAAAATTAGTTTCAGTTCTCAACGAAAATTAGCTCCCAGTCAATTTTTGAGTCCTCTGGATGTGCTAGTGTTCATAGGAATTGAAAAAATTAAGGAACAGGAAATAAATAATTCCCGTAGGTTGGGTTGACGTAAGGAAACCCAACATCATTGGCAGCGTTGGGTATTGCTATTGCTCCACCCAACCTACAAATGCTGGATCTTATTTAATCACCGCTCCTAAGTTTGATAATTGAATTTCTGATAGTGTTACTATCTGATTAAAGTATTTCCCATATAGTAACTGAGTTCGGGAGTAAGGAGTAGGATTCTTTTGACATACAAATGAGTATGAGGATCTATCTAGAGATAAATTCCTCAAATGTGCAAACTAGCTTAATTTAATTAAAGCATCTGCAATCAGTATTGGTATTTCTCAAATATTTTCATGTCTGATATTAATGCTTCTCAGTCACTACGTTATGGCATTGTTGTCTTAATTGTGGGAATTGCTTTAGCACTGATGTTGTTGCTAGATCCTTGGCTCAATATCAGCGTTACTCCATTCCTGCTGTTTTTTGGCGCTGTCATGGTCAGTGCTTGGTATGGTGGTTTAAAATCAGGGCTGTTAGCAACTTTCTTGTCGTCTTTTGTCAGTAATTACTTCTTCCTGAATCCCACTTATGAGCTGAGTCTTGACTTCACTAGCTTTGTGCGACTGGGGTTGTTTACATTACAGGGAGTTGTCATTAGTATCTTATGTGAAGTATCTAGGACTGCTAAAAAAGAAGCTGAGGTAAATCTCCAAAAGCTGAAAGTAAGTGAGGAACAATTTCGATTAGCCCTAAGTAGTTCCAATATCATAGTTTTTCAACAAGATAAAAATTTAAACTATCAGTGGATTCATAACCCTCAAGGTAAAAAAACTGTTGCAGAAATTATTGGCAAATCTGACTATGAATTATATCCAACTTCAGTAGCAGAATACTTGACAAAAATAAAAAAAAGCGCTTTAGAAAGCGGGGCTTCTACCCGTGAAGAAGTTGCTTTGATTTTGGGTGGACAAATCGGTTATTATGATTTGCTGATTGAACCATTCAAAAATAAAGATAATAAGATTGAGGGTATTACTTGCGCGGCGTTGAACATTACTGAGCGCAAGCAGACAGAATTAGAAAAAGCTAATTTAAATCGAGAACTTCGACAAGCCATTCAGCAAAAAGACGAAACCTTAGCATTACTGAATGCTTGGCTGAGTAGTTCACCAGTAGCACTGGCTTTTCTCGATCCAGAACTGCGTTATGTGTACGCAAATGAAGCCCTGGCAGTCATCAACGGTGTACCATCCAACCAACACATTGGTCACACCCTCAAGGAGGTGTTACCACAATGGGCGCCGCAACTAGAACCAATTTTTCATCAACTGATGGCAACCAGAGAACCATTGCTGAATCAAGAAATTAGTGGTGAAACTTATCCGCCTGGGACATTTCGTTATGGTTTGATCAACTACTATCCAGTGTCTTTACCAAATGGGCAGTTACTGGGAGTAGGTGTTACAGGAATTGATATTACTCAACTCAAGCAAGCTGAACAAGCATTACGAGAAAGCGAAGAAAGATTCCGCACAATGTTTGACCAAGCTGCCGTAGGCATTGCCCAAGTAGACTTAGATGGACAATTCCTGCAAGTGAATCCCGCTTTGTGTGAGATTACTGGATATAGTCATGAAGAATTAATGCAGTTAAACTTCCAAGAAATTACCCATCCTCATGACATAGAACTAGATTGGATCAATGCTCAACGAGTTTTAGCCAAAGAAATTAAAGGTTATTCTTTAGAGAAGCGCTACATCCGCAAAGATAATTCCATTGTGTGGGTGAATCTGACTTCTACAGCTGTGTGGGATAGTGAAGGGAAAGCAAAATATGGATTTGGGATTATTGAAGATATAAGTGAACGCAAACAAGCAGAAGCAGCGCAACAGTTTTTAGTGGAAACTAGCACCATATTGGCCGCTGCTCTCGATTATGAAATCACCTTAAACAACCTTGCTAAATTGGCAGTACCCTTCATGGCAGATTGGTGTACTGTAGATATTTTGCAACCAGACTCATCCATGCGACAAGTGGCGATCGCCACAACTAATGTAGCAAAACGTCAGCAATTAGCCCAAATCCAACAGCGTTATCCCCTAGACGGTACGAGAACACATCCGTTTCGTAAGTCACTCATACAAGGGCAATCTGTTTTTTATCCTGAATTAACAGATGCTTTTCTTATCGAACAAGCTGAAGATGAAGGACACTTGCAATTACTACGCAGTTTGGGTATGCGTTCCTTGATGCTAATTCCTCTCTATTCCCGAGGGCAATTATTTGGAACTTTGTGTTTTGTCACCGCCGAATCCCATCGTCACTACCAACAAACAGACTTAACTTTAGCTGAAGATATTGCCCGGCGTGCAGCTATAGCCATTGATAACGCTAGATTGTATCAAGAAACACAACAGGCGAAACAAGCAGCAGAACAAGCCGTCAGTCGCATACTACGTCTGCAAAAGGTCACCGCCGCCCTTTCAGAAGCCTTAACTCCCCAACAAGTAGCCGATGTAGTCGTCAACCAAGGAATTGCTGCTTTGGGAGCAACAGCAGGTTTAGTGGTTTTGCTAGCTAAAGGCGGAACTGTCCTCAAGGTGGTGGAAGCAGTTGGCTATCCCCAATCCGTAATCAATAGCTGGACAACTTTTCCCATCAATGCGCCTGTTCCCTTAGCAGAAGTAATCACAACAGGACAGCCCATTTTTATCCAAAATCCAGAAGCTTTAATTAACCGATACCCCCACTTAGCAGATGCTGTAAATACAACTGGCAATTTTGCCCAAGCTTCTATTCCCTTAATGGTAGAAGGAAAAGCAATTGGGGCATTGGGATTAAGCTTTATTAACCCGCAACCATTTAATGAGGAAGATCGCGGCTTTATTTGGACATTAGGACAGCAGTGCGCCCAAGCGATCGCCCGCGCCCAACTTTACGCCGCCGAACAAACTGCACGGGATGAAGCTGAGACAGCCAACCGCATCAAAGATGAATTTTTAGCTGTACTTTCCCATGAACTGCGAACTCCCCTAAATCCAATTTTAGGGTGGGCCAAGTTACTCCGCACTCGTAAGTATGATGAAGCGACTACAGAGCGAGCATTGGCAACAATTGAGCGGAATGCTCAGTTACAAACCCAATTAATTGAAGACTTGCTGGATGTATCGCGGATTTTACGTGGTAAGCTCAACTTAAATATCTCTGCGGTCGATTTAAAAATGACTATCGCCGCCGCTCTAGAAACAGTGAGTTTAGCAGCAGAAGCTAAGTCAATTCAAATCCAAACTATATTCAGCGATGAAAATATACAGGTAAGGGGGGATGCCAGCCGCTTACAACAAGTGTTCTGGAATCTGGTTTCTAATGCCGTAAAATTTACACCTCCAGGGGGCAGAGTAGAGGTACATTTAGCACAGATGGGACTTGATGCTCAAATTCAGGTGATTGATACAGGTCAAGGGATCACTCCAGAATTCTTGCCTCATGTTTTTGAATACTTCCGCCAAGCCGATGCCAAAACCACCAGAGTATTTGGCGGACTGGGACTAGGACTAGCAATTGTCCATCATCTAGTAGAAATTCATGGGGGTACGGTGCAGGTAGAAAGCCCCGGAGAAGGACAGGGGGCAACTTTTACAGTCAATCTACCGTTGCATAAAAAGCCTGAAACCCGCGTCACAAGTGCTAATTCTGTGCCAGCACAAGTCAGCATTTCCGATTCATTACTAGCGGGAGTGGAAATTCTTTTGGTAGACGATCAAGCTGATGTCCGAGAGTTTTTTACTGTAGCACTATCACATTATGGTGCAGTCGTCAAGTCTGTAGCATCAGCACGTGAGGCACTCAAGGTATTAGCCCAATCCCAGCCAGATATTTTATTAAGTGATATTGGGATGCCCATCATGGATGGCTATATGCTCATGCGCCAAGTGAGAACAAAGCCACCAGAACTAGGCGGAAAAATTCCAGCTATCGCCTTGACTGCTTATGCTGGAGAAATCAACCATCAACAAGCCATAGCCGCCGGATTTCAAAAACATATCTCCAAGCCTGTTGATCCAGTAGAGTTAGCCCAAGCGATCGCTAGTCTGATTCCGCCCAAATATTAGGCGCACCATTACCACCCTTGAGGACTTCCAAAGAATAAAAACAATTCGCAATTCGCAATTCGCAATTCGCAATTCGCAATTCGCAATTCGCAATTCGCAATTCGTAATAAATTATCCAATTTACTCAAATAATATTTGTTATCTTCCCCACTCCCTACTCCCCACTCCCTACTCCCTACCCCTGTTATTCACACCAAAGTATATTTTAAAACATAAAATTATTACAGTGTTACTTGGTTTCAACTAGCACACAATTGACATGGGGTAACAAGACACGATACATGATGATTCAACAGTTAAATTTTTTCAAATGAAAAATTTGATTAATTGCAAGTTTCATCAGTATCAGGAGGGTGATAATGGATGCCAACTTAATTGTTTTTAATATCCTGAATCCGCCAATCTTGTTTTTCTTTTTAGGGATGATTGCTGTTTTTGTCAAGTCGGATCTAGAAATTCCGGCACCAATCCCCAAACTATTTTCGCTGTATCTGCTGTTGGCGATTGGCTTTAAAGGGGGGGTGGAACTGATCAAAAGCGGTATCACTCAGGAAGTAGTGCTAACACTGTTGGCCGCAATGTTGATGGCTTGTTTTGTGCCAGTTTATTCCTTTTTTATCCTGAGACTGAAACTTGATACTTACGATGCAGCTGCGATCGCAGCCACCTACGGCTCTATTAGTGCTGTCACCTTCATTACTGCTAGTGCCTTTCTCAGTGAGCTGGGCATTGATTATGATGGTTATATGGTCGCAGCTCTTGCCCTGATGGAATCTCCAGCAATTATTGTTGGCCTTCTCCTGGTGAATATATTTACTACCGATGGCAAGCGGGATTTATCTTGGACGGAAGTATTACAAGAGGCATTTCTCAATAGTTCCGTTTTTCTCCTAGTGGGTAGTCTTTTAATTGGTGTTTTAACAGGAGAACATGGTTGGCAGGTATTAGAACCCTTTACTCAAGGCTTATTTTATGGTGTTCTCACCTTCTTTTTACTTGATATGGGAATAATTGCTGCCAAAAGAATTAAAGACTTGCAAAAAACCGGATTTTTTCTGATTTCATTTGCCATACTAATTCCAATAGTCAATGCCGGTCTTGGGTTACTGATTGCCAAATTCATCGGTATGCATCAGGGAGACTCACTGTTGTTTGCTGTGCTATGTGCCAGTGCTTCTTATATTGCTGTCCCTGCTGCCATGCGAATGACCGTCCCCGAAGCAAACCCCAGTCTGTACGTTTCTACCGCTCTGGCAGTGACTTTCCCATTCAATATTATTGTGGGAATTCCGTTATATCTTTACGGAATCAACCTGTTCTGGAGGTAATAATATGCACCTAGTTAAAAAGATAGAAGTGATTGCCAACTCCTTTGAGCTAGGCAAAATTTTAGATGTTTTAGACAAATCAAGTGTACACAATCATATTGTGATTCGTAATGTTGCTGGTAAAGGATTACGAGGCACAACAGAAGATTTAGACATGACAATGCTCGATAATGTTTACATCATCGCCTTTTGTATGCCAGAGGAAATCAAGCCTGTAGTCGAAAACATTAGACCACTGCTCAACAAATTTGGAGGAACCTGTTACATCTCAGATGTCATGGAGATTCGCTCTGTCAAATGTGTAGCATCGCTGTAAGAGGTTCATAAATCTCATGAAGCATTTTAGAGAACGTCGTGACTTTTTGAAGTTGGGGGTCACAGGAGCATTGGGAATGATGGTAACTGGCGGGGATTTACTTTGGCACAGCGAACAAGCTCAAGCTGCTACCCTAGCTACCTCTGAGTCCCTTGATGCCGATACTGTACTACAAAAGCTGATGGCAGGAAATCAGCGATTTGTGCAACATCAACCTCAATACCCTGATCAATCTGCGGCTAGAGTTCAGGAAGTCTCTCAAGGGCAACATCCATTTGCAACTATCCTGAGTTGTGCTGATTCCAGAGTTTCACCAGAAATTATTTTTGATCAGGGTATTGGTGACATCTTTGATGTCCGGGTTGCGGGAAATATTGCCACGCGGGAAGTACTCGGTAGTATTGAATATGCTGTTGTGTTGTTAGGTACACCATTGCTAATGGTGCTGGGTCATGAACGATGCGGCGCAGTTACAGCAGCTGTGCAAAACGAATCGCTGCTGGGTGACATTGGCAGTTTTGTCAAAGCAATCCAACCCGCCGTAACCAGGGTCAAAAATCAGCCAGGCGATGCAGTTGAGAATGCTGTGGTAGCAAATGTGCAATATCAAATTGAACGATTAAAGCGCTCAAAGCTCTTAACTGAAAGGATAAAGACAGGCAAGTTAAAAATTGTGGGGGGTCGTTACGACTTGGATATAGGTAGTGTCACCATGATTACTTGAGGCACCATAATCATCAAGGTTGGGTTGAGTCGACAAAACCCAACATCTTCTCCCTGTTGACTTTTAAGATAGTAGCTACGAATTGTGGATATTATTTAATCCCCATTGAATTTTTCTCGCCGACTTACTGATAAGCAAATTTCTCCCAGAGATAGTTGTATTACAGACTGTATAGGAATTGTTGGGCTATTACGCATTAAAAATTAACAATAATTAATTAGTAAATTCTAGAATTAAACAACAAAGATTTTACTGATAATCTGTTGATTTTTGTAAAGTGAATTTCATTTTTAGTTGTAGAATTTGTTAAATTATAACTATCTAAAAAATGACTTGTTTTCACTAAGATTTTGATATCAAGGCTTTAAATAGATTAGAAATACAAAAACTTTATTTTCTTCAGGACTTACGTAACCCACCACGTATTTCAGTCATTGCGACCGTAGGGAAGCAATCTCAATGCCTTGATTTTCGTAGCGAGTGCGTAAGTCCTAAATACAAGATTTTTAGGTTTACTCTGCAAATTTACAGAATTAAAAGAATAGTGAATAACCTCCAAAGACCAAATTAATAAATTCTTTAACATCAGAACTTTAGAAGTTTTTAATTTAAAGCAGTTTCTCTCGCCAACATTACCAAATAATTTTCATAGACATGCATGTGATTCTTTGATCTAATGTAGTAATTTTGCTTTGACATTAACATCACAAAAGTCATTCCCGACGGTAAAAAAAGCACAATAATTTTAGATTTAGCATCTTCTCCACACCCCCAATACACCAATGACCTCCACTACTGATCGTCGTAAATCCAACACATTCTACGTAATTTTAATTGCTGGTGCTGCTGCCCTCGGCGGCTTTCTGTTCGGTTTTGACACCGCAGTAATTAACGGCGCAGTTACCGCCCTATCCAACAACTTTAATACCGACAGTGTACTGACTGGCCTGGCAGTATCCCTGGCATTGTTGGGGTCGGCGGTAGGAGCCTTTTCTGCCGGGAAGATTGCAGACCGATATGGTCGAGTTAAAGCAATGATAGTAGCTTCGGTGTTGTTTACCATCAGTGCTATTGGCTCCGGAATTGCCTTTACTATTTGGGATTTTATCTTTTGGCGGATATTGGGTGGGTTGGCCGTTGGTACGGCTAGCGTTATTGCCCCAGCTTACATTGCAGAATGTTCTCCTACCCATTTGCGGGGAAGGTTAGGTTCCCTCCAGCAATTAGCAATTGTCGTGGGTATTTTCATTGCCCTACTGAGCAGCTACTTTATTGCTGTATCCGCAGGTTCCGCTGAGTCGCCTTCTTTATTTGGTATAACTGCTTGGCGGTTGATGTTTTGGACAGAAGTTCCTCCAGCCGTGCTTTATGGAATGGCAGCTTTAATGATTCCCGAATCTCCCCGCTACTTAGTCGCTCAAGGACGGGAAACAGAAGCTGCTAACGTTCTCACCAAAATTTTGGGGGGTAACGTCCTGCCAAAAATTGAAGAAATTCGCCAAACAGTGTTGCGAGAACGTGAGCCTAGATTTTCTGACCTTTTGCGAAGAAGTGGTGGACTCATCCCTATTGTTTGGGTTGGTATTGGTTTATCTCTACTCCAGCAATTTGTGGGCATTAATGTCATCTTCTACTACAGCAGCGTTTTGTGGCGAGCAGTGGGATTTTCCGAACAAGATTCCCTCACCATTACAGTGATTACTGGCGCTGTAAATATTATTACCACACTGATTGCGATCGCCTTCGTGGATAAATTTGGTCGTAAACCCTTGCTAATTCTAGGCTCAATCGGCATGACTGTGACCTTGGGAACGATGGCAGCAATTTTTGGTAACGCTCCCACTGATGCTGCTGGCAATCCCACATTAATTGGTTCGGCAGGTATGATAGCTCTCATAGCAGCCAACCTCTATGTCTTCTGCTTCGGTTTTTCCTGGGGGCCAGTCACCTGGGTACTGTTGGGAGAAATGTTTAATAACAAAATTCGAGGTGCTGCACTTTCAGTCGCGGCTGCTATGCAATGGGTAGCGAACTTCTTCATTTCGACAACATTCCCTCCTATCCTGCAATATTTTGGCTTGGGTTCTGCCTATGGACTCTATACAACTGCGGCGGCTATTTCTATCTTTTTCGTTTGGTTCTTTATTAAGGAAACCAAAGGTATTGAGTTAGAAGATATGTAATTCCTAATTACTATAAATCAGTCATTTAACTGCACAAGTTAACGTGAGTTCGATGACCTCTCCCCAACCCCTCTCCGACGCGGAGAGGGGCTTAAATATATTGAAATATCAACGAAAAATAAAGATTTTGAAGCCTCTAACGCCACTTGCTACAAGTCGACGCCTTGCAGGGGAGAGGAATGGAAGCGGGGTTTTTAAAATTCGTTGAACTCACGTAAGTTATGTCTTTTATCCAATAATTCCAGTGTCTTTAGACCTGAGAGTGTCAAGATAATTGGTGATGAATAATTCTTTACCTTTAGCAGCATTAGTTTGTTTATAATTATTCATTCCATACTGTAATTCCCACTCAAAAACATTAGATGCTGGAAAATTTTCTCGAATTTTAGGTGAGTCATCATAAGTTATTAGCCAACGGTGATGACATTGTGTTACTAATTCGGCAAACCTTTGATGCTCAAAAGATGTGTGTAAATTACCATCTTTACCATACAACCTAGATTTAGTCGTAGCAAAATAAGGGGGATCTAAAAATATAAATACATTTTTACCATCTGCATGTAATAGTTCAACGTAATCTAAATTAGTAATTTTGACATCACTTGTTAAAATATTTTCTAATTTCTCTAGGCGGTCTATTGACGAGTAAGTAAAGCGTTTATGAAAAGCTTGCTCAGAAAATCCCCCAGATTCGACAGTCCCAGAAAAAGTAATTCTATTGAGAATAAAAAAGCGTACTGCTCTATCAAAATCAGATAAATTGTTGGTATCTATACTTGTTAATTCTGTAAATAGTAATTTACCATCTGTATATTTATCTTTAACACGACGAATTTCTTGCACTAGCTGGGGTAAATGAGATTGAGAGTATTTCCAAAACAAAAATAATTCCCTATTTAAATCGTTAATCCAGATTTTTAGGTGAGGAAATTCTTGTTTTAAATAAATAAATACAGAACCTCCGCCCACAAAAGGCTCTCGAAACTCCGAAAAGCTATCTGGTAAGTAATCGGCTATTTGTTTAATAGCTTTTGACTTACCACCTGGGTAACGTAGTGGACTTTTGATCATTATTTTAAATCTGGATTAAGTTATTATTTAGTAGGCGAATTGAAACCAAATATAGACAGAATCCAGTGGTACCATTCTGGATGGGTGATTAAAACATTTAATGCTGATTCTAAATCTACATTATCTAAATCTTTGTTATAAATACTGACAATTAGATCATAAATCAAGTCTAAAAAAATCCTATCTTGTTTATTTAATAAAATAAAATTTCCGTTATGACTATTTTGCAATTGTCTAATATGTTCTTTGCCAAAAGTGTTGAATGTTAAGAGAAATCCGATAAAAACAGCCCAAAATATGTTAAATTTTGGGCGGAAGATTAAAGTATATCTATTTGATAGTGATTATAAATTCATTTCCCAGGATTGTCAAAGATATCTTGAGAGGACTGCCAAAAAACGATTATCCAGTATTGAACAGTCGT
>JAKOMP010000089.1 GCA_022241785.1 Cyanocohniella sp. LLY | reverse complement strand
TTAAACACTCAGCAATCATGGACAGACTCATCGCCCCCAAAGGTTTAAAACTCGGTATTTTCCGATGCCTCAAGGCAGGAGTTAACCCAGAATTCCCCTCACAAGGTACGCCTCAAGGGGGAGTAGTTAGCCCACTATTAGCGAACATAGCTCTCAACGGGATTGAAGAAATCCACCCATCCGTAAGATATGCGGATGACATGGTGTATTTTTTAAAACCTTCCGCGAAAAAGTAAAAGCTATCGTCAACAACTCGAATTATGGCGCTAAGATGAAGGCTCTTAAGCTTTCCCCCTTAGTTAGAGGCTGGCGGAACTACCATCGCTTCTGCAAGATGGACGGGTCAAGGTTCTCACTTTGGCACATAAGTCACAGAGCGTTCACGGTATTTAATAAGCAAGCCAAGAACGACCGCAACTCAAGTAAGACACTTATTGAGAAGGCGTTCCCAAAGGTTCCTTACGCCCAAGGCAAACACGTCATGGTTAAAGGTGAAAAATCTCCTTATGACGGAGATATCACTTTCTGGAGCGAACGCAACAGTAAACTTTATGACGGCGAAACCTCTAAAGCTCTCAAAAAGCAAAACCATAAATGTGCATCTTGTGGCATGAAGTTCATCGGTGAAGAACGGGTACACCTGCACCACATCGACCGAAATCATAGCAACTGGAAGAAAAATAACCTCGAAGCAATTCACAAGAGTTGCCACGATTACAAGCACATGAGCAAAAGCGCAAGCTAAGAACATCGGGAGCCGGATGCACAGAAATGGGCAAGTCCGGATCTAACTGAGAGGGACGGGGAATAATATCCCCTCTCGACTCAACCCAAAAGAGATCGTGAGAAGTGATTCTTCCACGCAAAACAAGAATACGCACTGTGAGGAGACGGCTGACGCGCCTTTTGGGGGCGCGTCGCCTCAGATTGTTAAGAGCGTGGAAGAAGGAAAAGAGTTACCTACGGTAACGGACTGCACATCGCTGACGCTTGTAGATTTTGTACAGGGTGAATCTGCTTTGTTGAAGGGAGAAAAGTCGGATTGTAGTGTTGAGCCAAGAGATTGTCATGAAGGTACATTTTCCGCCGCGCCCGTTGCCCCTGGTTTTGAAAATTCAGTAACTCAAACAGAGGAACCAACTCAACAAAGTCAACCCGCTTTGTTGGAGAGAGAAAAGTCGGATTTGGGTGTTGATGCGAAAATCACTCACGAAGGTCAAAATTCCGCCGCGCCTGCCACGCCGAATTTTGAGGAACCAAAAAACCATCGGGAAGATGTTTGTGGCGTAACATCTGACTCAAACCCTGATAAATGGTCGTATGAGGCTGTCGTTGAGCGGTCAAAAGTTCGACCCTGGCGTATGGAAAAACTTAAAATGGCAGAACAATTACGCGAAAACCCAGGGGATGAGTTTTTGCAGGAATGTTGGCAGGATGACCCCGCTTTGCGGATTGTGATTAAAAAACTGGTGGCGAAGTTTCCGCAGTGGGGATTGGTGGCGGTGAATGGGGTGCTTGTAAAGTGGGATAAGTAGCGAAGCGATAAGCCTGGAGGGCATGGCTGGAGCCTCCGGCACGCTACCGCGGTAAGCGCAGCTATGTCCGCTAGGGCTTTACGCCTATCGCTTATCTCAAAGAAGCACTGCGAACTAGGATTGGGGTCAAATCACCGGAGGCTGTATTTATCGCTGCTTGCAAGGAAGGGCAAAAACCAGCGGCGGCACAAGTTGCATCTGATACCATTGTTTGGTTTGAATGAGCGCGTAGCCAAAGGATTGTGATTGCCATGTCTGGAGATGTGGTTTACAGCGCTTCCGGCTATTATGCAATACAGTTTTCCTGTTGCCCCTGTCCTATCATAGCTTTCAGCTTTGAGGATGTACCTCATAGCCGCCGGAAGTGCTGTATACATCGGATGAGGAGGCTGTAGAGATGCGGGAGATGATGCAGCGGTTTTTAATTGAATCATGTCTGCTAGCACCCTAACAAATTGGGTGTGATTTCTTCCACTACACACATAAAAACCCCGTCCCATAAGGAAACGAGGCTAATAAATCTAGCAAATGTAATGAATTTAGCTAGAGCAGAAGAAGCCCCACCTCTCACCCTGTACTCAGGGGAGCGTGGGATGAATTCTGGGCAATGAGGAATTGACCAACAAGCGGCATTAAACGCAGTTTAATCAGCAATGTTGATCGTTCGCGTTAGCGTGCCGTAGGCATTGACAAATTGCCTATTTCAGGGATTTTTAATGAGTCAATGAGGTCTTCAATAACGTGAGTCATTGTCGTATCTTTTATTGTTGCATATAGCCGTAACTTATTTAATCTGCGTTCACTTATTCGCATTTTAAACCATTCTGTCTTCATTTTTGTACCCACTAGTTACCTACATTGGTGATATTATCAGATAACCTGGAGGTAATTAAAAGTAAGGAAGTAAATCAAGACAAAAACACAAAAAGCTAGTAGCGAAGGTTCACGAACGAGTATCAAATTCCCGCCAAGATTTTCTGCATAAACTCAGCAGGAAGTTAGTTAATGAAAGCCAAATTATTGTTGTGGAAAACCTTCACATCAAGGGAATGCTACGGAACCGGAAGCTATCGAAAAGTATATCCGACGTAGGTTGGGGGATGTTCATCAATTTCCTTGATTACAAGCTAAAGGACTCGCTGGGTCAGCTTGTTGAAATAGATAGATTTTTCCCCAGTTCAAAAACTTGTTCGTGTTGTGGTCATATTGTTGATCAGTTGCCACTAGATATCAGAGAGTGGGATTGTCCGAAGTGTAAATCTCATCATGATAGAGACGGGAACGCCAGCCAGAACATCAGAACAGAAGGCATTCGGATATTATCTATGGACGGAGGGAACCCCGTTCTTGCCGAGTCGAGGCGAAGTAAGACCAATAAGCCGCAAGGGGGAAAGGCATTTGTCGATGAAACCGGAAGCCCACACCCTATCTGTAATCAGATGGGTGTTGGGTAGTTCACTGTTACTTTATGACAAATATCAGCCTGAAAGATGAGTCTTTAGAGAGAGAAAACATCAACGCAATGTAAATTTAAGTAGCAAATCATACCTAAAACAATGTATTGTGTCGGCATCTGGGTTTGCTTTTTCTTATACTTTACATTCTCCAGAGTGTGCGCCTGTCCTTGTTCTACAGTGGACATAACTGAACCTTGGCTGAGGTTATTCAAATTTATTAGGGTCTAAATCAGGAGGAAATATAATAAGTTCTCGCGCTGAAGATAGCAATGCTTGATAGTAAAGAGAAATTGCTTTTGATAAATAACAGTATTTAATTGGTACCCATTGATTGTCACTATAGAAATAAACTACAACACGATTCATAGTGTATTCGTCTAGAGGGATCGGAGTCTGCCATTGGGAAACCATTTTTAATTTTGATGAAACTGTTTTATGTACATTACAGTAATAAACAACTGAATTAGTACTATCTAGAGTAAGATTCAAAAATATACCATTAAAAATAAACAACTATATTGACATACTCCGCTAAAGCAGAGTGAGGAATTAAAATGTTGCTGGATGAAGCAGCTTAGTTTCTATGGCTCAAAAAGATTAGTGATTTTGTATAAATAATTTCGTCAATCTATCTTAAGATATATTTACATGAAATTCGGGCAGCAAGTATACTGTTAATAAGCGCTAAATAAGCGTTAGAAAAATTGATTTAGCACAATGCAACATAGTCTCAGTAATCAACTTAAAAAATACAAAAAATATATTTCCCTGCAAATATAACTATAATTAATAGTTTTCTCTTATTAAGAAAAATACTTGTAAATATAAATCATCATCTTTTCTTATGTCGAAGTAATAATTATCAAAATCGTAAATTTTAAAAATAAAAAGAGGAAGATATTTTTAATAAAAATTTATATCCAGAAGCTCACTCAGTATTAGTAAATAGAAAAACTAAAAGTTTTATGGAAGTTTTAACTACTAATACAAAGCTGGAAATGGTTGAAATTCCTCCTGGTATTTTTATGATGGGTTCTCCAGGTAATGATTTAAATAGTAATAATGATGAACAGCCACAACATGAAGTAAAGATTCAGCGTTTCTTGATGTGCAAATATCTAGTTACCCAAGAACAGTGGGAACAAGTTGCTATCTATTTTCCTATAATTACTAAGAAATTAAACCCAAAACCATCCTTTTTTAAAGGAGGTAATCATCCTGTAGAGCAAATTTCTTGGTATGATGCGAATGAGTTTTGTGCCAGACTTTCAAAAGAGACAGGAAGAAATTATCGTTTGCCTACTGAAGCAGAATGGGAATATGCTTGTCGTGCTGGCACTACAACGTCTTTTTATTTTGGAGAAACAATTACACCTCAATTAGCTAATTATAAAAGTAAATATGTTTACACTAATAAAAACTGGGAATATTTTAGGCAGCAGACAACTCCTGTAGGTAGTTTCCCCCCTAATGCTTTTGGCTTATATGATATGTGTGGAAATGTTTGGGAATGGTGTATTGATACTTGGCATGATAATTATAAAGATGCACCAATAAATGGTGCCGCCTGGGTAGATAGTAATCTTTTTCGGTTGTTACGGGGTGGTTCTTGGTATTCTTATTCTGTTAGCTGTAGGTCTGCCTACCGACATAGGTTTTCCCCAAAAAGTAAGTATGAAGATGTTGGTTTTCGGATTGTATGTGATGATGTAGATACATTTTATTTTCCATCCTGAAATGTTGTCATTTAATTAACGCGACTTTAATCAACTAAATCTCAAATAAGAGTTTTTGAGGCAAGCAAGTTTAAGCAACGCTCATCAATTAAGTTAAACAAAAAATTGGAATCGTAAATACTGAAAACAAGCAATAAGGCTTTGAGTCCAAGCTAAAAATAGGTTGCACTAGCTTTAAAAATATTATTTAGTATAAGAATATACTAGCTTTATCTCTTTTGATGTAAACTCATATATCTAAGGACAGATTTTAAATAAGTAAAAAGCAAATATGTTATTAGAAACAGCTTGTAGAAAGCAAGTATGCTGTTAATAGCACTTCAGAATGAAGTCTACTGAGTTTGTATCCAGCTGAAGTAGGATATTAATACAAATGATAGCTATGCTAAATTCTTCATGTTCAGTTCTTAGTCCTTATATTGCTGCTGATTCGAGAGTGGATTTAGATAAACAAGACATTCTAAATTGTGCTATTTCTACTTCCAGTGCAGCCATTAAAGCGAATAGTTATTATTTTGGGCATCCTGAATGGGCAAAAAATTACTTTGAAAGCTGTCATCGTGATCAAATTTTTAAGTCTTGCTGGCAGGCGGCTATGGGGAGTTGGGACAATAAAATTGTTGTAGACATTGGTTGTGGTCCGGGCAATTTGTATGCAACGCTTGGAGGAAAACCACAGTTGTTAATTGGTGTAGATATTAGCTATGGGGCATTGAAAATGGCTCAACATATTGGCTATACACCAGTGCTTGCAGATGCCCACCAACTTCCTTTCATCTCCCATTTTGCTGATGTTGTAGTACTCAATGCTACTCTTCATCATTGTGAATACATGGATAAAGTGTTGGCAGAAGCAGCACGTTTAGTCCGTCCGGGTGGCATCCTCATCACGGATCACGATCCTCAGTTAACTGCCTGGAACTTCCAAGGATTAGGTTTGTGGTTATGGAGTTTACGTTTATGGCTATATCGCTTAATCAAACGAGGAGGTCATACTTCAGCATCTGAGCAAACTTGGGCATTAGCCAGTGAGGTTCATCACCGACCTGGAGATGGAGTAACGCCAGAGCTTTACGACAAAATTCTCAAGCCCCTTGGCTTTAATGTCAAGGTTTATCCACACAACCATACAGTTGGTGCGTCAGTTTTGCAAGGTCATTACGGTAAATCTGACAAGAAATATCGCTTAGTTCAATTATGCTCTGGTATCAATCCTAATTCACCACAAGCATCATTATCGCTTATGTGTGTAGCCACACGCCATACCTAAAAAAGCTATATCTACCTTTACTTATCCACTACTTTTGATATGCAACTGTTCGATTGGATTTGCTCAAACTTTCGCTGGTATCGCCGTCTGCGGCGTGGGCAGTGGTGGCAAGTAGAAATCCCCTTATTTGATGGTTCCCAAATTACTTGGGTGCATAACAGACCTGAATCTGAGTGTTACATTTTACAAACAGAGAAATACTAGAACATCGATTCAGTAATGCAGACATGAGTAGTTTTTAAGTGAATTACCAGCAGCAGGAATCAGAGCCGGAAAGCGTGTTGTGTTATAGTTCTTCCAAAGATAAGTGTCCATTCTGTTGCAATATCATCAGTTACTAAGAAGCCTTAACCCAGCACAAATACTGTTAGTCTAAGTAAGTAGGCGGGAAAATTTACAAGTAAGTAACAAAATATTAAGTAGTAGAGTTAGAGTTAAATTTAACACGTTGCGTACTGTAATTTCCTCTTTCCCCCCTTGCTTGAACACCATTAATGACGGCGTAAGCAAGGTCTAATTCGTCATCAAACGTTTGCCCTGAGAGTTCATCTTTTTTGAGATGCTTCCACTCCAATTCAATGGGATTCATTTCGGAGCAATATTTCGGCAAAAAGAAGATGTACAAACCCATGCTTTCCCATTTTGACCAGAATTTTTGCACCTCATGGCATCGGTGTATCGGCCCGTTATCCTGCACAATTACTCTAGTACGTCCAGTTTTTTCGGCTTCAAGTGCTTCAACCTCCATTATTTGGATATAAGACTTGCGGTTAACGCCCCCAATCACCAAACCATAAACAAAACTGATTAAAGGTTGAAGGAACCCGATAATGCTGAGTCTCCGACCACGACGCAATGTGAAGCTCCAAACGTTTTTGCTCACCTCTGAAGTAATAGGTATAGCCTGGTTCACTCCAAAGACAAAACCCTGATTCATCTAGATACTTGAGGTCTATTTCTCCCGACGCTGCTGCTAATTCCAGCATATCCAGGTCTGCTTGTTTGTTTGCTCGTGCTACAGCGTCTTGTTTTCCTTTATGACTCTTTCTGGGGAGCAACGCGATTTGGTGAGGTCGGGGGAAAAAGGTGCGATTCCTACGGAGCGCTTCGCTATCGCTAAAAACTCCTTTCAGTACAAATAGGATATTTATTACAGTTAATTGCGTATTAATACTAATTTAAATTTGCTGATAATTTTAGGATATGAAGATGACTTGTTTTTTTGTCCCAAAAAAAAGGTAGGATTCCCGAATAGTAAAGGTTTTGATATCTGACATCAAAACAGGGAATGCCTACACTGAATGAAAAATAACATATATTCTACCTTGGATTTAAGCAAATCATTGTCACATTTTCAAGAAAAAGTTACCAAACTTTTAGAATCAACAAATATATCAGAATTTGATGGAATACTTTTAAAAGTATGTGAGAAAGAAATTAGGGAATCTGCATTAATTTTAGCAGGAGAAGGTATTGCTTTGTTGCTTCATAATCTGTCTAAATCCCAAGAATTTTTAGATAAAGCAATGCACAAAACACAGGGATGGTGGCATAATAAAACGCAAAAACATGGTTGTAAAAAGCGACAAATATTAACAGTTGGCAATGTCGAAGTAACTCTAAAGCTACCGTATGTAGTTGAACGTCAAAACGAACCAAATAAAACCAAAAATAAACAATCTTTGCATGAAGGATTTTGCCCATTCTTAAGATATTTAGGAATGTCCGAGGGTTTAACCCCAGTTGTTTTATCAACGATTGCTCAATATGGTGCAATTGCAGGCTCGTTTGAAGCTGCACGTACAACACTAATTGATTGGGGAATAAATATTAGTCTAAAACTAATAGAACGGCTGACATATTATTTTGGTAAAATCGGGATAGATTTACGGAAAAATAAGTTAAATGACTTAGAATCTGGTACTTTATCTAACTTAAATACTCTTAAAGACCAACGTGTTGTAATCGCTGCGGATGGTGGTCGTACCCGTATAAGGATTAATAAAAAAGGAAGGCGTAAAGTAAAAACAAATCGTCATGGCTTTGTAGGCGAATGGATGGAGCCAAAATTACTAACAATTTATGTGGTCAATGAACAAGGTAAAAAAATCAGAACTGGAGATATTCCTGTTACCAGCGATGGGACTTATGAAGGATATCAAGGATTTTTAAAAATATTAGAAATGTATTTAGTTAATTTGGGGATAAGTCAAGCTAAAGAAGTTTTATTAATTGCCGATGGTGCAGAGTGGATATGGATACATATTCCTCCTTTATTAAAAAAGTTAAAATGCCCAACTGAAACTTATCAATTATTAGATTTTTATCATGCTGCATCACATTTACAAGACTTTGCTGATGCTGCTTTTAGTACAAATAATGAGCGTCTAGAATGGTTTAAAAAAGCTCGCAAAACTTTAAAAAAAGGTCAGACACTGGATTTAATGAGAAACATGGGTGAATTTATCTTATCAGCTACTGGAGAACGCTGTAAAATCTTAGTACGAGAACGAAATTATATTTTAAAAGCTTACCGACGAAGGCTTTTAAAATATAATGAAGTTGCATCTAAAAACCTCCCTCTTGGTAGTGGTGCTGTTGAAAGTTTAATCCGCCAAGTTGTAAATTTAAGAATGAAAGGTAACAGTAAATTTTGGTTAAAAGACAATGCAGAAATTATGTTACATCTCCGTTGTCAATGGATAGCTGGAAGCTGGGATAATTTTTGTGATTCTATCTTTAATTCCTTCATCAAGCCTATAAGTTCTTAATTATTTTATACTTTAATTCCGACCTGAAGAAAATTTTGCCATACTTGATACTAAGTATCAAAGACTTGTTACAGATATTTTTTGAAATAATTGTCAAATAGCTTGCTAGTAATCTTTTTGAGACATCTCATCAAGATCAATTATCTTGTGACCTGGGATTTTGCTTGTAAGTAAAAGTACATTGTACTTAAATTAAATTTTTAGCGATAGCGAAGCGCTCCGTAGGAATCGCACCTTTTTTCCCCGACCTCACCAAATCGCGTTGCTCCCCTCTTTCTGGCTCGTTTCCAATTGATCCCCTTTTTTTGAGTACCCGCCTTAATCTATCGGGACTCAGTTTAATCGAGCGCTCGCTTTCTAATTTCTGGGCTAGTTGAAGACTGTTGTATGTGCGTGGTTCTTTTTTGAGGCATTCTTCCAAAAATACTATGTCCTCTTCCTTGTACTTCGGTTTTCCCCCTCGACCTGGTAATTCCCAAAGTCCTTGTAGACCAAGCTTTTCCCATTTATGTAAAACTTCTCTGACTGTTTGTGCAGTGCAGTTAAAATGAGCAGCTATTTTTTCTACGTACCAGCCATGTGCATTTAACCTGATGATCTCTGCTCAGTCTTTGACTTTCTGTGGTACGTCTGCTGTTCTCAGCTTTAACAGGGTTCTGTCTTGCTCACGACTCAGGAATACTCTTAAACGAACGCCCATATATTTTCATTACCTTGGCAGATTTCTTCTCCGTATTTACTTATCTTTACATAGTTTGGTTTTTTCATGCCTACCTACTTATTAAAAAAAACTATGAATAATATTATTCAAGAAATCGATAACTCTTCTAACATTAAAAAAGTTGTTGAATATGCAGAACAAGTAAGGAGAGAAAATAACTGCCCTTAAAAGTGTTATATAGGCATATTACTAGTATCAGTTTATCTCAATCCTTTAAAAAGCTGAAAAAATCTATCCAATCTCCGACCGCGCAATACGCCTATGCAGCACTGCCTCTCAATCACCTTGCTATACAGGGATTGCGACAACCCTGCGTAAGAAATTAATTACTAGAGTTTCTTAGTTGCCCTAATATAACAATATTGATATAGTTAGAGAGGGTGCTGTGCCTGAAACCCGTGTAGTTTTCTACCAGGAAGAGGAAGGGGAAGTTCCTGTCCTTGAATGGCTGACGCGACTTTTGAAAGAAGATCGCAAAGGTTATGCAAACTGTGTTGCTCGAATCAAACAATTGGCAGCATCAGGATATGAACTCCGTCGCCCGGCGGCTGATTACTTGCGCGACGGGATATATGAGCTTCGGGCAAAGCATATTCGTGTGCAATACCGCATTTTGTACTTCTTTCATGGGCAAAATGTGGCGATTCTCTCACACGCCATTACAAAGGAAGAAGCATCTGTACCACCAATTGATATTGAACGGGCAATCTCACGAAAGCTTTTATTTGAAGAAAACCCAGAAGTTCACACTTACTTAGAGGAACAAGAGGATGGCCAAGACTAGCGATGCAATAAAAATCATTGACAGAATTACCAGCACAGACCCTGAGCTTGAGGACTTAGTAGAGGAAGCCTCAATAAATGCAGAAGTAGCACAGTTGATTTACTCCGCCAGAACTTCATCGGGGTTAACACAGAAACAGCTTGCTCTCCTTGTTGGCACAAAACAGCCTGTGATTGCACGGCTGGAAGATGCTGATTACGAGGGACACTCTCTGTCAATGCTCCAAAAAATCGCTCAGGCTCTTAATCAGCGAGTAGTGATTCATTTGACTCCAATAGAACGTGAACAGAGCGCATAGTAAGACGTTATTCCCAAATTGGCACGATGACCCCTGACTTTACCTTTCCTCATGCCCTGCTTTTGAAGTTAACCAGTTTTGCTGGTACAGCCTCTGCCAAGCTTTGCGAATATGCTCAGGCTTGAAGATTTTGCGTTTGCGATTTAAGTTAGATGATTAAACTATTTTCTCTTATTCCAGAGCAAATCAAAGATAAACTACCACTAACGGAAGATAAAAAACAACTACTTCAACAACAAACTATTAGTCAAAATACCCCAGGAACAATTCTGCGAGATTTTCAAACTATTTTAGAATTTCTCCAACCTGACGGCGTTGAAGTTAGTAGCACTCATCACCAATTCTCTCTTAAATATCTCCAGCAACTTAACTCTCAATTGAGTTATTCCATAGATATTAATCTCAAACGGCCTGTACAGAAATCCTATCCTTATATTCACGGTCTTTATTTCCTCATTCGCGCTTCTGGACTGTCTAAAGTTCTTACCGAAGGTAAAAAGACAAAATTAGTTTTAGACCAAAATCTTCTGCGAATTTGGCAAGGATTAAACCCCACAGAACAATATTTTACCCTGTTAGAATCTTGGTTAGTTTGGGGAGAAGGTGAACTATTAGGCGACCAACGAGATATATTTGACCAAGCATATCGCTGTTTATTAGTTTGGGAACAAATTTCAGAATCAGGATTAAAATTTTCTAATTATTCAGAACAAGATAAATTAGTTTATTATCCAAGTTTACATAATCTCGCTCTTTTACATTTATTTGGATTAATTGAACTGGTATCAGGAAAACCACAAGCCGCTAAAGGCTGGCGTTTTACTCATGTAAAGCCCTTACCTTGGGGTAATGCTATCATGGCTGTGTTAACAGAAAGTCGCTCAAATATAAAAGTAGAAGATTATGCCGCAATCAGAGAAGATTTTCGCATTGCTTTTGACAATTTAAAACCTTATTTCCATCCTTATTTCCCTGAATGGTCACAAACTTTAGTGATTGCCAAAGGCGGTTTTACAGAGGGTACTCATATATTTAAAGCCACTTTGCAAGATGCTTGGCGGCGGATTGCTATTCCTAGTAATTTAAATTTAGATGAAGTCGCTGTTGCAATTGTGCAGGCATTTGATTTTGACCCGGAACACCTCTACAGATTTATTCACAAAGACCGTTTAGGAAGAACTAGGGAATTTAATCATCCTTTTGTCGAAATCCCCCCTAATACTTGTGATTTTTGCTTAGGTAATTTATCCCTAGAGGTAGGTAATCATTTACGATTTATCTTTGATTTATTGGAAGAATGGGAATTTGATTTATACCTAGAGAAAATTGACACTGACAATCGGGAGATAAAACAACCACAAGTTCTAGAATCTCATGGTCAACCTCCAGAGCAAGAAGAAGGGGAAGGGCAAGTATATTTTATAGAACCTGATAACGATGTTTAGAAACATGGTCAGTATACACCTGATTTGGATAGCTGGATACTCAGACATTCATATTAAATGTATACCCAGGTGGCGATATGATTTTTCCATCTTTTACAAGGGGAGATTATGCCAATCATCTCTCTTAGCTCATTTAAGGGCGGAGTATCAAAAACCACTTCAGCACTTAGCTGAATTACTCAACATGGTGATTAACCGTTTAATTTGACCAACTCGCTTACGTTGGTCGTAGCGGCGCTTGGCTTCAGTGGTAATTTTTTCTAAAAGTGCGTTATCTGCATTAGCAAAAGTCCAAGCAGCTTCTAGAAATACCTCAACTGTGATTCCCCTGTCTTTACAAAATCGTGTTAATTCTTGGTCGAGGTCTTTTTCTAAGACGATCGCTGAATGTCGTCGGGTTTCGGGGTATTTTTCCAGTTCGGCTTGGAGTTCAGCGATTGTGTCTGCTGGTGTAGCAGTTGGGTTGTCGGTAGCTGGTACTGGGCTGGTTTCCTGTGGTGAGTTTTGTTCTTCTGTTTGGGGTTCGGGTTGTACTTTGGGAACGAGTGCATCTTGGCGTGGTTCAACTGTGGAGCGATTGCGTTTGTTGCGTAGTTGGTTGAGTACGTTATCTGACATTATCATTTACCTCCAATTGCAGCGTGAATTTTCTCAATTAAAATTTCAAAGGGATATTCCAAGTCGGTATACCCCAACTCGCTCAAAGTTATACGTTTGTTGATAGCTTGTTTATAGCGTTCTGATTCGCGGATTGAGGGTATAACTAACCCCTCGCCAACTTCGTCACGCATTCCATCTACAGCCGCCCGACTTTCTTGGGCTTGGGTGTTCCCAAACCAGCGATCGCGGAAGGGTAAAACACCTAATACTTGGGCATTCGTTGCGCCGACATCTTGCAAGCCACTGAGTAAGTCCAGTGTCCGCACCAGCGAACCATAACCTTTAACTGATGCTTCGGCGGGGATAATCAAAAAATCTGCTGCGCCGATGACTGTCAAACAAATTTGCGATCGCTGGGGTGGGGCATCTATTATGCACACTTGAAAAATTTTGCTGATGGCTTCTAATCGTCGTTTGAGTAAGGTTGCACCAACTCCACTGTTAGATAAATAATCTTGTACGGTATCAAGTTGGTCGTCGGCGGGGATACAGCACTTCCAGCAGCTATGAGGTACATCCTCAAAACTGAAAGCTTTGCTAGGATAGGGGCCGGGAGAAAACCGTATTGCATAATAGCGGGAACCGCTGTAAGAAATAAGTTGTCGTTGTCTTGTGTTGGGTAGATGCAGTCTTCTGGTGCGACTGTTTTTTTGAGAAATTCCAATAGGGTTGGTTGGTTGGGTTCTAACTCAAACCCCAGATAGGTGGTGAGATTATGTTGGGGGTCGGAGTCTAGCATCAAGGTGGGCAAGCCCTGGCGTGATAGCAGCCGCCCCAGGAACAGTGAGGTCGTCGTCTTGCCCTGTCCGCCACTCAAGGAGCTTACGGTAATGGTCAACATATATATTTTTAGTAATTTATTAAATTAGCCAATTAACTTAAACTCATTTGATTAATTTGTCAATTAATAAATTTAGCTAATTATCTTTTTAGCTTTTTGTAAAATTAGCTTTTTGACTTTAGCTAAATTTAGCTTTTTAGAGGTTCGGCAGCGATTCAGGGACATTCCGAGATTTAGGGACATTCCGAGATTTAGGGCGAAATGCTAGATCTGGATGCTTTTCAGCGATAAATAGAGAGTGTCAAGCTCTGGTGTGAGAGGATGAGTTATTGAGTTGGCGCGATCGCCAGATCATCTTCACTACTCCAACCCCAGTTCTAACTGCACCGATTCTTCCTGTTGTGGTGCTGCACCCATCAAGATTATCAGACTAAATTTAGCGTTTTATTGTGGTTTAGGTTATAATTCTCCTCTCATCAGTGTCCCCGATTAATTTATGAACACTGTTTATGTTTCAGATTTAGACGGTACATTGCTTGGAGATAATGCAATTCTTTCTTCGTTCAGCAAGAAAGTCCTTCACGAACTCTTGCATCAAGGACTACATTTTACTGTAGCCAGTGCGCGCAGCGTCGTTTCTATGCAAGTGATGCTGAAGGGTTTAAATCTTTGTCTCCCGGTTATCGAATTTAATGGTGCTTTTATTTCTGATTTGGATTCTGGTAGACACGAAATCATTAATTCTATTTGTCCTGATGTAGTTGAAAGTATTTACAAACTTATTCTTGAGTTCGGTTGTGTTCCGTTTGTATCTAGTTTTAATGGTACAGAAGACTGTGCCTATTATAAGGATGTAATCAACGATGGTATGCGTTGGTATCTTAATGATCGTCTAACAAGCAAAGACCGAAGATGGCGAGCAATTTCCGATTTGACGCATTCTTTCCGTGATCAAGTTGTTTGTCTGACGGTGATTGGTCACGCACAGCAACTGCTCGAACTTCAAGGTGCGATTATTCAAAGACATGGAACTAGCATAGAGACACACTTAATCGAGAACCAATACTCTCCGGGGTGGTACTGGTTAACAATTCATGACTGCAAAGCTACTAAAGACCAAGCTATTCGGACTCTGGTAGAGAATTATGGGTTAGGGGAAAGTAAGATTGTGGTTTTTGGAGATCAAATTAATGACATCAAAATGTTCAAAATTGCTGACCATGCGATTGCGGTTGCTAACGCAAATGCTGAACTTCAGCGTTATGCGACATTGGTAATTGGTTCTAACACAGAAGATAGCGTCGTTAAATATATTCGTCAGGATTGGTTGAACAGATGTGTTCTTCAATCGGACTCTGACATAAGCTAGAAGATACGCGCAAAATTTATCACCATGTAAAGTTTTTGTAACAAATTTCCCGCGATTGCCTCCGGCACTGCGCGGAGTGCAATCACCTCCGGTGGGGCTGCTCTTTATAACAAATGATTGCAGACATCAGCCGATTGACCAATTTTATGTTGTCTAAACTTGGAGTTTTTTAAGGGCTAAAGAGAATCAATTCAAATATAGATTTAAATCAATGCTATTTAGAATTTATGAGCTTTTTACTGATGATAAATCTAAAAGTAAGAAACAGAAGTAAGAAAAAATTTGATTGAAAAGTAGAAAGGCTTGATTAGCAAGAATTTCAAGAGCCAATGCTGTCCACCCTTCTTGTGCGGTCGAGGTTTGGGAAGTGCGATCGTCTCCGACGGGGCGTAGCCTATCGCCACTTTCCAAAAGTAAGAAAATCTCGCCCTGAATTTCTGAGTTTTATTTGTCACAGCTGAGACTTATCAATGATTTTTCAAGCCATTGTGTCGTATCTCTATTACAAAGTCGAAGCTGGGGTAGCTCTTGGAGAAAACTGCGGCTGCACATTTTTCTCAAATGTATTATTGAATTACATATATAATACAAAAGTGTCAAGCGCAGACACTTTGAGATGGCCTTAAGCAAAATCATATACAAGTGAGGACTATGAAAATATTAGTCACAGGCAACGAAGGAATGATTGGTTCAGTTGTTGAAAAAGTTTTGCGTGCCGACGGATATGAAGTGATTGGCTTTGATATCGCAAGTGGTCATGATATCCTTAATCCCCATCAAATCTGTTCTGCTATTGTTGGTTGCGATGCAGTTGTTCATCTTGCTGCGCTACTTGGAAACTCTTCAGACACGCCGGATGAAATAATGGCAGTCAATCTTCTCGGAACTTGGCATATTCTCAGAGCAGCAGCAGAGGCAAAACTCAAACGTGTTGTTTTTTTCAGCAGTGTAGATGTATTAGGAATCTTTAAAGGTGAGAGAAAACCAGATTATCTTCCTTTAGATGACAATCATCCTTGTTATCCAACCACCCCTTATGCGGTTTCTAAGCGCCTTGGTGAAGAAATGTGCAGATATTTTACCGATAGCACAGGTATCCCAACTATTTGTTTGCGACCACCAGGTGTTTTTGATGAAGAAACTTACGATTTTATTATTTCCAATCGGCAAGCCAATCCCGATTTTGAATGGAATCCTTTTTGGGAATACGGGGCTTTTCTCGATGTTCAAGATGCAGCCCAAGCAGCACGGTGCGCTTTACACTGCCCTAATCCTGGTCATGTCACTTTGCTGCTATGCGCGGATGATATTTCTTCGGCACATCGAACTAGTCTTGAATTGGCCCAGTCTCTACTTCCTGAAGTAGATTGGCGTGGTGGACATGAATATGAGCATAAGCCTTACAAAGCTCTGATTAACACCCAACTTGCTAAAAAAGTCCTCCAATGGGTTCCGCGTCACACATGGCGACAACGAAACAACTAAATTTCAGATTCTTGGGGCAAGTTCTCAGGCTGCATGTGACACTTGCCATGTCAATGTTTCAATTCCGGGATTATGAATAATTATTCCTTGGTAAAGAGTATGTGGTGTTCCCCCCCCCTAACGATATGATAGGCAAATACATCAAATACATAAGCTGAACCAAACACTGCGGGTTAATGTAATATTTTTTAGCTCAATTTTTCTCCTAAATCAAAATTTGTGAAAACACAATTTCTGGGAATCAATGGAGCTACTTTATGGTTAGCTCAACAAGGCTTGGGCTTGCCTGTAGTTATCATTAGTGGTGGCCCTGGTTGCTGCGATTATCTAGAACCTGTGGCTTCAGTTATTGATGATGTAGCACATACAATCCGCTTTGACTCACGTGGGTGCGGTCGTTCTTCCCAAACACCACCATATGATCTCCAGACTATAATCAAAGATCTCGATATACTCCGCCGGATGCTGGATTTTGAACAATGGGTTCTACTGGGACACTCTTGGGGGGCAGATGTAGCATTAGCTTATGCTCTTACATACCCTATGTACACTCAGGGTGTACTTTATTTGTCTGGTAGAGGACTACAGAACGATCAAGACTGGAAAGATGCTTACCGCAGAGGACGCGATGCCGGAAAAGAACAAACACCAGAATTTGCCTATCCACCTAGTCTGGAAGTAAACACAGTCGGTAATAATTCGTGGAAGGCATTCATCAAACAACCTACTTTGTGGAAGCAGATTTCAATGCTGGCAGTACCAATGCTGGCAATAGTAGGTAGCGAGGATATTCGCCCAAGTTGGCCCGTTGAGCAAGTAGCAAACCTAATGCCTTGTGCTTATTTCCAGCCAATCGAAGGGGCAGGGCATTATTTGTGGTTGACACATTTAAGTGAATTAAGTTTGCTGTTGCATCAGTTTCTAGCAATCCTGTAATTTTCACTACGAACTTGAGAAAAGAGTAAAGGACACAGCATTGCCATGTCCAGGAAATATTTATAACTTTTGTACTGCTAAACTCAGCACTAAGAAATTATTTACTTATTCCCCAATACAAAGAAAGTTGTTGCATCGTTCCAAATACCTTTGTCTGTTTTAGTTGCTTCGACTTGGGCAATGTATTCAGCTTTGAGTTGCTCTAATCTCTCTGGAGGGAGTTCTTTTACTTGATAGCCAAAAGCACCTATCACATTTCCGTTCCACAGTTTTTCAACATTAACATTACTTAAATAAAAACCCAACTGTTCGGTTACTATTTCGATATTTTGGAATCCTTTTTCTTTCAGCAAATCTTGACATTTTTGAGGAGTTCCTAATGGCTCGTTCGGATTGGGAATGAAAATTCCATAAGCCTGGGCTTTTTGTCTAAACATGAAAGCGACTGTATGAGCAGTTTCAGCAAAGCAAGAAAAAGCAACCTTACCACCTGGTTTCAGAAAGCGATACCACTGCTGTAGAGAATTTGGGATATCCGTCAAATACACGAGCGCACTAGAGCAAAAAATGATATCAAAGCTGCTGTCATTGAAATCGAGATAATCAGCATCTGCTTCTATGAGTTCAACATTTGTGAGTCCAAGGGTCGTAATCTTCCTCTGTGCTTGCTCTAACATACCTTTGGAGATATCTACTCCCACTACTCGACCTGAAGAACCAACAATTTGTGCCGCAGGAATTGCCACTAATCCTGTACCAGTAGCAACATCAAGGATTTCTTGTCCTGGCTGAGGTTGAGCGATTTCGAGCAGACGATTAGCTAAACTTAGATATGGGAGCAATGCGATTTTGTTAGGCGACTTAAAAAAAGTGCGATCGCTAAAAATGATATTTAAATACAGGGTAATTTTATTTACTAATAAGATACTGACTCAGACAAAAATTTATCTTGATGAAATATTTCAAAAAGATTGCTAGCAAGTCATTTGACGATTATTTATAAAAATATCTGCAATCAGTCTTTTATACTTAGTATGAATTATGTCAAAAAGTAAATTAAAGACAGGATTAAAGTATAAAAATTATCAAGCAGTTTGGGGTTTGATAAAGGAATTAAAGATAGAACCACAAAAATTATCCCAACTTCCAGCTATCCATTGGCAACGGAGATGTAACATAATTTCTGCATTTTCTTTCAACCAGAATTTACTGTTTCCTTTGATTCTTAAATTTACAACTTGGCGGATTAAACTTTCAATTGCACCACTGCTAATAGGTAGTTTTTTATTTATTGCTTTATCGTAATTTAAACGCCCTTTACGATAAGCATCTAAAATATAATTTCGTTTAGTTACCATAATCTTACACCGCTCTCCAGTAGCTACAGCAATCAACTCATCCATCTGGGTGATTAAGGATTTAGCTTTACCTTTTTTCAAACTCTTTCTAACTTTTATAAACCATTCTTTAGACTGTACTTCTTCATTAAAAGCTGCGTCTGCAAATACTTTTATATTTTCTGTAACATGATAAAAATCGAATAGCTGATAAGTTTCAACTGGGCATCCTAATCTTGTCAAAAGTGGGGGAATATGTATCCAGATCCACTCTGCTCCATCCCCGATTAATAAGACTTGTTTTGCTTGACTAATTCCCAAGTCAACTAAATACACTTCCAAAATCTCCAAAAGCGCTTTATATCCTTCATAAGTGCCATCATTCGTAATAGGAATTTCAGAAGTATTTATTTTTTTACCTTGCTCATCAACAACATAAATTGTGAATAACTTTGGCTCAATCCATTTGCCGATAAACCCGTGTCGCTTGGTTTTGGAATTTTTTCTACCCTTTTTATTAATTCGGATTCTACTCCGACCACCATCTATGGCGATGACAACTCTTTGGTCTTTAAGAATATTACCTTCAGCTAAATTCCCTAATTGCCGACTTAAGATTTTAGATTGACGTAAGTTGATTCCAATTTCTCCAAATTTATATGTTAAACGTTCAATTCGTTTTAAACTAAGGTTAATTCCCCAACCCGTCAAAGTTGTACAGGCGGCTTCAAATGAGCTAGTGATTGCACCGTATTGGGCAATCGTTGACCAGGCTAATGGTGTTAAGCCTTCTGACATACCCAACCATTTTAAAAATGGACAGAAGCCTTGGCTCTCGGATTTATTTTTATCATTTTTTTCAGTGATTGTTACTACATAGGGTAAAATTAAAGTCACTAAAACATTTCCAACTGTTAATATTTGTCTTTTTCTTAAACCATGCCTTTGCGTTTGGGGATGCCACCAGCCTCGAGTTTGAGTTATTGCTGTATCGAGAGCTTCTTGAGATTGGGAAAGATTATATAAAAGCAAGGCGATAGATTGACCAGCTAAAATCAGGGCTGCATCTCTAATTTTTTGTTCTCTTTCTTTGACAATTTGCCCATCCCATTCTCGAACATTAGTTAATTCTAAAAGTTTCGTAACCTCAAGTTTAAAATCTTCTAAGGATTTGGTTAAATCTAAAGTTGCATATATATCTTTTTTCATCAAGGTAGGCGTTTCCTATCTCAAAACTATTGCTAAAAGGGAATTCTACCTTTTTTTGTATCCACAAAAAATAGTACTCCAAACTGATGTTACAGACGCTCTTCATTATTCGGATATTTTAAGTATTAATACTATCTATTATGTAGCCAATATCTTTTTATACTGAAGAAGCTTATTAGCGATCGCACTTTTTTTAAGTCGCCTAACAAAATCGCATTGCTCCCCTTAGATATCAGATTTGGTCATTTACACCCGGTTAATCTGCCTTTGAACCAGTAACAAAATAGGAATGGCAACAAGTTGAATGACGACTGAAAACAGAACCAAGGTGTTAACCGATTTATCGTATAAAATCCCCATGAAAGCGCTGCCGAGAAACCAAGCTAAACCGTAGCCTGTGTTGAAGATACCAAATGCAGAACCGCGTTTGTCTGCTGGTACCATGCCAGTCACCGCGGCCTTCATAATCGATTCTTGCGCCCCCATACCAATGCCCCATAACACCATACCCACAAATGCCATTACGGAATTTCCCAAAAAGACAAGGGGAGCAAACAGGGAAGAAAAAAGCACCGCTAAGGTCAAACTCGTAAACCCAATCCGGTCAAACCAGCGTCCAAATGCCAAAGCAGCGATCGCATCTACACTCATTGCCAAGGCGTAAAACAGAGGAATTTGGTCTTGGCTACCAATACTCGCTTTTTGAAAATGAAAGGCAATCAGGGGGAAATCTGCATAACCAGATGCTACCAGAGCGATCGCCCCTAGATAAATCCAGAAAATTTTCGGTAGCCCTTCTCCTTTCAAATCAAATGTTTTGGGTTCAAATTCACTCGGATTTGGATAAATCCTTTGCGCCACGAGCAAAATAACTAATCCCAAAACTGCTGGAATCACCAGAATGGCAAAAGCCCCGTGATATCCTTTCTGAAGATATAGCATCCCTGCAACTATCAGCGGCCCCAGGACTGCACCGATTTGATCCATCGCTTCATGCAAGCCGAAGCCAAAACCTCTACCCACTTGCATCGCAGCATGAGACAGTAGCACATCTCGCGCTGGTGTGCGAATGGCTTTACCTGTACGCTCCGCAATCATCAGCCCCCCTGCGACTTCCCACCGTCCCGCGAAAGCTAAAAGTGGCACTGCTGCCGTATTGATAAAGTATCCCAGCATAGTGATTCCCCAGTATTTACGCGTCTGGTCGCTAAGATATCCAGTTACTAGGCGTAATCCATACAGCGGTTCCCGCTATTATGCAATACGGTTTTCTCCCGGCCCCTATCCTAGCAAAGCTTTCAGTTTTGAGGATGTACCTCATAGCTGCTGGAAGTGCTGTAACCGATTAACTCACCCAAGCCTGCAACTAGCCCCACAACTGTACCACTAGCTCCCAGTGTTCCTAGAAATGCTCCTGTGATACTGCGCGCCCCTTCATAAGTAGCATCGGCACAAAGACTAACAAAACCTAACAAAATGATAAATTTCAGTGATGCACTTTTCTGTGTCATTGCTTTTACCTTGCCTAACAGGAATTTTAGTAAGGTGCATGGTGAACTACATTCACCGTTTCTGGAATCACCAAGCCCATAGTTACTATTTCTTTAACTAAAGGTAAAAAGGTAGCAATTGCTTCGGCATTATCAATCACATTTACTACCATTGGTAACTCTGACGACAACTCCAAAATATTAGCTGTATGGATTTCGCGGTGCTGACGTACACCAAAGCCTTCAACGCCTCGGATCGCAGTTGCCCCAGCGATTCCCATTTTTCTCGCTTCTTCTACTAGCGCGGTATAAACAGGTTTTCCACGCCAATGATCTGACTCATCAACATAAGTTGTCAGTTGCTCTAAAGTAATCATGGTCTTTCCATGTTCAGCTATCACGGTAATAATTCCTCACATCGTAATAAAACAACTCTTACTTCTTTGAGTTCATCGATATGTTCATCTAGAAAACGTCGCAGCTTATCTTCTCGATCAACTAATTCCAGGCATTGGGGGAGTTTATGATGAGGAAATTCATGATGGTCATGGTGCAAATGATCTCCTTTTAAAAATCCCACCGAAACTGGGTGTACTACAACTTGCTCAATGCCAAAAGCTTTGGCACGGGAGGCTAAATAATAAGTGAGACTGGGGGCTGTTAATTTTTGCCAAAATGTTTTTTGGGGTACGCGAGATCCAGAGTGAAAATACAAACGCAAAACTGTCAAATTTTGCATTTCAATTTCTTTTCCTTGGTGTACAAATCCTCCAAAATGCGGGTCATTGAATAAATGAATTTGTTTTCCAATCTTTTTTTCCACAGTCTGAGCAGGTTCTAGGGATTGAGTACCCAAACTCAGTCCTTCTTGCACAGGCATAAAATGGTATTTGCCTGAGCCAAGACGCTGTGCGTTATAGATGCCAGCATGACCAGAAAAAATATAGCTCGCCACACAAGCGATACCAATAAAGACTCCCGACTCTAAACCAAAGAGTTCAATGCCCATGAAAGTTGAGGCTATTGGTGTATTGGCTGCACCACCAAAGACAGCTACAAATCCCATGCCTGCAAGTAGTGGTGCTGGTAGTGCCAATATTAAGGACAAAGCATTGCCCAATGTGGCACCAATATAAAATAGAGGTGTGACTTCTCCTCCTTTAAAACCTGCTCCCAAAGTTAGAGCGGTGAAAGCTATTTTGGCAGCAAAATCCCACGGTGGTAACTGGGTGTTAAAAGCATCAACAATTGTGGGGATACCCAGCCCAATGTATTTTGTCGTTCCGACTGCCCAAACAGCCAATGCCACTATTAAGCCACCAATGGCAGGGCGTAAAGGAGGGTAGGAGATTTTTTCTTTAAAAATGTGGTTGATTTTGTGAGTCAGTTTGGCAAAAATCATCGCTACAATTCCAAAGATTGCACCAGCGACAATTGCTGAAATCAGCCCCATGAATGTGACTGTGGGGATAACGGGGGCGTGACGATATGCCGTATGTTGCAAACCCAACATTAAGGTAACGCGATCGCCTACGACTGCTGCAACTAAACAGGGAAAAAGTGCATCGTGTTGGATTTTACCAATAGCTAAAACTTCTAAACCAAAGATGGTTCCAGCTAAGGGAGTTCCGAAAACTGAAGCAAATCCTCCACTTAAACCAGCCATTAATAAAATTCGCCGATCTGCGTGTTTGAAGTGGAATATTTTTGTCAACCGATCTGCGAGTGAAGCTGCTATCTGTAAAGCTGTACCTTCACGACCAGCTGAACCCCCAAATAAATGAGTTAGGTCTGTACCTAGCAAAACTAAAGGTGCCATCCGCAAGGGAATAATCTCTTTGGGGTTATGTATTTCTTCAAGTAAAAGATTATTTCCTGCCTCTACTCGTTTGCCAAACCGATGATAAATGCAACCGCTTAAGAAGCCGCCCAGTGGTAATAATGCAATTATCCAAAGATGAGATTCTCGCCAATTTGTTGACCATTCCAACGATGCCAAAAGCGCAGCAGAACCCATCCCAGAAAGAATACCAACTACAAAGGAGATGATTAACCATTTGCTGAGTTGAGGTAAGGCAATTAACTGCTCTAACTGGCGTAATTTATTCATATTTAAATTACCTTAATTTTTGTAAGTTTAGCTTTATCTCTTCATGAGCCGAAGTAGAGATCCCAAAAATCAGCTAATAAAATTTCCTGATTGATATAGTCTAGAACGAGCTAAAATTTCATCAATCAATTGACTATTTTTAAAAACTAAAAAAATCTTACTAATAACTTTAAAAACAGATAAATTATTTGCTGGTTTTATGCTGGTTACAAATATGTATTTCTGATTTACAAGATTCAATACTGATTGACTCTCTGAGCTTTTAAGCAACGACTTCTGTGCAAAAGAGTTCTCTAGTAATTCTGCTAGTTTGAATGTGACCATATTGAAGTGTTTTTTGATATTCGCTTGAAAGTAACTCAGTAAAATTTTATTGTTAAAGCAGCAATCCTTGATTACCTTAATTATTAGAGATACTCCATCAGCCTGATTTAAAGCTGCTCTGGGTCTTTCTAAAAATAGACTCTTGAGAGTTTCTAGCCTTATTTTGATAACTCTAAAAAAAATTTTACCCACCTTACTTACCTCATCTTGGCTGATAATTCTTAGCTCTAATTACCTATCTTTTGACAGAAGGTTAATGTAGCGTTGAACTAGAAACTATCAGCCAGGAGGCGGTTTTCTGGTTTTTTCAGAAGGCGAGTTTCATCGCCACTATCTTTGTGATACCAAAGTCTTCACTAATTTGTCAAGCAATTAGAGCAGTCAACTCTTTAGCTTCTGCCTTCATTTGATACAGCCATCAAAAATGCCATCCGTTTAAAGCCTCCCAAGAGCAACCACAGGTAATTGAAGACTAACTTTCATACCTGTCACGGTGTCAGACTCAATGGATAACTCTCCACCATGAGCATTGACGATACGTTTGGTTTCGTTAGTCTCGCCAGTGCTAAATCTGGTAAGAAGGCTGAGTTCAAGTTGATTGAACCGGGGCGTTATGCTGGCGCAGAGGTGATTGAGGCTTTGGGCGAGAAGCTGCTACCGGATTTTCACCAAGCACTCGTTTTGTTTTATCCAGCCGGGACGCAAATCAAAGTACACCGGGATTCGCCGGCTTATACTTCGGGGGCAGCGCAAATTAACATATCTGGTCGGGCGCGGTTCTCTATCTCTGAGTGTCAGGATACTCGGCGAATGGAACCGTATTGGCTGGAGGAAGGCGATTGTATTGCTTTTGATAACAAGCAGCCGCATGGGATTGATCGGGTGATGAGCGATAGGTGGTGTGTTTGTTTCTTTAGGCTGAAAGCGGATTGTTTGCAGGGGGAGACGGTTGAGCAGTTGAGTTTAGTTTGATGCAAGCCTGATATTGACAGGACGTTATTATGTGTCTGTTCCCCAGCTAGTTGATGTTGAGTTAATCCCACCAAATAGAAGCTCAAAACAGCTATAAGCTTTACTGAATACTGGTTTCCAATCCCACGTAACTCTTAATTTTATTAAGCTGAAAACACCCTTACACTCAAAAAGCAGCCATATTAAGGATTTGCCCTTTTCTTAGTGCCATTCGGATATAGTACGATCCAGAAAAGAATTTCCCGCTTCTGTGTATGCCTGGACTTTTACAATATTTTGGCTGAAACCTATTCCGCGTAAGGCTTTAATGTTCGGCTTGGAGTCGTGAGGGTCAATTGCTTTTTCTCATGATCAGTGCGGTTCTGCTACTGATAAATTGTACTCTTTTGAGGGCAAGAGAATTGAGCAATTGCGCTTGATTTAATCAAGCTATTAACATTACTTTTTATTGCGCTTTCACTAATTTAAGCACTATTTATCGTAAGATTTTTGCTAAAAATTTGTGAGATTTTACTTATGCGCGAGTCAAAACCTTGGACTACGACTTTGGTTGTCGTCATATCAATCATTTCCACCGCAATCGGACTGTACAATCTGGAGTGGTTTCTGAATAGTACTTGTCTGGTGAAAACTGTGCCTCACCTCAGCAAACATTGCCGTTAATCACAATTCATCCCGCAGCCAATCTAACCCCGTCTGCAATGCCGCAGCAGCACTATAGTACAAGTTTTGTTCTCCAAAAATGCCCCCTGTGCGGCTGATGATGCGAAACTGCCAACATTTATCCGGCGTGTAGAAGACTATCAGCACATTTCCTTTAATACAAAGAACTTCTTCAATTTTAATCTGCGACATTTCTAGCACCAGTTGTTTTTCGGCAAGCACAGTTGTACAACTTTTTATGCAGAATATCCACATCCTGTTTGAATAACAGCTATTTGTAATTTATCAATTTGTTTTCAAATTATTTGTGATTTTTCAAAAAAAATTAGAACAAAAAGTTTTTTAATTTCCGATATTAATTTATTTATTTCTGCTTAAGAAATATTTTAAAAATAAATAACAATTGGAAAATTTATTGATTAATATTGTGATTTCGCATTGTATTTTTGAGTATTMTTTGATAGCCTTTTAAAAGCCAAGTGAAATTGACTTAAKTTTCTAGTTACTGCTGTTATTTAGGTTTTTTGATTAATTTTATTGCTCACCCTTTTCTTTACTTCCTACACACTAGTTCTGTTAATTAATCGTAAAAAATAATCTCTGAGGTAAAAATATGCCCTGGGACATTCACGACAATAAAGGYAAGAAAATTGGAACTCTCTATGAGGTTTATCCTGGACCACTGGCAATACTAGGTATGTTGCTTTTCATCAAAGCTGTGGGCTTTTCGATTCATCTTTTCTTCGGGATAAACTCTCTGTTGTTTCCYGAATCAGTCCTCACAAAACAATCCACCTTTAACCACGAAGGAATAGGTTCAATCAAAATTGGAATGCACTACAAAGAAGCTGAAAAAGCTGCACGGATAAGGCTAGTTCCTGTTGAAGGAAACGAACTTGCACTGTTGCCTTTAGGAAATTTCTCAACTCAAGGCTGTTCTTATGTTCAACCTTGGACTTTCTACGGTATTCACATAATGCTTGTCGATGGATATATTGCCAGGATTGATATCAGAAATTACTATACCAAAACTGACAAGGGTATAAATATCAGCAATTCTCGCTCAGAAAAAATTACTTTCAAACCACCCGAAGCTCCAAATCATCGCATGATTTTTTATCCTTCTACCACAACTTTTAGTGGTTTCAGCGTTGGCAGGCTGCCAGAAATTCAATATAAAAATGGTTGCAGCAAAAACTAGCAACATTACGAATTATTAATTTTTTGATGTTTTTGGCTCTCAAATCAACCACGTTTTACGAGAGAATCAGGGTTTGAGAGCAACTAGACCTACTTTAGTTTGAGACGAATATCATAATAAAGTTGATTGCTTTTTAAAAGGCAGAAAGTTCATAGTAGTGGCATACAATTTCCGAACAAACACGGAGCAATATGCAGACTTAGGGACTAGCAGGAAAATAAAGTACCAACTAAACCGGGACGATAGTAATATCCCATTTGGGTAATGTTTCAGAACGTTGCCATTGGGGTTGGTACTGTTCTAACTCTTGTGATAGAACCTTAATTCCTTTTTCATAGGTGGTTTCAACCAGATGTACAATGGGCGCAATTCCTTT
>JAKOMP010000232.1 GCA_022241785.1 Cyanocohniella sp. LLY | reverse complement strand
GGCATCGCAACCGCGCCATGGCGCGCCATCGACGACGCGGAAGAACTGGAACACGCGCTTGTCGAGCTCGGCGGCGACTGTATCCTGAAGACGCGCCGCCTTGGCTATGACGGCAAGGGGCAGGCCGTGCTGAAGGCCGACGCACCTGCCGCCGATGCCTTTGCCGACCTTGGCGGAGTGCCGGCCATACTGGAAAAGAAAATCCCCTTCGAGCGCGAGATTTCGGTCATCGCCGCGCGCGGTATCGACGGTGCCGTCAGGGCCTACGATCCGGCTGAGAACGTGCACAGGACGGGCATCCTGCGCACCAGCACGGTGCCTGCGCGTGTTTCACCGGCGCAGTCGGCCGAGGCCATGCGGATGGCGGGCTCCATCCTGGAGCGACTGTCCTATGTGGGCGTGATTGGAGTCGAATTCTTCGTGGCCGCCGACGGCGCTCTGCTGGTCAACGAAATCGCCCCGCGTGTTCACAATTCCGGCCACTGGACCGAGGCCGCCTGCCTCATCTCTCAGTTCGAGCAGCATATCCGCGCCGTGTGCGGAATGCCGCTCGGCGATCCGACGCGGCACGGCGACTGCGTGATGCACAATCTGATCGGCGACGAGGTTGCCGAGGCGGCGCGGCTGATCGCCGAGCCGGCCCTTCTGTTGACGCTGTACGGCAAGGCGGAAGCGCGTCCGGGCCGAAAAATGGGTAGCCAAGCTTATGACTTGATCCGCCGGGAAATTGCTCAAGGAAGACAAGTTTATGTGGTATTACCACTGGTAGAAGAATCAGAAAAATTAGACTTGCGATCGGCTGTAGAGG
>JAKOMP010000088.1 GCA_022241785.1 Cyanocohniella sp. LLY | reverse complement strand
GGCTCTCCCAGACTAGATATGCTAAATTAACAACAGAAATACCAATTCAGTAAAATCCTTCTTCTAAAATTATTAAAATTAGTTAAGCCATAAGCCCTTCTTTTAATGAGCTTAATTTTCTGATTAATCCCCTCAACAATACCTTGAGTAGTTCTGTGATCAAAATAAGCGAGAATCTCATCTATCCATCTACTAATGGTTCGACAACTTTTTGGGAAAAATTTATAAGCCGTTTGAGTCCATTCCAGGAATTTATATAAGGCTTCATCACTGGTTATGTGACTTTCAAATATATCTCTAATTGCTTCTTTATTTCGATACATTTCTCCTAATTCTGGAGCGAGTTTTTGCAGTGAATTTATCTTGGCTTTTTCCTGATCATTGAGGCTTTCTTTTTTCTTTAATAAAGGGTATTTACTGTGAGTTAATCCTGCTAATTTRTCCTCTCTCTCTTGCCGATTTTTAATTTTGACTGCTGCCCGTTTTTCCTGCTTTCTTCTTTCATCTAACTCCTGATTTATTTGTTTCATTACATGGAATCTATCGGCTACTACTTGAGCATTTGGTAGCATTTMTTGGATTAAACTTTTATAGGGTATCCATAAGTCTATACTGACTTCTTCTATTTGATTTAATACCTCTGAACCTAGGCTTGATAAGTATTCTGCTATGACGGCTTTATTTCTTTTCTCCAACAACATTATTGGTTTTCTTGTTTCTAAATCTACTAATACAGCCGCATAGTTTTTTCCTCCTTTTAGCTGGGTTATTTCATCTATACCTAACTTTTTTAGCTGAAGAGGTTTTTCTTTGAGTAAATCAGCTTCTTGTTCTTTTAATAAGGTTTCTACCTCCGATGCTGTCATTCTATTTCTGATGGCTGCACTCTCTACATTCGTTTCTAATACTTCCTTAATTACTTTCATCCCTAGTCTTTTTGTATAGGTTCTTCTAGTTTTTATAAAATCTAGTGACTCACTGAAGACTTGACGACATTTTGTGCATCTCAATTGCCGACGATTTACTTTTAACAATACTTGATAATCACTCAGAGGTATATCTCTGACTGTATACCAATGATTTTGATGGATTTTATCAGTTATATGTCCACAGTGTGGACATTGACCAACTTTTAGCTTATTTTCGACTTCTATGACTATTTCATCATCAGTGATAAAGTCATAATTAATAACCTTGATATCTTCAAGATTAATAACTTTAGTAATAAAGTGCAGCAAGGGATTAGATGGCATWTTTATTAAATCACTAATTCTTATCTCAACCTTTTTTATGTTTTCTAGTTCTAATTATTTTTGTATCTCTACCCTAGACTCGCTTTGAGATGTTTCTTATTATAAAAATATGAGCAGTTATCTATTTTATTTATAGTATTTTATCATAACGACTCTAGGAGAGCCCAAATAACTAAAACTTTCTAATGTAAAGCTAGACATATTATTTCTAGCTAAATCTTAAGCGTTTAATTTCAATAAAAATAAATAGCTTTTTTAAAAATTATTTTATCCAGTCAAACATTTTATGCTTTCAGTATTTTCACTAATTCATATTGATGTGTTGATAGTATAATATTGATAAATAAATTCATTAAAATTTTTGAAATGACAGAAAATATCAAACATTTTTTTGGATCTATTTCAATAGTTTTGCAAGATATAGTAAAAGTAAGTATTAAACATAAAAATGAGCCTACATTAGGGTTAAAACAAATTATTGAAATAGCTAAAAAAGAAGGTTATAACTTAGATATGGAAGAACTGACAAAAACTATCATTACGTTTATAAAATTCAAAAAGCAAGAATTAATAAATAAGGAATACTACACTAAAACCATAGCTCTAAGTGAGTGTAGTAATAAAGCTGCAACAGGTAACGATACTTACGATCAAATAATTTATAACTGCTTACAACATTTAGATAAGGATTTTTTAGAAGCTGTATATAGGCAAAAAGATTTGTAATTATTTTTAATATATAGATTTATATGAACAATCTAAATGTGATACAAGATTATGGATGCTGTAATTGATTTAATACGCTTTGTTGTATGCGCTTTAATTTTTAGCTATTTCTGTGCTTTTTTGGTAGATAATTGGGGTGTAGGATTTCTAATAGGTTGTATTCTTTCATTTTTTGCTATCATAATTATCCCAATTAGATAATGTAGTAAGTCGAAAAACTAGTAACTTTTAGCTATTAGTTTTCTAACGGTATTCATTAAAAGTAACTCTAGTAATTAGTTACTAGGGTTTAATTTTGAGGATAGGATACGTAAGAAGTTAATTGTGTCAGGTGCGCTCTATAGTGGGGAGTTTATTCTTTATAGAGGAAACCGGACACAGTAACTTGAAAAGCAAAAGTGTTGAATGTTAAGAGAAATCCGATAAAAACAGCCCAAAATATGTTAAATTTTGGGCGGAAGATTAAAGTATATCTATTTGATAGTGATTATAAATTCATTTCCCAGGATTGTCAAAGATATCTTGAGAGGACTGCCAAAAAACGATTATCCAGTATTGAACAGTCGTCTGTTCTTTGAGTGCTGGTTATCTTATGCTATGGATAACAGCTTAACAAGTATGCGAGATTTGTTTAACAGATTAAACAACACAGGATTTGAGGTAGATATTTCTACTTTCTCTAAAGCAAACTTACATCGAAGCCAAAAACCTTTTCAAGAAATTTACCAAAAATTAAATGAATTAATACAGAAGAAAGTTCAAAAAAAGTTACACGATAGATATGCAATTTGTCCAATAGATTCAACAATTATTACTCTCACAAGTAAATTGTTATGGGTATTAGGACACCATCAAGTAAAACTTTTCAGTTCTCTAAATTTAGCTACTGGAAGTCCATCAGATAATTTCATAAACTTTGGACATGACCATGACTATAAATTTGGTTCAAAGATGATGTCTAGTCTACCAACTAATGCTGTAGGGGTAATGGATAGAGGCTTCGCGGGATTAAAGTTTATCCAAGAATTAGTCCAAGAAAACAAATACTTTGTTTTGCGAATAAAAAATAATTGGAAGTTACAATTTGAGGAACAAACTGGATTAATTAAAGTTGGTGCATCTGATGATGCTCAAGCCTATAGGGTGATTAATTTTTGTGATTTAGAAACGAAAACTGAGTTTCGATTAGTAACTAATTTACCTTCGTCGGGAAGTGCAGCCGTTAGTGATAATGAAATTAGGGATATTTATCGATTACGTTGGGGAGTTGAACTCTTGTGGAAGTTTTTAAAGATGCACTTAAAACTTGACAAATTAATTACTAAAAACGTCAATGGTATCACCATACAAATTTACGTTAGTTTGATAGCTTATCTGATTTTACAGCTTATATCTATTCCCACACAATGGGGACATACACTATTAGATAAATTCCGCTATCTTCAATCTTGTATGTGTCAGAAAATCAGTTATGTTCATTGGTTTGAGGAGATGATGTCATGTTGACTAATTTAGGCTTTTTAGAGTTAGTATAACTATCTATGTAAAGTTTTGTATCAGCATTCAACATTTCTGCTTGAAAAGCTTATAATGTAAGCATTCCAGATTGTGTGAATCACTTTTCTCTCTACCCTTGATAGTTCCAAAATAAATTTGGGAATACTTAAAAGTAGGGATCAATTAGTACACAGATATACTGCTATGTTTGGATTAGACAAGATTACACCAGAAAAAATATTGAAAGCTGGAATCATCGGTGCTGGTGCTTGTGCTGCTGCTATTGCAGCACCTATAGGAGTTGTAGCGGTTGTAGGAATTACAGCAGTAACAGCCGCTACAGCTTGGACTGCTGAGAGTGTTAGCGATGAACTCAACGGAAAAAACAAAGATGAATAATTAAGTCATATACAGACACAACCCCTACTTTCTATAGTTGGGGTTTTTTGTTATTTAAATAAACACACTTTTATAACCACGGCTAAAAAACTCAACATGAATGTTGGTGTTGGGTTTCCTTACGTCAAACCAACCTACTAGCGCGACAAGCTTAAAATGTTGGGTTCATCTGACTCACAGAAGACAAATTTTAATTACTTCAGTAAAAAAATATGGAATTTCAATGATACTAACTAGTAAATTTTGCATATAGTTCCTTGAACTTAATTAAAGTCTGTATAAAATATCTATTTCTACATTAGCCAACAAATTTTGACGCTTCTCGTGAGATGAGATATTGTTTCTCAAATACCTCTGCGAAAAAGAATGTAGAGACATAGCCATACTACATCCCTACAATAATTCTAAAAGACGCATATTTAATTTTTGGAGATGTTTAATTAACTCCTCGCAGCTTGCGGGTATTATCAACTAAACTCTGTGCAAAACTATCAAACCTTTGAGAAAGCTTTTCATCCAGCAATTTCCCTTCAGGACTAAAAGCACCCCAAGCTTGACCAATGGCAATTTGCTCTGGTATCACCCAGCCGTGTACCCACCTGACAATCAGCCTTAATTCATTTAATGCATTGCTATTAGACTGACCACCTAATACACTCAGCACTCCTGTCACCTTACCGGATAGTTCTTCAAAACTCATCAAATCAAGGCTATTTTTCAGAACACCGCTAACACCACCATGATATTCTGGTGTAGCTAAAATTAAGCCATCGGCAGCAGTAACGGTATCACGTAGCCGTTGCACATCTGGGTATCCTGGATACTCTTTCCCTCCGTGGCAAAATGGCAAATGCATCTGTCGCAAATCTAAAATTTCTACCTCTGCACCCAAAGCTTCTACACGTTGTGCTGCTACTTGCAAAGCTAGCTGGGTGTAGGAGTCGGGTCTTAAACTACCACCAAGTCCAACAATTTTCACCATAATCCACCCATCAACTTAAATAATTGGCTGCTACTACACATAATACTTGACTTAAAAGGCGTACTCATTACGAGTATGTTTATTTAGATTATACTTAGATATAAACGATTTATATCCTGTTAGTCAAATTCAGATGCCCAATGAAAGTTGGCTCCTTAGAGCTTTTTGTCAAGGAACAGTTAAATAAAGCTATAGGTCATTAAGCTGAATCTGTACCTGATGGACACCCCGTTCTACTACCCTACTTCTGGACTGGTAAATGGGAGAAACTGGGGAATAGCTTTGTGTAGAAGTTAAACTAGATTAGAAAATAGTGTTTTCCAGTTATGGCAATTTTTGCTAGAAGAATAGGCATAAATCCAGCGCTCATCTGATGCCAAGCAGACAAAAGGTAATTATTATGAAAAATTTCGGAAAAAAGGCATTGATAAAACAGAAATCAGCCGCCCTGGCAGCGAGTTTACTGATATTGCCAGGTATTTTTGTGGGTACTCCAGCCTTGGCTCAAAGGGCAGAGCGCGAATCCCTATCCTACAGTGAATTGCTTGAGAAAACTGAGCAAGGGCAAGTTCAAAGAGTTGAGTTGGATGAAACTGAACAGATAGCTAACGTTTATCTCAAGGGACAAAAGCCAGATACACCGCCAATAAGAGTAGATATCTTAAATCAAAACCCTGAGTTAATTAACGCTCTGAGGGAACAAAACGTTGATTTTGGGCAGGTTTCTTCTGCCAATAGCAGAGTTGCGGTGGGTCTATTGATCAACCTGATGTGGATTTTACCACTGGTGGCTTTAATGTTACTGTTTCTGCGACGCTCTACCAATGCTTCTAACCAAGCGATGAATTTTGGTAAATCTAGAGCGCGCTTTCAAATGGAGGCGAAAACTGGAGTTAAGTTTGACGATGTAGCTGGTGTAGAAGAAGCCAAAGAAGAACTAGGAGAGGTTGTTACTTTCCTGAAACAGCCAGAAAGATTTACGGCTGTAGGCGCACGCATTCCCAAAGGTGTGCTGTTAATCGGCCCTCCGGGAACTGGTAAAACTTTACTAGCAAAAGCGATCGCTGGGGAAGCGGGTGTTCCTTTCTTTAGTATTTCCGGTTCGGAATTTGTGGAAATGTTCGTGGGTGTAGGTGCATCCCGTGTGCGTGACTTGTTTAAGAAAGCCAAAGACAGTGCGCCATGCTTAATATTTATCGATGAAATCGATGCTGTAGGACGACAACGGGGTGCTGGTATCGGTGGTGGTAATGACGAGAGAGAGCAAACCCTCAACCAACTACTCACCGAAATGGATGGTTTTGAAGGTAATACAGGTATTATCATTATCGCTGCCACCAACCGCCCAGATGTACTAGATTCAGCATTGCTCAGACCTGGACGCTTTGACCGACAAGTAATTGTTGATGCACCTGATCTCAAAGGGCGATTGGAAATATTGAAAGTCCACTCACGCAATAAGAAAATTGACCCTAGTGTATCTCTAGATGCGATCGCTCGGCGTACTCCTGGTTTTACGGGCGCAGATTTAGCCAATTTGCTCAATGAAGCAGCAATTCTCACCGCTAGAAGACGTAAAGAAGCTATGACCATCCTAGAAGTTGATAACGCAGTGGATCGGGTCGTCGCTGGTATGGAAGGCACTGCTTTGGTAGATAGCAAAAATAAACGCCTGATTGCCTATCATGAAGTGGGACACGCCTTAATCGGCACATTACTAAAAGGCCATGACCCAGTACAAAAAGTTACACTCATCCCCCGGGGTCAAGCATTAGGCTTAACTTGGTTTACTCCCAACGAAGAACAAGGATTAATTTCGCGTTCTCAAATCATCGCTAGAATTACTGCCACTTTAGGTGGTCGTGCTGCTGAAGAAATTGTTTTTGGTAAGCCAGAAGTAACCACAGGTGCAGGGAATGATCTGCAACAAGTTACCGGAATGGCACGACAAATGGTAACAAGATTTGGGATGTCTGATTTAGGGCCCTTATCCCTAGAAAATCAGAGTAGCGAAGTATTTTTGGGGCGTGATTGGATGAATAAATCAGACTATTCTGAAGAAATTGCTGCCAAAATTGATGCCAAAGTTCGAGAAATTATCAATGATTGCTACATAAAAGCAAAAGAACTGTTGCAAGAAAATCGCATAGTCTTTGAGCATTTAGTAGATTTGTTAACAGACCAGGAGACTATCGAGGGCGAACGATTCCGCGAAATTGTTGCTGAATACATTCAAGTCACAGACGAAACCTTGGTTGTGTCTCATTAGGATGTGATGAGGGGATAAGGGATCAGGCTTTTTTTAATAGCAGAAAGTCTTTCCCCAGGACTTCCAGAGAATAAATTACTCAATTTATTCAGGTGATATTTTTCTTTTCTTTTCCCCCCTGCTCCCGTACCCTTCGGGAAGCTACGCTAACGGCTGACGCTCACGGCGAAGCCTGCTCCCTGCTCCCCTGCCTCTTCTTCCCAATTGCCTAAAAAAATCCCCTAGTACATCAGCTAGGGGATTGAGTGAATAATTCTCTAATTAGGATGTTATTGTTCAATTACCATAGCAAGATTTTAATCCGTATATGTGCCAATGTGGCAATAAAAAAAGGTTTCAACTAACTCGTTGCTTAGAAAACATTTCTCTAAGAACTAATGCCGGGTCTACATAATCATTGGCATACCTGATTTCCCAATGAAGATGAGGGCCTGTAGTGCGTCCAGTCATCCCTACCCGTCCTATTCTGGCACCAGTAGGTATTTGTTGACCTTCCCAAATTTGAACGCCACCTGGACCATCAATCACATAAGAACGACCTGATGCAGCTTCAACGTGTCCTTCCATGTGACAATAAGTATGTTGCCACGGCCCTGATTTTATGACTATACGAGTGCCGCAGGCGTCGCGATCGCTCACTCTGACTACCGTACCTCCCCACCAATTGCGAATATAACTACCTTGTGGGGCGGCCAGGTCTAAGCCTCTGTGAAATTCCACATTAGAGCCACCAGTTGCAGAACGGCGATAGCCAAAAGGTGATGTATAAGCTTGAAAATTTTCTACAGGAAAAGAAGCATCTGACCAACTACCATTTTTTGCCAATGTGTTTGGTTGGGCTTCTCTAGCTGTAACGGCTTCTGGTTGAGGCAATATAGCGATTAAACTGACAATACTCAATCCTAGTATAAATAGAATGACTTGAGGAAATACTAATTTATGTAGCCATTTACCCATCGTAATTTTGCTTAAAAAATATTTACATTTTTAGTGAAACAGCATACGATATTAGGCTTTAAAATGTCAAATTTCGTTTCTGATATTTTGCGTATACCACGAATACCTTGTTTAAATTAATACATTTATCAAAAGCCAGTATTTTATAAACGAAATCCTGCTAGGTTTTATGCTTAAAATTGCTTAAAAGGTCAATTTTATCGTTGACCATTTGCAGGACGCCCCAAGCTATGCTAACTGAAATTTTTCCTTTCCGTTTTGAGTTAGACACCATCGCCATCGCCGGAGCCAGTGTGTGGTCATTAGCGCTATATCTCGCCTTTTCTCCAGTCAGTGAATGGGTGATTGAGCAGCTAAATCGCTGGTTTAACTTTGCCGAGCGATCGCTTTACACCAGCCAGACAGAATTTGAAAAGACACGTAAAGCCAGAGAATCCCAAAATGCTTTTTACGCTGCACTGTTTAGCATCATACCGTTTCTTGTAGTTGGCTCTTTATGCAACTGGGGCGTAGAAATTAGCTTAGGGCGCAGCTGGGCAATCAGTGTAGGTATACTCGCTTGTATTAGTTCCGGTATTTATGAACTGGGACGCAGAGATGGACAGTCTTTGGATTAGGGGCAAAATTTTGGTGTTGTGTATTTGACATGAATTAAAGATAGATTTTTAGCGAATTTGCCCGGTAGTTGCTCATGGGGAGCCACTGCATAGCAGAGGTTTCCTCCGTTGTTGCAACTTTCATCGGCTTTGCCGACTTATAGCCAGTGGCGTGGAAACCCCAAAACCGCGCTACCTTGTTTTTGCGCGAAAAAATCATCCTATTAATCAACAATGCCCCAAAACTCAAAAGATGGAAATGTTGATTGACAAGGTAGCAGTCCTTAACCCTTTAAGGCCTTTCTAAAATTACGTCGATATGATTTATTAGCAATAAATAAAGCTGGCCATAGCAAAGATAAACCAAGGCGATTGGGTAAACTTTGACTGAAATTAGTCCGTTCAAACCCACTCCAAAACTTCCAAATACCACCTACATAAACCACAAGTAAGCCAAAAACAATAAAATTAGTCATTCCCCTCAATTCCCTTAGTAACTATAATTGTCATAATTTAAGTCAAGTCTAACCCCTACTACCTCACTCTGGATGAACTACCAATGCCATTACGCAAGACACGCCCTAGTACTCTAAAGTATTAGGACTTACGCACTCGCCACGAAAATCAAGGCTTTGAGATTGCTTCTCTACGGTCGCAATGACGGAAATACGTTAGGGTTACGTAAGTCCTGAGTGTAAATAAAATCCTTTTGAATTTTGAATTTTGACTGCCGCGCAGCAGTACTAGCCTCATCACCTATTGCCACAATAAAACATACGCACAAAAAAGACCAATTAAAAAACAAAATGTCAAAGGATTGTTCTTTTTCTCCATGTTACTGTTTCGTTGATCCTTGTTGTCTTAAAGCTTTCAGGAAATATCAATCAGTAGCCTGCAATACCAGAGTGAGTAAAGAAAGTATTGTTAATATATCCCAGTACGGGCTAATGCCTAGTATGACCGAGTGGTTCCTAAAACCTCAGCGCTTTCTCAATTGTCTCTGAACACATAGGTGAAAGTGATGAGTAAACTTGCTGATTTCTCAGCAGATGCTTCTTGTGGAAGTTACTCAAATATCAATATCCATAGGAGACTAAAGAAAGACAATACAACTGACTCTCACAGGTACCAAAGCAGCCCATGCTGCAAATAGCTAAGGAGGATTTATGCGTGCAGTGCTGATGGCAGGCGGTTCGGGAACGCGGCTGCGACCACTAACTTGTGATCTACCCAAACCGATGGTGCCCATCCTCAATCGACCAATAGCCGAACATATCATTAATCTACTTAAACGACATCAAATTACAGAAGTCATTGCCACATTACATTATCTCCCAGATGTCCTGCGAGATTACTTTCAAGATGGCAGCGACTTTGGTGTCCAGATGACCTATGCCGTCGAAGAAGATCAGCCCCTAGGTACAGCAGGCTGTGTGAAAAACATTGCCGAACTCCTTGATGAAACATTTTTAGTCATTAGTGGCGACAGCATCACCGATTTTGACCTCACAGCAGCAATTGCATTTCACAAACAAAAACGCTCAAAAGCCACACTAATTTTAACCAGGGTTCCCAACCCCATTGAATTTGGAGTGGTGATTACTGATGACCAAGGACATATTAGCCGCTTTTTAGAAAAACCTTCCGCCAGTGAAATTTTTTCTGATACCGTCAACACTGGTACTTACATTCTCGAACCAGAAGTTTTAGAATATCTGCCCTCTCATACCGAAAGCGACTTTTCCAAAGACTTATTTCCTTTACTGCTGGCTAAAGGTGAACCTATCTATGGCTATATTGCCCAGGGTTACTGGTGCGATGTCGGACATTTAGATGCTTATAGGGAAGCTCAATATGATGCCTTAGATCGCAAAGTAAAACTTGACTTTGCTTATCAAGAAGTTTCCCCCGATTTATGGGTAGGACAAAATACGCATATTGACTCCTCAGCCCATATTGAAACTCCAGCCGTGATTGGTGATAATTGCCGCATCGGTGCCAGAGTTCAAATTGAAGGGGGAACTATCATTGGCGATAATGTCACCATTGGTGCTGATGCGAATCTCAAGCGGCCGATTTTGTGGAATGGGTCAATTATTGGAGATGAAGCCCATTTGAGCGCCTGTGTGATTTCCCGTGGTACGCGTGTAGATCGTCGCGCTCATGTTTTAGAAGCGGCTGTGGTGGGTTCGCTTTCCACTATCGGCGAAGAAGCCCAAATTAGTCCCAATGTGCGGGTTTGGCCCAGCAAAAAAATTGAGTCAGGTGCCATTCTCAACATTAACTTGATTTGGGGTAACACCGCCCAAAGAAATTTATTTGGGCAACGTGGTGTCCAAGGATTAGCCAATATTGACATTACCCCAGAATTTGCGGTGAAGTTGGGTGCTGCTTACGGTTCGACTTTGAAACCTGGTTCTAAAGTCACAGTTTCCCGTGATCAGCGGAATATTTCGCGCATGGTCACTCGCTCATTAATTGCGGGTTTGATGTCAGTAGGTATTGATATTCAAAACCTCGATGCTACAGCTATTCCCATCGCCCGGACAGTTATCCCTACAATGTCGGTGGCTGGTGGTATTCATGTGCGAGTACACCCAGATCGCCCAGACTATATTCTGATTGAATTCATGGATGCCAAGGGGATTAACATTACCAAAGCCCTGGAAAAGAAAATTGAAGGGGCTTACTTTAAAGAAGATATGCGGCGATCGCAAATTCATGAAGTTGGCGATGTCTCTTATCCTAGTCAAGTCATGGAACGTTATTGTACTGCTTTTGAAAAGCTGTTAAACGTTGATACTCTCCGCCACAGTCGGGCAAAAGTAGTAATTGACTACGTTTATGCTGTGTCTGGGGCAGTTTTACCGCTGATGTTAGATAAGTTTGGGGCTGATGCGGTGGTACTAAATGCCAGTGTGAATAAGTCGGCGATGTCAGTTACTGATCGTGAAGGGCTGCTAACTCAACTAGGTCATGTAGTGGAGGCGTTGAAAGCTAACTTTGGTGTCCAAGTATCAGCTAATGGGGAACAACTAATTTTAGTTGATGAATCAGGCTTCGCCATTCGGGGGGAAATTTTAACAGCACTGATGGTGGATATGATATTAACATCCAACCCCAGAGGCACAGTAGTTGTTCCAGTTCACGCTTCCAGTGCAGTAGAACAAGTCGCCCGTCGTCATGATGGTAGAGTAATTCGTACCAAAGCCAATCCCACAGCGTTGATGGAAGCTTGTCAAAAAAATACCAATGTGGTATTGGGAGGTAGTGGCGATACTGGTTTTATTTTCCCACACCTGCATCCGGGATTTGACTCGATGTTCTGCATTGCCAAGCTAATTGAGATGCTAACTATTCAAGAGCGATCGCTAGCTACGGCGCGTTCAGAATTGCCCCGGGTAATTCACAAATCTTACACAGTCCGTTGTCCTTGGACAGCTAAGGGAGCATTAATGCGTTACTTGGTGGAAACTCACCCAGCCCAAAACCTAGAGTTAATTGATGGGGTGAAAATTTGCCAACCCTATGATGACAGTTGGTTGTTGGTTTTACCAGATGCCAGCGAGCCTTTAGTACATTTGTATGCCAACAGTAACGATCGCGATTGGGTGGATGAAACTGTGAGAAACTACCGCACCCGTGTGCAAACGTTTGTGGAAAGACAACAAGAACATCAGCCGGCAGAAGTTTAATTTTCCTGTTGCACACCATCGACAACTGGCTTAACTTGGTCACGGGAGAAGGGATCAGTACCACCAACCCAGTTAAAATCACTAATGCGGATACTAAAACCGCCTAATTCCAGTACTGGGTTATAACGCAAAGTTAGACCATAGGTGCGACGGCTATATTCCAAAATATAGTCTGTGCTAGTTTCTCTACCAGTGTCCAAGTTAATTGCTGTTTGCAAGCCGAGGCGAAATGGCCCATAAATTTGCTGTGAAATGCCAGCACTCAGCACTTTATTATCTACAGAACGATCAAACAAAAAGGGTGATAATCCGCTATTTAAGCCCTGGGAATAACTGACATTGAAAGCGGTGTAGTCTAAATAAGGTCGAGAAAAATGACCAAACTGTCCAATTAAGCCAACTGTGCCTGTAATGGTACTTTGATTCTCACCGTTAGTATAGTAACTTGTAGTACCTGTGAGGCTGGCAATGGTTTGCACGTAAGGTACGACAGGGTTGGGTGTGTATCTTAATCCTTCAGTAGCTGTAGGTGGTAATGGCTGACCTTGCCATAGTAAAAACCCCCTACTGACGGTAGCACTGCCTTGTAAACGTCCTAAAGAGATGCGATTGTTTGTGCGGTCTGGTTCTAGCAAGTCTAGGCGGTCAGTGTTGGCATTGATATATTGGGCCCCTCCTTGATAGCGGAGGTTGACGCCACTGTCACCTACAGGAATATTGGGGGAACTGACCAAACCACCAATACTACTTTGGACAGTTTGAAAACCTAAACTGTCATTAAAAAAGCGATCGCGGTAGCTATATTGTAAAGTCAATATGTGAGGATTAACATCGCTCAATTCCTGGCGCATTTGCAAGTTAGCCCGGAAATTATTCTCTATTGTGCTTAAGTCTAAACTTGTTAATTCTCCAAAACCCTGGAGTGTCGTGCGGGGATTTAAAACAGAATTGACCCTAGCTGTCAAACCAAATAGCGCGGGTACATCACCTATGCCTTCTTGCACCGCCTTTTGCACAAATAACTGAGGTGTGATCCGCAATTGTGTCTGTTCGTTATCGATGGGGTTAAATCCCCGTTCTACAAATAATCCACCCCGCCTATCACCATCAAAACCAGGAGAAACTATAAATGGTGAAGTATCCCGTTCTAAACGGTCAATGGTTTGTCTATCTACGGGAATAGGTAACGATATCCTTTGGTCAAAGACTAAACGCTGTCCCTGTGTGGTGATGCTTTCCACTAGAGGTGACTCCCGGACAGAAGTTACTCTTGATGCACGTAACTCTAATTCTGGCGGTGAAAACGGGTCATTGGTGATTCGCACATCTTCTGCTTGCCAACCACGGGGATAAAACTCGATTCTTTGGGCTTCAAACCGTAGCCGCCTTACTTGGCCTCCGGCTGTTGGTGCTGGGAGATTGCTAGCGCCTGGACCACCTGTGGTAAAATCAATTCCCCCTGGACTACTGACACCAGTTAGTGGCTGATTGCGTCTAATGCGATCGCTCAGTGGTTGGCGGGGTACTCCTCCGGCTGTGACATCAGTAGGGTCAAAAGCCAAATCTGTTTGCGCTGAGGGAACAAAAATTTCCCCACTGCCGTTTTCTAGTTCACCGCTGTCTTGAATGAAATTATAAGTAAAGCGTTGTCCTCGCAATACTTGATCTCCCCGTGTTAAGGCTACGTTACCTTCTCCCACGGCGATTAAGTTGTCTAAATTTACTTGCAGGCGATCGGCATCCACCACTGCGCCATCAAATCGTACTACCACATTACCTTCAGCTGTGATAATTCGCCGTTGTTCGTCATACTCCTGCCTATCTGAGACGACTTCCACAATTCTTTCTCTGGCTGGCGATGTCGGTGTAGGCTGTTGTGCTTGTTGAGTGGGTGACTTAAATTCGATGGTGGAATTGCCAGACTTGAACTCTAGAGTATTTTGTACTGGTTGAGAACTGGGGACATAATCGGGATCTTCCACCCTCAGATTGATAGTTTCTGGAGACTGTTGTGCTGGACTATCATTTTCCTGGGCTGGTGGGGGGGGTATTTCTGCTAAAACTGGCCCCTTGAATGTGGTGCTAGGTGCCTCCATCTGCCCCATAGAATAACCTACTGCCTGGGGTTGCCCCAAATTTGCGGCACTTTTAGAAACAGTGAGGGGAGAAAATTCCGCAGGGAAGGTTTCTGGGGTATTAGGTGTAGCTAAAGTTTGGGCAGATACTAAGTTATCCCTAACGGCGTTAAGGGGCGCTGACACATCCCAAGAATCTTCGGCATCCCCCCCAGGAGAAGTTTGGGGACTTTCTCGTGGTGATGGGAATGTTTCTTGATGGGCTTGGGTATGAGTAGCAACTTCTCCCACTGAGGGAAACTGGTTTTCACTGACAGATGGCAGAGAACTTACTGTTTGTACTGATTCAACAATGGGAACTGGTGTAGGCGGCAGAACTGGATGAAGCATATCTGGGCAAATCAAGCTAAAAAATAGCCAATTGATAGCCGGAAGGATGAATTACACCTTTCCCTTCCGACTTTTGCTGTCTGCCTACATGTAGTCAGCTGCCAAGAGAAGGAGGTTTGGTGTTTTCCGTCTTCCGGCAGTTGTGGATAATTTGTCGTAATCTTACTCTGAATCCCGGCGTCCGGGGTTACGAGCAGGATCATTGGACAAGAATCCGAAGACGAAGATAGCCACGAAGAAAGCAACAACAATATAAACAGCGATTTTTAAAGCCACCATAGAAATATCTCCAAAGGGTGTGAGAAAAAAGCTTCTCTCTCAGTATCTGCCATGCAGAAAAGATAGCTACTTTATATTACCGAAATCTCGACCCTTTTTGAGATGACTCTGATGAGAGTAAAGAATTACGTCGCAACAAGTTACTCAAGAGAATGCAGAAAGTTTGGTTATTATCCCTTGGTGTAGTTAGTCTGACTGGTGGATGTCCCTAAGTTGTTGTTGACTGGTTACTCTTGTGACGTTGACTTATAGCAGAAGTTTCTTCCCACTATTTTCTTTGTCTACAGTCTGCCATCTCTCATTGCCAAACCGCAAGCCAGACTTTGCTGATTTTATGCATTTATGAAGATGTTACCAAATTTTTAACTCGGCTTTTGATCACTCTCACCGGCGCACCTACGGCTATAGAGTAGGGAGGAATATCTTTATTAACCACTGATCCGGCACCAATAACACTGCCTTTACCAATAGTGACGCCATCCAATACCGTTACTCCATGGCCTAGCCAACAGTCATCTTCAATGACAATTCCCTTACGAGTTACGCCTTGGTATCTCATGGGTGTTGTGGGATCGGCAAATTTGTGGCTATTGGCATATATTCCTGTATGAGAGGCTATCATGCAGTGCTTACCGATTTTGATGTCTCCAGGCCCGGCAATACAAACATGAGGGGCGATAAAGGTTTCATCATCAATATATATGCAAGTATCTTCTAAACATCCAATCTCAACGTAGCGCTCAATTGCCACTCCATTTCCCAAATAAAGTTTATTATTTTGATGTCCTTGGGCATCCATACGGACACCTTTAAAAATATATACGCTATTGCCCATCTCAATAGCAGAAGTTCCCATAAATTCCACATCGTTTTGGATATAAATTGCGCTACCCATGCGCCCAAAAATTTGACGATATACTAGATTGCGTAGTTTGGGACCTAAGAGAATTGTCGGAATATCACCTAAGCAAGTGGTGATAAATAATTCTTGGAATCTTTGCCATTTGGAAGAATATCGCTTGTTATTCATGATTAAATAGCTCTCAAATCAAGTTTTGTGGTCAGTCTGGGAGATGTAGGTGTTAAGAAGAGATTGTTTCTTCTGGTAGTGCCAATAAACCTGATATGTTTAAAGCGAGGAAAATCCTGTGCAATTACACAATAATTTTCCCTGTTTATTCAATAATCTGTTAAGCCGCTCAAAAACTAATGCGAGATTTCCACAATGGCGGCATTTTAGTAATTTCTACACGATGGCAGAAATTAATTAAGTAGAAAAATTACTGAGTAATTGTGATAAATACGAAAATCCTGATGCCCATATTTATCTATTAAGTTAAACCAAAGATTATACAGGCAATAATTAAGGATTTACAGCACAAAAACTCAGAATATTAAATTGATTTATTGGGGGTTTTAGAGCCATTTTGACTTTATTTAGCGAATTTGCACAAAGGACAAAAACAACAATTATCTAGTTGTTCGCATTTTAGTTGTTTATTCTTTGGGCAATCAATTTGGCTTTTCCCCCAATCAAATGCAATATATTTTGGCAACACAATTATATTTTGTGGTTGCAGGGGATAGTGCAAGTTTGGCAGATAATTTTTCCCAAGCAACTTATGGAAATGTAACTCTGCTGTAATTTTTAGTGGCGTTGTTAATTAAGTAAATCAATTTTAGGGTGGAGTGTCACCCACTTCAGCCATCACATTAAAGTTGAGCATCGGTGCAAACAAATAAGCGCTTCCACGACTACAATGACGACTTTCTTGCAACGAATTTCTAGAGTATACTGCGCTAATCATGTTGCAAACCGATGAATTACAGACAAAGAAAATCACAATTCTAAATCACATGCAAATTTTTTCGTGATAGTTGTTTCTAAGATTAACATATTTTATTTCTCTTGGAACACTTTTAGGAAGTAAGTTTTTTTATTTTTGATTATCAATAATATTTTGAAATTAAAGTAACATTATCAGTTACGTATTTGTTACTAAACAATGTTTTTATACGTATATAGAAAAATACATCTTATTTGAGATTAATTGATTAAATTTATGACATACACTAGATAAATTACTGGTATACCACCCAAGCGATCGCTTGACTCAAAAAACTTGCTACATTTCTCTAATTAGGCAAAATTTCCATATGAAGTGTCTATTTTCCCCCCAATATAACTGACCTATAATGCACAATTTGTAAATCACCCTGTGAGATGAGCCAAATGGGTGATGCGCCCTTGATCCTATCCATTATAAATTGTGGACACATTATAGATATAACTGGTATCCAAGATTAAATTTACACGGCAACAGTTCATTCACACACTTGGTTAAAATTATGATTTCCATTAAAGAAATTGTGCAGCAAGCTTTAACCTCTGGCTCTTTCAGTGTTGTAGCCCAAGACCAGATAGAAATGTTACTACAAGATAGTTACGACTCGGATGACTTAGATGCATTTATCATCTTGCAGCGAGCTGTCGTAGCTGGTGATGTTAAACAAGAGTCAAACACGCCAAAAGCTTTGCTTTCATCTTATAGTAAAGATTCAGCATCTAATATTAAACTAGCTTATCAACTAGCAGCAGAGATGGCTTTTGCAGCAGCGGTCGCTTTGAGTATACCTCAAAATTCTCATACCAGTTTATTTTAGGCGCATAATCATTATATTAATACATCATAATTTAGCAATTTGCTGAGTCAATCGGCAGATTTCATTTGGGTGTTTGCAGAGAAACAATTAGACGGAGTATATCTCCAAATAGCTCAAAGTATAGCAACAATTAATACTTTATTTCAGTATTTTTTTATTCCAGCGATCGCTGATGACAAAATCAACTCATTTCTTACCCTGACAAAAGTGGTTATAGTTGATCTTACAAGGGAGTTTTGTAGCCAAAATGACAATTAATCCAGAAGATATTGGTCAAGTATCAAGTTAGATCAATATTTTCTTCCGGAAAAAAGGGTGAATGAGAATTTATTTATATTTATTTAAGTATTTTTTACCGGACAATAATTAAATTTTACTATACTAAGTAAATACTTGAGGGAAACGCATAGACTTAGAAATGCCCTTGGTGTAAACTTTAGCAGCGATGGTAAGAATAATTTTCCATGCTTAACAAAGTCATCGCAATTTTACAAAAGCGGTAGCAAGAATTGGCAACATTGGGTAAAGACAGTAATAAAGACAATTAAGCATCACCAAATTAAACTTGGAGTTTTAGAAACCTATGCAGCCAATTCGTACATTTAACGTTTCACCTTCATTACCGCAGCGACTCGAACCACTGCGGCGATTAGCATATAACTTGCACTGGGATTGGAACGTTGAGTCTAAAGATTTATTTCGGCGCTTAGATACCGACCTGTGGGAATCTAGCCGTCACAACCCAGTGTTAATGCTAGGGACAATCAGTCAGGCGCGACTTTTAGAAGTGGTCGAAGATGAAGGCTTCCTGGCGCAAATGGATCGAGCTAACCGCCAGTTAGAAGATTATTTACAAGAACGCACCTGGTATCAGAAACAACGTAGTCACAAGCCTAAAGAATGCTACGCCTATTTTTCGGCTGAATTTGGGCTGGTAGATTGTTTACCCGTATATTCTGGTGGCTTGGGTGTTCTGGCTGGGGATCACCTGAAATCTGCTAGTGATTTGGGGTTACCTCTGGTGGGTGTGGGTTTGCTGTATCAGCAAGGATATTTTGCTCAGTATCTCAATGCCGATGGTTGGCAGCAAGAACGCTACCCCATCAACGATTTTTATAATATGCCTCTGCACCTAGAGCGCAATCCTGATGGTTCAGAACTGAGGATTGCCGTAGATTATCCAGGACGCAAGGTTTATGCCAGAGTTTGGCGCGTACAGGTGGGAATGGTGCCACTGTATATGTTAGACACCAACATCGAACCCAATAACCCTTACGACCACGACATCACCGACCAGCTGTATGGTGGTGATATCGATATGCGAATCCACCAGGAAATTATGCTGGGGATCGGGGGCGTGCAGATGTTGAAAGCTTTGGGTTATAACGTCACCGCTTACCATATGAATGAAGGTCATGCAGCATTTTCCGCTTTAGAGCGTATCCGCATGTTGATTCAAGAAGAAGGCTTGAATTATATCCAAGCCAAACAGGTTGTGGCTTCCAGTAATATCTTTACCACCCACACCCCAGTCCCAGCGGGAATTGATTTGTTTTCTCCAGACAAAGTGATGCACTACCTGGGGTACTATGGAGAAATTTTTGACTTACCCAAGGAGCAATTTTTAGGACTGGGACGGGAAAATACTGGTGATTTATCTGCACCTTTTAGTATGGCGGTGTTGGCCTTGAAGATGGCAACATTTTCTAATGGTGTAGCTCAGTTGCACGGTGTAGTATCACGGCAAATGTTCCAGGGTTTATGGAAAAAGGTACCAGTAGAAGAAGTACCCATTGCTGCCATTACCAATGGTGTTCACGCCCGGAGTTGCGTAGCGAAATCTACTCAAGAGTTATACGATCGCTACTTAGGGCCTAATTGGTCATCATCACCACCAGATAGCCCGTTATGGGAGCGCATGGATGCGATACCCGACGAAGAGTTGTGGCGCAATCACGAACGCTGCCGCTTAGATATGATTTTATATGTCCGGGATCATTTAGTGAAGCATTTACGCGATCGCGGTGCTTCTGCTTCAGAAATTAACCAAGCCCAAGAAGTTCTTGATCCCCACGTTTTAACTATTGGTTTTGCCCGGCGTTTTGCCACCTACAAACGCGCTACTCTATGGATGCGCGATTTGGAACGCATCAAGGGGATTTTGCTAGGCAAAAAAAACCGGAAAGTGCAATTTGTAATTGCTGGTAAGGCTCACCCCAAGGATATCCCCGGTAAAGAACTGATCCGCGACATCAATCACTTTATCCGCGAACACCACTTAGAAAAACAGGTAGTGTTTGTTCCCAACTACGATATTCATATTGCTCGGTTGATGGTAGCTGGTTGTGATATCTGGTTAAACACACCACGTCGTCCACGGGAAGCTTCAGGAACCAGTGGGATGAAAGCAGCCATGAATGGATTGCCAAATTTAAGTGTTTTAGATGGCTGGTGGGATGAAGCGGATTATGTCCGCACCGGTTGGGCCATTGGACATGGTGAAAATTACGATGATCCCAATTACCAAGACGAAATAGAAGCTAACGCTCTGTATGAGTTGTTAGAGAAAGAAGTTGTACCTTTGTTTTACCATTATCAAGATAATGATGGTTTACCAAGGGCGTGGGTAGCCAAAATGAAAGATGCAATTCGCTTGAATTGTCCTTTCTTTAATACAGCCCGGATGGTAGGAGAATATGCCCAACGAGCTTATTTCCCAGCAAGCGATCGCTATCATATCCTGACTACCGATGACTATGCTCCAGCTAAGGAATTAGCGCATTGGAAGGAAAAACTGAGCGACCACTGGTTTAATATCAAAATCAAAGATATTGATATATCAGCAGATGCAGATATTGAAGTTAACCAAACCGTTGCCGTCAAAGCCAAGGTTGATTTAGCAACTTTGATTAACGATGATGTGCGGGTGGAGTTATACCAAGGTGCCATTGATGCTAATGGTGATATTGTCCATGCTGTGCCGGTAGTCATGGATTACCAAGGACAGGATACACAAGGGTTAAGTATTTACACCTCTAACATCACCTACACGGCCTCTGGTTTGCAAGGTTTGTCTTTGCGTGTGTTACCGCAACATCAACACTTGTCTAGTCCTTATGAGCCGAGGTTGATTGCTTGGGCAGAATAATTGTGAGGGAATAGAGAGTAGGGAATAGGGAGTAGGGAGTAGGGAGTAGGGTATGGAAAATATTTTCATCACTCACCACTCCCCCTGTTCTCTGGGATGACGATGTAACCAGTGGTGCGATCGCCTAGTACTAAGTTACGTTGTTCACCCCAGTACCACCAATGGGCGGCTACATAAGCACAAATCAGACTATCTAGTTTGTCTTCGGTTGCTTTAAGTGCTACGCCTGTACTGGGAATTTCGGAAGATAGCGAACTACAGAGGCGCGGAGGAGCCACTACGGTGGACGGGTTCCCCGGCATAAAGCAAGTGGCGTAACTCAGAGGAGGTTCTAAGGTGGGTAGAATATCTACTATGAAATTGTAAAGTTTAATTAATTCTAAGCGACGCTCACTGAGGCGTCCTTTTTTATATTTGAGGATGCGTTCTAAGTTGAATAAATTTACTATTGCGGGATGGGGAAAAACTTCTATTTGATATCTGCCTAATTTTTGGGGATCAATAGTAGGTGCATGGGAAAATCCACGAGATTCTAATTCTAAACCAAAGTTGATGGTGCGTTCAGCAAAGGGTAGATTTTGGTTGGCTGGGTAACATCCGGCGTGATATTTACCAAAGTATTTATGCGTGAGTTTGTCGGGAAGACGACTACCTGTAGCGTTGGGGATCAAGGTGGGTGCATCTACGCCAATGATGGCTGGTTCGTCTGGTTGTACCCTTTGCTCAATCCAAGTGAGGATATCTGCAATAAATTCTAAACGATCTAAATCTAGTATTTGCAGTTTTCCAGCGATTAGTTCTAAGCAGCATAAACCGCTTGGTTGCGATTTCCAGCCTAAATCAATGCCGATAAATTTCATTACGGTTAAATGTAAAAAATCTAAGTTAAGATAATGATTAATATATTAAACATTTAAATCTAGATAAGTAAAACCGGGTAAATAATTAAAGGTTTGTAGTGAGTTAGCGCGGTCTACAGCCCTTCGGGCATCCTTCTCCCAAGGGGAGACGCCAAAGGCGAACGGCGGGGGGTTTCCCCCATGAGTGACTAACGTACAGCCTGCGGCATCCGGAGGCATCACTCGAAGAGTGAGAACTTTAGTTCTCAAATCAGGACTAAAGTCCTGACTACAAAATGATGTTCAACAAATTTACATTACTTTACATAGCTTGGTTTGTTCAAGTCGTTTTACTTAATTGTAAGGTTACTATATTACAAGTTATTGAAGACATATTATTATCAAAAGAATACTTCGAGAGATGATCTCCTTTTGCACAATTAAGAACACCTATTCTCGATTGTAGAACAGGTGTAAAATCCAGTTTGGTTATCATTCAAAATCAACTTACAGACTCTAACTGATAGGCTACCTTTTCCTGTGGCAGCTCCTGTTTTAATGCGGCCAATTTTTCCTGCAACTGCGCCCTCACTTCATAGCGATAGTTGAAGAAGTGTTCACCAACGCCTAAGGTAGTCAAATAATCGTACAATAAACGGGGTTTAGTGAGTGCGATCGCTCCTAATTGCCACCAGAAACGAAACCGAGTTAAGCGCACTAAGCTGTTCTACGTTTAAGTTGCACATCCTGGGCGGTCAAGACTTGTACTGAGCAGTTCGGCAAGCTCACTGTAACACTTGCCGTTCGCGTAGCGTCTCGTAGAGAAGTATGCCCACCCTACAAGGGTTTCATATAATTTCAATATGCAAATTATATATTTTTTAGCTTATACCCTGTCGCCAGCAAATCGCTGTAAATAGACGGATCTCAGTCCCAGTAATCTGACGCTTGGTTTTACCCCGCCAACCAGGGTCTCTTAAATCAGTTATCAGTTATTTCTGGTTACTGTCAAAAAGCACACACCCTGGAAAAAAGCGTTACCTCCAACATTAATGTTTGTCTGGTAACACAGATAATAAGCTTTGTTAAATCGCAGATTTTTCCTACTCCCTACTCTTAACTCCGGAGAGATAAATATTTCTGTTTTCCCCAGCGAGTTGCCCAGGAAAGTGTCAAAATTAAATGAGTTTTGTAACCGCCACTTTACATAGAGCGGAGTTGAGATAATTAATTTGAAATTTATGGGCAAGCAGCGTGTTCTTTCTGGAGTTCAACCAACGGGCAATTACCATCTAGGTAACTACTTGGGCGCCATTCGCAACTGGGTAGAAGGTCAGAGTGAATACGAAAATTACCTGTTCGTGGCTGATTTGCACGCAATTACGGTACCACATGACCCCAAACAGTTAGCATCTGATACTTATACATTGGTGGCGCTGTATCTAGCTTGTGGACTGGATTTAAATCACTCCACTATTTTTGTGCAATCTCACGTTTCTGCCCACAGTGAACTTACTTGGCTGCTTAATTGCATCACACCTTTAAACTGGTTGGAAGATATGATCCAGTTTAAGGAAAAGGCTGTCAAGCAAGGTGAAAATGTCAGTGCAGGTTTGTTGGATTACCCTGTGCTGATGGCTGCTGATATTTTGCTGTATCAAGCTGATAAAGTGCCAGTAGGTGAAGACCAAAAGCAACATTTGGAATTGACAAGGGATATTGCAGCTCGATTAAATCACCAATTTGGTAAGCCAGATCAGCCTGTACTCAAGTTACCAGACCCTTTAATTCGTAAGGAAGGGGCAAGGGTGATGAGTTTGGCGGATGGTACACGCAAAATGTCTAAGTCTGATCCTTCTGATTTAAGCCGCATTAATTTATTAGACTCACCAGAGCAGATTCAATATAAAATTAAACGCTGTAAAACTGATCCAGTTCGGGGTTTGACTTTTGATGATCCAGAGCGTCCAGAGTGTAATAACTTGTTAACGCTGTATATGTTGCTATCTGGGAAGACCAAGGAAGCAGTAGCCGCAGAATGTCAGGATATGGGCTGGGGACAATTTAAACCATTGTTGACAGAAACAACAATTAATGCTTTAAAACCCATCCAAGAAAAATATCAGTCAATTATGGAGGATCAAGCTTATCTAGAGTCTGTATTACGCCACGGACGAAAAAAAGCTGAAGCGATCGCTAACCAAACTTTAGCACAGGTAAAAACTGCCTTGGGTTATTCTCTACCTCTGTAGGTTTGCACTTTTAGGCGTAATTCGTTATAGCCTTTAAAGAAACCGAAATAATAATGTTATGCAGGATACCCAAAGTTTCACAGTTTTAAATTCTTTTCGTCATGCTGTACAAGGTGGTGAATTTTTAGTTACTGCTGAAGTTGCACCCCCGAAAGGGGGAAATCCAGCCCACATGCTATCAATGGCGGCGACCCTTAAGGGGAGGGTTCATGCCGTCAATATTACCGATGGTAGCCGCGCAGTTTTGCGGATGTCTTCGTTAGCAGCGTCAGTCATTTTGTTACAACACGGTATTGAACCGATTTGTCAGGTTGCTTGCCGCGATCGCAATAAAATTGGTTTACAAGCTGATTTAATGGGGGCCCATGCTTTGGGTATCCGCAATATTTTAGCTTTGACTGGCGACCCTGTAAAAGCAGGCGATCATCCTGATGCTAAAGGCGTGTTTGATTTAGAAGCTGTGCGACTGTTGCAACTAATTCGGAAAATGAATCAAGGGGTTGATTGTCATGACAAGCCCTTAACCGATGGTGCAACAGATTTATTTACAGGTGCAGCTGTAGATCCCCAATGTGCCAGTTGGTCAAGTTTGCAAAGTCGCTTTGAACGTAAAATCGCCGCGGGAGCGCAGTTTTTTCAAAGTCAATTAATTACTGATTTTGAAAAGCTAGAAAAGTTTATGGACAACATAGCGTCTGTTCATCAAAAACCAATTTTGGCAGGAATTTTTCTGTTGAAATCGGCCAAGAATGCCCAGTTTATTAATAGATGCGTTCCGGGAGTAAATATACCCCAGCATCTTATTGATAGATTGGCACAAGCCAAAGACCCACTGGAAGAGGGCGTAAAAATTGCGGCAGAACAAGTGCAAATTGCGCGGCAGTTATGTCAAGGTGTTCACATGATGGCCGTAAAGCGGGAAGATTTGATTCCACAAATTTTGGATTTAGCCAAAGTTGTACCAGTTAATCATGTAGTAGCCAAGTAGATAGGCAATAGGCTATGCCCCGTTATAACCGAGGAAATGCGTAGGCATAGCCAGCCTGAGGCATATACTACCAATACACGGAGCGTATCTTTTGCCACCCTTCAAAGTACTGTCAGTTCAGACGTTATCTGCTAAAGTAAAAGTTGTATTCATACCAAACTTCAGCATCGCTGATTCTATCCAAAAATAGATATTTATTGGTAACAAAAGTACATGTTATTCTCATTAGTGATACTAATGGTTTATAGTTCCCAAAAGCGTTAGTTACTGAAAGTAGGGCATCGTGTGCAAGCAAAAGAGATTAAGGATCAGCTAAAACACCTCATCGAGCAAGCCTCCTCGATAGATCCCAACTTGGCGAAAAAGTTGCGCGAAATTAATCGTTGGGTAAAAAATATCAAGCCCGGTTCTCTGACTGCTAAACCATTTGTCCTAGCATTTCTTTTAGAAGTAATTACAGATTCTACCATTTGGCTGATCATTCAATCATCACCTTCGGTAGAAGCACAAAATGCCAAGTTTGAGCAAATGACTCCGAATGAAAGATACTGGTATGGCTATCTTTTTCCCAGATGGATAAATGCAACCGATGCCAAATTTTATATTTGGAAACAAAAACTCATGGCAGGAGAATTTAATCAGCTAGATGATGATATTATTAAAGCTATAGCTCACAATATTATTCAGCGTGAAGGTAGTGTTTGGCATCGTTACATCGCCGACCTTTCTATGGCCACAGATTTAATTATCAGTAGTCATCAGCAAAAACCCTTATGTATTCAAGTTACCAGTGTTTCGGAAGAGTTTAATCATCAAAAGTATCATTATTGGCAAAATACACTGCATTCATGGGAAATAGAGAGAGGATTATTTTTAAGTTACAATCCCAAAGATGTCAATTTCATCAAGCAGTTGGTTAATATAGCACTGTATAACAGTGACTATCTTTCAGGTGGCAAGTATTTGAAATTTTCCTGATGCTCTTAACGGTGCAATAATTGAAGATTTGTGTTTGGCCCTACATACTTATCAGCGCATCACACCTTTTATGGCTAACCGACAAGAAACTCGTAGTTACAGAAATCCCGTGGAAGAATTTTCGCAAGTTTTAACAACTGCCCGAAGAATGCAGCATGATTGGCTAACATATGGTGTAGATTATGTCCATTTTTACGTTGAAGATGCCAATAGTGATTGGCTAGAAACCTGGGGACATGATGAAATTTTAGGTAATAGGGTATTAAATGTTATTAAAGAATTTTTAGTCAGTGATGATGATGTAGCTGTCAGTGTCAGACAGTATTTAGGAGAGCGATCGCTTTTTGATTTTGCGGTAAATTTAGAAGAATGTTGGAGAATTTCCCCAGGAGATGACAGATTATCCATAGTCAGAAATCTGTTAGCTGGTGATGACGATCATGTTGATCTAAATAATGCCGAATTATTGAATTTAGCAGATCGTCTGTTGATGAAATTGGCAGATATTTCTGAGTATTAAATTATATTGGGGAATTTCAGGTAAGCAGTGAAGCGGTTGAGTGGGTCGTCTGTAATCAAAATTGGTAATATAATTGACAAAAAGCCTACTCAATTCCTCAGTACAATGTTAGGCTGAAGTACTTAAATATCAATAAATACCAATTTTGTAAATTTTAAATCCATGTCTAAGCTAATACTAGCAACCTTATTCACTACAACACTGCTGTTGACATCGGCTAATCACTCTAGCGTCACATTAGCTGGAACCTGCGCTTCTCAATGTGGGCCGCGTCCCATGCAGTTTACACCAGGACAACGCGTTCGAGTTCAAGTAGTAAATCGCACTCCTCGCGTGATTCAATTACAAAAACTTGCCGCCACTGATCCAATTGCCTTGCAACCCGGACAGGAATTAACATTGGAACATGGACATGGGACAACGCCAAATTTATCGCTGATTTTTTGGGATGACACTGGTTTGTCGGTACAGGCGAATGTCTCCAAACCCAACTTTGGCACATTGCAGGTAGAGTTTCGTCCTACGTGGAGTTTTCCAGGCGATCGCTCTATTTATATTCTTAACGATGGTCGAGTAGATGTGTTGTAACGGCTAGCAAAAATGTTATGAGTTAGGAATGTGGATTTAATAAAATACAGAACCTCACCCCCAACCCCTCTCCTTGGTAACTATCCATTAGTCACATCTTTCTTAACAAAGCCGAAAGCCATTTATAGGAGTAATTTCACGTTGATAATTCCTAGCTGGGGTTGACAGAGCGAGAAAAATATGTAGGGTGGGGGGAGATGGATTGTTGTTGACATACCCTTGGGGATTTTGTTGATTTGGCTAATGGGTTTGCTGGACTAATTTCCAAGTAGCAGCGATATCATGTAATCGTCGCAATCCACGCCAAATAGTCTT
>JAKOMP010000087.1 GCA_022241785.1 Cyanocohniella sp. LLY | reverse complement strand
CGAAAGCTAAAAAATATTTCCCAAATAGCAACAATACTATTATTCGTTGGTTTGATGAAATTATTGCTTACTTTGATTATGGGACAACTAGTGGTGCTGTGGAAGGTATCAATAACAAACTCAAGCTGATTAAACGCTCGGCTTATGGATTTAGAAACTTTGAAAACTTCCGAATTAGATGCTTGTTAAACTGGCATTTCAATTGTTAGTTTAGCATAATAAGTACTGAAGAGCCTAAAAAATCGTCCCGGCTGTTGTAAGGGTGATGATGATGAGATAGTAGAGAGGTTTAAGCATGATTAACTAACCACAGAGACACAGAGAACACGGAGGAAGAAATAAAGAAGGGTTTTAGAGTAACATATTTACGTGATGTTCTATACCTGTGGGGGGTGGTGGCGAATCGCTGTTTTCGTTACATTGATTGCTTTGTCGCCATTTTAGTATGTAGGGTAAAAGTAGGTCTGCTGGTGTGAATTTGTAGTTGGATGGGGAAAAGCGTTTGATGTTGGCTTGCTGCAAGTTCAACATTTTTACGTCTTGTTGAATAATGAAGCGTGATAAGGGTGCAAAAAATAGTTTGATGAACCAGCCTATGGGTTGTACGCGAAAGGTGATGACGGTGTGGACTTCGGTGGTGCGATCGCCTATGGGTGTACAAGAGGAAGTGATAATATAATGACGCTGGTCGGAAAAGATGTAGTCAACTCGGCTGGTAGATGGAGCGATGAAACGGTCGGTATGTTGTAGTTGAGTGTTTTTTTGACTTAATAGCCACCAAACTACGGCGCTTTCTCGTGGTTCTTCTATGTATTCGGCTACAGCACCATCTTCTAATGTTTTGACAATGGCTTTGACAGGTTTGGCCTTGGGAGTGCGAAACCAAAAGCGATGGACAAAGGTTGCGTGGGGACAGTCAAGAAAGTTTTCTAAGCAGATGTCAATGGGTGCGAGAAATCGGGTTTTCATGCGGAAGCTTGTCCAGCCTGGTGCATCTAAATAAGGAAATTTTTCTGGCTGGGGGGTAGCGGGGGTGTCGGCTAAACATACCCATACGTAGCCATCTTGTTCTAAGGAATGATATTTTTTGATGTTTAAGTTACTGGCGAGTTTACAGTCTGGGGGTAAGGCGGGAATTTTTTTGACTGTACCCTCGGTATCATATTGCCAACCATGATAAGGACATTGGATATGTTCTTGGCAAATTTTTCCCGCAGACAAAGGCGCGTGGCGATGGGCGCATCTATCTTCTAGGGCGGCTATTTTATTAACGGTGCGGAAGATGACAATGGGGATGGATGCAATTGTGATTGAGAGTGGTTTGTGTTTGAGTTCTGGGGAACGACAGGCTATATACCAGTAGCGATGTCCTATAAACATTTTTTTGTGGTTTTAGGTATAAATTAGTATCACGCAGAGACACAGAGAATATAAGTCCAATTCTCTCTATACCTCTTTCCTTTGCGGTATGCGCCGCGCGCACGCTACGCGAACGTTCTTCTTATCTGACTGCACAAGATGATGATATTGATTAATCTGTAATTGCTGATGCTGAATATTTTTGTCTCCACACCAATGTATTTCTACGGGAATTGTCTGTTGTTGAGAATCACCTAAACCAAATAATAGTCGTTTATCGCCTTGGGCGGAAAATCCATTTGATGCTTGGACTTCGCGTAGTTGGTTATCTATGATTACTTGTGTTCCCACAGCATCCCGATTACAAGTAGTACCATTACCTGCTAAATCTAAACCCAGCCATGATTTTTGTGCTGCATCATTACGATAAATTGATACTGGGTCAAATTGATGTGTGACTAATGCGTCTAAATCACCATCATTATCTAAATCTGTTAATGCAATACCTCTGGAGTTACCCAGTTGTTTCCAGCCTACTTGAGATGCAACATCAACAAAACGTTTGCCCTGATTGAGATATACTCGATTTTGTTCGTAGGGGAAAATACATCTATCGCGTAAATCAGCCCATTTGTCTGCATAACCGTGGATATCTGGCCCTGTTAAGGCTATTTGCGAGTTCCAATACCAAAAGTCAGCACACTTTCTGTTGACAGAATTTTGGAAATAATGAGGTGTGGTGATTTTCCATTTTAATCTTTGATTTCTAGTTTCTGGTAGTGGGCGATCGTAACTATTATCTACCATGCCGTTGGCTTGAAGAATATCTAATTTACCATCTCTATCTAAATCACCCATTGCGCCACCCCAACCAAAACGATTTTCGTTGAGGACGTTGTGTTTCATGGCTGCGTCGGTAAATGCTTTTTCGCCAATTTCATCTACGTTTCCACTATTCATCCACAGTAAACTACCTTCGGCTTGCAGTTTTTCATGAACGTTGGAAACATAAATATCTAATTGTCCATTATTATCAACATCTCCTAAAGATGCATTCATGCCTTTGTAGGTGTCATGGCTAATTTTTCCTACTAACTTACCCCGCACAAGATTGAATTTTTCACCTTGGTGATTGATATATAATTGGTCGGGGCCAAAGTCGTTTGCTAAATATAAATCTGTCCAGCCATCGCCGTTTAAATCTCCTGTACCTATATCTAATGTCCAGCGATGTCCATCAAGTCCTAAGGCTGTGATATCTTGTTTTTCTAGTTTGTTACCTGTGTTGAGATAAAATAAATTTTCGCCGCCATTATCTGCATCATGCCAAGTGCGATGCATAACATTCGTCATCCGGCGGTCATTTTCATATTCTGGTTGGGGTAACTGAAAAATATTAAAGTAAGTTGGTTTTTTATAACCTGGCAATAATGGATTCATGGCATTACCCACCATTAAATCTAATTTGCCATCTTTATTTATATCTACAGCGTTAGCAGTCAAACTAATTGTGTAGTCATCAATACCCATTTCTTGGGAAACATCAACAAAGTTGGGGAGACAATGCTGTTGATTAACTGGACATTCTTCTCGTAAGCGATTTTGCAATAAGCGAGATTTGCCATAACCAACTGATAACAATAAATCAGCATCGCTATCGTTATCATAATCCCACCATAAAGCACCTGAAGGTAAGCCGTAGATTTCTTGATGATTAACTAATTCATCTAAGGCAGGTATGGGTAATCTAGTAAATTTAAAATTACCTTGATTGAGATATAAAGCCGCGCGATCGCTGTTATCTTTAAGAGGATACGTTAAAAATATATCTGGCAATCCATCTTGATTAACATCGGCTACAGCTACCGCATCACCTACCGATAATAGCCATTTACCAATATGTTGTAATTTAGGGTCTACTTGTTCTAATATTGCGCTTTTATGGGTAGAAATTCCCACGTCTTCTGCGGCAATTTCCTGAAAAGTAAAATCTGGTTGAATAACATCTTTAGCGGTAACTAATTGTTCATATCCCCAAAATCCACTCGCACCTATAACAGCTATCAATGTCCAGCGATAAACAGGATTAAATATTTGATTAATATCTAATTGCTGTACTTCTTTAATTTGCTGCAATTTCAACCAAACTAACCGCCCACTGAAGTAAATAAACCCAGCAAAAAAGAATGTGGATAGACTTTCAAATTTATGCAGGTACAAATCCATGAGGACAATAATCAACGACATCCAAATTTGCCCTTTTTTACTATTAGGCGATGTCGCTGGATCTGTAATCATAAAAAATGTGAATAAATAAAAGGCTGGGGAAGATAACGCCCCCATGACAATAGTTTTTGGCGGTACTAAATGCTGTATCAAATAAGCACGGATGCCTAACTGTAAGGCATAGAAACTTAAGAAAGATACGATTAAAGCTGTGCGATTGATACGTAAAGCAAATAGTAATAAAGCGGCTGTAATAATAAAGATAACTATGGCAATAGAACCACCCCATTGATAGGCGGGTGCAGCACTAATTAAGCCATTACCTAGTAATAAGCTAGCAGTAATACCAAATAATGCTGGATTATAAATATGTCTACCTCTAACTGTAAACAGATATTTCGAGGAGATAGCAAAAAAAACAGGTACTAATGGTAGCCAAGAATTATGAGCAAAATTAGTTAAAATACTTAACGAACAACCTGTAATCGCAGCACTTAAAGGAAATAAGAACTGGCGTTGTTTAAATAGCCAGTGTAATACCATATCAAATAAACAAGCTGAACTAATAATTAATAAAATTTGTGCGGGAGAACGATTAAAACCTAAAACTGTAATCCCCAGGATAATGTAAGTAATTAATATCCCTAAAATTGCTAATCTGGGGTCAGATAAATTTGGTTTACGTTCCCATTGCCAATGAAAGAGGGAATTTTCTAATTTAATTGTACTAATACTCATATTGCACCTATTTCTACAAAAGGTACTCGTCCATCAAGTTGATGAAACGATGTTGCACCATCTGGATAATGAATAACAAATAGTCTGCCACCTGCTTCAATTCTTCGGTATTCCTTAAGAACTGATGTCAGAGGATCATCTTCATGTAACCCTGCTATAAAGTAATGCCAAGGGCCTTGATAGCGATCGCGGTATAATTGCCGCAGTAAAGCCCGAAATATATCTGGGTTATTGTCTGCGATCGCCACAAATGCTAAATAAAAGTAAGGAACCATCGCACCTGGAGACGGCAAGGGTTTGAGTGGTGTAACTTGGGCTAGTAAATTGTAAAAAAACCGCATCCTGGCAAATTGGGGACTGTAGCCTTCTATATGAGTTTGGCGGAAGGTGTGTTGTTCCCAAGCGGCGATAATTCCGACTAACTGATTGTTACGAATTGCTAAGTAAAAATCTTCTGCTTTGAGTCCCTGTAAACGGCTACTGTGAAAATCAACAATATTATAGTCAGGTGCAAATTGTTTTTGCGATCGCCATTTTCGCACAAAAGCTAAAATCTCAGGTAACATCTCTGCTTTTCCCCGTTGAAAACTTACCCCCGTCAACTTAATTTCTGGTTTGGGTAAATCTAGATGTATAGCTGGTGAACAAATCCGCCCCATATCATGATATTGCGGCAAACCGGCTCTTCCACCTGTTAAATTTTGGATTGCTTGTACATTGTCTTCTAAAATTAGAGAAATACATAAAGGTATAGGATTTTCCTGGTGCAATTTTTGTAAATATTTGTATCCCCGTGCCAACAAAGTTCCCCGGCGATAATTTGGATGTACACGTAAGTCTGCTAAATATCCCAGTTTTTCTAATTCACCATTAATAAATGCACGATTAATTAGGCGACTACCTAAAGCAATAATCTCACCAGTACTTTTATTAATACATTTAATTACTTCTACAGTTTCACCTTGAACTTGACAACCAGCAAAATAATTTGGTTCACGGCGAAAGCTAACACAAATATTGCCTTCCATTCTATCAGCAGCCATCCGCTGGCGAAGTGAAGCATCATCTAATGTTGTGGCCAAGGCAAATTCAAATTGACTCATGTAGTGAAATTAAGTTAATACCCAGTTGCGTAAGTCCTATATGTCTGCCCACTTAGTTACATCATAAAAATGAAAAGAAATTAATTGGTGGTCAATTTTGAAATAAATTTACTAAAATTTTCAATTTTATACATTAATTGATAATGGCAACAAATATTTAGCCAATTTGCCACAGAATAAATCGAGATGCCACCTTTTGGTATATTTGCATTTTAGGCAAAACGTCTATCCTAAATAATGTGGCTAACTAATGGAGAAAATTCGTGGAATTTTTATCCGATTCAGTGGTGCTATCACGGATGCAGTTTGCATTGACCGCACTATTCCATATGTTGTGGCCTGTCCTGACTACAGGGATGGGAATTTATCTGGTAATCGTTGAAGGAGTGTGGTTAAAAACTCGTAATCCTGATTATTACCACCATGCGCGCTTTTGGTCAAAGTTCTACGTCCTTAACTTTGGCATTGGTGTAGCAACGGGTATCCCAATGGAATTTCAGTTTGGTACCAATTGGGCCCCATTCTCGGAAGCAGTAGGTAACTTTTTTGGCAGTGTAATTGGTTTTGAGGCTTCTTGGGCATTTATGCTGGAAGCCGCTTTTTTAGGCATTATGTTATTTGGCTGGGAGCGCGTCAATCCCGCTATTCATTATCTTTCGACAATTTTGGTGGCTGTAGGCGCTAATTTATCTACCCTGTGGATTTTGACAGCTAATTCCTGGATGCAAACCCCATCGGGTGGGGAAATGGTCAATGGCAAGTTTATTGTTCACGATTACTTTCAGGCAATTTTAAATCCCTTCATGGTCAACAGTGTGTTGCATATGTTTTTTGCCACACTAGAGACTTCATTATTTGTCATTGGAGGAATTAGTGCCTGGTATATTTTGCAGCAACGCCATCCAGCCTTTTTTTCCAAGTCTTTGAAGATTGCCTTAGCAGCTGCGATCGCAGTTGCTCCATTACAAATATACATCGGACATTTAAGCGGCGAACAAGTTTATCACTATCAACCCACCAAACTAGCTGCAATGGAGGCCCAATGGGAATCTTCCCCTGCTGGACAGCCAGCAGATTGGAGTTTAGTAGCCATACCCAATGAGAAGGCGCAGAAGAACGACTGGGAAATTATCGTTCCCAATGCCCTGGGCTATATTCTGGAATTTAAGCAAAATCTTTCGGAACCAGTACGCGGTTTAAAAGAGTGGAAACCAGAAGACCGACCACACATGGTGGGTTTAATTTACTATGCTTTCCGTACCATGATTGCCATTGGCTTTTTCTTAGCTGGTTTAATGCTATTCAGTACTTGGCAATGGTTACGCGGTAAACTTTCACCAGAGAACATTGCTCAACAACGCTGGCTGATGCGGGCATGGGTATTTGCCGCACCTCTAGGATATATCGCCGTAGAATCAGGTTGGATTGTCCGCTGTGTGGGAAGACAACCTTGGACACTGTACGGACAAATTCGCACAGTTGACGCTGCTTCTCATATACCTGCTAGCAATGTTTTAGTTTCATTAACTAGCTTTGCCACAGTTTACAGCGTGTTATTTGTTGCAGCCTTATACTTTGGCAGTCGCATCATTCGTAAAGGCCCAAATCTGGACTTACCAGTCCCAGGAATGGAAGTTAATAAACCCGCCGTAGAAACGGCCCCTGGAGAGTTTGTAGCCGATGAACGTCCTGTAGAAGCACAGCAGTAGAAGAGGCAGGGGGGAGGGTGCAGGGGGGAAAGACTTTCGTTGAGTACCAATATCTTTGTTTTTCATCTCTTCCCTATCTCCCCAAAGCATTTTTATCAAATCTAACTAGGAGATTCTATGGAGACGCTTGAGTATTTTCTCCCCCAAGTATGGTTTGTTATTTTAGCGCTCTTTTTATTCCTCTACGTGATGTTAGACGGATTCGACTTGGGGGTGGGGATATTATCTCTTACCTCATCTGATGACGAACGCCGGGGCATTTTGATGACTAGCTTGAGTAATATTTGGGATGCTAATGAAACCTGGCTAGTTCTCATGGCTGGCGGGCTTTTCGGTGCATTTCCTTTAGCTTATGGCACGATTTTAAGCGCCTTATATATTCCCATTCTCACAATGGTATTTGGGTTTATCTTTCGGGGTGTGGCGTTTGAATTTCGGGAGTTATCCAACCGCAAAGTTTTCTGGAATTTCGCTTTTGGTGCTGGGAGTTTTACGGCTGCACTCGGTCAAGGTTTTGCTTTGGGTGCAGTACTCAAGGGAATTAAAGTTGATGAAGCAGGACACTTTATCGGTACAACCTGGGACTGGTTCAGTATTCCCTCTGTATTGGTAGCTTTAACGTTGATTCAAGCATATGTGCTGATTGGTTCCACCTATCTGGTCTGGAAAACTAGCGGAGAATTGCAAACTACTCACTTTAAAACTGCCAAAATTGCGGCTTGGACAACTTTAATAGGTGCAATTTTCATCACTATTACAACACCAATAATTTATGAAAGCTCTAGGACTCGCTTGTTTCAACAACCCCTGGTTTATATTTTTGCCATGATTCCTGTCTTGGGAGTGTTATTAATTTGGCAACTATTGAGAAGTCTGAACCGTGGAGAAGAACGAGCGCCTTTTGTGTGGACAATTCTATTGTTTGTGTTGACTTTTCTCGGATTAGGATTAATTGTCTTTCCTTATATTATTCCTAGACAAACTACCATTTATGAGGCTGCTGCTGATCCTAGTTCGCTAGTAATCATGATTATTTTTATCGGCTTTCTCATTCCGGTGATGTTGTTTTACAACCTTTACCAGTACATTGTTTTCCGGGGTAAGGTGACTGGGGGACAGTATGGCGAGTAGATTTGAATCCTACATCTACACCTTCAGCAAAAGCAATGCTTCTCTGTGTAGAACACAATAGAGATAGGTTTGTAGTCCAGTCAGCAAAAAAACGGGATATATTCCTATGACCACACTTACATTAAACCTCAATTCTGTAATTAAACTTACCAGAGAACAATTTTATCAATTGTGTCAAGAAAATCCCGATTTAAAATTAGAACGCAATGCTCAAGGAGAGCTAATTATCATGCCACCTACGGGGGGAGAAACAGGCAAAAGTAATTCTACTATTAACGCTCAAATATGGTTCTGGAACGACCAAAATCACTTGGGTGAAGTTTTTGATTCATCAACTGGATTTACTTTACCTTCGGGTGCTGACCGTTCTCCAGATGTCTCTTGGGTGGAAAAATCTCGTTGGGATACTTTGACTAAAGAACAAAAAGAAAAATTTGTGCCTCTATGTCCTGATTTTGTAATTGAAATACTTTCACCTAATGACAGCTTGAAACAAACTCAGAATAAGATGCAAGAGTATATCGAAAATGGGTGTCGCTTAGGTTGGTTGATCAACAGAAAAAAACAGGAAGTAGAAATTTATCGCCCAGGGCAGGGTGTGGAAGTTGTAAAATCACCTCAAACTCTTGATGGGGAAAGTGTCTTACCTGGTTTTTTACTTAATATGCAACGAATTTGGTAAAGCTTAAAAAATTATTGAACAATATAAAATCACGGAACGTAGCCAAGCGATCGCCTGACCTTGCACTACTCATCTACAATAAAGATAGACTTTGTTGAGATTTGTATAGTTAGGGGTTAAGCTGTCATGGCTCCCGCCGTTTTAATTGAAAATCTAAAAAAGAGCTACGGTACGGTAGTCGCCGTCAAAGACGTATCCTTCCAGATAGAACCAGGAGAAATCTTTGGTTTACTCGGCCCTAACGGTGCTGGGAAAACTACGACTTTACGTGCTTTATGTACTCTGACTACACCGGATGCTGGCAAAATCGAAGTATCTGGCATTTCGGTGATAGATAAACCCAAAATCGCCAGACAAAAGCTGGGCTATGTAGCTCAGGAAGTCGCATTAGATAAAGTACTCACTGGACGTGAATTGCTGCAACTGCAAGCGGCACTTTATCATATTCCAGGAGCAGTAGCCAAACAGCGTATTGACATGGTAATCGATTTACTCGGTTTGCAAGAATACGCTCATAAAAAGACAGGAACCTACTCTGGCGGTTTACGCAAGCGCCTTGACTTAGCTGCTGGTTTACTCCATGCACCAGATGTTTTGGTGTTGGATGAGCCAACAGTGGGGCTTGACATAGAAAGCCGTTTTGTGGTATGGGATTTTCTGCGTCAACTACGTGCCTCTGGGACAACAGTACTGATTACCAGCCATTATTTAGAAGAGATTGACGCGTTAGCCGATCGCGTGGCCATTATTGACCGTGGTACCGTAATTGCAGCTGGCACACCTTCACAATTAAAAGATCAAGTAGGGGGCGATCGCATCACCTTGCGAATCCGCGAATTTTCCCCACTAGAAGAAGCCGAAAAAGCCAAACACCTGTTGCAAGATTTACCGTTTGTACAAGAAATAATCATCAACAGCGCCCAAGGTAATTCCCTCAACTTAGTGGTGACACCGCAAAATGACGCCCTAATTAGCATCCAGCAATCCCTAAACACCGTTGGCTTGCCCATATTTGGTATTGCCCAATCTCGCCCCAGCCTAGATGACGTTTACCTCGCCGCCACCGGGCGCACCTTGTTAGATGCAGAATTAGCCGCAGTTGCTAATCGTGATCCCAAAGCAGAGAAAAAGCAGAATATGAGATAGAGGCGCTTAGGCTAGGGTAATTTTCTCCCCATCCCCCCATCTCCCCATCTCCCCACTCCCTACTCCCTAATTCCTATGACTATTACCCCTAAATCAGAAATGAATTGGCAGCAATTAGCATCACCGCAAGCAGATATTAATGCTGCTCCCAATTTCTTTGGTGAATTGCTACAAGAGACACTAGCTTTAACTCGCCGTTTGTTTATTCAATTACAACGCCGCCCCTCAACTTTAGTTGCGGGAATTATTCAGCCGGTGATGTGGTTAGTGCTATTTGGTGCTTTATTCCAAAATGCCCCCAAAGGTTTGTTTGGAACTACGACGACAAATTACGGGCAATTTTTGGCGGCTGGTATCATTGTATTTACAGCCTTTGCCGGAGCATTAAATGCTGGCTTACCTGTAATGTTTGACCGTGAGTTCGGTTTTTTAAATCGCTTGCTGGTAGCACCTCTAGCATCCCGGTTTTCCATTGTCTTTGCTTCAGCCATCTTTATTATTAGCCAAAGTTTATTACAAGCAGCCGTAATTGTGGCAGCCGCCGCCTTTTTAGGTGCGGGTCTACCGGATGTAGCAGGTTTAGGTGCGATCGCCTTAATTGTCTTTCTGCTGGCTTTAGGTGTGACAGCCATCTCTCTGGGTTTGGCTTTTGCTCTACCCGGTCACATCGAATTAATTGCCGTAATTTTTGTTACCAACCTGCCATTGCTGTTTGCAAGTACCGCCTTGGCGCCTTTATCCTTCATGCCTCAGTGGTTGCAAGTTATCGCTACCCTGAATCCTCTCAGCTATGCCATTGAACCAATTCGCTATCTTTATCTACACAGTGATTGGGGATTGGGTAGTGTAGTTATGCAAGCTCCTTGGGGTAATGTTACCTTTGGGGGAGCGCTGTTGGTGTTGTTTGGCTTTGCCCTAATAGCTTTAGTGAGCATTCAACCCCGATTACGCCGGACTCTTGCTTAAGATGAAAGCATAATGTGTTTGGAGTGATTTGAAGTAAAAACCCCATGAAAAAATCATTTTTATCAGTTACTAAACTTTCTCTAGCCACCTTAGCAGGAATTAGCTTTGCTTCTCTGCTAATGGTTCCACCCAGTTTGGCTCAAATCGGCACCGTAGATCGTGGTACAAATCAAAATACCGACCCCTTGGCTCGCCCAAATTCAGGTGACTTCAACATGTTTGATCTGATTCATCAGGCGAATTTTGGGAATATCAACTGGAATCGGGAGCAACAGCAAGAACAATTGAACTCAGAAGCCGCAAAATTTAGAGCCGCTCAAGAAAGAGCAATTCAAAAAAGACAACAGGAGTTAAATACAAATCAGCCATCGAGTTCACCTGAAGAAAGTCAATTGCCGTAGATTTCGCCTCATTCTTCAATTAAAAAGGGAACAGGAAACCCCGTTCCCTTTCACTGTCAAAACTACAGACCTAGTGCAGCTAAAACATCACTAGCATGGGTAGTGGTATTGACATTAGCATCAACATGGATAATTTTACCGTTAGGGTCAATTACGTAAGTGACACGCTTGGCATAACCACCGCCATCAACGTCGTAAGCTTTGATTAAACTTTTGTTGGTGTCAGCCAACAAGGGAAAATTTAAATTATATTTTTGGGTAAAAGCCTGATGAGCGGCTTCATCATCCGCACTGACTCCCAACACTACAACATCTTTACCTTGATAATTAGCTTGGGCATCCCGGAAGCTGCAAGCTTGTTTGGTGCAACCCGAGGTGTCATCTTTGGGGTAGAAATATAAAACAACTGTCTTCCCAGCAAAATCAGATAATGAAACGGTGTTGCCGTTAGTATCTTTGACGGTAAATGCAGGTGCATCCGTACCAACTGCTAGAGGCATAATGAACCTTTCCTGTTTTAGATTGATGACTCTGAAATTTTACAATAATTTACAATGATTAAATGAATTACTAGAAAAACTGGTGGTTCGAGACTGGGGATTGGGAAAATAAATTAATGACTAATGAGTGATGACTAAAGTTGATTCTCAAAATCCGAAAACGTTTTTTTATACCCATAAAACATTAAAAAGGGCGGAGCGATCGCTTGTGTGTTCCCCCTTCAATATCGGTTTGTGGGAAACGATGCGTCATCAGAGTGTGCCTTTAGGTGCCATCGCCCTGGAAAATGGTGTTAAGCATGGCTACACGCAACGATCTTTGTCAGAATTGGCGTGTGATAATGCTTTGGGCTGGCTGATTCAAGTAGGTGTACTCCGCCGAGAAGTCGATGGTCAAGGAATTACAGATGGTTTTCGCCTGACTCCTCTAGGTCGCCAGCTACTAGAACAATACCAGGGAAAAAATTGGCCTACTCCCTCTTGGCGCGATCGCCTGTACAATGCAATGATTTACTGGTTTAGACTACCTTATTAGAATTGCCAGTCCTCAAGTTAGGATGTGGTAGTTATGGGGAACAATATATACGTAAAAGCATCAGATTCCTTGATCAAGTCTTTACTAAAGTAATCTCAGTAAATTGATGGACTTTTGGTAGAGATTCTCGAAGTTAGATGAGGAAGCATAGTCTTGTGCTAATTTCCTCTACTTAACAGCTTCACAGTTATTAAAGAGCTGATTTTCTACCGTTCACCCCGGATATTTCACCCCCTTATTCTCAAAAATTTATAGTGACCTATGAAAGCAATTATGGTAGTGGGTACAACATCCCACGCAGGGAAATCACTGATAACTACAGCTATTTGTCGTATTTTGTCACGGCGTGGCTGGCGGGTGGCTCCCTTTAAAGGTCAAAATATGGCTTTGAATGCTTATGTCACTGCTAATGGGGGCGAAATTGGTTACGCGCAAGCCGTACAGGCTTGGGCCGCAGGTGTTGTTCCTTGGGTAGAAATGAATCCGATTCTCCTCAAACCCCAAGGGGATATGACATCCCAAGTCATTATCAAAGGTAGATCTGTAGGCAAAGTCAGGGCCGCAGATTACTACGAACAATATTTTGATATAGGTTGGCAGGCCATTGAAGAATCTCTCAAACATTTATCTACAGAATTTGATTTGCTAGTTTGCGAAGGCGCAGGTAGTCCGGCGGAGATTAACCTCAAACACCGCGACTTAACTAATATGCGGATCGCGACATATTTAAATGCACCAACTATATTAGTAGTTGATATTGAGCGCGGTGGTGCTTTTGCCCATGTGGTTGGTACTCTTGAGTTACTAGAACCAGAGGAACGCCAACTAATTAAAGGTATCGTAATTAACAAGTTTAGAGGACAGCGATCAATCTTGGAACCGGGAATAAAATGGTTGGAAGAACGTATTGGTATTCCTGTTGTTGGTGTCATACCTTATTTTGAAGAAATATTCCCAGCAGAAGATTCCCTTGACTTGTTTGAACGCAAGTCTTATAAAACTAATACAGACCTGAATATTGCCGTCATCCGTTTACCGAGAATTGCCAATTTTACAGACTTTGACCCTTTGGAATCAGAACCAAGTGTATCAGTAAAATTCCTAAGCCCCAAGCAAGATTTAGGACATCCAGATGCCGTAATTATCCCAGGTACAAAAACCACAATTAACGACTTGCTATTGCTGCAAAAAACTGGTATGGCAGAAGCAATTCAAAACTATGCAGCTTCTGGTGGCACAGTGATGGGTATTTGCGGTGGTTATCAAATGCTGGGGCAAATCATCGCTGATCCTGAAGGGGTAGAAGGACAAGCCGGCAGATTTCAGGGATTAAATCTCCTACCCATTAGAACAGTAATTACAGGACAAAAGATTGCTCGTCAGCGACAAGTTAGCTCAAACTATCCCCAGATGGGCTTACCAGTGAGTGGATTTGAAATCCACCAAGGGCGATCGCGTATCGAACAACAAGCAGATAGCCAAGCCTACCAACCTTTATTTGATGATGTTAACTTAGGGTTAGTGGATAGCTGTCAATCCGTTTGGGGGTCATATCTCCACGGACTATTTGACAACGGCCCTTGGCGACGTGCGTGGTTAAATCGCCTACGTCAACAACGGGGTTTAAAATCTTTACCCACAGGTGTTGCCAATTACCGGGAACAGCGAGAACAAATTCTCGACTCTCTGGCTACAGAAATTGAAACCCATTTAGACTTAATACCTTTTTTGTCTTAGTTAGGCTATTTTTTCATGAGTATTCGCGTCCGCTTTTTACCAGATGATGTCACCGTTAACGCCGAAATAGGAGAAGCTCTCTTAGATGTGGCCCAAAGGGCTGGAGTGTTTATTCCTACCGGTTGTCTCATGGGGTCTTGTCACGCCTGCACCGTGGAACTTGAAGATGGAGATGTCATCCGTGCTTGTATTTCGTCAGTACCACCAGGACGCGAAGAAATGACGATAAATTTATACAGTGACCCCACTTGGTAAATGAGTAATCTTAAGTACAAAATGATTATTCAATGGTCAGAGGAAGATAATTGCTTCTTGGTAGGATTCCCGGATTTTCCCGGACAAGAATGGCGAACTCATGGGGAAACTTACCAATTAGCCGTAGCCAACGGCATTGAAGCCTTAGAATCTCTAATTATTGCTTATGAAGCTACGGGCGATACACTACCAGAACCAACTGTGTGTAACGCCGAGTAGTTTCAATTGCCGAGGGTAGTGAGACAATTGTTTTAACTATTAGACTTGACATTCAAAGCATATTCTTTAAACCTTTCCAAATCCGCCTGAATGGTAGACTCTACCACCCGCCCCAAAAACAAATTATCCATAATTTTGCCGATAATTCCCGGGATGGCGTAAGAAATAGTCATTTTGACAATGCTACTATTTTGGCGATCGTAAAAACGAATTGCGCCCTGATTCGGCAACCCATCAACAGATTCCCATTGAATAATTTGGTTGGGTATCACTTTGAGAATACGGGACTTCCACTTAAAATCCAAACCCCCAGTACTCAATTTCCAAAGAGATATGTTTGGATCATCTGGCGAAATTTTCACCGAATCAATCCACTTCATCCACCGAGGCATTTGCTCTAAGTCAGACCAGAGGCTCCATACTAAATCAATAGGAACATCTACTTCTACCTGGACACTATGCTCTAACCAATCTGCCATGTTATTTTCTTCCTCTGCGTTATGCCACTTGACGCCAGTCCGCTCAAGTCGGGAAACCCTTTCGGCAGTTCCTCATGGGGGAAACCCCCAAGACCGGACTACCTCACCACGCGGCTGGCTCCTTGATGCTGGGGAACCCGTCCACCGCAGTTGCTTCTCTGTGCCGCTGTGGTTTGTTATTTCTTCACATTCTCCAGAACCACTTTGGCTGCACGTCGTCCGGAAATTGTGGCTCCCTCCATGCTGTCGATGTAGTCTTGTTGTGTATAACTACCAGCTAGAAAGAAATTAGGTATTGGCGTTTTTTGATTAGGACGGTATACATCCATTCCTGGTGCTTCCCGATAAAGAGACTGCGCCAGTTTCACCACACTGTACCAAGTCATATTCAATTCCCGTGATGAGGGAAATAATTCATGAACTTGCTTGAGGACATGTTGGGCGATCGCTTCATTATTTTGTTTAATAAAAGCATCTCCCGGTGTGAGTACCAACTGTAATAAAGACCCTTGTCCTTCGCGATAATAATCACTAGGACTAGCCAAAGCTAGATCCGCAAAACAAGAAAAGTCCGCATCGGCGGTGTACAGCAAATTATCTATCCCGGCTGCATGATTTAGCTGTTTACGTTTCTCTGCATCTTGCAGTTCCGTTACCCAGCCATCAAATCTCAGTTGCACTGTAGCTACTGGTACTGCATCTAATTTATAAATATTGTCAAATTCTGACCATTTACGCCATTCCTGGGGTATTATGCGCTGAACTCCGGGGACATCGCCAGCAAAAACGTAAGCATCAGCAGTAATAGTTTCTACTGTGTCACCTTGAGCCACAACCATGCCAGTGACATGGGTTTCTTCACCTGACTGGGTAAATTGAATTTCTCTCACTTGTCGCCGCGTGTGAATTTTAGCGCCTCTAGCTTCGAGATATTTGAGAATCGGCTTGTGCAAATACTCATCAGGGGAACCTTCCAGCATCCGCATAATTGAAGCTTCGGTTTTAGCTGCAAAAAACTGGAAGATAGTCAACATACAACGGGCGGAAATATGGTCACAATCAATAAATCCCAAAGCATAAGCAATGGGATTCCACATCCGTTTGATACTCCCTTCACTACCGCCGTGACTGCGGAACCATTCAGCAAAGCTAACTTTATCTAAGTTGCGGATAGTTTTCATCGCCCCATCAAAGTCTACCAATCCCCGAACTATGGGACTAGTACCCAAGGCGATCGCATTTTGGAATTTGTCTTGTAAAGATAGTTGAGAAGTAGTAAAAAATGCCTTTAAACCGTTGAAAGGTGCACCTGTGATAAACCGAAAATCTAAAGCACCTGTGCGTCCACCTTTATTAATAAAAGTGTGGGTATGTTCTTTAAGACGTAAATTAGACAACGCCCCCACTTTTTCCATCAAATCAAACAGCTGGTAGTAACAGCCAAAAAAGACGTGCAACCCCATTTCAATGTGGTTACCATCGCCATCTACCCAACTACTGACTTTACCACCAACAAACGGACGGGACTCAAAAATCTGGACTTCACAGCCAGCATCAGCCAAATCTACTGCGGTTGCTAGCCCAGCCAGTCCCGCACCCACTATTGCAACACGCATTCCATATTACCTTTTCAGTTTCTTTACAGATTGTAACTGGGTTGGTGTCGGAATTGCCTACTGCTCTCAAGTTATACCGTTTTGGATTGAGGATTTGAGATTTTGGTGAAGTAGTACAGTATGAGGGATTTCCAGACCACTTGCTACAAGTTGGGTAAAGGCTCTCCATAAGCAAATGCTGAATCCGCAATAAAGGGAATCTCTTTGTGCATATAGGTTCCGAAAATCCATCTGTCGCCATAATTTTTCCACTAGGGATTTTTGAGTATGTAGATGCACAACAGGCTGATAATGCCTTCTGATAATAAATTTCCCTTTATTACTTCTGGTAATTCTGATGATGGACTAAATCATCTTTTACCAAAGCGTGTTCATTGGGAATACAAACTCTATTCAGTGGACGTAAACTAAAAAAAGCATGACAAGTATTTTTGGGTAGAAAAAGTGATGATCTACGAAGCCGTAAAACCACAATTTCTACTTGTTTGCTTCCTTCCCATCATCGGAAACAGGTAAACCTCTAATCAGTTCACGAATCACATCGGTTGCAGGTCTACCTGTCATCTGACAATAGTTTTCTAGTTTTTCTGCTTCCTGTGTTGCCAAATTGACAGTGATACGTTTTACGGCCCATTTTTTATTAGTCATTACCATGCTATCTGCTGTATATTAACACCATTGAAAAAACAATTTACTCAACATGAAGACGATAACATTATCAGAGTTTGTGCCCAGAAACAAGTAATGCCGTGAACATGAAAAAAGTCTTCTTTGTCAAATGTATTGATCATTGTCCACTAAAGTAGAAGAATAGAATCACCATTGTGACAAGAAAGGTATCACAGACTCTCTGGTAATAACAGTGGACCCAGTAAGGTGTTCATCAAAGCTTGACAATTCAATTCTATAAATGAATTGGAATGATGTTTTATCCAAATCTGACATATTTTTTGAGATTTGCTTAACTAGCATCTACAAATCTAGCGAAAACTATTGTTATGTTCCTCCTAATTTCGATAAAGATTATCCATTAGCTAGTGTTATTGTCCAGGAATAACTACCTCTATTTTCAGTGTTAAGGCTATTATAACTGTGATTTTTATACTTTAAATAATCTTCATCAAATGGCTATTTTCGAAAGATTTGTTTCTTTATAAAAAAAACATGAAGTAAAAGTATGATATCTAAACTTTGCGTTAAATATGTTGGCAGATTATGAAGCCATATAAGTTTCCTAATTTCATAATGTATGAAGATATTAAAAATAACGATATCAAGTTGATAAACATTTAATTTTTACTGATTATAAATTGAGCATTTAGCTATTTTACAGGGCTTAATTTGCCTATAAATTTACTGAATAACCATGAAAATATGTATTCTTTATGAAATTCTAATGAAGTATTATGCCATCATAGCTATAAATATTACCGCAATGCGGAAGCCAAAATTTTTCTGAAAAAGCTTGTCCGGAGGATTGATCTTCTGGCACCTTTGAGCAAAAGTCTAAAAGATTTGATTGTGAATTTCTGAACTTTTTGTAAGGATATATTTACGCCCTGAAGAAATAGATTGATTAATTCTGAATAAGACAATACATTTAGCATGAGTTCGATGAACCTCTCCCCAACCCCTCACCGACGCGGCTACGGTGTACACACAAGTCCTATCTGCAAGGGTTTCAAACCTTCTATACCCAATAAATTGTCATTACGAGCGAAGCGTTCGCGGTAGCGTGCCGGAGGCTCTAGTAATCGCATAATTCTTGATTTCTTGCGATTGCTGCGTCGTTCCTCCTCGCAATGACAAGCTTTGGGAGTAAGCCACAAATGGGAGTTAGAAAACCAAACCAAGTGTGTGGTGTAATTTTCAGACTTGTGTGTACACGGTAGCACCGACGCGGAGAGGAGCAAAAATATTCTGAATTACCAACGAAAATTAAGCCTTTAAAGCCTCTAACGCCACTTGCTACAAGTCAGGCATTGCCGACGACAGTCGCCACTCTACGAGAAGCCCTACGGCTGATGCCTCAGGAAAGCCAAGGGCGGTAAGCACCCATAAGCATCAGCCTGCCGTTAGACATGGGGCTTGGTGATTTTTAGCCTTATAAGTAAGTCGGCGAGAAAAAATCAAACTATGTTAAGCAATGTAAAATAATTAAAATTCATTTCGTAGTCAGCAGCTCTAGCCCTTATTTGAGGACTAAAGTCCTCACTACAAACCTTTAATTATTTACGCCGTCCTACTTATGTAGTTATTCCAATTCTAATTGCGGCATAAGTTGGAGAGTACCAAGACCTAACTCTTGAGGTGACAGAGATCGCGCCTCAAATAAAGCCATCATATCTCGCAATTGGGGGTTTCCTCGGGAAGCTCCTGTTAATCCTTTGGCAATAATTAAGCCACAATAACCATTGGTATTCTTACACCGTTGATTCCACTTTTGCCGGGCTTCTATATGCGTTGAATCTGCATCTAAAAATTCACCAAACAAAAATAATTCGCTATTTTGAGTTTGCAACAAACCCAAGTCGTAGCGATCGCCATCGAAAGGATCAGTCCCAGGGTTAAAGCAAATTGCTTTGAGTCCGCCTGCTGCTTCAATATTTTCAATGACATTTTTAGCCTTGGGGCGGGAAGTTTGAATTAAAATTATCGGCAATCCATCACCAACTTTTGGTACTTCACCTACTGGATGATGTTTCACACCTTGTCGCAAGTAATCTAGCATTTCCCAAGAGATGACTCCCAGACTAAGAAAAGAGTCTTCTGGTATCAAGTCGTCGCGTAAAGAAGGAAATATAGGTAAGTCTTCTTCCTCCATTTCTAGCTCATGAACATCAAAGCCTGCCATTTCCTCTAATTCATCTGCCAACTGCGGCATGGTAGAGACAGTTACAGACACGGCTTTAATTGATGAATCTTCTGATTTAGGGGGAGAAATGCGATAGCGACGGCTAAGACTGGGAAAGGTGTCATTGTCATTATTTAATTGGCGGCGATGATCACGAATAAAGCGGCAAAAACTTTCTAAAGCCACAAAAACTGCCAGTGCTTCTTCTTCATACAAAACCGAACGCAGGCCTTCTAAAGGATGAATATTGCCAAACGTTGCCGTCATTTCTGATGAGGATAAATCTAAAAAATCATTTTCATCCTCATATTCATCGGCATCGTCTTCATCCTCAAAGGTGAGAAAAAAGCAATCTTGCTGAAGAAAAGCTGCTTCTAAACGCCCTTGTGAATCGTCATCCTGTAAAACTGCGGCGCGGAACTGCTTTAAAGAATCTTCCGAGCGATAAAATAATACCCCATATTCCATCCCCAGCATTCCCATCACTGAGGCGTAAAGTGTACCAACATCCCACTTATTAATCTCTATGGACAAGATTTGTTGTTCTTCTAAAAATTCCCAAGGTGCTGCTTGCCAAAGCGCTAAAGCTTTCTCATGCAAGGCTTGTGCATACTGTGGGGGTAAATCGGGAGTTTGACTATCGAGGATTTCGTTAAACCCACGAAACAGTTCATCAATCAAAGGCAATTCGGGGGCATAGTCAATGGCAATATCCAAATCTTGCAGCACACCGCGCAGATAAAATTGAATTTCCCGGTCTTTGACTAAAATTTTTTGTGGTCTAGCAGGTTTACCGGGACTGTGAGGATGCTCCATAGCACGCATTAAGGTGCGAACAATTGCCTCAGGGCCCGTTTCTGGGGGTACCATGTCCATGCCACGGACAACACCTTGTGAGCCATCTACCCAAAGAATACATTCACCTGTAGCCTCTGAGTCTGAAGGTTGAGTTTGTGATGACGACATTGGACGGCGATCGCCCTCCCATACAGAAGGAATTTGAGTTAATGTCTTCAATCGACGACTGGTAGAGCGATTAAAACTTGTCATAGAGTAGAAAAAGAAGCTATTTGGCAGTAAATTATTGGGAATGACTAGCCTCAGATAAAATTTTCCTGGCTAAACCCGAAGAATACTTGTAACTCAGGTTGCCACAAGGCTTGAACTCCAGAAATACCGAATCCCTCAATTCTAGAATAAAAATATTTGGCTACTTTTGACGGAGTGTTTACAATTTGGCAACTTTAAAGATATCAATGTCGCTAGAATGTATACAAAAACTAGCATAGTAACTTTAGGTCATAACAGCCTATACAGGTTACGGTTTAAACTACTTCAGGAGTTGAATAAGCAAATGACACAAGTAACTCAGTCTCAACAGCGAGGAATTCAACTGAGTGAATCAGCCTTGCTCCAAGTCAAATCCTTGCAGCAAAAGCAAGGTAACGAACTGTGCTTACGAGTAGGAGTTCGTCAAGGTGGTTGTTCTGGAATGTCTTACATGATGGACTTTGAGGACAGCAGTAAGATCACCCCTCAGGATGAAGTTTTTGACTATGACGGTTTTAAAATCGTTTGCGATCGCAAAAGCTTATTATATCTCTACGGCTTAATGCTCGATTACAGCGATGCCATGATTGGTGGCGGTTTTCAATTCACTAATCCCAATGCCGCTCAAACCTGTGGTTGCGGCAAGTCATTTGGAGTGTAAGATTATCAGTTGTCAGTGGTCAATGGTAACTGACCACTAACGACCGACTAAATGACTATTAACTAAATTTCTTATGGCTCAAACAGTTGAGTTCCTGTTTGATACAGGTTTGGAACGCTATAAAGCTGGCGAATCACCAGAATCTTTAATCCCTGTATTTAAAGAAGTGTGCGATCGCGCCCCTAAAACCAGTTCAGCTTGGATTTGTCTAGCTTGGTTGTATTTGCTAGAGAACAAGGCTAACTTGGCTTACAAAGCGGCACAGAAGGCAGTCAAGTTAAATCCCCAAGACCCACAAGCGAGAGTTAATCTCGCCCTATCAATGCTAGAAACAGGTCAAAAAGGGTTGCGACAGCACATTGATTTTGTCAAACAATTAATGTTTGTTAACCAAGAATGGCACGATGAAATCAAAGACAGCATTGAAGATGGTTTAACCAGAAAACCAGATTGGCAGAGTTTGGTAAAGGTCAAAAATTGGTTGTTTGAAGAGTAGAGGCTAGGGACTAGGGGCTAGGGGCTAGAGGCTAATGAACCCCGGTCTCCCAGTCTCCCAGTCTCCCAGTCTCCCAGTCCCCAGTCCCCAGTCCCCAGTCCCCAGTCTCCCAATCCCTTATGAAAGACAAATTTTTAAACTGGCTCAACCTAGTTTTAGTTGCTGACGTATTTTTAGTTTTGTTTGGCTTTGGCTGGTTAGTCATCGCCGCCATTGGCGATGCTGCGGGTGTTAACCTCGGTCTGGATTTATGGCATCAACTTTGGCAGCCTGTGTTTAATCCCGCAATAGGCATCCTCATGGGTGGTGCTATTCTTAGCGGTTTGATTAGTTGGGTTTCCCGCAAATTTCAGGCTGATTAGTCACCTCCAGAAATTAAATTATGCCAATTTTGATAACGAAGACGATAAGCAGATTCTTTCTCCCCCTGCTCCCCCTGCTCCCCCTGCTCCCCCTGCTTCAAAAGCGATAGAACATTTTTTTATTTGTCAGTCCCTTAGTCACCTCTCCCCTGTGGAAATAATTTGTGTCAGTGCTGATGGTAACTGAGGATATGCATACTCAAAACCTGCCTCTAAGGTACGTTTAGGTATGACTTGTTGGCCTTCTAAAACTACCATTGCCCCGTCTCCTAAAAGGGCTTCGAGCGCAAAGCCAGGAACAGGTAACCAGGAAGGACGATGCATCACTTGTCCCAAGGTTTGACAGAAATCTGCCATACGTACGGGATTAGGTGCGGTGGCATTATATACTCCTGATATTTCGGCTTTAGTTAAAGATTGTAGTATTAATTTTACTACATCATCTACGTGAATCCACGAAAACCACTGCCGACCACTACCAATGGGGCCACCTGCGAACAGTTGGAAAGGCGTAATCATTTTACCTAAGGCACCACCTTTACCTAAAATAATGCCAAAACGCAGAACGACTAGGCGCACACCAGCGGTTTTGACTTTTTGTGCTTCTGCTTCCCAGGCTTGACAGACTTGAGCTAAAAAATCGTTACCGGATGTACTATTTTCATCAAAGGTAGCGGTTTCGCTGGTTCCATAGTAGCCAATAGCCGATGCATTGACTAAAACCGTGGGCTGAGGACTAGCTTTAGCTATGGCTTCAACTACTTTCTGTGTACCTAGCTGGCGACTGTTGAGAACTTTCTGTTTTTGTTCTGGTGTCCAGCGTTCCTCAGCAATGGGTTCCCCAGCTAGATTTACAACTCCATCACAACCAGCGATCGCATCCTGCCAAGCACCAGATATTGTGGGTGTATAAGCAACAATTTCTACATTAGGAAAAGCTCCAGATGGAAAAATTTTCTGAGCAGAGGTGATATTACGGGTTAATACCAGTACTCTATGACCATCTTTATGGAGTTTTTCTACTAAACGTTTACCGACAAATCCTGTTGCTCCAGTAATTGCTACCTTCATCTGCTCCTCCAGCAAACTCTTATTTTAAAATTTTTTATATTACCTTGCCATTTGGTGGTTTCAATTTTGATGGTGCAATTTGCCCTTGCTTAGTTGGGTCGATAATAGATTTGTCAAGATACCAGGGTATTATATGATGAACGGATTGTTGCAAGGTGTGGGGCTATTATGGCTCGCTATATATGTTCATTTCTTCTTGCTATTCCTATTGAACATCTCCAGCCTTTAGTTGGAGAACTTCTTCAGGATTGTGATTTGGAACTTCAATACTACACAACTGATTACATTTTGGCGCGTGAAATTCCTGGTAGTATTTCTTTTTCTAAGATGGTCAAGGTAGAAGTTTTGATTGATAGATCGACTGCTACCGAGACAGAAACCCGAATGAGTATTGTGATGAAAAATGAGGAACTACCACTGCAAGTAAATAATCATTGTCGAGAATTATTTGAATTCGTTAAACAGTCAATTGAAAATTGTCGTCATTGGCATCTGATTGAAAGTCTTGCTAGTTGACAGAGTAATTTTGAAAAAACTTATGATAATTTATTAGTGTCATAAACTACTCGGCAACTACTTGATAACCAAAAAATTTAATGTGGCTACAGCTAGCGCTAGCCACACATCTGAAATCAAAAAATTCAGTCAGCTAATAATTGAAACCTAGCTCAACGGAAATCTTTTCCATCTTCTAAGTCTTCTGTCATCCCAGGATTAATGAGTGTAATATCATACTCGCTAGAATCCGTTTGACCAGACCGCTCAGTATTTTTTAATAGATAATAAATAGCACGTACCTGAGGCCCAAAAACTATCTCATCTTCATTTTTGAGATCGTGAGCTGGCATCTTGCGTCCATTAATCATCAGACCGTTGGCACTAGACTTACCTTTGGCATCACCATCGACAATCCGATAATAATAGCTACGACTATTATTATCTCGTGGCAGTCGCACTAATGTAGCATGGCGGCGAGAGACAAACTGAGACATTAAACGGATATTGCACTCGCGGTCTCTACCCAGGGAGTAGATGGGATGTTCCAAAGAAAATTCCTTGCGACCCTGGTCGTCTTCAAGAATTAGTAGATGGTGTTCATTAGTTTCAGTTGCCATTGATGCATCTTTGCTACAGTCGCTGGAAGTGTAATTAATCAAGATTTGTGCGGTATTTTTTTCTGCTCTGATCATGAACTACAGTCTGTAGTCTTGAGTGGGAATAAGAATCAAATACCTACTTACTCGTAAGAGTAGAACATGGTTGCTCTACTCTATGATTGTTGTAGCTCCAGAAGGAATCTCAACAAATTTTGTAAGAGGCGTAACACTTAACTATCGATTTAGTTTAACCTGAGATGGCAAAAATCAGTATTTGGTTGACAATATTCACTGGCAGTTTTTTACTAAAAGATAAGGTTTAAAGCAGAGTGGAATTGTGGGCGATAGCTCCCTTGCTCCCTTGGTTGAACTTGCTATATGCCGGAAAACCCGTCCACCGCAGTAGCTCCTCCTTGTGGGTAGTTTTTCTCCCCTGCCCCCTGCCCCCCTGCTTTTTCACAAGCGATGAGCTAGCCGCCGTAATAAAATTGAGTTTGTGACAACACTAACAGAGCTAAAAGCCATTAATGCTGCTGCGCCGGAGGGACTGAGGACAAAACCCACAGTGGGTAATAAAACACCTGCGGCTAAAGGAATACCGATAGTATTATAGGCAAACGCCCAGAATAAATTCTGGCGGATTTTGTTGAAGGTGGCACGGCTTAGTTGAATGGATGCCACAACGTCATTTAAACAATCCCGCATCAAGACAATTTCGGCAGTTTCCATAGCTACATCTGAGCCGGAATATAAGGCAATTCCCACATCTGCTTGTGATAAAGCGGGAGCATCGTTAATACCATCACCCACCATTGCCACATGAGATGCAGATTTGGCTTGTAATTCTTGAATAACAGCTGCTTTTTTGCTGGGGAGAACACCTGCGATCGCATCAGTGCTATCTAATCCTAATTGTTTAGCTATGGCATGAGCTGCTTCTGGGCGATCGCCACTAAGGATAATCACCCGTAAACCCATATTACGTAACTGGTCTACTGTACTTTGGGCATCTGGTCTGAGGGTATCTTGAACAGCAATTAATCCTGCTAAACTGTCCTCTACTGCTACACCCACCACTGTTTTACCTGCTTCTGCTAGCTGCTGCGCTAACTGTTGTGCGGTTTCATCGAGAGGAATCCCGTGTTTACTTAACCATTCCCAATTTCCCAACAGCACAAATTTACCTTCAACCATGGCCGACACACCCAATCCGGGTTCGGTGTGAAATTCCACTGCATCAGGGATAGATAAATCTTGTTGCTGCGCTGCTTGTTGAATCGCTTTTGCTAGGGGGTGGTAAGTACCGCTTTCTACAGCTGCGGCTAGTTGGAGCAGTGGCTGGGGTTCGCCGTTACCTATTTCCCCAATGGGTAGACAATCAGTAACCGTGGGATTACCTGTAGTCAGAGTGCCTGTTTTATCAAAGACAACTGTATCTAACTGATGTACCTTTTCTAAAACATCACCACCTTTAATTAATAGACCACGTTCTGCACCGATGGCAGTACCCACAAGAATAGCTGTAGGAGTAGCTAACCCTAAAGCACAGGGACAAGCAACAACCATCACTGCGATCGCTAGTTTTAAGCTGGTGAGGAGTGGGGAGATGGGGAGTTGAGAATCGGGAGTAGGGAGTGGGGAATGATGAGCCATTTCCATACCACTAGAGGTGGCAAGATCCCAAATGTGAGTGCCGAAAAAGTACCAAAAGATAAACGTCAAAATTGAGGCTGTCAACACACCGTAGGTAAAGTAACCGGCGACTGTATCAGCTAATTTCTGGACTGGAGCTTTACGGGTTTGGGCAGTTTCTACTAAGGCGACGATGTGAGCTAAGGTGGTATCACTACCGATACGGGTTGCTTGGATAGCGATCGCTCCTGACTGATTTAAAGTACCTGCTGCCACTACATCCCCTGGCTGTTTAATTACGGGTACGGCTTCTCCCGTCAACATCGATTCATCTATTGTTGTTTGCCCAAAGCGCACCTCACCATCAACGGGAATTTTATCCCCTGGAAGTACCTGCAACCATTCACCCACACGTACATGTTCGGCGGGTATCTCGACAATACTTGACCCTAATCCTAGTTTCTCTGGGTCTGGGTTGGGAATCAATCGCGCTACTTGGGGCTGGAGTGCCAACAATTGTCTGAATGCGGCGGCGGCTCTTCCTCTGGCTTGTTTTTCTAATGTCCTACCCAAAAGGATAAAGCCCAGCATCATCACTGGTTCGTCAAAGAAGCATTCCCAACCAATTTGAGGAAACAACAACGCCACTAAACTTGCTGTGTAGGCTGTTAATGTTCCCAAACCCACCAAGGTATTCATATTGGGCGCATTGCGTCGCCAGCCCCGCCAGCCATCCACTAAAATCGGTCGTCCGGGAACCAGGATGGCAACTGTGGCTAATCCACAGTGAAACCAGATGTTATTTAATACCGGTAATACAGTCCCTCCCATGCTGGTAAAGTGACCAATTCCCGACAAAACTAGCAATATCCCCGCAATAATTAACTGCTGGCGGGCAGAACGCATTTCTTGGCGCTGCCGTTCTTCGGGATCTTGGAGGGTTGTGCCGCCTGCAACTTGATTGCTAGCTTGACGGGGTTGAGAGGGAAATCCCGCTGTTGTCAATCGCTGTGCTAAGGCATCTGCATCTACTGCACCAGTTTCCGACTCGACAACAGCTACTTCTGTAGCCAGATTTACACAGGCGCTCTTGACTCCTGGATGTTGCGTTAGCTGTCGCTCTACAGCGCTAACGCACCCAGCACATTTCATTCCGCCAACATCAAGGATAATTTTCTCGCAAGTAGGGGCTGTTTCTGGAGTAAGCTTGGTTTTTGGGGCAAGTTGCATGACAAGTGTGGGGTTCGCTACGAAAATCCAACGCTTGACTAAAAGCGTCTCTATTTCGAGCGTAGGCTAAATTCTCAACTTTGACAGACTGTCGATGAGATTAATTTTGATGAATTTAATGAATATTTGATTATCTCAGAAGGAACAGAACCTAAAAATACGTCTAACTTTTCACGGGATCTGGAAAACCTCTCTCCTGCGAGGAGAGAGACTTTGACTGGGAGCATCCCAGTTTTTTGCAAAGAAGGCGAAAATCAGTCAGGATAAGTAAGACGAGTGTATTTACTTACCGATGACCCCAGAACAAAAGCAAGCTCTTCAAGAACATATTCAGGCGATCTCTAAAATATTGTACGAAGATACGTCAAAAGAAAAGCTCACAAATCTTGCAGGAATTGAAGAAGCAGTGC
>JAKOMP010000086.1 GCA_022241785.1 Cyanocohniella sp. LLY | reverse complement strand
ACGACTGATAGAGATGTTGCCAGTGGTCAAGTAATTAGAAACAGGGGTATATCCCTCATTAGTACCAATGGACAGTTGGGAATCCAAAACGCCTATGCAGACGGTTTGCCGGGGATTGAGTTTCCTCAATTTAGGTCAAAGTCGAAAACCCGTAAAGCTCGCCTTGAGCGCAGTCGAAAGGAAGCAACTAGGAAATCTAAGAAGTGATTCTTAGAAGCTCCTCACCTAAAGGTCGGAGTGATGTCACCAAATCATACATACAGATGTTTTTAATTGAGTTCATTGTTCTTTGATGTACTATACTCACTTGCTATCTGCTGTATATTTCAAAAATTGTGGAAATTGTGGAAAACTTTCTGGAAGTCAGTTGAAAGGCTAGTTGCACAAGTTATATATCTGTGGAAAAATTGTGGAAAAACCCCCTATTTTTCCACAGGGTAATTATACTTAATGAAGTTTTCCACAATCAATGATGATTTTTCCACAGATAAATCAAAATTTAATCTGTTTTTATACTTTGCTTAATATTGTGGATTCACTGTTTAATAATTATGGTAGTGCTGGTTGTGGAAAACAAAATTTTTTGGTGTTTAAGTGGATTTTGCCGATAAGTTAGCGCCACGCAGTGAAAGTCAACAGATAGTATTGAGTCCTTGGTATAGAAAGTTGGACTCATCGCAACAAATATTATAATGCTATGGTAGTCTTAATTTGTATCGTGACGCTTTACCAGGGTTAGTAAGAATAGATAAGTAAGCCGTGAGGAAAATTTATAAGTATGTCATTGCGAATGGAACGAAGTGAAATGAAGCAATCGCAATGGTTTTGTCGATTTTACATTCTGTTACATAGTTAGGTTTATTTTCACCGACTTACTTGATGATTATGTTGTATCTCGTATATTTATCTTATAGTTTTTTTGAAACTATTCACGCCAACAAACCTTTAATCTTTCCTGTCCTTGAGGCTTAGTAGTTAGGTAACTTTTTAACCAGTTGCATCCTCGGATTAAAAGTTCATCTAATTCTTCAACACGCCAAATGATTACTTGGTTATTATCAGGAGAATTACCCTGAACATGGGCGAAAATATGTTTACCATCTGGACTGAAATTAACTGGTAATGTAAATGTAGATGAATATCCGTGTTGTGCCAGCAGTTTACCTGAAGTATCCCATATCCGAAAAAATTTATCATTTGCGGAAGTAACAATACGCTTACCATCTGGACTAAATCTAGCATCTGTCACTATATCTGGATGCGGTAACTCAACTAATTGCTTACCCGAAGTATTCCAAACAATTACTCTATTATCTGGAGAAGCTGTAATTATGAGTTTTCCATCTGGGCTAAAACTAGGGTTATAAATATCTTGATTCGCTGTGAATTTTGATATTTTTTGACCATGAGTATTCCAAATGCTTACTTGAGATTCATTTGCCGTAACAATATGTTCTCCATTTGGACTAAAGTTAGCACCAAAATAAGTATTCTGACTTCCGGGAAATTCTCCTATTTTTTTACCTAAAATATTCCATAAACTAGAATAACTTTTACCATCATAGTTAAACATAGCCAGAATATATTTACTATTAGGACTCCACTTAATGCCCCTGGCGTTGAATGAAGCAATTAACTTACCCGAATTCGACCAAATTCTAGTTTCCTGACTATATGTTGTAGTTAAAATTAGCTTGCCATCTGGACTAAAAGCTGCATATTCTACGCTATCTTCATGTCCTGCAAGTAATAATAATTTTGTTCCCGATATATTCCAAATACGGGCAGTTTTATCATTTGCAGCAGTAATAATTAATTTTCCATCTGGACTAAAATTAGCACTATTAACAATATCTGAATGTCCTGTCAATTTTGCTATTTGCTTACCAAAGTTATCCCAAATTAACACAGATTTCCAAGTTGGGGTAACAATATATTTACCATCTGGACTCCAAGTTGCTCCGGTAATAGCATCTTTTGATTTGAGAGTTATTGGTATCTTATCAGATAAGTCCCAGATACGAACAATTTTATCTTGTCCAAAAGTAACAATGTATTTACCATCTGGACTCCAACGAGGGCTATTTTGATTTCCTGTGAGTTCTGTAATTTTTGCACTTGATAAATCCCATAATTTTACAGCTTCCTTTCTCATATCCCATACTTTGATAGTATTATCTGTTGTAAAAATTCGCTGACTATCAGGGCTAAATTCTGCATGGCTATGTAAAACTTGCTCATTTTTTATTTCTCTAATCAAATGACGAGTAGATAAATCCCAAACGTAAGTTTTTTCTGATGTTGATACAAAAATAAGCTGGTTGTCAGGACTAAATCCAGCACCCTTGATTGCCCATTTATCATCTACTTTAAATCGTGCAATTTGCTTGCCTGAAATATCCCAAACATAAGCATCATTAGAGGTAGTTAAAATATATTTTCCGTTAGGACTCCAATAAGCACTATGAACAGCCATTGCATGTCCTGTCAGTGTTTTTAGTAAGTTACCCGATGTATCCCAAATACGGGCAGTTTTATCATTTGCAGTAGTGAGAATAAATTGATCATCCGGACTAAAGCTGACACTATTAACTTTGTCTGGAAGTTGTAGTAATAAATTGCCAAATAAATCCCAAATACGAACTGTATTTCCATTGGAGGAATAAACCACATTTCCTTGTATATTTGTAGATATATGTGGATTTTCAGTGATAGTAATTATACGTTGACCATCATGGCTCAAACTGGCGTTAGTTACATGGTCATCATGTTTAAGTATGGTTAATTGTTTACCAACAAAGTCCCATATCCGTACTGTTTTATCAAAAGAAGCAGTAAGAATGTGCTGACTATCATGGCTAAAATTAGCAAGAAATACTCCGTCTTGATGTCCTTTTATTTCGGTTATCAGCTTACCTGATAAATTCCAAATTCGAGCAGTTTTATCATAAGATGCAGTAACAATATACTTTCCATCATGGTTCCAGTTCACAGTTGTAATATAGTCTTGATGAGCAACAAACTGTTGAACTTCGCGGATATTATCGACTATGGTTTGCAAGGCTAAAAGTGGACTAGTAGCAGGATATTTTTCTAAAGAATTTTGATTTTTTACTATTGCTTTTAACTTTTGCCCTACATCTAATGCTGATACTAGAGATTCAATTTGTTTTGTTTCAAACTGTTTTAGTGCTGTCACTCCTGCTTGTTCTAACCTTCCTCCTACTTGAACTTTTTGTAATTGATTATTTGCAGAAATAAAAGCAATAGTTGCTGCAATCAAAGAACAAATCAAAACTCCACCCGCAAAATGAATTTGTCGTTTGGCTTGATGTTGAGCTGTGGTTAAAGTATCGTTAGCTTGTGCTAAAATCCGGCTTTCTTCTTCTTGAAGAGATAATGCTGTAGCTATTTCTTTTTTTTCTAATTCCTGACTAGCAGCTAAAAACTGATAATCTTGTTCAGTTAAACTTTTATTCGCTGCCCAATTTTTGGCATCTTCTAATGCTTTCCCGCGTAATAACCTAGAATCATCTTGACAGTTTGCAGCCAACCAAGCTGATAATGCTTCGGAATAAGGTCTTAAATTGGCAAGAGATTTTTCTACCCAGTTTAAATCAAAAACCGTCGCATAAATACGATTATAAACTCTTAAATATCCTTGTTGTTCTACAACTAATCCAGATAGTCGCAATTCTATTTGTTCTGGGCTATCTGTAGCAGGAATTTGTCCTAGTTGTAAAATTTTCTGATATAAATCTAGTAATATACCCGTATTATCATTACTCATCAAAATTCTATCTTTGATAGTTTTTAAATGAGGTGGTTCATCTTGTGATTCCCAATTTTCCAGTATTTGCTGTATAACAATATGTTTTACCCATTCCGCTTCTGTAATTTCTACCTCTGCTTTTAGATCAGGAAAGAAAATGGGTTTTGGGAAAGCTACCAACAAATTGCATAATTTTTGTGTCAGAAAAGGTTGTCCTCCAGTCCATGCTAAAACTTCATTTAAAACAGCTTGGGGATTTTTATATTTTGTTAATCCTGTGGTTAAAGGTAAAATTTCATTGATTTGAAAACCATTTAATTGAATAGCATGACCGATATTAAAGGGCGTTCGGACTTTATCTGTAATTAAATCGCTGGGTGTTGCTACTCCGAGAAGGACAAAAGTAATCCTATTAAATTCTTTATTAAAATTACGCTTTTCATAACAGCTTCTAATCCAGGCAAAAAAATCATCACCTTGAAAATTTAAGCTTAAAATACTATCAATTTCATCGATAAAAATGACAATTTTGTTTTTGATGTGTGTTAATAAAATTTGTTCAATAAAGATATCTAAGCGTTGTAAGGGTGATATTTCACAGTTTTCTTTCCACCATGTTCTAATAAATTCACCAGGATTAGCGACTTCAAAGTTAGCAACTAATGTGTAAATAATACCTGCATACCATTGTTCTGCATTGATATCTTTACTCCCACGTCCAGAAATATCAATTGTAGTACAGGCGATTCCTTCAGCTTGCAATCGTTTGATTGTACGGACTTGCAAACTAGTTTTACCCATTTGTCGGGAATTAAAAATATAACAAAATTTCCCAGCTTTCAGTTTGTTGTAAAGGTCAAAATCTGCTTGTCTAACTACGTAACAGGGAGCATCTTCTGTAAGACTTCCACCGACTTTATAGGAAAAATTATTGCTCATTATCTGATAATAAGATACTTGATTTATAGGGTGTATAAAATCATAGCGTTACACAGCAAATTATATGGTGGTGCGTGAGGTAAATAAATTACTGTTACGTTGATACTCATACCCCAAATATTCGTTTTTTTGCACATATAATTTATACCGTTACATACCCTACAACTATATTTAATTTAAGTGCATTAAGGCATCAATTTTTTTCTATTAGTATTAATTAACAACGTTAATTGTTTTTTCTGTTCGTCAATTAACCCTACTGCTGGATTATCTAGGGTAACTCTTTTGATAAGTTCTGATCGCTCTTTTTCTAAACCTTCTAATTGTTCAGACGCAGCATTTAATATCAGGTTTTCTAATGTTCCTTTATATGATTGCGGTTGTGAGTTAGCTAGTTGTTTGTACAAATCCTGAAGTTGAGCATCAAATTTCCCGATTGTTGGATTTTGAGGTGTATATCTTGCTAAATTTAAAGCTCTCACGACTTCCATTTTTGCGATTGCTTCTAAAGTCCAACGAGTTGTCAATTGTGGTGCTGGTAAGGATACGCCCAATTGTGATAATTCAGTTCTGACTTTATCTAACATCTCTTGATATCTGGCATCCATCATACCAGTTCCGAAAACTCCATTTAAACTTTGCTGCAAAATATTTTCTGCTGTTTTGTAATCTGAAATAGCACTTTCTTTATCCCCTAAGTCTCGGTACAGATTACCTCTTAATAAGTAGTCGTCAACATTGGAACTACTATCACCAATTACTTGAGTCAAATCTAAAATTGCTTTGTGTTTTTCGCCTAATTTTTCATAAGCCCTAGCCCTATTCCAATATGCAGGACTACTAAAACCAAACTTACCTGTATTTTGCCTAATTACTTCGCTATAATCTGTCACTGCGGCTTGATAATTCCCCAACTTATAGTAAGCATTTGCACGATGATAGTATGGTTCTTCAGCTTGAGGATTCAGCTTAATTGCTTGGGTGAAAGTAGAAACCGCAGCAAGTGAATCTTTTTCGCACTCCTCTTGAAAGTGTCCCATGCTGATAAAGTCAGCTACTGTATGGAGAGATGGCGGTTTAAGAGAGTTGCAGGTATCCCCATGATCAGAGGCTAGGATTGGTGTCATCATTGGTACTGCAAAACCCAGTAGCACAATAGATGATGTATAAGCTACGAATGAAGGTATAGAGCAGGAAAATTTAATCATTATATAATCCAGAAATATTTTCAGTTAAAGTAGGACTATTGTTCACTCATTGCACCTTGAACTTTATCCCTACTAACCATATTTAATCTGAATAGCACTTGAGTTGACATCAGAGTATATTGAGTACATATCGACTTGGTAGCGAGATTTTACATTTGAGAATTTTGCCAAAATAATCAATATAGTAGTTGTCATATCAAAAATGCCACGTTCAGTTAGAGTACGTCCTGAATTTATATCAGAAGTAAAGTCGGCGCTACCGCGTAATGGCTATATTCGTCAAACCGATTTAGCTGAATATTTGCAAATATCTCAATCTACCATCAGCAGTTTTCTGAATGGTAGACCTGTCGATTACCTGAATTTTAGAGAAATTTGTCGCGTTTTAGGGCTGGAATGGCAAGATATTGCTGATTTAACATTAGAAAGTGGGAAAGATATATTTCCTTTATCTATTACAAGCAATACATTGAATGAAGAAGGTAAAAAAATATCTTTACCCTCATTTTTTATAGAATATCCATCTGGACAAGTACCGTTAAATTCGCCATTTTATATTAAGCGATCGCCTATGGAAGAACGATGTTATGAACATATTCAAAAACCCAGTTCTTTAATCAGAATTAAAGCGCCCAGACAAATGGGCAAAACTTCTCTTTTAGCCAGAATAATTGATAAATCGCAATCTCAAGGGGATTGTGCCGTCATTTTAGATTTTCAATTAGCTACACAGCAAATTTTTGTTAATTCAGATAAATTTTTACGTTGGTTTTGTGCCAGTGTTAGTTTAGCGTTAAATATCCCTAATCAAGTTAATGATTATTGGGATTTAGCAGAAATTGTGGGTAGCAGTATGGCATGTAAAGCCTATTTTGAGGAGTATTTACTACCAACAATTAATCGGCCGTTAACCTTGGGTTTAGATGAAGTTGATAAAGTTTTTGAATATCCAGAAATTTACCGAGATTTTTTTGGACTACTACGCGCTTTACACGAAGAAGGCAAACGACGAGAAATTTGGCAAAAATTGCGATTGATAATTGTACATTCTACGGAAGTTTATGTACCTCTTGATATTAATCAGTCGCCTTTTAATGTAGGTTTATCTGTAGAATTACATGAATTTAATTATCAACAAATTTTAGAGCTACTGCAAAGACATCAACTAAATTGGAATGAAACCGAAGTTGAACAATTAATAATGTTAGTAGGTGGACATCCATTTTTAGTGTGTCTAACTCTTTATCATATAGCAAATATGAACTTTACTTGGGCACAAATATTACAAGATGCTATGACCTCATCGAGTATATACATTGAACATTTACGCCGTCAAAGTTTAATACTGACGCAAGAACCAGAATTAGCATCAGCCATGAAAGATTTAATTCATAATCATGCTGCTAAATTATCCACAGTAATTAAATTTAAATTACATAGTATGGGATTGATCAAGTTGCAAGGAGATAGTGTGTTACTGCGTTGTAATTTGTATCGTCAATATTTTGAAAATATTTTATAAATATAGTTTTTCTTCAATAAAAAACAGTGTTATTTACCCTTTTGTGTGCTAGTCATACTGATGCGATCGCATAGTTGTCGGAGGGTTTGTACTAAAGTGCGATCGCTCTCTAGTAGTTGGGAAATTTTCTCACAACTATACATCACCGTTGTATGGTCTTTACCACCAAACTCTTCACCAATTCTCGGTAAACTCAGAGCAGTATGTTGACGCATTAAATACATCCCTATTTGTCGCGCCCAACTGATTTCCCGTCGTCGGGAGTTACTTTTGAGGTCTTCAATGGAGATATCAAAATTATCACCCACCACCGATAAAATTGCCTCTGGGGTAGCGTCTACTTTCTCGATTTGCGTCTCTAAAACTGGGGTGATATTCTCTACAGTCATGGGTAAACCCCAAATAGAAATGTAAGCTAGCGCCCGAATTAAAGCTCCTTCCAACTCCCGAATATTAGAAGTATAGTTAGTAGCAATATATTCAATCACATCCCTGGGTAAGCGAATATTTTCGTATTCAGCTTTTTTTTGGAGAATTGCCATCCTCGTTTCTAAATCTGGGGTTTGCACATCAGCAATTAAACCCATAGAAAATCGGGAACACAGACGTTCTTGTAGTCGGGGAATTTGGTTTGGTGGACGGTCGGAAGCAATGACAACTTGTTTGCCGGCTTCATGCAATGTATTAAAAGTATGAAAAAATTCTTCTTGTGTATACTCCTTACCTTCAATAAATTGAATATCATCCACTAACAACACATCAGCAGCTCGGTAATGCTCCCGAAAACTTTGCATACTATCATTACGAATGGCTGTAATTAAATCATTGGTAAACTGCTCTGTGGAGACATAAAATACTTTAGAATCTGGGCAGATTTCCCAACGATAATGACCAATAGCTTGCATTAAGTGGGTTTTACCCAAGCCCACACCACCACATAAAAATAAGGGATTGAACTCTCTTCCTGGAGATTCAGCTACAGCCAACGAAGCTGCGTGAGCCATCCGATTATTCGCACCAACGACAAATCGTGAAAATACATATTTAGAATTTAAGTGTGAAGTGGGTTGCCTTTTTGGCGGTACACTTTCCGGAATCATACTTTGGTTAGGTAATTCCCAAGTAACTTCGCGCTCTCCCAAAGAGGTCACTTCATCACCCTTAGCAACCGTAATGTATATCTCTACGGGATGACCTAGAATATCTTGCACTACATGAGCAATGGTGTTGATGTAATATTTTTGTAACCAATTACGTGCAAATGGGTTAGGAGTAACTATTATCAAGCAATTGTTTTCTAATCGTTCGGCATTAGCAGTTTTGATCCAAGTTTCAAAGGTGGGACGTGATAACTCTAGCTGTAGACGCTCTAGCACCTGACTCCATAAACTGTCAATGGGAATTTCCATTATTTACCGCCTTTGCTGCTAATCGTCACAATAGAAGATATAAGTAAGCACTAATATTGATCAGTTCTAGACCGGAAATTATTCTGGGACATACCCGGTAGGGAAGATCCTAGCACTCACGGAGCAGCACGGAGATATAAAAACACATGAAGATAACAGAGCATAACAGGGAAATCCCCAATATTGATACCTGGAGTTGGGGCTACAGGATAAAATCAAGCAGTAGGATCAAGTTGATGCTACTGGGTGGGGTAGCAGTGGTGTCTATTGGGGGCTGTTCTTTCCTCCCTGGCAAAACCTTTGAGTCGCAAATAAACGAGCCGCAGTCTCAGGTTAGCGCCCAAAATACAAACAGTAACAGTCCGGCAATGGCGCCACCTCCAATTATCGCCGCATCTGGAGACCCTAACTTTGTAGTCTCCGTTGTACAACAGGTGGGAGATGCAGTAGTACGGATTGATTCTTCGAGAACAGTCACTTCTCGTGTACCATCTGAATTTAATGATCCATTTTTTAGGCGATTTTTTGGGGACGCAGAAACATTACAGCCGAGACAGCGAGTTGAGCAAGGTAGTGGTTCGGGATTTATTATTAATTCTTCAGGGCAAATTTTAACTAATTCTCATGTGATAGACGGTGCTGATGGTGTAACTGTGACGCTGAAGGACGGGAGAACCTTTGAGGGTAAAGTCCTGGGTGAAGATCCAATTACAGATGTGGCATTAATCCAAATTGACGCTAGTAACTTGCCCACCTTGTCTATGGGTGATTCTGATATCTTGCAACCGGGAGAGGCGGTAATTGCCATTGGTAATCCCTTGGGGTTGAATAATACGGTTACTTCGGGAATTCTCAGTGCTACAGGCCGTTCTAGTAGTGAGATTGGGGCCAGTGATAAGCGCGTTGACTATATTCAGACCGATGCAGCCATTAACCCTGGTAATTCTGGTGGGCCATTATTAAATGCCCGTGGTCAGGTAATTGGCATGAATACAGCCATTATACGTGGCGCCCAAGGGTTAGGTTTTGCCATTCCCATTAACACAGTACAAAGAATTTCTCAGGAATTAAGTGCTAAAGGTAGGGTAGATCATCCTTACTTGGGTGTGCAAATGGCGACACTAACGCCAGAACTGAAAGAAAGAATTAATACCAGAGCGAATATAATAGGCGATCGCTTTAATTTATCAGCAAATGAAGGTGTTTTATTAATTAGTATCGTGCCTCGTTCTCCTGCATCCGTGGCTGGTCTACGTGCTGGTGATGTGATTCAAAGTATTAATAACCAACCTGTGACTAAAATTGAAGAAGTGCAAAGGCTGGTAGAAAATAGCACCATAGGTGTACCGTTACAAATACAAGTAGAACGCAATGGGCAAAGTGTACCAGTCGCTGTTCGTCCTGAACCTTTGCCACCACAACAACAGGGCTAATTGTGTAATTTAACTTATCTCATTTCTCCAGGAGTCACCATGAATGAATTGTCTATTATCCAATTAGGTAATCCCATACTGCGGCAAAAAGCTGCATGGGTGGACGATATTCAAGATGAACATATTCAAACACTTATTGATGACTTGACTGCAACCGTCGCCAAGGCTAATGGTGTGGGAATCGCTGCGCCTCAGGTTGCTGCATCTTATCGTTTATTTATTGTGGCTTCCCGCCCTAATTTGAGGTATCCCCACGCCCCAACAATGGAACCTACAGCCATGATCAATCCCAGGATCATTGCTCATTCGACGGAAACTGTTAAAGGTTGGGAGGGTTGTTTAAGTGTTCCGGGGATTCGCGGTTTAGTTCCCAGATACCAGAAAATTGAAGTCGCATATACTGACCGAAATGGCAAGTTACAAAAGCAAGAATTTACTGATTTTGTCGCACGGATATTTCAACATGAATATGATCATCTAGATGGTCTGGTGTTTGTAGATCGTCTGGAAAATTCTCTGGATATGATGACTGAGGATGAATACCAGAAACGTGTGATTAATCAGGGATGAGCTTAAAGTAGACACGGTTTAGTTAAAAGTATTTCTCCAGAAAGAGACTGGATACTGAAGCATCTAGTTATATTTAATCTACTGTTAACCTTAAGTTTTGGTGCAGTTCACCAGTTAAATGATCAGAACTATGAGTAGTCGGGGGTGGAGTCCGCAGCTGCAAGTCTCTACTCAAGGTCAAAATGATCAAGTCCAGGTGGATCAAAATACTAGCCAAGAAGTTGATCAGCCTCAAGAGCAACTTGCTACGGGTAAATTAGAAATTGTCCATACAACTAACGGGCGCATACGTATCCGTGCTACTGATGATAGCTGTTACTCAAAACTAGAAACTATCTCCCAAAATTTACAGCAGCATCAAGGTGTGCAAGAAGTTACTGCCAATCAACAGACAGGCAGTTTGGTAGTTAAATTTGATGCAACTGTGCTGTCATTGTCACAGATGCTGGAGATACTTCAAGAGTTTGATGTTCAAGTATCTCCAGTTAGCAATATAGATGCTTTGGCTGAGTGGAAATCCTTAGATTTTTGGCAAGAGCAGTCTATTTCTTTGATTCCCTTAATCACAGGGTTAGCGGTGACGGGAAGACTGGGAATACATGGTTTTGCTGCCATTCCCGTCTATATGATTACCGCAGATGCAACCCGTAGGGTAATTAACTATTTAGAACCACAATTGTCTTTGCTTGATGTAGAAAAAATTACTTCATCTTTTGTGGCAACAAGCGATCGCCTCACTTCTCACCCGCAGCTTGTTTATAGTGTTGCCCATGCCATACCCGGTAGGATTAGGTTTCATTTACCTTTGTTAGCCGAAGATCGCGCCTATGGTAGACGACTGGAGAAGTTAATTAAAACAGATCCCCAAGTGATGAGTGTGCGGATAAATTATAGTGCAGCGTCGATAGCGATCGCCTATCAGCCAAATGAAGTGGACATAACTCATTGGGTGAGTCTGATGGAGTTGGCTTTAAAGACAAACCCACCAACAAGTCAGCCACCTGAAGTTATTCACCAAGATGTGTCTAGCTTCTGGTCTGACATGAAGCCTTCAGCCATGTCTTTTTCTCTGGCTTATATAGCGAACTTACCGTTATAGATAATTCGTAAGAAATCAAGAACCATATGCCTATTATTGCTATTCGATTGCATAAAAAGCATTAATATAATGCATTAATTACATATGCACGGATGAACTAAAGTGTGATTAATGCGATCATGTTGTCCAGGAATAGAGTAGTTGATGGCATATTACAGATTAATTCCCCTAGTCAGTACTAGGGGATTTTATTTAACACTCCTATTTCATCCCGCATCTTCATATATATGTTCCCTTTGGGAAATGAGTTCCGGGCTACTTGCGATGTGGTTTCAGGAATATGCGACATATCACGCGGGTGCAGGGTCATAATCGTTATAGATACTATGTTCAATCTACTTATTCTCTTTTTTCAACTGTTCCAAACTATTGAGGGGTTTTACTCCTCAATCATTCGCCAACAGTATCCTTACCAAGGAGAGGGGTTGGGGGTGAGGTTCTGTATTTTATTAAATCCACATTCCTAAACTGAGTTTGACAAGTTTGACAAGTTTGACAGTGAGCGATCGCATCACTGCTTATTCCTGACTCCCACAAACTTGCCTGTCACTTTCACTCAACTTATAATCATAAATAAAATAAAAAAGCAACCACCCACAGACAGTTTTTTATAAACTAAATTCTGCGGCATGATCATCCTCATCCAAATCTTGCCCCATCGCAGTGGGTTTAAATTTAGAACCATGAATGAGTTCACTAAAATTAATTTCTGGATTGTGATGGAGAAGATTTAGTACACTAATAAAATCACGCACAATTTCCCCAGGAGTGAGTAAAGCTTCTGCACCCAAGCGAGTAACAATTTCTTGGACAAATTCTTTTAGTTGACTATTTTTTAAAGTCTGTTCATAACCAAAATTGAGTGCATGAATTTCAGTTAAGCGTTGCAAAAGGGTGAGAATTTCTGTTTCACTCAAAGGGTTCAACCGGATAACTGGCCCCAAATACTCCTGTACTCCCGATTGTGTAGCAAAACGACTTTCTTTTGTACGTCTTCTCCAAGCTTGGTCTGCAAATAGTCCCCGATTAGGGTCTTCTAAAAATTTGGTTGTTCCACCAATGAAAATGCCCAGATGTTCAGCTTTGCATTGCATGGTGTCATTAAACATTGCTAGCAATCTACGATAATTTTTATCACGCGTTACAGTCGTAGATATTTGGTACAAATTTACAGCTTCATCAACTAAAATTAATAGCCCTTTATGTCCAATTTCGGCGACAAATTTAGCAAAGATTTTAATATAATCATACCAACTATCATCATCAATGATAACGCGTACCCCTAAAGCTGCTTTGGCTTCAATTTTCGTACTGAATTCTCCACGTAGCCAACGCATTGCTGCATTTTTTAAATCATCATTGTCTGAGCGATATCCACGCCAATACGCAATAATTACACTCCCAAAATCAAAGCCATGTACTAAATCTTCAATATATTGAACTACTTCCCGAATTTTTGCTTCAACTTGGTCATCAAAACCATCATCATTAGGACGTAAGTTTGTGTCTTTGACAACTTCTTGTTGAATTTTATTAATCCATCCTTCTAAAATTGAAACTAAAGCACCACCATCAGGACGCGTTTTTGTAGCTAGATGGCTCATTAATTCACGGTAAGTTGCTAAACCTTCGTTATTAGTTCCTGCTAACCGACGTTCAGTAGATAAATCAGCATCAGCTACAACAAAACCTTGTTCTAAAGCCCGGTTACGAAGTAGTTGCAGGAGAAAGCTTTTACCTGAACCATAGTTACCAATGATGAAGCGAAATGCTGCTACACTTTCTGCGATGTCATCGAGGTTTTGTACTAGGCTTTGAAGTTCTTTTTCTCGACCAACTGCTATATATTCAACTCCTGTTCTCGGGACGACTCCAGCACCTAGAGATTTAATTAAAGCAGTAGAAATTTTTTTCGAGATTTTGAGCTTTGCCATGTAATTCACTTGACTGGATGTTCAACACAGAGGCATATAGCCAGTATTTTAGGCATAATACACCTAATTACTGATAATTTTAAGATGCAGTAACAGTATTTAATTGGATGAGGTGTGTTTAGCAATGAGTTCTGCGTATACGTCCAGGATTTTTCTAACGTTGCTCATATGCTCTTGATAAACTTCGGGAATTTCCAAACTCGGTTCAATGATTAATTCACCAATAGTATCATTTGCATGTTGATTAATAGAATCAATTAATAGATTTGGCATAGTAATATTTGTTTCGGCAATTTGCTTAATAGTAGGCTTGGGGTTTTCTTGTTCTACTATGGCTTTTAATACTTCAATTTCATGATTGGGCAATTGTTTTAAAAAATTATGCCATTCTTCAGGTAAAAATTCAGAAATATGAGATTGAGTAGGGCGTGATTCTAAAGATTCAAGCAATTCGGAAAATGGAAATAACTCATTTTCATTTTCTGGGAGATTATTTGGTGAAATATCCTGATTAAAATTTTCTGTTTGTTGCAGTAGTTCCCAAACTTGATTTTGTAACAAGTCTCGTTCTTGTTGTAATAAAGAAACTTGCCCTTCAACCTGCTTTAATTCTGATTGTTTTTCTATGATTTTGTTTTGCAATTCATGGAGATTTTCTGATAACTTTTCTGTTTCATTCCTTGTAGATATTAGTAATTGATTCTGCTGGGTAACTTCTATTTCTATTTCTTGAATTTGAATCCGCAGTTCATACATTTTTTCCTCTAGTTGCGGCTTGAGTCTACCTAACAAGCTTAAATTACTTTCAAATTCTTGTTTTTCTTGCTGAAGTTGACAAATCTGATTTTGTATCTGAGCAATTTCCGATTGCTGGACATGGTAATTTAACTCCAGACGACGTTTTTCGGCGGTGAGTTGGGAACAAGTCTGATTCAGTTCTGTCTTATTTTTTTCTAGAGTTTCTAGTTCTGTACTCAGAAGATTAGTTTCAGATTCTAACTGCTTTTTTTGCCCTGCAAATACCCCTAAATCTCGATGGAGACTATCTCTTTGGTTCCGACAATCTAATATTTGATTTTCTAATTTTTGTGACTCTGCATATAGTAAATTACGATGTTCTTCTATTTCGTTAATTTCTCTAAAAATTCGTGACTTTAGTCCTTCTGTTTCCTTAATTCGCTGATGGAGTGAAGTGAGAACTAGCATTTCATAGTTTCTGCGGCGCTTATCTATAAATAATGCTGCCGCATAGGTAGATAGTACCGTAATTATACCTGTAATCAAAGCTTGATTGATATCCCAGTTGGGGACAAGACTAATGCCAAAACTCACACTAAAGGCGACTATACCTAGAATATATCGATTGCTTACCATTGCTGATTGCATATTGGTTATTTTGAGCATATTTGATTTAGGGGCAGTAAGTAGCTCTGGTGCTAAAGTATTTAGTTGTAACTATTTGTGCATAAAATTTGGGCTGTAAGTATAAAAAATTATCATCACTAGCCATTGAATTTGGTGGCTAAGTGGGGGACGCCTGTTTATTGGGGGTTGATAGTGATAAATTTGCTTTATAAAAATGCACGAACTGTTGGGCTGTGCGTCCAGAACGCCCATTGTGGCGAGTTGCCCACTGTAATGCTTGATATTCTAAATCTTCCTGGGTAATATTAATTTCGGCTTGTGCTACTAAATGTCGGACAATGGTTAAATAAGTTTGCTGATCGGCTGCCTCAAAAGTTAAGGTAAGACCAAAGCGATCGCTAAACGATAGTTTCTCTTGCATCGTATCCCAGGCATGGATTTCTTCGTTATCCTTGGGAGTTGGTCTATCTGCAAAAAACTCTCGAATTAGATGGCGGCGATTGGAAGTAGCATAGACAACTACATTTTGTGGTCTAGCAGTTAAATTGCCTTCTAAAACTACTTTAAGCGCTTTAAACGCGTCATCATCTTCTTCAAAGGACAAGTCATCGACAAAGATAATAAATTTTTGTGGCAAACCTCGCAGATGTTCCACAATTTTTGGTAAGTCTTGCAAGTCAGACTTGGCCACTTCCAGCAACCGCAACTGGCGATGGCCATACTCGTTTAACAAAGCTTTTACCAAAGAAGATTTTCCTGACCCCCGACTACCATAAAGTAATGTGTGCAGTGCGAACTCTCCTGATAATAAAAACTCTGTATTCTTAATCAAGATATCTTGCTGAGACTCATAACCCACCAAAGTACTCAACTTGACTGGATCAGGATGCTTGATACCTATAAACTGCCCATCTTGCCAGCGCAAGGCATGATATTCTGCGAATAAACCCGTACCAAATTGCCGATAATGATCTGCCAAATCTTCTACAGCATCAGCCCAATGTTCCAACTTTGGTAGAGACTCTATTAATGGTTTCTCCATCGCCAGTCTGTCTTGTTTTTTGTACCACACGACAGGGGAAACGGGTAAATGGGCTACAGTTTGCACCCATTCGCTCAAATAGGCGCTGCTACATTCATAAAGACTCTGCAACGCCTGTAAATCATGTTCGGCAGCGGCTACTAATGCTGGGGGTAAATTCTCAAACTCTTGCTGTTGAGCCAGCCTGGTAAAAGGATTCTCGGATATGAGAATTTGAGTAATTAGGTAGTCCTCCCAAGTTTGATTTTTAGCAGCTAAGGCATAAAAATAACTGCCATAAGCTTGGAGGCAGCCCCGTGCATCGGCATCAGTGTAACGTATAGCTTGCAACAGGTCAATAAATGCTATCCCTACTTCGTTTTGGAGGACGGATTGGTACAGTAAAAGTGATGCTGCTTGACGCTGGAGGAATTGAATCTGTCCTTGACTATAGGATGAAATACTGGCTCTGGGCATCGCTTGATTATCCATCAATCAACTGGGTGATGTAGCTAAACAGCTATGGTAAATTGTCTGCTGACCCTGGCAGCAAAATCAACATCTACATAGGTTTTAACAATGAATTCAAGTATAGTTGCTGCTTTTGCCTACGGTATATTAGCGATTGCTGGTGGCATTGTTGGTTACATTCAGGCTAATAGTCAAGTTTCCCTCCTCAGTGGTGTGATTAGTGGTTTATTACTAGTTTTGGCTGGTTATTTGCAAATCCAAGGTCAATCATGGGCTTTGATTCTAGCAGTTTTAGTTACAGCTAGTTTAGTGTTTTTCTTTGCCTTGAGGTTGGCTAAAACACGCAAGTTTATGCCTGCGGGATTGATGACCATTCTCGGTGTACTGGCACTAACGTTTATGGTAAATCAACTAGTTACTGGCAGTTAATAATTATCTTCATCCAGTTTTGTTTAAGTTTTTATAGTACATTTATATTATCAGATAGTTAGTTTTGTCACATTACAAAGTATGAACTAAGTCAGTGTACGATAAATTACTGGCTGTTTTGGTTATTAGTTATTTTCTTCTATAAAACAATACCTGCGCCAATTGTCTAAAATGCCTACAGGATAGGAGCTTGGGGCTATCTTTACTCAGAGCACTTGCTCCCATGCAATACTTACAAGCTGCGGGAATAGCCTTTGTTTGTATGGCCGCACCCTTTTTAGGTGTGTGATTTTGGTGAAGGTATTGATAAAAACATCATTAATTTACTGCCTAAAAGATCCGGTTTTATTCGGTTGGCAATGATAAATAAAATAGGGTGGTATGTAATTTTTACGGTGTTGGTGAATTGATACCGAGTTGCAGTCAAAGATAGTAACTTGGGCTGGAAGCGGGGAGTAGGCTTCGCCGTGAGCGTCAGCCGTTAGCGTAGCTTCCCGAATGGTACGGGAATAGGGAGTAGGAATATTATGTTTGAACGCAATTTAGTATGAGAAAGTTTAGTCTATGGGTTGTCAATACATTTGGTGAAGGGAAAATCACTCTCAAAAATGAGATCAATTATTACTTATTGCTGTATTTGGCAGCATCCTATCAGTAAAAATAAAGTTGTAAATTTTGATATAAAATAATTAGTATTTTTCTTCAATCATCCCCTAATACGGAGATAAATGTATGCCATTTTTGAAATATAAAATTGTAAATCTCTGGATATAATTCAAAAAAGTTATTAAAGATTTATTAGTATTGAGTATTAAAGCCTTACTTAAAAAACAAATTTATCTTGCCATTTTGGCAGGTTTTTAGTTAACAAATGAGATTTAATATATTAGAGCAATCACGATTGATATTCACACCCTTGTTGCTGTCTACCGAAACTGCTAAAGCTAAATCAATCTTAAACTTCAGGTGATTTTCTCAGCAATTTTACGAAGTAGGACATAATACATGTTATTACCACTGTCTTCTCATAACGTTATCCAGTATCTGCAAGAGGTGGGTGTGTGTAGCTCAACGGATGCAGCTACTAACGAATATGAGTTATTAGAAAGTAGCCAAAATAATCTTAATTTACTAGTCAAGTTGGCAGATAATCGCCAACTGCTGGTTAAACAAAAACTGAATATTGAGAATAATGGCACTCCCCATGAATTTTTTAATGAGTGGCTATTTCAACAATTGCTGCAACAGTTTCCAGTACTAGGTAACATTTCGGCGATTGCACCATTAATACTACATTTTGATGAGGAAAATTCCATCCTTGTTCGTAACTACTTAAGTGAATATTTGGATTTAAGTGGAGTTTATCGCCACAACGATGAATTTCCGCCGGAGATTGCCACTGTTATTGGCAGCACATTGGCGGGGCTACATCGTGCCACTTTCCAACACCAAGAATATCGTAACTTTATGGCGACTGCGCCCCAAGGACAGTTCCGCTATAGCTTTTACAACCCAGCCCAAGGGGTAGATTCAATTAGCCCAGAGATTTTTGGTACAGTTCCCACCGAGGCGCTGAAATTCTACGTTCTGTATCAACGTTATGAGAGTTTGGAATCTGCGATCGCAGATTTGGCCTATGAATGGCAACCTTGCTGCTTGACTCACAACGACTTGAAATTAGATAACATCTTAATTCATTCTCGTTGGCAGCAATTAGATAATTGTTTGGTGCGACTGATTGATTGGGAAGCTTGTGCTTGGGGCGATCCAGCGTTTGATTTGGGAACTCTCCTGGCCAGTTATTTAGAAATTTGGCTTTCAAGTCTGGTAGTAGATCCCTCCATAGAGTTAGAAGAATCGCTGCATCTGGCAATGACACCGTTAGAGGTGCTGCAACCTTCCTTACTGGCTTTGATTCGGGCTTATGTGAATGCTTTCCCCATGATTTTGGAGTATCGCAGTGATTTTTTAGTGCGAGTGATTCAGTTTACCGGACTGGCATTAATTCATCAAATTCAAGCAACAATTAATCATCGTAAATTCTTTGGCAATGGGGAAATATGTAAGCTCCAGGTTGCTAAAAATCTCCTGACTATACCCGAACAATCTGTACTGAGTATCTTCGGGATTTCTGAGTCAGAAATTCTCAACCCTTTGGGAAAAGACCATAAACTGCCGCAGCCTGAAAAAGAACCGCAATTAATTCGTCTCTATTACGAAAAAACTCGTTTGCGGGGTTGTTGATTATCAGAAGTTAGCCATAGGTTTCTAAATTTTAATTATACTGTTGAATCGATTAATGCTAAATTATTCTACCAATCCCCTACTAACCTCTTTGCTCGATATTGCTAGTAATATTCAAATCGAGGCCAACTTTTGTATTTACCATCCCAATTATCAACCTTTTGCTTTGCCCACTAAAGTAGCAGACAGATTTCGGCACAATTCGGCGGCTTTACAGCATAAATATCTCACCTTGCTACTGCGAAATTTCCTCTACGGGATCTATTACAATGGTTCCCTGCAAAGCATTTTGGCAGTCAATACCGAGAAGGCTAATTGTTCTTCACCCCAAGATTTAGAAAATAATTCTATTTTGGATGTTGATTGGGAATTTTACGAACAACTACAAGCTAGCAATCACGGTAAAGGTTATTTTGATCCTAGTTGGCAGATATTGCGTCTGGAACCAGATGGTAGTATGGCAGTGACTAAAGGCGGTTTGACATTATATATTGAGCCAAATTGTCATCTCCAACCCAGCCAAAAATCTGCCAAAGCTGGCGAATCAGTGGCAATTTGGATGCCTAAAAATCGTCTGCAAAATGGCTGTTACTTAGCTGTGAGTAATATTGGACAAGAAAAGCAGGGTAACCCCGACGCGGATTTAGGTACAGGAAGAATTTATTTTAATTTCACCTCATCTGGTGCGATCGCCTGCATGGATGGACTAACGCAGCAGTTAAATGCAGCTAATATTCCGTTTACTTTTCAAGTTCTCTACAATCCTGTGGCCTATGGACGCTATGATTCAGGGTTATTATACTTTGAACGCCAAGACTATCCAGCAATTCACAAAATTCTTCAGGCTGTTTACACAGAGAATCAGTCTTATTTTCAAGCCGAAATACCTTTATTTACCAAGTTTTTAGCCCCAGGATTAGGTTTAGCGGAAGAACCCACCCAAAAATTCGCCGCCCAGGAAAGTTTTGGGATGAACCGGTGCCAAATTCTCGCCAATGCTTTGTTGGAGGCTTGGCAAAAAGGGAAGAATGCAATGGAGGAGCGCATGAGAACTATTGATCAACACTTTGCTCACCATTTCATTGATTTGCAGCGTCCCTATCTCAACCCTAGTTCGGAAGATATCTATCAACCTTTAAAGTAAAATTTGGTTGGTACAGTGGGCTTAGTGTCTGCTATTTGTGGTTTAAATGTGAAATATGTCTTTTACTTATCACCGTGCTGTTTACTTCCAAGATACGGATGCTGCGGGAGTGGTTTATTTTGCTAATATTTTGAGTATTTGTCATGAAGCTTATGAAGCGTCTCTAGCAGCATCGGATATTAATCTCAAAGATTTTTTTACTAATCCATCTGTAGCTTTTCCCATTGTTCACGCTAATGTGGATTTTTTTCGTCCTGTTTTCTGTGGGGACAAGTTAGAAATTAATTTAATTCCTCAAGAAATCAGTGTGAATAAATTTGAAATTAATTACGAAATCATGGTATCTGAGGTGGTAGTTTCTAGGGCGATTACTCGTCATGTTTGTATTGATGTGAGTAGTAGAAATAAGCAGGATTTATCTGGTGAGATTATGCAGTGGTTGGAAACAAACCGCAGAGACGCAGAGGGCGCAGAGAGGAGAAGATCAAGAGAGGTTTTGTAGAAATTTTAGGGCTATTTGTTGTAGTTGTTGGCGGTTAATTTTTCCTTGGGCGTTACGTGGTAAGGTGGGTAGCGGTATCCAGTGTTTGGGAATTTTGAATTTGCTGAGTTGATGAGTGAGGTGAGTTTGAATTTTGCAGCTGGAAATATTTGAGTTTTTGGGAATATAAATTGCTGTTACTGCTTGTCCCCAGTGTTTATCTGGTAAGCCAATGATACACACATCGTTAACCATTTGAGTGGCGCGGATTGCTGATTCAATTTCGGATGGGTAAATGTTTTCTCCGCCTGTAATAATTTTATCGCTGCTACGTCCAATAATATTTAAATAACCTTGGGTGTCTAAAAAACCTAAATCATCAATTTGTAAATGATTTTGATTTTCCCAAGTGTGGGGATAGTAACCTAAGGCTAATGATTGAGCCTGAATGGTGATATTTCCTATTTCATTGGGCTGTAAAATTTCACCATTTTGATTGCGAATTGTTACCTGGGCATGGGGGAGAATTTGACCACTGCTTGTTATACCATTGAGAAAATCATCAGGTTTGAGGGTAGCAATTTGTGAGGCTGTTTCTGTCATGCCATAAGTTGGTGCTAATCGGATACGGTGAAATTTCGCTGGTTCTAATAATTCTGGCCAAGCTGGCCCACCTCCTAAAAGTACAGTGTTAAATTGGGCTAGCCAAGCGGTTAATTGGGGATTTTCAAGGAATATTTGGAGTTGGGTAGGGACTAAAGATATAAAAAAATCTGCCGGATTAATCGAAGATATTTGACCAGATGTTAATTCTTTGAAGGGTGCGATCGCTAGTTTGCCGCCTGTGGTCAATGAACGCATAAATTGCATCAAACCGCTGACATGATATAGAGGTAACACACAACAAGAATTTACTTGCTGAATTTGAAAATATTCAGTAAATCCTTTCACAGATGCCGTGAGAGTTTCCCATGTGTGGATAGCAAACTTAATTTGTCCTGATGATCCTCCAGTGGGAATCATGATCAGGGTGTGGGAAGAAGGGAGTCGGCTTGCCGTGAGCGTAGCCGTTAGCGTAGCTTCTCGAAGGGTATGGGAGTCGGCTTGCCGTGAGCGTAGCCGTGAGCGTAGCTTCCCGAAGGGTACGGGAGTCGGGAGTGGGAGGGATGGGGAATGTTCAACTTTTCCCCAAATAATGTCTGGTTTAACTAAATCTATAACTTGTTGCCATTCTTGTTTTCCCCAGTTGGGGTTACAGAGAAAAATATGACAATTAGCTGCACAAGCCGCGATGAAACTTGCTATAAACTGTACTGGTTCAGGTTGAGATAAAATAATTTTGGGAGTTTTACCAGTAGCTAATATCTGCTTGAGTTCTAAATATTTTTCAGTGGCTATGCGCTGCAATTCATGATTGTTGTCACCAATTAAAAAATCCTGTTTATTTAGATTTTGTAGATAAACTATAGGTCTTTCCATAAACATTGCAGCCAGGTTTCTTCTTCGTTTGCAAATAAATGATTAACGCCAAAACCAACAGCCCTATTTTGTAGAGATAGTTCTGCTGCTAGTTGCAGTGCGGCTTGTCTGCCAATTGCCGTTTCCAAGACTGATGAAAATACAGCATCAATTTTATGCTGTTGACAAAACTGCCGCAGACGAGACGGTGAACCCGCTATCCCTGGTTTGATGACAAAAATACCTCGCCAGCCTTGTTGCCAGCAATCCTGCAAGTTCTGGAGTGTAGCTACAGATTCATCTAAGGCGATCACAGTCTGAAAACACTGACTCAATTCCCACATCTGGTGAAGTTGTTCAACAGGCAATGGTTGTTCCATAAATTCAATCTTTGCGGGGAAATTATCACAAGTCCCTAGCCATTGTTTAGCCTCCGCATAGCTAAGTCCACCATTGGCATCTAATCGCAATTTGCTAGTAGCAGGTAAGCTGTGAATCAGTATGTCAAAAATTGCCAATTCGCTGGCGATCGCATCCACGCCAATCTTCCATTTAAACGTGCGATATCCCTGCTGCCATAGGCTTTTCCATTGATGTAATGCTGCTTCTCCAGTGGGTAATAAACCAGAGGTGGGGAGTTGGGAGTTGGGAGTTGGGAGTGGGGGGGAGGATGCTGATTCAAAACCAAATTGACAGGCGGGTAAATCATCTGGGATGGAGAAAATCATTTCTTGTGTAATTTCTCCTGGTAATTGGCGGCAAAAATCTAAAGCTTGTTTTAGGGTTTCTGAACCAAACCAGCTGATGGGGGCAATTTCTCCCCAACTGTAGTTACCCGTTGCATCACCAAGACGAATAATTATCCCCTCGCGGGTATGCCATATTCCGTGACTGGTAGCCAGTGGTTGTAAAAATTGCCGCCGATAAGGACGAAAATCAAACAGATACCCCATCAACGTCCTGCCAGCATGAATCCTACACCCAAGAGAAAGCAACACCAGAAATGCATATTAACCGCAATAAATTTACAATTACTGACTTTTTCTGGTAAATGATGATTTTGTTGGACGTGGAGGCATAACTGGAAAGCATAAGGTAAACTCAGCCAACTCAGCAAAGTCCAACTTGGGAATATTCCCCACAGCACAAATATTAAACTCAGGGGATAAATACTCCCCGTAAACCAATATAAGAGTTGGGCAGCCTTGGCTGTACCAAGACGCACCACAGGCGATCGCTTGCCTGCGGCTATGTCATCTTTAACTTGGTGAAAGTGTGAACAAAACAAAACTAAGCTAGTGGCAATACCCACAATTAGTGAGGCGGCTAAACTGGTCATTGACCAAGTTTGAGTTTGACTATAATATGCTGCTGCCACTGCTAAAGGCCCAAAGGCAAAAAAACAAATAATCTCGCCCAAACCCTGGTATCCTAAGCGAAAAGGAGGACCTTGGTAGGTGTAACCCAAAGCACAGCACAACAAAATTATGCCGATGACAGTCGGGTCTTTTTGCCACACAGCAATCATTAGTATCCCTAACAAACCGGAAACTAAACACAAGTTTCCTAACCAAAATATTAAGAGCTTATTGCCAGTTAAATTCACTAAAGAATGGCGTTTATTTGCATCAATTCCTGTTTCGGAATCAAAAACATCATTACTGATATTTTCCCAAGCCAGAATTAAAATTGCCGCCCCAAAAAAAGTAGAAAATATTCCTACATTAAAAATCTTTGTTTCCGCAAACGCTATTGCTGTTCCTACCCAAATAGGCATTATTGCCACGCTGTACATCGGCGGTTTAATTGCCGCCATCCATAATTTAATCTGAGGACGTGAAACCTGCTTTGTAGTCATCAGTCTTAATTAATTAGATTACCAAAACCTTACTCATAGGTGAAAAAGTACAGATGATAGAGAACCAGTGCTGTTGTGCGGGCTGGTGAACCTCCCATCAGTAACCGGGATATAACCCAAAACTAAGTATGCCTGATCAGCGTCTGGGAACACCATAAACAAAGCAAACCATACTCTGGTGAAGTGGTGACTGAATATGTTACCTGTAGAAATACGACCACGTTTAAATACACCTTAGGAAGTTAACTTAAAAAAAGTTTACTATTGCTAGATCCATGACAGTTTCACCATGTCGCAGCAACTTCTTTGTCAAATACAAAGATTTATATCAATTTCTCTTAACCGTTCAGGAAAATTGCCTCAAAAATAATTGTCGGCAAATTGTGAGTATTTCGCTGGATATTGACTGGGTAGATCCCCTAGTTGTATTAGATAAACTTACGCAAGCAAATGAAATAAATTTTTACTTTGAGAACCAGGGCAAAGGGGAAGCGATCGCGGCCATTGATACTGTAGCAAAATTAGAAATTGATGGAAAAGAGCGTTTTACTCAAGCTGAATATTTTATCAAATCTTGTCTAAAAAATATAATTAATTTTGGTAGCACTAATCAATCTTTTGCTAAACCTCACTTTTTTTGTTACTTCAGCTTTTTTGATCAAAATACTCAAGCTGATTACCCATTTCCCTGTGCCACCATTTTTCTCCCTCGTTGGCAAATCACTGTCAAAAATCAGCGCTGCGTATTAATCAAGAATATCTTGATCAATGCCAATGTGAATGTAGAAAAAATATTGCAAAATCTACATAGCAAAATTGAACTAATTCAATCTTTAGAATATTACTCAACTAATCTGGATTCTTTGCAGTCAAAATTTAATAAAAAATCTGTAACTAATGCTACAGATTTCAAACGTTCTGTTGTATCAATTTTAGAAAAAATTCAGTCTAGTCATTTAAATAAAATTGTCCTAGCAAATGCTTTAGATGTAAATTCATCTAGTCAATTTAATTTATTTAAATCATTAGATAATCTCCGCCAAATGCATCCTAATTGTTATATTTTTTCTACTAGCAATGGTAAAGGACAAAATTTTATTGGAGCTAGTCCAGAAAGATTAATTAGTATTAATAACCAAAAGTTAATCACAGATGCGTTAGCTGGTTCCGCACCCAGAGGTAAAACACCGGTTGAAGATGCTGCTAATGCTAATCGCTTATTAAATAGTGTCAAAGAAAGACACGAACATGCATTAGTGATTGATTTCATTACACAACGCCTATCCCAGCTAGGTTTGTTACCCCAGGTATTAGCACCGCGCCTGAGACAATTATCGAACATCCAGCATTTATGGACACCAATCAGTGCCATAGTGCCGGTGAATGTACACCCATTAAAGATTGTTTCCCAATTGCATCCCACACCAGCCGTTGCTGGCGCAGCCAGAGATTTTGCCTGTGCAGAAATTCGTCGTTATGAAAGCTTCGAGAGGGGTTTATATGCTGCGCCTCTAGGTTGGATAGATGCTAGCGGTAACTGTGAGTTTATAGTTGGTATTCGTTCGGCATTAATAGATGGCGATCGCGCTAGACTATATGCTGGTGCAGGTATCGTTGCCGGTTCTAATCCTGATAAAGAATTTGCCGAAGTGCAACTTAAGCTCCAGGCATTACTTAAAGCATTGGTTTGATTCTAAAAGTGCAAAAAAATTGTAGGTTGGGTTAAGCACAGCGCAACCCAACGCTGCCAATGATGTTGGGTTTCCTACGTCAAACGCCACTTCACTCAAGTCGGGAAACCCGCCCACGTGAGTGGCTCCCCAACCTACATTTAATACATTATTTTAGCTGTGTTGTTCCACTACCAGTTAAAACAAAGCTGGAAAGTTAACCATTCATTGCAGGTGCAATCAAAGCCACGGGAATAGTCTCACCGCTAGCCAAATCTAGCGGGAAATTATGAGCATTACGCTCATGCATCACTTCTATACCCAGATTGGAACGGTTTAGCACATCGGCCCATGTATTAATTACACGACCGTGAGAATCAAGAACTGAATGGTTGAAATTAAATCCATTCAAATTAAACGCCATTGTGCTAATACCTAAAGCTGTAAACCAGATACCCACTACAGGCCAAGCAGCTAAGAAAAAATGCAAAGAACGTGAATTATTAAAGCTGGCATATTGCCAAATTAAGCGACCAAAATAACCGTGAGCGGCTACGATACTATAAGTTTCTTGTTCTTGCCCGAACTTGTAACCGTAGTTTTGTGATTCAGTTTCAGTAGTCTCTCTGACTAGAGAAGAAGTTACCAAAGAACCGTGCATCGCACAAAACAGCGAGCCACCAAACACCCCAATTACACCCAGCATGTGGAAGGGGTGCATGAGAATATTATGCTCGGCTTGGAACACGAACATGAAATTAAAGGTACCACTAATGCCTAAAGGCATTCCATCAGAAAAGCTACCTTGACCAATGGGATAAATTAAGAACACAGAAGTTGCAGCCGCTACAGGTGCAGAATACGCCACACAAATCCAGGGACGCATTCCCAGACGATAGCTTAACTCCCATTGCCGACCCAACCAGCAAAAAATACCAATGAGAAAATGTAAAATAATTAGCTGATAAGGTCCGCCATTGTAAAGCCATTCATCTATAGAAGCAGCTTCCCACATGGGGTAGAAGTGTAAACCAATGGCGTTGGATGTCGGTACCACAGCACCAGTAATGATATTGTTGCCATATAACAGAGAACCTGAAACTGGTTCCCTAATGCCGTCAATATCGACGGGAGGTGCAGCAATAAAGGCAATAATGAAACAGATAGTAGCGGTCAACAGAGTAGGAATCATGATTACGCCGAACCAGCCGATATAAATGCGATTTTCGGTGCTAGTAATCCATTGACAAAACCGTTCCCACAGGTTTCCGCCTTCGGTTCTTCTTAGAGTTGTGGACATGGCTATATTATTTGTTAAATGCTGACAGGAAAGTTTCTCAACTGATCAAAATTGAGAACTTTCCCGTTTTTACTTACATTTGCCAAAGACCTTCTCCCTAATCACCGGAACTTTATTTACCTCACACCCCAAATGCTACTCATCAATTTCCCCAGGGAGATGGTGTGAACAAAGGGAACTTATTCCGGCTCTTAATATCAGGTGTACATAATATCTGGGTATTTTTCAATTTATTGTTTCAAAATTTATATTAAGAAAAGTTGCTGGGGGACTAGCGATGAGAAATTGATATTAACTCTACCTGAGTTCGACGAATTAAATTATCTTCACAAAGATACATAAAAAAACGCCCCCCGTTTCCAGGAGGCGTTTCTTATGCAACTAAGCTTTGAAGATTAGCCGTTGATTGCAGGTGCAGTCAATGCAACAGGTG
>JAKOMP010000085.1 GCA_022241785.1 Cyanocohniella sp. LLY | reverse complement strand
GCTGACAGGTGTAGGTTTTTCACGAATGCATCTGAAATGGGGTGTTTTCGTTGATTGAAAACTCATCTTTCCCCTCTGGTTTCCCACTCAAGAACGAAATTTGGTGTTTTCACACAGTTTAAAATTGTGTTTGAGAGTGTCAACTCACACCTAAATTAAAAACCTACACTTGTCAGGTGGGGAGTGAGGAGTGGGGACTAGAAAAGATTCCTAGCTTCGAGCCTCTCCTACTCTGTAGCTGTTACCTTGGGTGAAAATTGAACCCTGGGATCTGGCATGAAATTGTATCTCAGGTAAATTCCGCCCCAAACAAACAGGATAATTAACAAACTACCAATACCTAAGGGACTGGGTAGCCAGAAAACTACTTCTATATGGTTGAGTTCGCCAGGCTTGAGTTGCCATACCAGTTGTTTAACTTGCTTTTGTGGCTCGATAGCAGTTTCAGTTTTTTGCACATTTCTGGCTCCCCAAGGGGTTTTTAAGGCAAATTGCAAATCGAGAATTGCGCCTGTGTCGGCTAGGACGTTACCTTTGCTGGCAATTAAGGAGAGCGATCGCAAGTCTAAATCATAAATTAAGCGATTTCTCACTAACAGCAAAAAGTTGTTCTGAAATAAAAGTAAGTTAGATTCAATTTTCGGTAATTCAGATTCAGATTCACTCTGACTATCTTCAGCTTTTTCATTGGCAGAGGAATTAAAAAATTCGTTAAATTTCTCTTGTAATTCCTGTCCATTACTGAAGGGAATTGTCACAATCACTTCTTCTTTAGAAACCCTTTTTGCGCTCCCTTCTAATTGACGGGCGCGACGTTCTATGCTATTTAACCATTCATAAACATAAGCACCACTGAAACTGGTGAGTCTTTCTCCCAATTTAATATGCTGTACTAGTTCGCCACGATTGGCATTCTGAAAATTTACCCCGGCATCATAATGAACACAACCAGTTAGCAGCAAAGAAGTTAATACTACCAGCCACAGAATAGGATTTTTGAGAGGAAAAATGCGATTCATGAGATTCTGTCCCATTAGCTTGATGAATAAAGCCATTTTTAGCAACACAAAACTAAATGTTCTGATGAACCACATGAACATCTTTCTGAAAAGAGAATAATTCATCACTATATATCTCCCAAAAAGTCAAATATTTTTAATTAATCTTGACTAGAATCTGGTTGGAAAAGTCCACATACATTTGAAGCACCTCTGTATTTAGTTTCCTATTAATAAAAACTCATCCAAGCCAAGTAAGAGAGTGTTAACACAATAACAATTAGTGCCACCCAAATAAAGCGATTATCTTTCGTATTCACTTGGACGAGGTCAACAATTTCTGGTTCAGTAGGGGCTGGACGAGAGGATTTTCCAGGTTTGGCTGCTGCCCGAATTTTGGTATCGTTATCTGATATTGTCCCTAAATCGGGGATTTCGGTCATCCATTCGCTGGGGCGTTGGAGTTTTGGCGCCTTTAAAATATAGAGTAACTGCTTTGCCTGTTTGCTAGTCTCTGGGAAGGGATGACGTTGGAGGGCTTGGCAAAGGGCGATCGCCTCATCAGTGCGTCCGGCTGCGTCATAAGCTGTAACTAACCAAATTTCTACCTCACCCCCAAGACGAGAATTACGAAATAATAGGGCGCTGGCTTTTTCTAGGTTTTCTACAGCTTCTCGATATTGCCCATTTTCAAAGGCAAGTTTTCCAGTCTGATAACGACTTTTAGCAATTTCTAAACTTTCTGTACTCACGTTCTGTACACCAATCAGCACTGCATTACTTTTGTGATTGTCAGCAATCTTTGGGAAATCTTTTTGAAAGCTGACAAAATTCAACTCAATAAACTTTTAAAATTTTAACTAAGTAGCTGTGGCTATTTTCTTCATAAAATTTCAGATTATAAAATGTAGGTAATAAAAGATGCTAAAAATTAAACATTCACCACTGAATTGGCTGGGGATAGGAATAATTTTCTCTGTGATCAGCGCGACAATTGCCCCAGCATCAGCCCAACAGGTAATTATTAATTACGGTGGGATATCAAGTCAACAACCCGCTGTGGGTTCTTTCATTTATGGTAGTCCCATTTCTACCCCCATGCCTGTAAACCCATCCACAGGATTAATGCCAAGTCGTTCTACAGTCAGGCCAAATTGGGGACATAATTATCAGCGAACTAATCCCATTTTGATTAATCCCGTAATTCGTGACTCAACTTTAGTTAATCCGGTGATTATCAATAACTCCCGACAACACACACCATTGAGAGGGCGATCGCGGGTGTTTATCAAACATGAGGGTCATCGGCGGAGGTGGTAATTAGGGACAAGGGGACAAGGGGATAATCCAATCACGTCATCTAAATCAAAAAATCAAAGTCTCTCTCCTCGCAGGAGAGAGATTTAGAGAGAGGTTTTCCAGATACCCTGAAAAGTTAGCCCCAAACTCCCCCATCTAATCGCGTTTTGGTGTGAATGGGGAACCGAGAATCATACTACCGATACCACCATCAGTAAAAATTTCTAGTAGTAGGGCGTGAGGAATGCGACCATCGATGATGTGTGCGGCACTGACACCTTGAGCAAGCGATCGCACACAACAATTGACTTTGGGGATCATCCCTCCGCTAACTACACCATTGGCAATCAGTTCGCGGGCTTCGCGAATATCTACTTTAGGAATCAAGCTAGAAGGGTCTGTGTAATCTTTTAAAATGCCAGGTGTGTCTGTCAATAAAATTAGCTTTTCTGCACCCAAGGCGGCGGCAATTTCCCCAGCTACGGTATCAGCATTAATATTGTAGGCTTGACCCTTTTCGTCTGTAGCGACGCTGGAAACTACAGGAATATAGCCATTGCTAGACAGTGTTTCCAAAATTTTGATGTTGATATTACTAACTTCCCCCACAAAACCGATGCCTTCTTGGTCTTGAGGACGGGCTGTAATCAGGTCGCCATCTTTACCACACAGTCCCACAGCCAAGCCTCCAGCGCGGCTAATTAGGGAAACAATTTCTTTATTGACTCGACCAACTAACACCATTTCCACAACATCCATTGTGGGGGCATCGGTGACACGCAGACCATTTTTAAATTGTGCTTCGATGCCTAGTTTATTTAACCAACTATTAATTTCTGGGCCGCCGCCATGTACAACAATGGGACGCAAGCCAACGCAAGATAAAAATACGATATCGCGGATAACCTTATCTTTAAGGGTGCTATCTTTCATTGCCGCACCGCCATACTTCACAACAACAGTGCGTCCGGCAAATTGTTGGATGTAAGGTAGTGCTTCGCTGAGTACACGTACACGAGTGGCTTCAGTTTGCCTGATGTATTCAGAATCGTTAACCATCACGAAGGGCTGTTAAAAGTTAAAACATATCCAGTCAGTGTAAAAGAATTTGTCACCTGTAACAATCTTTTAGGGACTTCCAGAAATTAAATTATTCCAATTTTGATTTGATAACGAAGACGATAAGCAGATTCTTTCTCCCCCTGCCTCCCCCGCTCCCCCTGCTCCCCCTGCTTCAAAAGCGATGGAACATTTTTTTATTTGTCAGTCCCTTAAGGGGGCTAAGAAGCAAGCAACCCACAGAGGTGGGCTTTGTTCTTATAGCTCCAGGCTACAGCCTGTAGGCTTTTTGCACATTTAGATGCTCCCTGTTTCTACAGATTTTCAGGTAGGTAATTAATATCAAGTAACTGTTCTAATGTATAAGTGCAAGACTGAGGTAAATTATCTATTTTACCTTCTGTTTTATCAATTACATAGCCTAAAGCATCATCATAAATAGATGCTAGTTCAGTTTCTAAATATTGATGTAAATTTTTGGTCAAATGCCGTTTTAACTGATTCCTAAAACTTCTAATTTCTGCTTTCCAATGTGCAGAATTAAATTGAGATTCAGCTTGCCAATATTGCAACAATAACAGATGTCTAATAACTTGATCTAATAAACTAGCTACCTTAGCTTTGTCTCGACGACCCAAATTTTCTAGTTCCTCAATTAAATTTTCTAAATCTAATTCTTCTAGTTGGTGAGTTTTTAATAACTTGATTGTTTCCTCTAACCAGAGATGCTCATCACTTTCATAAAGGTTTTTTAACCTCAAATTAGAAGTAGTTTCTGGCATAAAACCTCCTGGGCGATCGCAGACTACAAAAGCTGGTTTTAACTTAATGAGCAACTTGAGATTTCAGCACACTGGGAATCGTCTCTATCACTCTTTGGGCAATTCGTTCTGACGTTTCTCCCTCAGTCACAGTGATTTTGAGATCAGCTTGAGAATAAAGTGGTGTGCGTTGTTCGAGGAGCGATCGCAGTTTACCTTTGGGGTCAGCGTCTTGCAATAGTGGTCTTGTGTTATCTTCAGCCAAGCGGTTGTAGAGTAACTCAACTGGTACATCTAGCCACACGACTAAACCATGATGTAGAAAACTCCAGTTTTTTTGCTGCAACACTATGCCCCCACCAGTGGCTATGGTCAACTTGGTATAAGCGCACACTTGAGCTAACACATCACTTTCCAATTGGCGAAATGCGGCTTCTCCTTCTTCGGCAAAGAGTTGAGTGATGGATCTTCCTGCTGCTTGGGCAATCACATCATCAGTATCTACAAACCCATAACCTAGATGCTGCGCCAATAATTTCCCTACGGTAGTTTTACCAGCGCCCATCATGCCAACTAAGTACAGGTTGACTCCTTGCAATAAGCTGCTCACCGTCTCTTTACTCCATTATTAATTGTCTAGATTCTTATCCTAACGCCTTTATAGTTATCAAATATACGTATATACGTATGTTATTTTTCATCATTCATTATTTTTAAACTGAATAAATATTTTTTTGATTTTCAGCAGATGCAGTAATTACAGTTTTTTAGTGTATTGAATTTAACAAAATTACTAAATTTCCTGAAGATTTGCCGACCATAAATTTAATATCTTTCTTTAGGTGACTTGACAATTGCTATTTATATCCTCCTACACTTGATGAAAAATTTATATAGCTTCTTTGAAACTTTAAGTGAAGAAATTATGTCATTACAAAATAACAGTGTTTTCTCTCGGTTGGGTAAATTTTAGTTTTACATAAAGCTGTGTTTTAACAGCACAGTAGTAAATTTCTAAAACGTAGTTATAGCAAGCTTCAATCAAAAATCTTGACAAATAGATGTGTAAAATGCGACTTAATTTTTTAAATTTACCAAACAAGATTAATTAACTTGAAGGCTGAAGCACAAAAACTACTGCATATCCCACCGGAGTAAGACCAAATGAATAAATGTGGTATGTAAGAGGCATCAACCATGACTCGAATTCGTGACGTAGTACAACAGGCTTTAGTAACTGGCTATTTGACTGTTGAAGCAGAAAATCAACTACGGCATTTGTTAACTACTCGGTATGATTTGGAAGATTTTAATGCTTTTATGGCTTTGCAAGATGCTGCCATGAACGGTAGGGTCAAGCAGGAGTCTCGTGAAAAGTGTAGTATTTAGTCTTTGAAAGCTCAAAGTTCATATTTATTGTCAATTTTGGAGTGGGAATCCCTTTCTTTGTGCATCTGGGGTCTTTCCATTCATCCGTCGCCATCTTTGTTTTCATAGCTCTCATTTACGGGTGTTATTGTCGTCATCCTCAACATCATCGTCCTCAAAAAACTCCCAGTCGTCGTCATCATCATCAACTTGATTAGTAGTTGGTGGTTGATAGGGAGGGATGATTACCCGGTAATCGGCATCGTAAACGGATTCTGTTTTTCCTACAGCAGTATTTTTTGGCTCGCGATAATTGTAGGAGTAAACTGAACCAGACTGAGAACTGCTAATTGGTTCTTGTTGGCGTTCGTAAGTTTGGGGTTCTCTAACTGGTGGAGTTTGAGAACTAGGAGTAGGCGCTTCTCTTTGCTTCTCATCGAAGTCCCAATCATCGTTGTCACCATCATTTGTTTCCCAATCATCAAAGGCGTTAGTGGTAACAGGCTCTGTTTTATTAGCGGTGGATGAAGCTCTATAAGGCGGAGGCGTAGGTTCTTCTCTCGGAATCGCTGTTCTTCGAGGTGCCTTAGCTGTTGATTTAAAAGGGGTTTGGCGTTGTTGTCTGCCAAAATAATTTGATAATTTAAACAAAGCTGAGATCAACAAGGATGTCAAAGCGCCAGCTAAAGTACTAAACAACACCCACATTGCCAGTGGTAAGGGTTGAGTTCGTACACCCAAAAACACTAACGATAAGACAGGCGACCAATTTTGTACTAACAACAGTGTTAGGACTCCTAGTACGGCTACTAATAAAATTAAACGAATTACAGCCATAGAAAAGGCGAAAGGTAGAAAAAGCAGGGGGCAGGGGGCAGGGAGCAGGGAGCAGGGGGGCAGGGGGCAGGGGAGAAAAACTACCCACAATTCCACTTTTACACTTTTACCTTTTAACGATAACTTGCTTATCCTTGCCACCGCTGAATAGGAATACAGTCAACATCAAGTTGATCTAAAGCACGAGCAACTACAAAATCAACTAAGTCTTCAATGGTTTGAGGATTGTGATACCAAGCAGGAATGGCCGGGACCACTCTAACTCCAGCCTCTGCCAATGTTGTTAAATTCCGCAGGTGAATCAAACTAAAAGGAGTTTCCCGAGGAACGATAACCAGCTTACGTCCTTCTTTAATTTGCACATCTGCGGCTCGCTCTAGTAAGTCAGAACTCAAGCCAACTGCCAGCTTTGCTACTGTACTCATGCTGCATGGCATGATGATCATCCCCAAGGTACGAAAAGATCCACTAGCGATCCCGGCTCCCACATCACCCCAAGGATGGCATCTGAGTTTACCCCCAAGAGCAACTCCCGCTTGTTCTCGCCAGAATTGCTCTTGTCCGGTTGGGTCTGCTGGCATTCTAATTTCCTGTTCTGCTTGCCAGACCATGTAAGTTGATTTAGAGGCCACAAGCTCAATCTCATAGTCTGCTGTGAGCAAGTATTTGAGAGCGCGCACAGCGTAGATGAGACCAGATGCACCTGATACGCCTAAGATAAGGGGTTTGGAGTGATTTGACACGTGGTTATTTTGAGAAGGTGGGGAGTTGGGGAGGTGGGGAGTTGGGCGAATCGGGAGTCATGAGCAATGACTATTCCCCCGGCAATTTATTCATCCTCAGCATAAGCATCTAAATCACTGGGTAAGTAGATATCTGAGCCATCACCGTTGGCATCATTAACTCCTAATCCTTTTATGGCATCGCTGCTGACGGTTACTAAGTCAATTTGCTGACGATAGTAATCGACACTTTTAACTTGTACGGCTACGCGATCGCCTAGTCTATAAGAAGCCCGATTTTTTCGGCCAAATAATGCTTGTTGTCTAGCACGGTATTCGTACCAATCGTCTTTGAGGGAACTGACATGTACTAGTCCTTCTACTCGTAAAGGTGCGCTCTTGTCTTCACCAGGCAGGGATTCTGCTGCGGGAACTTCAATTTCCACGAAGAAGCCGTATGATTGCACACCAGTAATCACGCCTTGGAAGACTTGACCGATGCGCTGTTTCATGAGTTGGGCTTTTTGCAGTCCCGCTAAGTCAGCTTCGGCTTCTTGGACTTCTTTTTCGCGGTCGTTGATTTGAATGATCACCCGATTTAAATCACTTTGGAGTTCTTGTTGCAACTCTGGCGGCAGAACGTTCCAGTTGATTTCGTCATGGGAGGAAGAGTGACGCAGGTTAACACGGTCTTTCACGCGGGTGTTGCGGCGATCGCGACCGTGTTCTATGAGCCTATAATATACTCTCTGCATCAGTAAATCTGGGTATCTTCGTAAGGGAGAACTACAGTGAGTATATTGCTGTAGTGCCAATCCAAAGTGTGAGCTTTTAGTGGTGCTATAGGTAGCTGGCTTCAGTGTGTCTTGTAACAAATAAGTCAGAACTTGCTCCGATGGAGATTCGGCAAAAGCTCTAATCAAGTGTTGATAATCTAAGGGTTGCAGTTCTACATCTGCTTCTAGTGCCAGTTCTACCCCTAAATTAATGGCCAATTTCAGCATTTCTTGGACATCTTCGGCATCGGGTGTCCCTTGGGTTCGCCATATACCAGGTATGCCTAATGCACTGAGATGTTTTGCCATTAATTCGTTAACTAGTAGCACCAATTCAGTCAAGAGCGATCGCACAGGTAACTCACTAACTAATACTGCCCCTAAAATCCCTTCATCGTTGTAGGGGTTTTGATTGGGTGGTAAATTTAACTGCAAGCTACCCCGATTTAACCGTAGTTGTTTGATTGCTTTTCGCAAGGTTTCTAAGTCTTGCAACATTTCTACTATTTTGGGCGATGCATCTTGAGATTCACCTGTGAGTATGGCTTCTGCTTGTTGGCGACTGAGAGTGGCGTCTACGTTAATCACGCTGGGTTGAATTTGCCAATCCGAGATTTCTCCCGTCTCTGGCTCAATGGCAATCAAAAACGACAGAGACAGGCGATCGCTTCCAGGGACAAATGAACAACGTTCTGCCACTGCTTCTGGTAACATTGGTAGTACTAAGTCTCCCAAATATACCGACCTTCCCCGCTTCACTGATTCTCTATCTAGAGCTTCATCCGGTTGGACATAATGGGAAACATCAGCAATATGAAAGCCTAAAAGCCAATCACCTTCTTCTGTTTTTTCTAAACTCAAAGCATTTTCTACTACCTTGCTGTCACCATTTACACCTGCGATGGTGAAGGTAAATAAATTGCGTAAATCCAGTTTGTTTTTTAGATCTGCTTTTAACAGTCTTTTAGGTAACTTGGCGGCTGCATCTAAAACCGTTTCGGGAAAATTACGGGAGAGGTCATGCTTACAAGTTACCAAATCTATATCAGCCGCTGCCTCGGCATCGCTACCCAAAATTTGCACCACTCGACCCAAGGGAGGATATTGTGCTAAGGGATAACGCAACACTTCCACATGGGCCAAATGATCAATTGCTTCTTCTAATTTCATGCCGTTTGTTTGCAATTTCAATTCAAACAGCAGTCGATCATCTAAAGGTACAGCCCGGAATCCAGTGTCTACCGGCTTAATTCGTGCTAATAAAGTGTGGTTAGAACGCTCGAGAATCAGCTTGACTTCACCTTCGGGAGAACGGCGACGACTTCCTTCCTTGAGAACTCTTACCAAAACGCGATCGCCATTCCAAGCATTACTTAAATGACTTTCGCGGATATAAATATCCTCGGACCCTTCTACATCTTGAATGGCAAAGCAAAAGCCCTTACTAGAACAACGGAGTTTTGCTTCGATCATTCCCTCTTCTGTCACCCGGCGATATTTGCCGCGTTCTTTCACCAAAATCCCGATTTTTTCCAGTACTTCCAGAGCAATGTGAAGTTTTTGTAAACTATTTTCATCCTCGCAACCTAGTTTCTTTTCCAAAACTTTACGAGCGACCAATTTATCATCAGTGAAATTGGCAAGGAGTGTAGCGATAGAAAATTCCATGCAGTGAACCGACCTTTGGTCAAAACATCATTTTTCATTTAATCTGGTTCTTTCCTGTATACCCTCAAGGCTTACAGAAACTAGTGCTGCTACCTTAAAAGTCAAAAGACTTGTTTGTCTGTAGCTTTCGACTTGTCATCAGATGGTCGGTTACTTCTACCCAACTGCACTAGCCGGAAACGAATTGCCTTAAGGCAGGGTTCATGTTTCAGGTAAGGAAGCCGACACACCTTTACAGAAAGCCGCTTTGCATCTACGAACTTCTCACTGCAAAGTAATTTCAGAGTTTACCTGAGTTTAATTGCCTTAAAGTAACCCAAACTTAATACAGTACGCCTGATGGCATATGCCCTACTAGGTAATTGCGCTCAGGGTTTTTGATAGGCTGGGTTGGGATAACTCTCCACACGGCCCAAAAGCGCTATCAGGGTAAACTATAAATGTTGGATTGTTGAGCTTGAAGGTAATTTCACGCCATGAGACTCTGATTTATCATAAGGACAAACTGCTCATAAACCCGATTTTCCCACATGTAGAATCGGTAACAATCGAGTAAGCAGTTTAGCAAGCAGTGAGGATGAACCTTATCTCCATTATTGTAGATTTAGAGCGTACTTCCAGGAAATAGTTCCGGATATAGAATTGGGTAATTAGTATAGCATTTAAGGGGTAACCACCTAGAGTTAGTTATCATTAAAATAAAAATTGGAGCAACCAACGCCTACTGCTACAATCGGGACACAGTTGAGTGCTGAGTCCTGAGTTGTTAGGGCTAAGTCAGAAAGAAACTTCTGTTTTTTTTGTGAGAGACACAGGAAAAAGTAGTCTACTGTTTAGTACAGAACAGAGTTTAAATTGGTGGCAGTATTATGTTGGCTCAATTCCAGAGCTTATATCCCAACGGCAATATTATTTCGGAATTAGTCCAAATTTTTCAAGGAAAATATATTGTCCGGGTCAGTGTCCAAATTGAAAACGTAACCCGTGCTACTGGTATGGCTGGGGCTGAAACCGTAGAAGCAGCAGAAGACCAAGCCAGAAATCGAGCATTGATGGTTTTAGGAATCAGTAATTCTCCAGAAAAGTCGGTAGCATTTGCCAGAAAATCAACATCACCAGTACAGTTAAATCCTCCCTCGCCAACCACAAAGGTGGGATTAAATGAGCCGACCTATTCCCCGGTCATTGATGAAGACTTTGGTAGTAGTCCCTGGTCTAAGTCCAGTAGCAAAGAAATATCTTTACCGCCTGTCAATGAACAGAACATTAAACCAGAAACAGTCATCAGTGACACTTACAAGCAGGATATAAATTCAGACTTGCCCATAACTGACAACCGGGAATCAGAATTTGACACCCCAGTAGAAACCTGGGAAATGATGGCTGATAACCCACCGGAAAAAACAAACTTGTCAGAAAGTTTTACCAGCAACGTCACACCATTTACACCCCGCAGTTATACCCCACCAGACAATGTGGCCACCCACACCGGGGGAGGAAAGAAAAAGAAGAAAAGCGAACCAGTAGATTTATCTGATGTCATTGCCAAAACCGATGTGGAACTTCAGCGCTTAGGCTGGACAGCAGAACAAGGACGAGAGCATTTGATTAAAACCTACGGTAAGCGAGGACGCACTTTGCTAACCGAGGAAGAATTATATGGGTTTCTCAAATATCTGGAATCTCAGCCAGACCCAGTAGCGGGGTTTTGAGATGGGACTGGGGATTGGGACTGGGGGGGTAATTGTGGTAGAAGCCTCAAATCTTCTCCCCTGCACCCCTACCCCTACTTTTTTCCCTACTCCCGTAACCTTCGGGAAGCTACGCTAACGGCTGACGCTCACGGCGAAGCCTACTCCCCACTCCCTACTCTCCCCTAAAACTACTGATTGAGAACCGCAGCCGGACGACTACCAGCAGCGTGACGGTCAATTACTTGGTCAATCAAGCCATATTCCTGGGCTTCTTCTGGTGACATAAAGAAGTCGCGTTCGGTATCTTCAGTAATGCGCTCAATTGGTTGACCAGTATGTTCGGCTAAATATTCATTTAGTCGCCGCTTGTGGTACAAAATTTCCCGCGCCTGAATTTCAATATCAGTCGCTTGTCCTTGAGCGCCACCTAGAGGTTGATGAATCATAATCCGAGAATGGGGTAGACTCATCCGTTTACCCTTAGCACCGGCACTGAGGAGGAAAGCGCCCATACTGGCTGCTAGTCCAGTACAAATGGTACAGACATCGGGACGGATATGATTCATGGTGTCGAAAATGCCCATACCAGCCATTACCGAACCACCGGGAGAATTAATATACATATAAATGTCTTTTTCCGAGTCTTCGGCATCTAAAAACAGCAGTTGGGCAACAATCAAATTTGCCAGGTTGCTATCGACCTGTTGTCCTAAAAAGATAATGCGCTCACGCAACAGTCGTGAGTAAATATCAAAGGCGCGTTCGCCTCGACCCGATTGTTCAACAACGATAGGAATCATGCAGCGTGCTTATAGCTATTTTATTTACATCTATCTTATCTATGTCAGCGGCTGATTGCTGTCCTCACCCAAAAGTCATTAAATCTATCATCTAATTGGCAGATGTAAAAAACGCCTCTAGGCACTTTTTATAGAGAGTAACGTCTAAATATATATGTCCACGCGGTTAAGGAGGAAAAATTTAAAATCTCTAGTGATGTTCACTATTAACCCTGGGGGTATGCCTCCGTTACGGTTCACCAATTTCTGGAATTAGATTTATTAAATAATTTGGATGATTTTTGATTTTGGTAGCGTAGTGAGCAGACCACGGGAAAAAAGGTTTTTTTAGTAAATTACTGTCAACTATTGGTAAATATTTAAATATTTTTTTAGTTTATTGTTGAGCAATTATCCGGTGCATTTTATCAATTCCGGTAAACCAATAGTACGGCGTGTATTTACAGTGATTCATCCTACTTGAAATGCTACTCACAGAAGGAGAACTGCCATGTTACAAAAACTTGTGCAAGCCGCCATCATTACCTTTTTGCTGCACCTGATAGCAGGACTTAGCCCCCATACTAGAATGCAGATGAGGGCCACATCATCGACACCAGACACGCCAGCAACACTTGTCAGTTTGCTGTTAAGTCCTTTTAAGTAGTCGTTAACTAGTTCATACGTAGGTTGACCAATGAATACTTTGATACCCTAATATCTAAGTCACTGGTCAATTTTCTGATGTTTGTAGAGGTGGGTCGCGCCTAAGACTTGAAGGAAAAGGCTAGACTGAGCAAAGAAGGCAACTATCTGTATCAGAATTATGACTAATCGCCTTGCCGAAGCTCAGAGTCTCTATCTTCGCAAGCACGCCGAAAACCCCATTGATTGGTGGCCTTGGTGTGATGAAGCTCTTGCAACTGCTAGGGGACAAAATAAACCTATCTTTCTTTCTATTGGTTATTCCAGTTGCCACTGGTGTACTGTCATGGAAGGTGAGGCTTTTTCTGATTCAGCAATAGCTGAGTATATGAACGCCAATTTCCTGCCGATTAAAGTAGATAGAGAAGAAAGACCTGACCTTGACAGCATCTATATGCAGGCTTTGCAGATGATGAGTGGTCAAGGAGGTTGGCCCTTAAATGCCTTTTTATCTCCAGATGATTTAGTACCGTTTTACGCTGGAACTTACTTTCCTTTAGAAGCCCGCTATGGTCGTCCTGGCTTTTTACAAGTCTTGCAAGCCCTGCGCCGCTACTACGATACAGAAAAAGCAGATTTAAGCCAGCGCAAAGCCGTAATTATTGAATCGCTCCTCACCTCTGCGGTGTTGCAAAATGGTGCGGCGCCAGAAGTTCAAGAACATGAATTACTCCAGCAAGGTTGGGAAACTAGCACGGGTATAATTACGCCCAATCAATCTGGTAATAGTTTTCCCATGATTCCCTATACAGAATTGGCATTGCGGGGAACTCGTTTTATGTTTCCGTCTCGTTATGATGGCAAGCAAATTTGCACTCAACGGGGACTAGATTTAGCTTTGGGCGGTATTTATGATCACGTGGGTGGTGGTTTTCACCGCTATACTGTTGATCCCACTTGGACAGTGCCTCATTTTGAAAAGATGCTTTATGACAATGGTCAGATTGTCGAGTATCTAGCGAATTTGTGGAGTAATCAAGTACAAGAACCAGCATTTGCCAGGGCGGTAGCGGGTACTGTGGAATGGCTACAACGAGAAATGACTGCCCCAGAAGGTTATTTTTATGCAGCGCAAGATGCTGATAGTTTCGCTAACTCTACAGATGTGGAACCGGAAGAAGGCGCATTTTATGTCTGGAGTTACAGCGAATTAGAACAACTGTTAACGTCAGAGGAACTGACGGAATTACAGCAACAGTTTACGGTAACTCCTCAGGGTAACTTTGAAGGTAAGAATGTTTTACAACGTCGCCATCCGGGAGAACTAAGTCCCAACGTGGAAACTGCATTGGGCAAGTTATTTGCGGCTCGTTATGGTGAAAAGCCAGAGTCACTGAAGACTTTTCCCCCAGCTAGCAACAATCAAGAAGCAAAAACTGTTAACTGGCCAGGGCGTATTCCTTCGGTGACAGATACGAAGATGATTGTGGCTTGGAATAGCTTGATGATTTCTGGGTTGGCTAGGGCCTCTGGTGTGTTTCAACAACCGTTATATGCGGAAATTGCCGCCGGTGCAGCCAAGTTTATTTTAGAACATCAGTTTGTGGATGGACGTTTCCACAGGCTCAACTATCAGGGAAAACCGCATGTTTTAGCCCAGTCTGAAGATTACGCCTTTTTTATTAAAGCACTGTTGGATTTACAGGCTTGTATCCCGGAGGAAGAATACTGGTTAGAAAAGGCGATCGCACTACAAACCGAATTTAATGAGTATCTTTGGAGTGTAGAATTAGGTGGTTACTACAATACCGCCAGTGATGCCAGTCAAGATTTAATTGTGCGGGAACGTAGTTATGCTGATAATGCTACACCGTCAGCCAATGGAATTGCGATCGCTAACTTAGTTCGTCTGGCTTTACTTACAGACAATCTCCATTACCTTGATTTAGCTGAACAAGCATTAAAGGCGTTTAGTAGTGTAATGCATAGCGCTCCTCAAGCCTGTCCTAGCTTATTTACAGCTTTGGATTGGTATCGTAATGCTACTTTGATTCGTAGTACGACTGACCAGATAATTCCTCTGATTCCCCAGTATTTACCTGTTTCTGTGTTTTCTGTAGTCTCCAACTTACCAGCAGGTACTATCGGTTTAGTTTGCCAAGGTTTGCAGTGTCTAGAACCAGCAGCAAGTGACGAGCAATTGTTACAGCAAGTGCAGCAGAGTCAGATTAGGGCGTGAGGGATATGGGGAGATGGAGATAAATCATAGTTCCTTCAAAACTGAGGACTCAGGACTTTTAAGTGCTATTATTCTGGCTGGTGGTAAGAGTTCTCGTATGGGACAGGATAAGGCTTTGATGGCTGTTGAGGGAGTACCATTGTTGCAACGAATTTGTAGTGTTGCAGCTGATTGTGCGAATACTATTTATGTAGTCACCCCTTGGCCAGAACGGTATCAACACTTAGTTTTACCTCGTTGTCAATTTATCAAAGAAGTGGCTTTGCTCTTAGCTGACAAAAAAGCACAAAGCCAAAAAAATCAATCTCCCCAAACCCACGGGCCACTGGTAGGATTTGCCCAAGGGTTGGTGCAAGTGCAAACAGATTGGGTATTGCTGCTAGCTTGTGATTTGCCTCGGTTACAGGCTGGGGTATTGCAGTCCTGGGCGGCTGAACTGGATCATGTAGAGGATGAGCCTATCGCGGCTTTGGTGCATCATACTCAAGGGTGGGAACCTTTATGTGGCTTCTATCGCCGGCGCTGTTTACCGCTACTGTTAGAGTTTATCAATCAAGGCGGGCGATCGTTTCAAAAGTGGTTGTATCAGCATCCTGTAAAAGTTTTGCCTTTACCCGCTTCTGAGATGTTGTTTAACTGTAATACCCCAGAAGATTGGGCTTTAATTTCCTCAAAATAATTCTGTATTTTACGAGAAATTATCTATATTTGTGATCTATCAAACAATACTTTTGGGGAATATTACTATATATTAATTAAAGCTTTTCTAAATAAACCTTGTATAGACCCAGGCGAGTAGTGCAGCTAAATTTTCTTAATAGGATATTTGCTGACATTTTTACTCGCTTTTTCACATCTTACTATACAGCAAATAACATTATTATTTATTATTAACATAACACAACTTACGTAACCAAGTACGTGTTTTCGTCATTGCGACCGTAGGGAAGCAATCTCAAAGGCTTGATTTTCGTCGCTAGTGCGTAAGTCCTATATAAATAAGTTGGCCGGAATAAATTAAACTGTGTGCAGCAATGTAAAATTCTGAAAACTGAGTTCCTGGTAGACGGCTCTAGTCCTTTTTTTGTGAATTTGACAGATGATGCCCAGTTTGCTTTTATTTAAATCTATAGTTATTAAGGAAGTTTAGTATGTACAATCGGAGGATTTTATCTGCGGTAGCATTTTTGTTGAGTATATTTCTAATTGCTTGTAATACTGCAACCACTCAGCAGCCATCAGCACCATTGAATCCGACATCGAAACCATTAACAGCAGCATCTGCTACAAGAGTTGTGGCTCTTTCCTCTCTGGCTACAGATATTATTTATAACCTCGATGAAACCAAGCTAGTAGGTATTACGGGGAGTAAATTATTTAATGATGATCCCAGATTTAATAGTCTTCCTCGTGTCAGCGAAGGCCAAAGTCCTCCTAATTTAGAAAAAATTATTGCCCTCAAACCAGATTTAGTTATTGGTGCAGAAGGTTTCTCTACCCAACCAATTCAAAGACTCCAGGAGCTAGGAATTTCTACTTTGCTCACAAAAGTAAATAGCTGGGATTCTTTAGAAGAACTCACTCAAAAACTAGCTCAGTTAATTGATGCTGATCCCCAACCTTTGTTAAATCGGTATAAAGAATTTTTACCGGATAGTTTGAGTCCGAGTCCTTCCACTTTAGTTTTGGTTAGCCGTCAACCGATTTTAGCACCCAATAAAAACAGTTGGGCTGGGGATTTATTGACAAAATTTCAAGCAAAAAACTTGGCGGCAGAATTACAAGGTCAAAGTCCAGTTGGGGGCTATGTAACGTTATCAGCCGAGAAAGTTTTAGAAGCAAATCCAGAGGTAATTATTGTGGTAAATCCGCCACAAGGTGGTTCAGAACAGGATGTTTTAGATTCATTTAAAAAAGAACCTTTTTGGCAGCAATTACAAGCAACTAAAAATAATCGAATTTATCTGTTTGACTATTACGGATTGGTAAATCCTGGTAGTATTAATGCCATCGAAAAGGCTTGTCAGCAGCTTAAGCAAGATGTAATAGAGGCTAGAGGCTAGAGGCTAGGGGTTAGTACAACACGGTGTAAATAGGGATACGGGTTCAAAAATTTTAAATGCCCCAAATTCAACGTGGGAATATCTAGGTTTTGGACATCAGTAGCTATGCCTAGCGATAGCGCAAGCGCTGTTTCTTGGATGCCCGGAGGGCTTTTGTCAGTTCGCTACACTGTGTCGAAGGTATTTTGCTAGATTATGATGCTACTGTTAACAGATTCATAGGAGTGCCTTCACTTACTGAGGATTAGGCAATACCTTTCCTGTGGAATGCTACGTAAACCTGGGCTTTGCCAATGCCCCAACTCAGTGATTTTGCATATATCCAGAAAATCCTTAATCAAGATTTTTTACAAAAAATTTTATGGATTCTTCCGAGTTATTAGATACCATCACACACCTGATTGACCAAGCCGAACAAGGAGAAATAGATCCTTGGGATGTCCAAGTAATTGCGGTGATTGACCGTTACCTAGAACTAATGGCACCGCAGTCCACAGCTAGAGGTTATGAAGCTGATTTGTCGCAATCTGGACAAGCTTTTTTATCCGCATCCATGCTTGTATTGTTCAAGGCTAATACTTTGATGCAATTATCTTCAGTAGAAGAGGCACAGGAAGATATAGCGGATGATTTGATGTCAGAAGGTGAAGATGGGTTATTACATCACGCCCATCGACTGCAATTAGAACGACACATACGTCGCCGTCCATCAGCTATGCCACCAGCAAAGCGCCGTGTCACGTTGCAAGAGTTAATCAAACAATTGCAGATTATGGCCAACCAGCTAAAACTGGCTCAGAAGGTGAGCAAACCTGTGCGCCCCAAGCGTCAATCCAGTGTGCAAAACATGCGAGAGGCGTTAGAGTTAGCACACCAAGAAAATCTGACGGAAGTAGCTGGCGAGTTAGAACAAGTATTGCGTTGTTCGGCAAGGGAGTTCTTGATAGAACAAAATAGTTTGAATCTTGAACAACTTGTACAATTGTGGACTCAGACAAAGCAACCACAGCCCAATAATTCTGCCCATCACTCAGAACATAGCCACCTAGTTAGTGTGTTCTGGGCCCTCTTACTACTATCAGCTCAATCCAAAGTAGAGTTATCACAAGATGAGTTTTATCAAGAGATTCAAATTCGCCTACTCACAGATGCTACTAACACTGCCAAAGCCTTGACGGCCGAAGGACTCAACTAGTCTCAACCATTCCTATAGCTAACTTATAGCCTTGTATTTATCCAAAACCAAACTGCCAGTATATTGAAACGATCCGCGATCGCTTGTAATCTGGCCATACCTGAGAGGTTGCAATAACTAGTCCATTACTGTTATCCCTGTTTTTAGGAGTTACTTAGAGCAGCAATCAGAACTGATGATTAAGTACCACTCAATAAAAGTAAACTGGCTTGTGGTTGAGGAATAAAATTTTATGAAAGCGATGATTCTCGCGGCGGGTAAGGGTACTCGCGTTCGTCCCATTACCTACACAATTCCCAAACCGATGATTCCCATCCTGCAAAAGCCAGTGATGGAATTTCTCTTGGAACTTTTACGCCAACATGGATTTGACCAAATTATGGTCAATGTTAGCCATTTGGCAGAGGAAATTGAAAATTATTTCCGTGACGGTCAAAGGTTTGGTGTAGAAATTGCCTATTCTTTTGAAGGCAAAATTGATGATGACGGCAAACTCGTGGGAGAAGCAATTGGTTCGGCTGGAGGAATGCGCCGCATTCAAGACTTCTCACCATTTTTTGATGATACCTTTGTAGTCTTGTGTGGTGACGCGTTAATTGACCTAGATTTATCTGCGGCTGTGAAGTGGCATAAATCCAAAGGGTCAATTGCGACGATTATTACCAAAACCGTTCCACCCGAAGAAGTTTCTAGTTACGGTGTAGTAGTTACTGACGAAGAAAGTCGCGTTAAAGCTTTCCAAGAAAAACCCTCTACAGAAGAAGCTCTCAGCACCAATATCAACACTGGTATTTATATTTTTGAACCAGAGGTGTTTAAATACATACCTTCTGGTGTTGAGTATGACATTGGTGGTCAGTTGTTTCCCAAACTAGTAGAAGTTGGTGCGCCCTTCTACGCCATTGCTATGGACTTTGAATGGGTAGATATTGGTAAAGTACCAGACTACTGGCGAGCCATTCGCGGTGTCCTACTAGGCGAAATTAAAAACGTCCAAATTCCTGGTAATGAAGTCGCCCCTGGTATCTACACTGGCTTAAATGTTGCGGTGAATTGGGACAAGGTGGATATCACCGGCCCAGTTTACATTGGCGGCATGACCAGAATAGAAGACGGAGCTAAAATTGTTGGGCCAGCCATGATTGGGCCGAATTGCTGGATATGCAGCGGAGCCACAGTAGAAAACAGCGTCATTTTTGAATGGTCACGCTTGGGCCCAGGCGCAAGACTGGTTGATAAGTTAGTGTTTGGTCGTTACTGCGTAGATAAAACCGGAGCAGCCATAGATGTCCAGGCTGCTGCTTTAGACTGGCTAATTACCGATGCTCGTCAAGCACCACCATCGGAAACTCCGCGGGAACGTCAGGCAATTGAGGAATTGCTGGGGACGAATGCGACTTAGGGTGTAGGGACTGGGGGAAGAAGCAGGGGGGCAGGGGGCAGGCTTCGCCGTGAGCGTCAGCCGTTAGCGTAGCTTCCCGAAGGGTACGGGAGCAGAGGGGGGAAAGATTTTCGGTGAGTACCAACATCTTTGTTTTTATCTTCCTCATCTCCCTCATCTTCCTCATCTCCCTCATCTCCCTCATCTCCCTCATCTCCCTCATCTCCCTCATCTTCCCTACTCCCTACTCCCTACTCCCTACTCCCTAACTATTAAGATACGTATATCTCCCTAAGCTTTGTTCGTAAGTTTGTAACAGCCTTTGGGATTCCGCTAGGGTGATTTGCTTTTCATCTAAGGCTTTTTCACAGCGCTTGCGGATGTTTTCTACCATGTCTTCAGCGTCATACTGTACGTAGCTGACTACTTCGCTCATGGTGTCACCTTTGACAACGTGTTGAATTTGATAGCCTTTGGGTGTCAACTGGATGTGAACGGCGTTGGTATCACCAAATAAGTTATGCAAATTACCCATGATTTCTTGGTAGGCTCCATTGAGGAACATCCCTAAGTAATAGGGTTCTCCGGGCTTGAAGTTGTGGAGTTCTAAAACTGACTTGACATCTCGCAGGTCAATAAATCGGTCAATTTTGCCATCGCTGTCGCAGGTGAGGTCTGCTAAAATTCCTCGCCGTATGGGTTCTTCATCTAGGCGATGTATGGGCATGATGGGAAATAATTGGTCGATGGCCCAACAATCTGGTGCTGATTGAAACACCGAAAGATTAATGTAATAAATGGAAGCCATGATTTTTTCTAGGTCTTCCAATTCATCGGGTACGTATTCCTGCTGTCTAGTAATTTCCAAAATTTTCTGACAACAAGCCCAGTAGAGACGCTCGGCTTTAGCACGTTCTTGCAGGCGGAGAATTCCTAAGTTGAAACGGCTGATGGCTTCTTCTTTGAATTGGGCTGCGTCGTGGTAAAACTCTTGATAATTCTCTTGGCTGATGGATTGGTAAGTTTCCCACAAGTATTTGATGACGGGTGATTCTCCGTCTTGTGGGGGTTCTGGTAACTCTAGAGGAACATCACTAGTACTGAGAACATCAAAAATTAGCACTGATTGGTGTGAGGCGATCGCTCGACCACTTTCGCTAATCAGTGTTGGTACGGGAATTTGTCTCTCGGCACAAGTATCTTTTAACTCTGCCACAATATCGTTGGCATAGTTTTGCATGTTGTAGTTTTTTGAGGCGTAGAAGTTGGTTTGTGAACCGTCATAATCTACACCCAAGCCACCACCGACATCCAGATACTTCATACCTGCCCCCAACATCGCTAACTCTACGTAGATGCGACTAGCTTCTTGGATGGCATCTTTAATCACATTAATGGCAGAAATTTGTGAGCCAATGTGAAAGTGCATTAACTCCAAAGAGTCCAACAAATCAGCGTCGCGTAGCTTGTTAACGGCTTCCATGATTTCCGGAATTGTCAACCCAAACTTAGCGCGATCGCCTGTAGAAGTACCCCAGCGTCCCATACCTTGGGTGCTTAATTTGGCACGAACTCCCAAAATCGGTTTAATTCCTAACTGGCGATGAGCGGCAATTACCAAATCCACTTCTTCTACCTGTTCTAGGACGATGATTGGTGTTTGTCCTAGTCTTTGGGATAGCATGGCTGTTTCGATGTATTCCCGGTCTTTATAGCCGTTGCAAATGAGCAATGCTCCCGGTGTATCCAACAAAGCCAAAGCAATCATTAGTTCGGGCTTAGAACCGGCTTCTAAACCAAATTGATGGGGTTTGCCGAATTTAACTAAATCCTCAATTAAATGGCGTTCTTGGTTGCATTTAACAGGAAACACGCCACGATAAACCCCAGGGTAATTGTAACGGGCGATCGCTTTACCAAAACAAGCATTCAACCGCTCAATCCGGTCTTCCAAAATATCAGAAAAGCGAATTAACAAAGGCAGTCCCAAGTTACGTTGCTTCAAGGCATTGACCAATTCAAACAAGTCCAGAGAACCCCCGCGATCGCCCTTGGGGGAAACTGTGACATGTCCCGCAGCATTAATGGAAAAATAAGGCTCTCCCCACCCTTCTATGCGGTATAGTGCTTCACTATCCTCTATTTTCCAGGAACGAGGTAACTTTTCTGTAGGATTACTAGGTGGTAGCAGCTTTTTTTGCTTGTGATTTTTCACTTCCGACTTGTGTCCATTGGAAGGCATTACTACCTCCTCTGATGTAGCAGTTGATTCAACACCCATTTCTTCGTGACCTCTGTGTTTCACCCACGAATTAACAATTTAACGCATTCAACTTACAACCGATATGCACTCAGGGATAATTTCTGAGATAAACTCTGATTGGTCATTGCTTATGTGTCATTAGTCAAGAGTTATTTGTCATTAGTCAAGAATGAAATCTCTACACTGTGAACAAAAGACACAAGACAAAGGACATAAACAACGACTAAATAAAAAATGTATTAAGTTTTGGGAGATAGCTTTGGAACGCACATTCTTAGCAATTAAGCCTGATGGCGTACAGCGTGGACTAGTGGCAGAAATCATCCGTCGCTATGAAACTAAAGGTTTTACCCTTGTGGGCTTAAAGTTCATGAAAGTCAGCAGAGAACTAGCAGAACAGCATTATGATGTTCACCGGGAACGCCCCTTTTTTGCTAGCTTAGTTGAATTTATCACCTCCGGCCCCGTAGTAGCGATGGTCTGGGAAGGTGATGGCGTTGTTGCTTCTGCCAGAAAAATTATTGGGGCTACAAACCCCTTAACCGCAGAACCAGGAACAATTCGGGGCGACTTCGGCACGAATATTGGTCGCAACCTGATCCACGGTTCTGACGCTTTAGAAACCGCACAAAGGGAAATAGCCCTGTGGTTTAAAGAAGAAGAATTAGTTAGTTGGCAACCACATTTAACACCGTGGCTGAAAGAGTAATAAATGGGGAGTGGTGAGTGGTGAGTGGTGAATAGGGGAAGCTGAAAAAGCTCCCTACTCCCTACTCCCTACTCCCTACTCCCTACTCCCTAGTTGCTACTTCACTCTTCTCCAGTTCTACTTCAGCTACTTCAATGACATTACGCACAGAGAATCCCCAGACTAGAATTAGGCCAATCGCCGAAATCACAACCCATTCTGGTGGGACTAAATTATCGTTCACCACTCTCAATAACAGGCGCAAACCGACAAACGCCACAGTTATATAACCTGCATCTTCGAGGTTTTTAAATTCATCTAACCAACGGATAAACAATCCCGTCATAAATCGCAGGGTGATAATCCCAATTGTCGCACCTGTGAGTACTAGCCACTTTTCTTGAGAAACCGCGATCGCAGTTGTCACACTATCCAAAGAAAATGCCAAATCTGTAAAGGCAATTACAGGTATCGCTTGCAACAAAGACTTAAAACGCGGGCCGTGATGATGGTCGTCGTCGGCTTCTTCTGAGGTAAAGTGTTGGAATACCAACCACAGCAGATAAGCAGCGCCTAATAATTCAAATTGCCAGTATTTTTGTATCCAAGTGGCAGTGAGAATTAAGCTGATTCGCAGCACATAGGCAACCACTAAACCAAAGTTCAAAGCTTTACGTTCTAGTTCTTTGTCTTCTAGTCCTTGGGCGATCGCAGCCAGGGCGATGGCATTATCAGCAGATAGCACCGCCTCTAATAAAACCAGGATCAGCAGGACTATCGGGGCTTCAACGCTGAAATTAAAGTGCAGATAATCAAAAATGTGGTCTAGCATTCCGGGTTTCTCAAGCAGGAAAAATTAAAAATTAACAGAATTAGCTAATTTGGAGATCAAAAGTGCAATAAAAAGCTACTTTTACCCAGCTTAACGCGTGGCTGCTGCATTCTCACGGTGTGGATATCCAGGCGATCGCTTCGTTATCGTATTACCCTAAAAGATTTTATTGGCTGTAGCGGATTACAAGCTCCTTCCCAGCCTCTCCAGTCTCTCCCCCCTGCTCCCGTTCGGCTGACGCTCACGGCGAAGCCTGCTCCCTGCTCCCCTGCCTCTTTCGACGGTTGGTGTTTCTAGAACGTTCACATCAACTAAAGGTGTGACGTTAAAGTCTTGTTGCAATAAATGAGTTTGAATGGATTGGGTGAGGCGATCGCGAATTTCTTCAACAGAAGCTGTAACTTGGGGTTGACGCTGCACATAAACCACACACAGCAGAGTATCTTGATCTTCAATATCGGAACGAGTGAAGCGCACATTTGATTCGACTAATTTTGCTAAACCAACTTGTGCCACAGTTTTCTGAACTTCAGCGTTGGCACGTTGGGCAAGACTAGAGCGTTGTAGATTAGGAGAATTAATAAACTGCCAACTAAGCAACCCTGCCAATGCGATGACAGTAATTACCAAGGAAATACCGAATACCCGTTTTTTACCACGCTGATAGCGAGTTCCTTGGGCAGACAGCCCAAATAATCGGAACACAAGTGTTGCTGAAAAGTTGATACCGCATAGTTGCAACAACAGTAAGAACACCCCAGAAATTACCATATCCCATCTGCCAATGGCACTTGCCATACCCACAATTCCCGCAGGTGGAGCTAAGGAAGCAGCAACTAACATTCCGGTTGCGGCTCCAGATACTAAACTACTCCGCTCTGATTGAACTAAGTTGAGCGCCCCTGCGGCTCCTGCTGCCAATGGTATAATCACTGCCACCGCTGAAACTTGGCTATTGTCTAGCATTAAAGTAGTGGGAATTTCTTGCTGTAATATCAGACTAAGTAGCCACGTTGTGACTATGGTTACGGCTAAAGCTGAAAAATAGCGCAGAATACTCCGTCCCAGGAGTTGGCGATCGCCCCATGCAGTGGCAATTGCTGTATTCATTGCCGGGCCTGCAAACGGTGCAATCAGCATCGCTGCCACCAACAGATAAGGTGTATTAGTATACAAGCCAATCCAGACGACAAAGCCTGCGAGTGCGGCATAACCGAGAAAACCTTGCCAAGAACCAACACTTTGCAAACCGGAGAGCAGAATCTCAATCGGGCTGCGTTCCTCCACATCGACAACCTGCTGCGGTGCTTCCGAAGCTGGGGGTTGCAGAGTCATCACACCCGTGGGTATGAGAGTAATTTGTGCTTTGGGTAAATCTTGCAATTCCTCTAAGACTTTCCCAACTTCTCGATTAGAAACATGGATAATCACCACGTCAATGGGTTCTTCTGCATTCCCTTCAAATCGTGACAGGTTAGCGCCATTGTGAGATTTAGCAATTTCAATAACTGCTTTTCCGTTTCCTCGCGGCACTTGGATAATAAGTTGACGCATTTTCACCTCCTACCGTTAACCATCTTGCTTGAGGGGGCGAAAACACTACTACCCAAAGAAAGATTTGATTGTCCACTAGGACTTACTCAACTGGCATATTATTTTAAGTTTGTAGTGAGGACTTTAGTCCTCTCTGCGAGATGCTCCGCGAACTTACACAGTGACTGATTATTTTTTTAATTGGAAGTCCCTTGTCTTGCCCGTGGTGTCTCATCAAAATAATAAAAGAGGCTTGGCTCTTCACCAAACCTCACTATAAATCCAGTGCATAACAACATCCCGGACTAATTTACCTATTATTTTCCTACTTGGTCATCTTCCTATAGGATGTGTCCAAATACCCGAAAAACTGATATTACTTGAATTTGGTATTTTAAACTACATTCAAAGTTAAATTTCTCTTGTCTGCCTAATGCCGTTGGCTGAAAGTCAAAAATATAAGACGGGTTTTATGCCGCCGATATAGCTTGAAAGTAGTAATACACCTTGGACTATCTAAAATAGCAAAAATTAAATTTAATAGGTTATCAGGACAGCAGATTATCTATACAAAAATGACAAACATTTATGTTGTACTCAGTGTTTTAATCATAGGCAATCCTGGCAATACTTATCAACATATCACATCAAAATTTTCATAAATTGCCAAAATGGCAACTAGAAATAAATGAAAAAACTGAGTTTAATTCTGCCGTAATGATTGACAATACCGAGATTTTCGTAATGAGTAGTTTCAGCAAAATTTTTGATAATAAAACTCAGACATGTAAATCTGTAAAAAAAAATACAATTATTTTTTGGATATATGCTATGCCACTAGTGAAGAAATGTGTGTATGAAAAATAACTCAAACCAGTTATAATTTTGCTATAAGACACTGATACAGTTTGCAGTTTAACCGAAAATTCCAGGCATTAACTGGCATATTTCGGATTTTTATCCTGCCCACTCTCTGACAACCAGAGAGTTTCCCTAAAATCTTGGTGGTTGACGCAGATACCAGTTGAGAAATATAGCTTTAAAAACAGTATTCCTCAGTAAAATTATTATGCTTTAAACCGCAACAAGAGATATAGTCAGAGTTTCACTAATCCTGTTCAGATGCCTGGATGTTACAAACGCAACTTAAAAACAACACAAAACTTGGTTGGACTCTAGATGATAGAGATCCAAAGTTCATCAAATCGATGATGCCCTTCTTGAGCTTTTTATATCATTACTATTTTCGAGTTCAAACTAGTGGCTGGCATCATATTCAACCTCACGAAAAAGTCTTATTAGTGGGTTCTCATAATGGAGGACTAGCAGCCCCCGATATGATCATGATGATGTATGACTGGTTCCGCATATTTGGTGTTGAGCGGCCTGTCTACGGTCTCATGCATCCCAAAGTATGGGAGACTAGCCCCCCAATAGCCCAAATGGCTGCCAAAACTGGGGCAATCATCGCGCATCCGAAAATGGCTTATACTGCTTTACGTGCTGGAGCTAGTTTAGTTGTCTATCCAGGTGGCGCAGAAGATACCTTTCGACCGCATCATTTGCGGAATAAAATTTATTTTGCTGGGCGAAAAGCATTTATTAAGCTGGCGCTACGGGAAAATGTGCCAATTGTGCCTGTAATTTCCTATGGCGCCCACGATACGTTGTATGTGGTGACTGACATTTATGATATTTTGAGGCAATTTCATGAATGGGGAATGCCTTGGCTATTGGGGATTGATCCTGTAGTTTTTCCGATTTATTTAGGTTTACCTTGGGGATTAGCAATGGGGCCACTACCCAATATTCCCTTGCCTGTAGCTATTAAAACACGGGTTTGTCCACCTATTGTTTTTCCACGCTATGGTCGGGAAGCAGCAAGCGATCGCCTGTATGTCGATGAGTGTTATGAAATAGTTGTGAGTAAGATGCAGCAAGAGTTAGACCATTTAGTCAAACTTAATACTAAAAGTTGATTTCACGGCTGATCTTGTAACACATGCCCAGCAGTGAAAAAATAATATCTTCCTCATCTCCCCTACCTCCCTACTCCGCCCTATGATTTACCCCGTTATTTGGCACAATAATTCAGTTACTTTAATTGACCAAACCCGGTTACCCAACGAATATGCTGTTGTGGAAATTCACCGCAGCGAGGATATGGCAAGGGCGATTAAAACCATGATTGTCCGTGGTGCGCCAGCCATTGGTGTAGCTGCTGCTTATGGGATGTATCTGGGTGCGAGAGAAATTGAGACGACAGATAAGCAACTGTTTTGGGAAGGCTTAGAAAAAGTTGCTCAGTTATTACGTTCCACTCGTCCGACGGCAGTAAATTTATTTTGGGCAATTAGTCGCATGATGAAAACTGCCTACGAAACCCCAGGAACAGTAGCAGAAATTCAACAAAACCTCTTGCAAACAGCCCAAGCTATCAATGCTGAAGATTTGCAAACTTGTCAGGCCATCGGTGATCATGGGTTGGCAGTATTACCCACTACACCGGAAAAATTAACTATCCTGACCCACTGTAACGCTGGGGCATTAGCAACTGCTGGGTATGGTACAGCTTTGGGTGTGGTGCGTTCTGCTTGGCGAGAAGGACGATTAGAACGTGTATTTGCTGATGAAACCCGTCCTCGTTTACAAGGTGCCAAACTGACTGCTTGGGAATGTGTGCAAGAAAACATTCCTGTAACGGTAATTACTGATAACATGGCGGCCCATTGCATGAAACAGGGTTTAATTCATGCGGTAGTTGTGGGTGCCGATCGCATTGCTGCCAATGGCGATACTGCGAATAAAATTGGTACTTATAGTGTGGCGATCGCAGCTAAAGCCCATGATATCCCTTTTTATGTAGCCGCTCCCCTGTCTACCATTGATTTTGATTTAGCTGATGGTAGTCAAATTCCCATTGAGGAGCGGAACCCAGAGGAAGTGTACCAAGTTGGTGATACTATGCTGACACCGTTGGGGGTGGAATTTTATAATCCAGCGTTTGATGTTACTCCCGCTGAGTTGATTACAGCCATAATCACGGAACAAGGTGCTTTTGCGCCTGATGACTTAGTAAAATTACAGTTGCAATTAGTAACTTAAATCACCATTATAGTCATTAGACAAGATAAAATTGCTTGTTTGGTCAGGCTTGGGGCGAAATTTTTACTAGATAGTGTGTAGTTTATGGAGTAAGAGGATGTTTAGATCTTAGATTGGGAATCACCTTCTCTGTCTACGTTCTGTAACTCTAACTGCCTGACTACAGCGCTAGTTTACCAAGCCTCCCGCGCGCAGCGATGCCCGTAAGGGCTGTAGAACACCAAGACAATAAAAAGAGAATGAATAAGCTAATTCCGGCTATTGTGTTAATTATTTGCTCAATCGGGATTACGAGTTGTGGTAATTCGCCAACTGATACGGTTACCCAAAATCAGCTGCAACCTACACCAGAAAAACCTACACCCCCCCAGACTAATACTGGCAATAACCAAGCTCAACCAGTTGCTAACAAACAACCACAAATTGGTACAGTCACAGAATTAGTAACAGGCGATATTATCTGCTACGCCACCATAGTAGATGAACAAGGAATTGAATATCATGTAGGTGCATCATTTGAAATTTGTGCTGAATCAGAAAAATATTTAAATAAGAAAGTCCGGGCTTCTTATGAAATCGCTTCCTTAAATGATTGCGAAAGTATTGAACCATGTGGCAAAAGTCGCCAAGAATCTATTATTGCCAGTATGGAAATTTTGAATGAGAAATCATCAAATAAACCCGCAGCCAGGAACTCAAAAACCCTCAGCAATGGGAAATGGACAATCACCATTGGTAATAGTTGGCAAGGGAGCGGAGTTTCAAATCTGCATTCCAATTTGCCAGGAAGTTAGCAAGAAAATTGTTTGGTAGTGGTAAATTAAGCCTTGGTGTAATTGAAAATATTGTAGAGTCAAGAAAAGTCCTCAGTATTGCCCTACTCAACTCACCCTATGACTACCGCACCCTTAAGCTGGCAAGAACTAGAAACTCTCACGGACTATCAAATAGATACCGTTAATGGTCTCACCAACGCTAGAGCCAGGTTGCGCTTGTTTGGTCAGCCCGAATCTGATGTGCGGGTAACACTGTACCGCGATAACCACGCCTGGTGTCCTTACTGTCAAAAAGTTTGGTTATGGCTAGAGGAAAAACAGATCCCCTACCGCATCGAAAAAGTGACAATGTTCTGCTATGGGGAGAAAGAAAGTTGGTACAAACGTAAGGTACCATCAGGAATGCTCCCGGCTATCGAGCTAGATGGACGGATTATTAAGGAAAGCGATGATATTTTGATCGCTTTGGAAAAGGTTTTTGCTCCATTGAGCCAAGGGATGGAAGACCGCAGGGTGCTGACTCTACGTCAATTAGAACGACTTTTATTTAGAGCCTGGTGTATTTGGCTGTGTTCTAGAGCAGGTTCCTCTCAACAAGAACAACGCAACCGAGAAGAATTTATCACAGTGGTGGCTAAGGTCGAAGAGGCTCTGGGTAGCACCCCAAGCCCTTACTTTCTGGATAGCTTCGGCATCGTCGATGTGATTTTTACACCATATCTCGAACGGATGAATGCGAGCCTTTACTACTACAAAGGCTACTCCTTACGGGAAGAAAACCCTCGCTTGAGCGCATGGTTTGCGGCAATGGAAAGCCGACCTACTTACTGCGGTACCCAGAGCGACTTTCACACCCATGCACATGATTTACCGCCCCAGATGGGTGGCTGTTGGGAAAACGGCGAATCCCAGATGCTTCTCAATAAAGCGCGGGTGGATAACGGCCCCTGGTTTGGGCTACCAGATGTTACTTATCCAGAACCCGAAAACTCCCGCAAAGAAGCTCTGCAAAGAACTATCAAACACCGCATCAATATTATCCGCGTCAACCCCTTAGATGATAAATTGTTTGATCAAGCGCTACGTTGTGCTTTAACACACATGATGACTGGTGAAGTCTGTGTACCTCCAACGGGATCTGATGTTGCTCTGCGATATTTGCGCGATCGCATTAATGTACCCCGAGATATGTCCATCTACGCAGCCAAGCGATTGAGAGAATCCCTGGAGAAAACCGCAGCCCTAGTGGGTGATGGCCAACCAGCCCCCATTCCCACTAAGCATCGACGAGATCAAGACCCGTCTAACTTCTGTACCTTCGCTCATTCTTGATATGCAAAATTTAATCAAATAATAACAGGACTTACGTAACCAACCGCGTATTTCCGTCATTGCGACCGTAGGGAAGCAATCTCAAAGCCTTTATTTTCGTGGCGAGTGCGTAAGTCCTAAATAAAATTCTCTGCAATTTTATATTTAATAACTCGGCGTTCGCTCATTTTTGACCAGAAAATTTAATTAACCCTTACAGGGCTTGTAATCTAGGCTCCACAAGCAATTTAGGCGTTTTTACCTAAAACAAGGTTTTAGCCATTTTTATGGTTTATGCCCCTCTGCGCCTTAA
>JAKOMP010000084.1 GCA_022241785.1 Cyanocohniella sp. LLY | reverse complement strand
GTACTGAATAATCAAACCCTGAGTCATTTAATTCCAACGATAGTGCGTATTTCCAATCAATGTGACCCCTAACTGCATCCGCCGCTTGTCTATCAGTTAAACCTTCGATAAATTGCATTACTGTCACTAATGCCAGTTGTCCTGCTGATATTCCACTTTGACCRCAATCTGCGCGGTAAAGTTTGATAAAATCCTCATCCTTATATAACACTCCTATTTCATCCCGCATCTTCATATATATGTTCCCTTTGGGAAATGARTTCCGGGCTACTTGCGMTGTGGTTTCAGGAATATGCGACATATCACGYGGGTGCAGGGTCATAATCTTTGTAGATGCTACGCTCAATCTACTTATTCTCTTTTTTCAACTGTTCCAAACTAGTGAGGGGTTTGACCCCTCAATCATTCGCCAACAGTATCCTGAAAGAGAAAAGGTTTTGACAAGAGTTAACGTTTTTGCAACGCCACATCTTTTTTGCTTAACCTTTCGTGAGGGAAGTATTCTTTTGCATGATAAAAATAACTGCTAGATTCGTTTTTCTCAATGATTCCATTGACAACTAAACCTAAAACGTTGTGATTGGCTCTGTCTAGCATCTCTTGGGCGGCAACAGCACTATTATAATCAATTACCTCTGGTCTAGATACTAACAACATCCCATCAGTCATGCGATTTAAAGTTAAAGCGTCAGCCGCAAGCAGCAAGGGAGGAGCATCGATAATTACAAAGTCGTACTTGGATGCAAATTCTTGAATTAGTGATGCCATGTGCTTTGATTCAAGTAAAGCCAGTGGATTAGGTGGTCTAACTCCAGCAGTTAAGACATCAAGGTGATCCATAACCGTATTCACAGCTGTGCGGAATTCAGCCTGTCCTACAAGCACCTCACTCAAACCTGCGGCATTGGTTAGTTCCCAGAGATGATGCTGAGAAGGCACTCGCATATCTGCATCAATTAATAAAACTTTTCGTCCTAGTTGAGCGATCGCAGCAGCTAAATTAGCGGAAACTGTAGACTTACCTTCTTTGGGAACTGCACTGGCGACTACAATTGTTTTCACATCCTTATCTGAACTGAGGAATTTCAGATTGGCTTGAATCATCCGGTACATTTCGCTAGTTAAAGAGTATGGCATATCTCTAACAGCAATCTCAGGGGTAATTGATTCTGGATCACGATGACGGGAGTTAGCCTTACTTGGTAACAAAGGAAGCATCCCCAATGGTGTATAGTTAAATACCTCTCTGACTTCCTTCGTTGTTTTGAGGGATTTATCTCTTAGTTCTAGGAAGAGAACGGCTGTAGTGGATAAAAATATCCCTGACATCAATCCCAAAGCCAAAACAATCAGTTTTTTCCCTGATGCTGGCTCTGTGGGAACTAAAGCCTCAGCAATAATCCGAGCATTGGGTGTAGTTCTATTTTCTGCTACCTCTAATTGTTGAACTTTTTGCAACAAATTTTGATAGGTAGTTTCTGCAACTGTAACTTTCCGTTCTAAATCTCGCTGAGTTTGTACTAATTGGGGTATGTTTCTCAAACGCTGCTCGTAGGTAGAGCGTGAATTGTACAAAGAAGCAACTCTTTGGCTCAGTCCAGAACGCTGCACTTCTGATTGCAGCAAATTTTGGATCAAGTTTTGTCTGAGTTCTCCAATCTGTAATAGTCTGGGAGGAACATTGGTTTGACTACCAACAGTCTGGACAATTTGCTGTTGTAAGAGGTTTTGTAAGCTATCTCTTCTGGCTAATAGTCCAACTACTACAGGGTTTTCATCTTGGAAACGACTACGCTCATTCGCCAACTGTAGTTCCGTTTCTTGAAGTTGTGTTAGCACTCCCTGAACAGCCTGTGACTGACTCAGCGCACTTACAACGATCGCTTCCTGGGAATTTAGCGCAACTTTCTGCCGTAGTTCATTGGTTTGAGCATTTACCTCAGCTAGTTGCGCCTGAACAGTATTAATCTCGTTATTGAGATTGCTAATAAGTCCCACAGATGTCCTTGTTTCTTCCGGTAAGTCTGCAATGTTGTACTTCTGTCTAAATATGCGTAACTCTTCTTCTGCCTTATTCAGAGCAGCTTGAGTTTGAGGCAGCTGCTGGGACATAAAGTCACGAGTAGCTTCTGCCTCAGAACGATTGATGAGAATATCGTTTTGGAGATAGAGATCCATAATTGTGTTGATTACTGCTGCTGCTTCGTCAGGTTGACGACTGCTGTAGTTAATTTGCAACACATCTGTGCCACCAACAATTTTTAGATCTAGGGATCTCTCTAGCTCTTTTGCTTCTAGTGGTTCACCTTCGTCATTCTTGAGTTGTAATTTGTCTATTACCTGCTGCAAAAAAGAAGGAGAAGAAATTACTTGCATTTGAGTACTGATGGGGTTTTGAGTGGCGAGCAAAGATCTCAAATCACCTGCTTCTTGTCCTTCTGCTTGACTAGGCAACAAATTATTACCTACTGTTTTAAAAGAAGGCATCCGGAAGAAGAGTTTTCCTTCTGCTTCATAAGAGGGCTTCATCAATGTTGTGGCTACAACACTGAGTCCAACTGTACCTGCCAAAATGAGTAAGACTAGTATCCAGCGCCGTTTCACTGTTAATAAGTAATGGCTCAAGTCTAAATCAAGAGACTCTTTAGATTCCATATATTTTTCTGAATTTGACATAATTTTTCCTTTACATGTAAGAGTTGGCAACAAAAAAATTAGATTTTATTTAGAAGAGAATTTCAAGTAATACTGCAACCATTAAATGCACTGATGGGACTTAACGATAGTGTTGACTAGCTAGGTTGCAAAACTGAGAATTTTTCGATGTGGGTATTTGCTTGACTTGTTTTGTTAATTGCTGCTTGTTTGTATTGCTGTATCTCAAGAAATAGAAACAACAGAGAAAGTATGAATAGGATCTTATCAGTCTTTGGTAGTATGATCAAGAGCATCAATAGAATCGCATTCCTTTATGAATTTGCATCAGATGAGAGAATATTATTGCAAATTGCTGCATGATAAATAATCCTTATTCTCAATATATGTAAATCAGTTATTAATAACAAATTGATTTAGAACAAGTGATTGATCTCATCGTAAAATACCTCCCCAGATATATTGCAGTATTATCAATCGAACCAAAAAATTAACTTTTTCAGCAAAGCAGAATATTACCTTAGCGCTTTACTAACATTCCTTGAGTAATACGTTGTTTAAACACACGATAAAAGAATAGTGGATTGCCTACAATATAACGTTTCCAAAGACGATTAGGTTCAACAATTAAGCGGGTTAACCACTCAAAACCATTATCAGTTAGCCAACGCGGCCCACGATATACAGATTCAGTATAGAAATCTAGACATGCTCCTAGAGGTAAAAACACACGCGTGTTAATTTTATGGAAGTTATCTTGAATCCAGCGTTCCTGTAATGGCATACCAAAGCCTACATATAAAACATCTGGCTTAAATTTATTAATTTTCTCAATTACAGCTTCCTCTTCTGCTCCAGATTTTTCAAAATAACCGTGATGTCCTTCTATGCATAAATTAGGAGCTATCTCCAGCAACTTGCTAATTGCTTTATCTGTTACTCCTGGTTTACCAGCCAGCAAAAATAAAGAAACATTCTGTTGCTCACAAGCTAAAGCTAAAGTTTCTATATAATCAGGACAAGTCATACGATGTGCGGGTTCTATTTGGTAACCCAAAATTTTTGCTCCCAGTGATACACCAAATCCATCGCAAAATACTAAATCAGCATTGTTTATAAAATCGCGATACCAAGGTAACTCACAGGCAAAGTTGAGTCCTCTTACATTGACGTTGGCGATAGTTATTTTTCGATCTATTTTTCCACTTACTACGATGTAACTTATTAAGTCATTGACTGTTAATTTATGAAATCTTGTATCTAATATTTTTATTTCAGCAAATTTTTCCATTTTGTACCTCTATAGCTTAAAAATAGGTAAATTAAATCATCACTAAATGATAAATTTTAAATAGATAAATCAAATATTTATTTACATCAAAAGGTTGGATACTTTCTCTAGCGTTATTACCTATTTCCTGCCTTAGCTCTTGATTTGCAACCAAATTCTGCATCGCTATTGATAATTCTTTAATATTCCCTGGTTTCACTAGTAACCCATTTTGATCAGGAATTACTAGCTCTGGAATACCCCCAACTGGTGTAGTAATTACAGGTAATCCCCAACTCATAGCTTCAAGTAGTGCCATTGGTAAACCTTCATTGTACGAAGGCAAAACAAAAACATCAGCTTTTTTTAAAAGTGCATCTCTTTCTTGTTCATTTACCCAATCTAAAATAGTAATTTGGTTACTTAAATTCAGATTTTTGACTAAATCTCTAGCTCTTTTACCATCTCCATCTCCCGCCATAGTCAACTCTGAATTTTGTCTTTGTTCATGAGGAATCGCCGCGAAAGCCTCAATTAAATCAAATGCTCCTTTGCGTTCACCAATTCGGCCTAAAAATAAAAAATTGACTGTTTGAGAATTTGTTCTTGGTGGTACTTCTACAGGAAGTTTAACTGGGTTAGGTAATACAACTACCTGCGCTGGGTTTAATCCCAGATTATCGACGTAGAATTTTTTCCAACTATCTGATAAAACAATAAAACGTGTAGATTTACAAAATGCCCATTTTAATACTGCTTGGAATATTCTGGGTATATTTGAGTAAAATACATGGAAATCAGCACTATGGGTGTGAAGAATGACTGGTTTTTGCAGTAACCAAGCAATTAAAGTTGTGATTGACTGGCGCCAAGCACTACCTCGTTCTGAAACGTGAATATGAACAATGTCAGCTTCTTGTTTTAATAGTTGCCAACATAATAATACTAAAGCTTGAAAAAATACCAATACTTTGAGGAGTACAGATCCCTTGGGTAAAGTAGATATATGGTTAATTTGCACATCAGTAGAAGCTTGTTTGATTATTAGTTTTTCAACTGAAACTATTCCTCCTTGATTTTTGAGGCTTTCTCCTAGCATTAAAATTCGCATTTTTTCTTTCTTTTCCATTGAATCTTTAATTTATTTATTATATTTGTTGTTTCGATATCCCTATTTTGTCTACTTTAAGTTATTAATTTTTCTTGGTTTTTAGGAATTATAGGTAATGATAAAACCAAGGCAATGTAGAGTACCCAAACAATAGTATTTGAGTCCAATAATGCGGATTCAGTCAAATTGAATGTGGCTATATAAGTAAGATGGATGGCCGGCAAAATATCTGCTGCTGTTTTACTACTACGTACCCAAGTAAATGCGTGGCGGCAACTACGCCAGAATCCTATAAAGAATAAAACTAATCCTAACAGGCCTAAATCCAGCCACAGTGCCAAAAACCCGTTGTGAGGATGAGTCGGTGTCCATCCGGCGGCTCGCCACACATATGCCGATTCTCCATTGAAACCTTGCCAAAATCCACCGTAACCATAACCGAACCAAGGTTGTTGCCAAATCATTTCCATCACAAATGGCCATAAATCTGCCCGACCAGTAAGTGTCGCATCTCTGCCAATTGAAGCAAATAAGACATCGGCATTATCACTCAACCAAAAAGAAAAAGCCTGACTCATGGTTATCAACATCATTTGCGTTGGTATCATCACTATGTATGGCCAACGAAAAGTCCGAAAAACAAAAAATGCGAATACCAGGACTAAGAGATTGACAACAGATGAAGTTGAATCTGCAAGCACTAAAAGTAGGATTGATAAGCTCAACCCACCCCACATGAGCAAACTATGCTTTTTACTTTGATAAGCTAAAAGGAGAAAAACAATCCCACTATTGACCATTTTTGCTCCCAATCCATTTTTGTGTAGGAAGACTCCGCGCCACCTTCCTTGATGAATACCGCCCATAATACCGTATGAGGGTAAAGCTATAGCAAATATGAAACTCAATACTACAGCAATGCCAAATGTCCAACCCAACAACTGTAATTGTTGTTTTAAAGTGTAGCGGGCAGCTAAATAAACTCCAAATAAACTGGAACCAATTAGTGTAAAACTATCTTTAATTGTTGTCCCAGGCTCAAAAGACCAAAGGACTGAAACAGCCGCGAGCATGATTAAAGGAAAAATCCAACGATCTTTACTAAAGACATAAAGAGTTTTTTTCCAACGCAAAACTAGTAATACGAAGGTAACTACATAAATTAATAAATTAATAATTCTAATTAATGAACTATCAAACTCAACAACTTCATTTTCTTGCATCCCTCCTGAGAGGATAAGAGTTAATATTGCCCCTGAATAAATCAGTAAGACAGCAACTGTAAATGCCTGTTCAGCAAAAAGTAAGAGCTTTTTCATAAACTGATTCAAGATTTATTTTTTATCTTTATTGCCTGGTGATAAACTTGGACTGTTTGAGCCGCAATATTTATCCAATTTAAATCTTGCTGACAGCGAGCTAATGCCGCAGTTTGCATCTGCTGTTGTAAGTTGCGATCGCCTAATAACCGGATGATGGCATCAGCTAATGCTTTGACATCTCTGGGAGGAACCAACAACCCATCTTTTTCATGTGCAACTATTTCTTGCAAACCCCCAAGATCAGAAGCAATTATTGGTGTTCCCATACCATAAGATAAAGTTGCTACGCCACTTTGTGAAGCTTCAATGTAGGGTAAAACTGAAACGGCACTACGTTGGAATAGCCCTGCAACCTTTTCTAAGGGGATGAAGTCATTAATCAGTTCGATGTGGCTGGTATCATAACCATCAGGAAAATATTGCTGGATATTTTCTCCCCGTCCAGCAATAATCAATTTGACTTCCGGAATTTTGGCAGCAACCAATGGTAGTGCTTCTAACAAGTAGTTTAATCCTTTATATGGCCAGATTCTGCCGAAAAATAGTAATGTATAAGGTTCTCTTGGTAAACTGTGTTGCCCTGATCGACGTTGGTATAAACTACCAAGTTCCCCGTGGGGCAATACGTTAACTCGCTGTTGCGGCACTTGAAAATCTTGAATCAGTGCTTGTTTTAAAGCTTGGGCATGAACGATGATTTGCTGAGAGCGGTAAAATGCAATACGCCTAGTATATTCTGCACCGAATACAACTTGGCGATCGCCTGGATGACGATATACATCATGAATCGTTGTTACCAATGGCGGCATTTGATTGAGGAGCAACGTCAAGTCATACCAAGGATCGTTAGTTTCTTGTACGTGTAACACATCTGGTTGCACATCTTTGATAATCCGCATCATGACGCGCATAGATGACAAGTTGCGCGGGTCACGCATCCGTGGTTTTTTAAAGCTGATGACGCGAATACTAGGGTCGAGAACATCGCTACAGGTAACAGCGACATTTTCTGGTTGAATTACTGTTAAATCAACGTATTTAACTAGGCTATTAGCTAATTCAATAGTATAATCTTCAAAACAAAAATGTAGTAAAGCAACTTTTGTCACTTGTCTTTCTCCATATTTAGGGTTTGGGCATAATCTTTTCTTTTAAATTTTATGTTTTCCCTTCACTCTTTTTAAATATTTTTGCCCACAGAATATTGACCCCTCCTAATGTATGGACAGCTAATAAACTAGCTATCAAAGCATAGGCACAAATTGACACAATCAAAACTAATATAAAGTCCATTTTGTATCTTTCTAGTAACAAAAATACTAATGCCATGCTCACGCCAAGTACCAATGGGCGATACATTATTCTCCATAAATTCAATGAAAATAAACGACTGTACACACCATACATAAGTATGGTAAAAGCCGTTAAGCTCATTGCCAGATACATAAAAGCTGCACCCATTAACTGAAATTGTGAAATTAGTACTACACCTGCTATATTTCCCACAACATTGGTAATAATCACTTCTTTCAGGTTATATCTCTCTAATCCATTAGATAAAAGCACATAACCTAATGTTCGGACAAATGGACTAGCAAGTACGGCTAATGCAGTCAATTTAAGCACTAAATCTACTTGATTAAAATCAGGACTCTTATAAATAAATGTTATTAAATCATTACCAATGAAGTGTATCCCAATCACAAATGGCAAGGCTATACACATCAGCATTGTAATAATATTTTCTGTAACTTCAGCCTGTTTCTTTTTGCCACTATTTACAGCTTTTGTCATCCCTGGAAAAGCAGCAAGACTGACACTTTGAATAATCATCGTAATGGGTTGCATTAATTGGAGAACAGCACCAAAAAGACCAACCATGACTTCACTTCCCAAGAGTGAGATAATGAGGATGCTTGTTTTACTAGTGATTATCCCTACTGCATCAATAGCAAAAAATGTTCGAGCAGATTTTAATAATTGCCGGATAAAATCTTGCTTAATCTCCCATCTCGGCTTAATCATGCTGGTGAGCATGACCCATTGAATAATAAAAACTATGACTTCGGAAACAACAAATATTCCCGCTATATAATTGACTCCATAATTTAGTTCTTGCATACACCAGATCATTACTACTAAACGTAGAATGTAAACTGGCACTGTCGAGACAGCTATCAAAGTCATTTTTTCTTGAGCTTGAAAAATTGACTCCGTGATATTAGAAAGTGAAAAAGGAATAATTGCTAGACCCATGATGTAGCAAACCATTGAGGTGTCAGGATTGTAGGGTAATAAAAACACCAAGACAATCATTGCTCCATAACCAAGGACACTCAAAAGCATTTGCAAAAAAGTGCCATTTACTAGATACACAGGCATTTCTTCGGGATTGCGAGAAAGTTCTCGTGTAAACAGGGTTTTTAATCCCTGTGAAGCAATACTCGCAAACACAAAGTAGTAGCTGAATGCTAGTAAATATTGACCTAATTCATAAGCACCTAAATTACGGGCTATGGCTGCCGTTAACACAAAAGTAGCAATACTTTGTATTAAACGAGTAACTAATAATGATAGCGAATTGGTAATTAAGGTGCGTTTTTCCATGTTTTTTATAGTAAATATTTTTATGATTTTTAGCAGATAATATATATTATCTGCTATGCTTGGGTGTTTTATTTATTTTTTATAGTTTTTACTTTAAATCTTTAAAATCTTTTGGTCTTTACTACGATAAAACATGTCGTATGCTGCTGTATTGCCAAAAAGATAACGCTGTATGCGCCGATTTATAATACCAGGAAGTTGAATAGAGAAATGCCAAAAAAAGTAGGGGTTACGTACCATTTCTATGAAACCTTTAAACCATTGTCGTTGCTTTAATGAGTCTACAACACGGTAATAGGCTAAATTTTTTTTAAAGACAGTAAGATTTTTCGATAAAGCATGAGCTACTTCAGGTTTTTGTCTTAGGCAGTCTTCTTGCTCGATAAAAGCTACAGTTGCTTGACAATCTTGTTCAAGACGCTTGATTTTGGATGAATAAACTAGAGAACCTGGACGAGAACGATAATAATAATAAGATTGTGGCAGAAGAAAAAATCTCGCTCCTCTTACCAAACATTTCAGGGCTAACCAAAAATCTTCGCTCACCTTCATTGAGGCATCATATTTAATGTCATGTTTCAACATAAAATCTCGCCGGAATAAAGGCTTGGATAAGCCCAGGTGTAGCCCTTGTTGTCCATACACATCTGTTTCCACAAAATATTGCGGATCGATTTGCTTGATTTCTTCAATAACTTCCCCGCTTTCGTTAATTAGTGTACTCCAGGGAGCATCTTCGCCGTCTCTAATTAAAAATAAATCATCAGCAATTATATCTGCATTTTGTGTGTGTGGTAACTGTAGAAGTTTTTCTAGTCTTTCTGGAGCATACCAGTCATCGGAATCTAAAACAGCAATCCATCTACCTTTGGCTTCCTTCAATGCCCGATTACGTGTAGCAGCCACTCCCAGATTTTGAGGATTAACAAAAACTTTTAGTCGTTCATCTGTAAAGCTTCTAGCTACTTCTGGTGTCTCATCAGTGGAGGCATCATCTACTACAATTACCTCAATATTTTTCAGAGTTTGCCCCAAGGCCGACTCAATTGTTTGGGAAATGTAGGCTGCGGTATTATAGGCAGGAATAATGACCGATACTTCTGGATTCATGTTGGTAGTCATCGATTAGAAATTCTCAGGTGTATTTACTAGTTGATTGGTTTATGCCAAATATGAGGATAGTAAGTTTTTACAGGCTGTTCTCAATTATTTTTTGATAAGTACTGTTAGTAAGCCTTCAACTTTAACCTCATATTTGGTGTTTTTTGTCAAGATGTAATTCCTAAGAATCTGGAAATACTGGGACTGTTTTAAGCCTCAACGGTGGCGTTAGTCACTGGGAGTCTTACTAGTGGGTTGCCTTCAAAATAGTTGGGAATTGGCGCGCCCATTAATTCTAAAATTGTGGCTGACACATCTACAGCTTCAGCGTTAGGCAAATCAGAACCTGGTTGGATATCAGGCCCTTTTGCCAAAACAAATCCTCGGTTCCAGTGACCACCTGCGCGGAAGTGAGTTAGGGGGCCAATGCGTCCAAAGTCGGGACTATCTACAACATCAGTCATGCTCTCATGCCATAAAACAGCCAAGTCAAAATCTGGCAGATGAGGATCGTTATCTAGAGGATTTTCTCTTGTCCGCACAACTTCTTTAACTATGGGTTCTCCAGTTCTGCCATCTTTGAGACGATATAGCACTTCGGCTATTTCATCACAGAGGGAATGATATTCAGCAGCGGTGACTACACCGTGGGGATCTCTGCCTTGAAGATTGATGCGAATATGTCCATTGGTGAAAGAAGGTATGCCAAAAGCTTTCATTTGTGTCCACAGAGGTTGATACCAACGTGCAGGCATCCAACCCATAGGCACTGATTGTTCCATCAATGGGTAAGGAGAAGCTAAACCGTTTTGGTTAGCGTGTAAAAATTTACTAGGAGTCCAGGGTTTGAGGAAGCGTTTAATGGGATTTGGCTCATAGTTCTTCACCCAAACTTCTCCAGGCCAAGAGTTCCGCAGGGGTTTACTGACTGTTGGTGGCAGAGGATCTCCTACTTTACCAGGCGCGATCGCTACTTGTCCGGGAAAGTTAAATCGATACAAAACTTCGGGCAAAAAGACCATACTCAGCATATCGCTATAGTTAGGCCCCATCCCATGAAGAGAAAAACATACCACATAAGCATCTTCGGGAGCTTCAGCTAAGATTGTGCCTATGGCTCTATCAATGTTTTCATAGGTTTCAAACAATATATCAGGGGTGCCAGTTTTACTCAGGTCAGAATGTAGGGGATGATCTGGTTGGCTATAGTTATATATGTCATGACCAGCAGTGTGTGGCTCACCAAATACTGCTAAGAATAAATCCCAAGGTTCTTTTTTTAATAAGTCACAGCAGATTTTAGTGCGACTGTCAATACTTTCTTTAAGTGCTTGCCGCAACCATTTGACATAATCTTTATCCCACCAAATACCATCATCATTGAAGAGAATGGGATTTTTGCCATATTGATTAATAATTTCCGAATAGACTTCAGGGGGATGAGAATGACTAGGTGTATAAGGAAAATGTCCTCCCCATCCTAAAATTTGGGTGCCATTGACTTCCTCCGAAAGCCTCGTTACAGGTAAATCAAAAATAGCGACTTTGTATTTGTCTCCTAAGGCATAAAATGGGGAATATTCTTGATAATCATAGCCGCTCAGAGCTAGATCACATTCCATATCATACTTTTTGTCATCATACCTAAAGGAGTCCCAATAGCCTGTTTTGTGAGGTTTACAACCAGTAGAAAATGCTGACCATAATGGCTCTGTTACAGCAAAATCGGTTGTTTTACCGCAGTATTCGACTGTATTCTTAATGCGACCATAGGTTCCTTGCTGACGCAGTTTAGCTATATTTTTGAGATGCCCTTGTGACATCCATTTTTCTATTAATACTGGATCTGCTGCATCTAAACCAATGGCAATTACAGGTTTTTTCATTTTCCTTCAACTTTCTTGTACTTGTAAATAAATGACGTAGTTAAGATGGTTTTTTGTGCCTGATACTTAGTATGCGCCTTCTTTCTTCAAAACCACCTTGACTGTTTTCATCAAAATTTCAAAATCCAATTGCAACGACCAATTTTCGATGTAGCTGAGATCAAGATTGATTACTTGTTCAAAATCGATAATATTGGAGCGTCCAGAAACTTGCCACAGACCTGTAACACCAGGTAAAACTTCATGTCGGATAAAGTGGTGTTCAGCAAACTTGTTGACATCTCTGGTTGGTAAAGGACGGGGTCCGACTAAACTCATTTCTCCCAACATCACGTTAAATAGTTGGGGTAGTTCATCTAAGCTATAACGACGGAGAAACTTACCTACACGAGTAATCCGAGGATCATCTTTAATTTTGAAAATAATGCCATCTTTAGTTTCGTTTAAAGCTTCTAATTCTTTTTGGAGTTTGTCCGCATCTGGTCTCATGGTACGGAATTTCCATACTTTAAACTCTTGACCGCGTAGACCTATGCGGGTTTGTTTGTAAAAGACTGGGCCTGGAGAATCTAATTTGATAGCTATAGCAATGGCGGCATAAACAGGAAAGGTGAACATGAGAAATAAGCTAGTGAAGCAAAAGTCAAAACACCGCTTAAGCCAAAAATCTTTACCTGTAAGTACTGGGCAATCAAAACTCAGACAAGTCATTCCTCCGATGTTTTGCAATTCGACTTGTCTGTGAATTGGCTTTAGCCCCATTGGGAGAAGATGTACAGTAATGCCAGACGCTTGAAATAACCAGCAAACAAACATGCGATTTTTAATCGCATCCCAAGTAATAAAAACTTCTGTAACCCCCAATCTCTTCAGTTTGTCTAAAGTCTCTTGACGGCGATACCTGTCTAAACATTGAGAATCTTCGAGTCCACGGATAACGTAACGCTTTTCCTTTTGCACAAAGTTAAGGAATTGCTCGCTATTTTCAGCATCACCAATAATAAAAACAGAATTACACCCGAAGATTTTTTGCTTACGAAGATATTCAAGATTAAAATTGACAAATAATCTCCCAGTACAGACCAAAGTTGTACTCATCAATCCAGATAAGATAAATGTAGAGCGGGGAAGATCTAAAATAGGTTGATATAAAAAACAAACAAGCAGGATTAATCCGTGGGCAAAAATCAATGTTTTGATAATCCCTAGATAATCACATCGCTTTTTACCTGATTGATAAATACCTTGGAGAGCTAGTGCGGCCATTTGAATCACAACTAGCAAGGGTATATAAGTGATTTGTGTATTCCCAAGAGGATCTACAGATGCAGCATGATGTAGAGCTAATACCCAAGCAAGAGTCAGAAGACTAGCGTCTGCTGCAATCAGTGTGATTAATCGTAGCCACCATGACCCTTTTCTGAGTCTGGAAAATGCCGGCGCACGTAAATCAAATACAGGCGTACGTAGGTCGAGAGCGACTTCGCTTAATGGATTAGTTGTCAGAGTTTTGTTTGTCATGTTCAGGGACACCTGGTGTAATAGTAAATTGAAGAAAGGTCATGTTGACAAATATTTGATTTTCTGTTCACAATACACCCCCAACTCACGAAATAACGTCACTTCTTCCGTTAATTATTTTCACGTGTTTAGAACTAATGAGCATAGCTAACAACGAAAATAGCGGTCGAGTCAAGGCTTAATTTACCTTAGTCAACAGGCTGTGAACAGTAAACACATCGGTTTAATAAAGGGGATATTTTTGTAACCCACTGTGTTTTAATATGGTTACGCTTATGCATGTTATCTATGCACACGAGTCCCAATATTTTGCTTCTGAGAATGTGATGTTAATATGATGCTGGTTGTTCTAGGTAATATTGAGTAAGTGTTTATTAAATTACATAATGTTACCCTTTCGGTAAACATAGTAGTATTTCTGAGTTTAAAAGTCACTTAGCAGTTCAAGTCTTTACTAAATATTTATATCCTTAGAGAGACTCATATATCGCGAAAGGTATTCTTTTATATCGAAAAAGGTCTTCTTTGCAGATGAGTGGCTGGAAATTTCAACGTTTTAGTAATAATCAACAAATTTTAGTTGTTTCAGCCACAATACTTGAATGTTTGACTCTAGAGTTAGAAAAACACGGTGTTTCTTATTCATGAAAAACCTGTAAAACACTCTCTTGGATAGTACATATATACTATAAAACGTATAGCATAATTACTTATACTTAATTAAATAGCTTTACAAGAACTTCATTGACATAACATACTTAGTAAGTATTGCGGATAGTTTCAAAATAGTGTATTTCCAGGTGTTGAGGGAGAAAGTGTGGAAAAAATTCCCCTTCGCACTCCTTATTTAAAAATGATTTAAGATTTTCAAGGCCCGATACCCGTTTCTAACTGCTCATACCCATTGCGTTACCAGCTAAATATGAGGTTGTCCAAGCACTTTGGAAGTTGAAACCACCAGTAACGCCATCAATATCTAAAATTTCGCCGGCAAAGTAAAGTCCAGGAATTAGCTTACTTTCCATTGTTTTGAAGTTGACTTCTTTGAGATTCACCCCTCCACAGGTGACAAACTCTTCTTTAAAGACTCCTTTGCCATTGATTAAGTATTTACCCTGAATCAGTTCTTGGACTAACTGATTTAATTTTTTGTTGGATAGTCCTGCCCAACGGTCTTCCGTGGTAATATCTGCACGATCAACAATGTATTGCCAGAGGCGGTGGGGTAGGTCAACGCCACGATGCAAGGAGATCGCTTTGTTAGCCCATTGGGTTTTTACTGCTAAAATCTTTTGTCGTACTTGTTCTTGATGCAAATCCGGTAGCCAGTTGACCAACAATTTAGTTTGATAGTGGTTTTGGTGCAGGAATCTGGCACCCCAAGCAGAAAGTTTGAGGACAGCCGGGCCACTCATACCCCAGTGGGTAATTAGCAATGGCCCGGTTTGTGCGAGTTGGGGTTTTCCTGTCTCTAACCGTAATTGTACAGGATCAACACTAATACCAGCTAATGACCGCAATTCGGCATCGGGAATATTGAAGGTAAATAAAGAAGGTACAGGCGATTCAATGTGATGACCAAACTCCTTGGCAATTTTATAACCTACAGGGTTACTGCCTGTGGCCAATAGTAGGCGATCACACTGTTTTGTTGCTCCCGATTTCCCCAAAATTTCAAACCCTTGGTTTTGAGCAAGTTGTTTGACTGCAACGACTGGTGTCCCAATGCGTAGTTCTATCCCAGCTTTAGCCGCAGCTTTGACTAGACATTCCACAATTGTTTCGGAATTATCTGTAATGGGAAACATCCGGCCATCTGTTTCTGTTTTTAAATGTACTCCGTGGGCAGAAAACCAAGCTACTGTATCTTGTGCTTGAAAGCGGGTAAAAGCACCTAGTAGGGCCCTGCTACCTCTAGGGTAATTTTGTACTAACCTCTGTGGTTCAAAGCAAGCGTGAGTGACATTACAACGTCCTCCACCAGAAATCAACACTTTCGCCAGTGGTTGGCGACTAGCTTCAAATAACGTGACTTGGGCATGAGGATTAGCTTTCGCACAAGCGATCGCGCCGAAAAATCCGGCCGCCCCACCCCCAATAACTACAATGTTTAACGGCAGCAAGTTCAAAAACGTCTCTTTCTATCAATACCTATCTCTAGGCTAGCTGTTATTTTTACCAAAAGATCAGGTTTAAAGCCGAGTGGAATTGTGGGCGATAGCTCCCTTGCTCCCTTGGTTGTACTCCTACGGAGAAGCAAGCTACGCGCAGCGTCTCGTAGAGAAGTCCCAACGCCACTGGACTATATACCGGGAAACCCGTCCACCGCACTGGCTCCTCCTTGTGGGTAGTTTTTCTCCCCTGCCCCCTGCCCCCTGCCCCCTGCTTTTTCACGCTTCTGACGGTTCAAATAAATCTTTTGTGGCACCGCAAACCGGACAAACCCAATCCTCTGGGATATCTTCAAAGGGTGTTCCTGGGGCTATACCGCTATCAGGATCACCGACTTCGGGGTCATATTCGTAGCCGCAAACAGTACATACATAAATTTCCATTGTTCTTTTCCTCTAAAAACGCCACCAAGTTCTTTGCACATAGCTGATAATTCCCATAGCGATCGCCCCTAGTAACAATAAGCCAATTACGCCACCCGGAATAAAGGTGAGAATACCAAAGCCTCTGAGTACCCAAACAGCTAGTCCAATGCCGAGCAGGACACCAAAAATTTGGGTTAATGTCCGGTTTAAGGAAGATTGATTCACTTAATTTTTCCTCTTAATTAAAAATTTATATCTGTATATATATTGATAGTTAAACATCAATAGTATATACGTAAACAAACATAACCACGGATTTGATCCTGCTCAAAGTAGGGTTATCCAAAATTATGACTACGTTGCCCTCTTTTTGCTAAAAATCAGTTTGCATATGAGATTATATTTGTGCCATTCTAGCTGTTATAAATTTCTTTTTTCCCGAAATAGTGGTGGCATTTTTAGAGTCACTCATGTGTAGATTTGATTAAAAGTAATAATAAATACAGTTTTTTTAGGTGAAATTTCTGAATAATGACCTGAAAATGTCTGGTTCCAGCAGTTGAACACTGGGATTAAATTCTATGGGGTAGGACTCGACCTAATTCAATAGGTCGCCATTTCAACCCTAGTATAAGGTGGAAAAGGTGAGGAGTGAAGCAAATGAACATGTCTGCGTCTCAGATATCAGACTCAATGATTACAGGTTCAGATATGGCTTGGAGTCAAAACCAGCAATCGTTGCTCATGCAGGGGGAAATTTTATTGCAAACGCGATCGCATACAGCCTGGGGCGGTTGTGTGACTGCTTGCATGTATTTACCACTAGTGCGATCGCAAGTCTGGCAGCAACTAACTGACTACCCTCGTTGGGTACAATATTTTCCTGACATCACCAAAAGCGAAGTGATCTCCAAAGGTGAAGTCAAGCGCCTGTATCAAGTAGCTCACAAAGCTTTTTTATTTTTTACGGCGCAAGTCGAAATTTATCTTAACGTTGCCGAAGTCTTAGGGCAACAAATTCAATTCCGCATGGAAAAAGGCAATTTTCTGGACTTTACAGCCATTGTAGACCTACAAGATTGTGGTGATGGCACTTTGTTGGCATATAAAGTGCAAGCTACACCCAACCTCCCCATCCCTGCGATTTTTATTCAACAAGCCATGAATTTTGAGTTACCTGCAAATATGCGTAAAATGCGACAAGTTTTATGTAAGGTGCAATAAAGGCAATGTCACAGGCAAAAACTATTTTGGAATTTTGGTTTGGTCATCCCCATGAACCGGGTTACGGCAAACCAAGGGCTGATTGGTTTCAGGAAAAAGCGGCATTTGATGAAGCACTGCGAAATCAGTTTCTTGCAGATTACCAAAAGGCAGCAGCAGGATATTTAGATGACTGGATTGATGTCCCCGAAAGCTGTTTAGCTCTCATCCTGTTATTAGATCAGTTTCCACGCAATATGTTTCGTGGCACTCCCGAAGCCTTTGCTACAGACTGGGAAGCACTTTCCGCTGCCCAGAACGCTGTGGCTAAAGGCTATGACTGCCAATTTTTGCCTGTGCAACGCTGGTTTATTTATTTACCCTTTGAACATAGTGAAAACCCGGAGGATCAACGTCAGAGTGTCAAACTATTTCAGCAACTGAGAGATGATCCTGATAGTACCCAAGCCATCGAATATTCATGGCGGCATCAAGAAGTAATCGAGCGTTTTGGGCGCTTTCCTCATCGCAACAGCATTTTAGGACGTACCTCAACTCCAGAAGAAAAGGAGTTTTTACAGCAACCTAATTCATGGTTTTAGGCTAACAGATCAAGTTTTTGTTCGTAGTCAGGACTTTAGTCCTTATTTTCCCAACACTAAAGTCCTGACTACAAACCCTTAAAATGAATCAGAACAGTCATCGTCAAATTCTGCATCCCATTTAGCTGACAAGACTTGTTCCATCATCTCTTCTATGGCACTGAAATTCAAATTCCGCTCCTTTCGCTCTTGTATAGGAGTCGAAAGGGGAATCAGCCGTAAACAAACGCCTTCTTGCAGCAAATCAAAATAAGTTTCCTTTTGTGGGGACTGTTTTAGCTCCAAGTAATCGAAACTATGAACATTCAAATAAAGCGCACAGTTAGCAACTAAAGTAGACCGTTGCGGATTCACAAATACTTCCATCACATCCCCTTCACCCTCGCTCTGTATGTTGCCATCTTGGGTGTAGATGTAGTGGACTCGACCTAAATCAGACAGCAATCGCCGTATGTCGAGCTTATTCACAATTATTCCCGTGTTAACAATGCACGGAGCTGGTATCCTGGCGTCGGGTAGATGATGACTCATAGGAAAATAGGAGATAAGCAAAGGTGAGGTACAACGCAGCTCAACAGTCACTTTAACAGCTTGTTGGCCCCCGATAATTTAAAAAATATCAACTTTGGAGGGCGATCGCTTCATAAGTCTAGAGTAAGTTAGGGACTTGCAAAATGCAAAATACGATTCTTTTTGTACAAGTATTGATTTGCTAAATTTTTGGCAATTACGTGACAATCGGCACTTTGAAAAAATAAATTACTGAAACCAGCATAACAAACTTTTTTTCATGAGTCTCTAATCAAGGGTAATCTTATTTGAAGCTTTAAAATTTTGACTACTGCTAGCGTGGGCATTAACGGCAATCTTCCTTAAGCAGTTTTTACGTATATTAACTAAGATGAATCAACTGTATCAGGGGTGGAAGTGGACAAAACAAATAGGTTTAAATTTTTTAGCTAGTATTATATTTTACACGGCAATTCCTTTACCTTATATTCAGGGGCTAGACTTCCAGGGAGTGGCGCATTTGGCCCCACTTGTCGGGCTACTGATTGGGGGAATGTTAGGGCTATGTGATACAGGAATGAACTATTTGGGGATGCCCGTACTAACTCGTAGTGCTTTAGTAGTGGGTATATGGATAGCCATGACTGGAGGATTGCACTTGGATGGGGCAATGGATACAGCCGACGGTTTAGCAGTAGGCAACCCCGAAAGACGACTAGAGGTGATGACAGATAGTGCGACAGGTGCCTTTGGGGCAATGACAGCGATCGCCTTAATATTATTAAAAACCGCAGCCTTGGTAGACATGGAACAAAACCGTTGGCTGATACTAATGGCAGCTTGCGGGTGGGGCCGCTGGGGACAACAACTAGCCATCGCCCGCTATCCTTATCTCAAACCGACGGGCAAAGGTGCATTTCACAAACAAGCAATTCGTTCATCCCAGGATTTATTACCAGGACTGTTGTTGCTGTTGAGTTTGAGTGGATTACTGTGGCTATTAGATAGCCAGGCGCTATTTTTTGCCCTCGGAATGATACTAGCTGGAAGTGCGATCGCCACTCTCACAGGTGCATGGTTTAATCACAAATTAGGCGGACACACTGGTGATACCTATGGTGCAGTCGTGGAGTGGACAGAAGCGCTATTTCTTTGTACGCTAACCATTTTTTAATTGCCAATTACTTCATCGGTTGCAGCTTGGTAACTTTCAGTTTAAAAGGCCCCACCCCAGTTTCCCCAAAAGACCGGACACGAATAATGTAAAGTCCTGTTTCGTTAATGCGCGTAAACAATAGAGAATTACTAGTGCCATCAGGCCCATCATCATTTTCTGCCACGGTGGCTCCATTGGGTGCTAACAATGTGATGATGGTGTCGAAGCTTTCAGATGATAAATCAATCACTAAATTATCACCCTTATTCAACTTCACCGTATAATCACGAGCAAATCCACCCTGGCCTGTGGGAATGTCTTTGTCAGATAGTGTATCGGTAAATTCAGTACTGGGAGTTAAAGGAATTGGACTGTACAATTTATTTTGGGCAAATGATGCCCTTGTATTCATGCCAATGGCCAAAAAGATGGCAGGAACAATAATTACTTTTTTTAAACCTGCCACAAAAGCTTTACTCATCATTATCAAACAGAGTTCCCACAAAAACAGGGTATTCGACCAATTATAGATTTCTCAGCTATGGCTTGCCTAGGAACTCTCAGGATATTTATCTTTGACGGCAGTGGCAACCGCTGCTAACCCTAAGACGGTAATTCCACACTGCTGAAATGTTTGGACAGCAGATCTGGCTGTAGCCCCAGTTGTATAGATATCGTCCACTAACAATACTGGGATCTTTAAACGGCGATCGCGTAGTTCTCGACTAATAGCAAAAGCTGCAACCAAGTTATTTTCTCGCTTAGACGCCGATAAACCAAACTGTGCTTCAGTTTCTCGGACTCTTGCTAAACCATTGAGTTGTAATTTTAACCCAGTTGTTTGACAGAAGCTTTGGGCGATGAGTGCAGCTTGATTATAACCGCGTTGTTTTTGCTTGCTGGGATGAAGTGGGATGGGGATAACTAAAGGCTTGTACTGAGATAAATTTGATAACCATGCTTCTCCTAGCCATTGTCCCAAAGGACGGGCAATTTGGGGTTGATTGTCATATTTCATCGTGGCGATCGCTCGTTTGAGAGGGCCGCCATACATTCCCCAGCCAAATACTGGTATTGGTTTTTGCCACAAAGTCGTAGGATCTTGGTGGTGACAGTTGTGCAATTGCCTAGCACAGTATAAGCAAAATTCACCAGAGGCAGGTTTTTGACACAAAGGACAATTGGATTGTAGAAATAAATTGAGAAAGCCTTTGAGATTATTAGTCCAGGTGGGCATAGGTGGGGACTGGGTAGATTTTCTCCCTCATGTTTCATAGCGTTTTAACATAGACGCGATCGCAGCGCATTGTTTCTACACCTGTTGCTGGTTGGTAACCATTACTTTCATATAACTTGATGGCTTCCACCAAAACACTGGCGGTTTCAATCCAAATTTGCTGAAATCCACGGGAGGCGATGGCTGCTTCTAGCTGTTGTAACAAATATTTCCCTAAGCCTAAACCCCTGACACTAGATAAAAGATACATTTTGCGGATTTCTACAGCTTTTTTTCCGCGTTGTATGGGGTAGTATGCGCCAGTACCCACTAGCTGCTTTTCGTGTTCAATTACCCAAAACTCGCCACCAGTAGCTAAGTAAAATTCTTCTACTTGCAGCACGTCTTTGTCTGCGCCGTTGGGTTCCCAACCCAAACCGTATTCTGATAGTACATAACTGATGACAGAGGCCGCTCTGGTGCGATCGCCTATCTCCCAATTACGAATCAAAAAATCTTGATAATAGTTGTTCATGGGTCAGGTTTGCACAGAAAATTTTTCTGAATCTATATCCCAATTTACCCAGTTAATTGCTTTTATGGGAGATTTTGTCTGCGAGGCACTCTTAACATGTATATATTTTGCCACAACTACAGTCAGTCTTTCCTAGCAGCCATACACTACAAGGTAGATATTTCGACAAGTTATCAGTGTTTGTTGTTGTTCAAAATAGTGTTGATTTGGCGACACCACCCGCCTGGTTAAACAGGACAATAATGCGGCATTGCTGATCAGAGGCTTTGGTTCCTAGAAGATACGTTGAGCTAGGGTCAAAAGGCTCGGTTTTAGTTTCCAGTTTACGTGTATCAGGTGAAAAAAGTTTATTTTGAGATGAAAATTGCAGTAGAGTTTATATAAATTCACGGTGTCACTATTATTGCCGAAGCAATGAAGCGGGGAAAGTCGTAGGAACAGTTAGATGAAAATTCCGCCTGATGCTATTATTGCCGACGAAAAAATTACCCGCTACTTATTAGTACCGAGAGAACAAGACGATAAATCAAAGTTTCTCACAAGAGATGGATTTACACAAGACAACCCAGAACTATTGAAAGCAGCAATTCGGCAACTGGCAGATTCAACAGAAGCAATACAAGATAGAGATAATGAATATGGGGTGTTCTATCGCGTTACTGGTGAATTAATCGGCTTAAAGGGGCGAAACTTAGCAGTGATTACAGTTTGGCTGCAAAGGGCTGTTGACGGCAAGTTTCAGTTTATCACCCTCAAACCCAACAAGGAGTCTGCAAATGAACTTTGAACTATACCAGCGTGTCGCTTTAAATCGTGACTTAGAAGAATATCAATTAAAAAAAGGTGATGTAGCAACTTTAATTGATTTTGTCCCTCATCCCAGCAATGGCGAACAAGGATGTGTTCTAGAAGTATTCAATGCAACTGGTGAATCAATCGCTGTTATCAGCGTTCCCATATCTGATATTAAACAACTGCGAAATCATGAAATTTTAAGTGTTCGCTCTTTGGCGGAAATTTAGGTTGCCCACCTCAACATTTTATGGAAACACCTTTTATTCCTGTAGTTCATTCAATTCCTGAAGGGTCAGCTTTAATTGACACTGTACTTGATAACTACCCAATTAACAAGCCTCTGAGTTGTAAGTTATATAAACGTGGGCTTAACGATACTTATTTAATAGAAACTGAACAAGAGAGATATATTTTACGGATTTATAGATGTAGTTGGAGAAATAAAGAAGAGATTGGTTTTGAGTTAGAACTTCTAGCATTTTTAAATAACAAAAATCAGCCAGTAGCATACCCTCTTCTTAGAAAAGATGGTGGTTTTACTACAGAGGGTTTAGCACCGGAGGGTGTACGTTATGCGGCTGTGTTTACGTATGCACCAGGATGTGCAGTTAATGAAAAGCTTCATGCTGATCAAAGTTATATTTTGGGAAAAGTGCTGGCAGAAATTCACCAGGAATTAAACTGCTTCAGGAGTAGTTTTACTCGAAATAAATTAAATAGTGAATATTTACTTCATAGGTCATTACTAGCAATTACACCCCTCTACAAACATCGTCAACATGAGCTAGACTACCTTGAACAATTAATCAAAAAAATTACCAGCCAAATAGCCGGATTTAGGCTACCTTTTAAAGCCCCTGAGTATGGAGTTTGTATAGGTGATGTACATTCAGGTAATGCTCATTTTACAGAGCAGAATAAACCAACATTGTTTGACTTTGATCAGTGTGGTTATAGCTGGCGTGCTTTTGACATTGCAAAGTTTTTACACGCAGCACTAAGGATGAAGATAGACATTGAAGTTAGAAACAGCTTTATTGAAGGTTATCAGACAGTTCGCCAGTTGAGTAAAGATGAACTAGCATCAATTCCCGTATTTGTTCAAACTGCTCATATCTGGGTTATGGGAATTAGTACAAGTGTTGTAGGTGATGTTTTACCTTATGGTTGGTTCGATGATAATTGGCTAGATACAAGGTTAGCCATGCTGAAAAGTTTAGATAATGCAGAAATTCAAATCTGTTAACCACCAAAACTTTCAAGCACCCAAATTACTAAATATTTCAATCAAATTGCCATCAGGATCACGGAAATGGGCTGTTCGCAATCCCCAGGTGGGACGGTCTTGGGGTTGAGTCACAACTGTCACATTTTTTTCTTTGAGATACTGATATAGTTCATCGACACTATCAACGGCGAATACCAAAGCCACTTTATTATGACAGTCGTTTGCTGAAGGCAGATAGGCGCTGGGGACGGCTTCAGCCATTAAGTCTTTTTTGAACAAAGCCAGTTTGATCCCATCCCCAGTGTGCAACTCGGCATACCAACTATTTTCGTCGCCCCAATCAATATTAAATCCCAACACATCCCGATAAAACAGAAAGCAATCTTTGAAGTTGGAGACTAGCAACCTGATGTGTGTTAACTGAATTATCATATCTTTTGCGTGATTCTATTAACTATGAATTCTTGGTTCTGGATGCAAATTTTCCAGCAACTCACTTTCAACAATTGCCAATTCATCTAGCCGTTGCATGACAATTGCACGGTCATAGTAAGTATCGGCTAAAACCCAATAAGTACCGTAATGTCTGGCCTCGGATGCCATTAAACTGCCATAAAATGCAGCTAATTCTGGCTCAGGGCAATGTGTAGCTAATAGTCCTAGACGTTCGTGACTGCGAGCTTCAATTAAACCAGTAACGAGTAAAGTATCTAAGAAGCGATGGGGTTCTTGGGGACGCACAGCAGCTCGTAAACCGGCACCGTAGGGAGGCGGTGGTAAGGGCGCTAGGGGAATATTTCGGCGTTCTAACCACTGGTTAACTAGTTCAAAGTGTTCTAGTTCTTCGCGGGCGATCGCAGTTAATTCCCGTACCATTTTAGTATTGGAAGGATAGCGAAACATAAAGTTTAGTGCTACCCCAGCAGCTTTACGTTCACAGTGAGAATGATCAAGCAAAATGATGTCTAAGTTAGCTAGGGCCTGTTCGACCCAAGCTGGACTCGTCGGTTGCTTGAGGGCATTGATAGTAGGTAATACAGAAGTAAGCACAGGGTGACAAAACTCCGGAAATTTGAATATTGTTTAGTATCCCAGCAAAATGATTTTAATAGTGGATGGGACTATGTTTGACAGTTTTTCTAATTCTCTGTCATCTTGTGAGGATATATATTTGTAAATATACTTAATAATTTAGTGATCAGCGATGCTGATGAACACACAATACCATAGCTGCAATAGTAAATATTTACAGCCTCGGATAAATTTGTTTTAACTAGTGAAAAAAGTAAATCACCAGGGCGCTGGAAATTACTCATACTGTTCTACAAGTTTTTTGGTGAATGTACACCAATCATCCTTGTCAGGGGTAATTTGCTAACGCTCTGGTGCTTTGTGAGCGGAAATTTCCGCCCTAAGGGTATAAGTAAAGGGTTTAAAAAGCCTATAACAGTTATTTAAAAATTATTGTATCAGCCCACACATTTTCTTTGAGATTTGAGTATGTCAAGCAGTGAATAATGTAAATACATACTCTCAATAAAAAACCACAGAAAATTCATGTGTAATTATCTATGGTTTATGTGAAAGAATAGGTAATTTTGCTTTATTTTTATGTTTGTCGATTAACTAGGGTGGCACTAGCTTGATCCACTGGCATGAGTATCACTTCATTGATATTGACATGAGGCGATCGCGTGACACAAAAGAAAATCACATCAGCTATATCATCGGCAGTCAGAGGCGTAGTTCCTTGATAAACTTTTTTAGCGCGTTTCGTATCCCCATGAAAACGCACATCACTAAATTCTGTTTCTACCATCCCTGGGTCAACAGAAGTTACTCTGATGGGAGTTCCTAACAAGTCTTGTTTTAAACCTTCAGAAATTGCCTTAACAGCAGCCTTAGTACCACAGTAGACATTACCACCAGGGTAAGTTTGATGTCCGGCAATGGAACCCAAATTTACCACATGACCACGACCACGATTTACCATCCCGGGAACAACATAACGGGTGAGGTAAAGCAAGCCCTTAATATTGGTATCAATCATTTCTTCCCAGTCTTGAGAGTTGCCTTCATGCAACTTATCTAAACCGCGACTCAAACCAGCATTGTTAATCAGAATATCAATATCAGACCAATCGGGGGGTAAGCTAGAAATGGCAGATTCCACAGCCACGCGATCGCGCACGTCTAGAGGTAACAAATAAATCTCTACACCATACATTTTGTTAAGTGCATCTGCTACCTCCTGCAAGCGTTCTCCACGTCGCGCTGCCAAAATCAGTTTTGCACCACCACGCGCAAATATTTTCGCACAAGCAGTACCGATACCACTACTTGCACCCGTGATTAAAATTACTTGATTGTTTACAGTAATCATGATTAATTAAAAGTTAATCGTCAACAAAAGTTAAGAGTCGGGGAAGCAAAGACAAATCAATCAAAATTAAACTTTTTTGATTTTTGATTTTTGAACGCCAGTTGCTACAAGACAGGACTGCTTCACCACACTAACTTTTCACGTCATAAAGTCTCTCTCCTCGCAGGATACTGTTGGCAAAATCGTGAAGGGTTACACCCCTCACCCCTAAAACCTTGCTTTTGCGTTGCTTTCCGACCCTGCAATAAATTGCAGGCTAATAGCTGAAGTGCGTTTCAACGCACTGAATTAACATGGATTGGGGATAAGGGGTTAGACCCCCTATTAATTCGCCAACAGTATCCTCGCAGGAGAGAGATTTAGAGAGATGTTTTCTAGATACCGTAAAAAGTTAGCTTCACCACGGCGCTGTCTCCCCATCGCACTGGCTCCTTTTAACTTCCCCGGAGGGTTTTCTTACCTCACCACTTGCAGACGCTGAGTTACCATCGTCATACCACTACCACGGAGAATCACGGCAGAAACCCACTGATTACCAGGAGTAGATGGTGCGCGTCCTACTTTAAAGAGTCCACCTGATGTCAGCAATTCCAAATCGACAGAGGTGGGGTTGAGAAACTTGCTTGGTTGGACTGGTTCTTCTACCGCCGTTCCCAGAAGAAAATCATCACCTAGTGGTTCTTGAACAATGGCATCAAAATTATACTGCTCGCCTACCTTCACCTGCTGAGGTAAATTGATATCAATTTGGGGTGGCTGGTTACCAGATGTCAGGAGGGTACGTTCTGATAAAATTTCTTGTTGGACAATTCTGCCGCCTTGAATCCGCTGGCGGGATTTAATGGTGGCATTAAGAGCTACATTATTAGCGTTAGCTGAAGGTAACCCAGTGATATTAGTGACAGTTTCCGCCACAATAGCGTTGCCCTCAGATTTCCAAGATTCTAACGTTGTACTATATCGCAACTGTGGATATCGCTTCCAGAATGCCGTCAAGGATTGTTCCAAAGTTTGGCGATTTAACCCATCTCCGTGAGTGAAGGTAGGGCTGTATAGTTGCATCACACCTTTGATGTCGCCCTTGCTAGCTGTGGCATCCATTTGTGTTAATAAATTTTTGAGTTCAGCTGGTGCATTTTGCAAGGCAATGGGTTGAACTGATGGTTCGGATTTTACTTCTTCTGAAAAAGTGTCCGTTCTTCTGCTTTCGCTCCAGTTGATTAGCCGTTCCCTCAGAGAAATCGTTTCTGTACGTGTAGCGTTGGCCACAGAAGAAGAGTTGGGTAGCAAATCTGGTGGTGTACTGGCTTGCACAGATTGCCAACTACTAGTTACACCAAGGGACAGCAAAGATAAAATTAACCAAATACCATTGGGAAATTTTCGTTGATGTTTCAGTAATAATGCAGTAATGTTATTCATTTGGTAAGAGTTTACTGATTTCAGTAGAGAACGTCAGGAAATTGTTTTATCTTAGTTAAGCTAGGCGCTAAACGGTAGAGTGTTGATGGCAAATGCACCAATAAAATTATTAATAGCTGCTAGTGGGACTGGTGGACACTTATTTCCAGCGATCGCACTGGCTGAAAAATTGCCAGAGTATAAAATTGAGTGGCTGGGTGTCCCTAATCGTTTAGAAACTCAACTTGTCCCCAAACAGTATCCTTTGCATACTATTGCAGTTGAAGGGTTTCAGCAAGGATTTGGCTTGTCCTCGTTACGTATATTGGGTAAATTGATTGCTTCGATTTTCGAAGTAAGACGAATCCTCAAACAGGGGAATTTTCAAGGCGTGTTCACCACCGGGGGATATATTGCTGGGCCGAGTGTAATTGCGGCGCGATCGCTGGGGTTACCTGTGGTTTTCCATGAATCGAATGCCTTACCCGGTAAAGTAACTCGCTTTTTTGGCCCCTGGTGTACTGCGGTAGCTTTAGGATTTGCCGTTGCTGCTAAGTATTTGCCGCGCGCCCAAAATGTCTGTGTCGGGACTCCCGTACGTTCCCAATTCCTAGATGGGGCATTGGATACAACCCTGGATTTACCAATTCCCGAGGATGTTCCGTTAATTGTTGTTTTTGGTGGTAGTCAAGGTGCAGTTGCAGTCAATCAGTTAGTGCGCCAATCAGCGCCCGCCTGGTTTGATGTCGGTGCTTATGTAGTACATTTAACAGGCGATCGCGATCCCGAAGCAGATAGCCTCAAACATCCGCAATACATAGCCTTACCTTTTTACGACAATATGGCGGCGTTGTTGCGACGAGCCAATTTAGCTATTAGTCGTTCTGGTGCTGGGAGTTTAACAGAATTAGCAGTGTGTGGAACGCCAGCAATTTTGATTCCTTATCCTTTTGCGGCTGAAGATCATCAATCTTATAATGCTGACGTATTTACTAAAGCTGGTGCGGCTTTAACGTTCACACAATCAGAGTTAACAACAGAGATATTGCAAACTCAAGTTTTAAATTTATTAAAATCACCAGCAGAACTGGCAAAAATGGCGGAGAATGCCAAGGCGATCGCCGTTCCTGATAGTGCTGATAAGTTGGCCTCTCTACTGCGTGAAGTTTTAGAAAAATAAAAAACAGGCAGAGGTATAAAGGGATAAGTCAAAATTCTGCTTTTTCCCGACTCTCTTGCCTGCAATTTCTCCAAATATCATTATTTTAGGGATAATTAAACACTACACGACCACCAGGACGCCAGTCACAATGGATAAAACCCCTATGCATTCCTCTTCCTAAGCCAGTGCAATCAGAGGCGCGACAAATTTCCATCAGTCGGGAAAAGTTGCCGTCAGCAGGGGCAATGTCAATTGCTAATCCTTGAATGTGCTGGGAATAACGCGCACCTCCGATGCGTCGATTAACAGCAGGTGGCCGATAAGCAGAAGTTATCGCAATGGCACTACCGTATTTCTCCCGGATTTTGCCAAAACCTTGAGTCGTTTTGATAATGTTATTAATAATAGCTCTGGATTCTGGCGCTCTTTCAGGGTTACATCCTTGAGTGAATTCTCCCCAAGTTAGAGGTATGCCAGGAACTATCAATTCATTTTGGTAAACGGTCGTACCAGTTACTAACCTCATGGTTCGACCTGTTTTAGTGCCTAAAGTCGATGTAGGTAAGGGTGTAAGTTTCTGGGTTTGTTCTTCAATGACTGTATGATTTACAGCAATCTCTAATAATGCAGCAACGGTGGTTGGCCCTAATAATTCTGGAGAATCTAGCCAAACACTTTCTTTAAATTGGGCAAAAGCTTTTTGAGTTAAATCACCTGCAATCCCATCAACTTGACCCTGATAAATTCCTGCCTGGTTCAGCAAAGTTTGGACTTCTTTAATGGTGTCAGTATCAGATTCAGTGAGTTTGATTGTGTTATTGTCAGACTGAATTTTATTTAAATTCAGAAATTCCCCTAGAACTGTTGTCATTGATGCATCTCCTTGAATTTCAAGTTGAATAATTGAAGCTACAGTTATGTCCTCAGTGATTCCTGAAAATCGCCATACCCACTATGCGGCGACTTTCAAGTCAGGAAAATTTGGAAATACAGATATAAGCTGTTTGATTATAGTTTTCTTAGTTACGTAGGTTTTACAGTGTTTATCCTTAAATTTTTCCTATTCGTACACAAAATATCCTATGAAAATAAATATTGACTAGATGTTGGTAATATTGGTAACACAAAAATCACTGTATTAAGTTTTACAAACACTGAGGTGTCAAAAATCTAGACTTAATTGATCAGAATCAAGGTGATTTTACTCTGGACTGATTTTGTTTTACAATTTGTTACATGGATGATTTGCCGTTATATCAAACAGCATCAATGTTTGAACAACAGCCTAGTAGTTTCACAAAAATGTTTCGGGATAGCTGCATGAAAAAACTAATATGGTGTCCTATCATGGCTACTCTGCTAATAGGATTTACAGATAAGTTAGTTCTTAGCCAGAAGCCCCAAAACTATTTGCAGATCAGTTTAAAATATTCACCATCTTTTGTAGATTTAGACGCACCTACTGCTGTTAAGGTTTCTCAGGCTACCAAAGAAATTGATGAAAAAACAGCTTTTAACTTAGTTTGGCAGTTACCGCAAGTACAACGCAAAGCACGTATCATCTCACAACTATCCCAGGGAACAATCAAAGTTGACGCAATTGTTGATGGCTATCCGACACCCGATGATCCCTACTACAAAGTTCGAGTATTTGAGGATGAACCAGACCATAATACAACGATTTATTGGTTTCGTGTCTTAAATACAGGTGATGTTATCGAAGTCTTAGATGTAATCGAGAACAAATACATATCCTTGGAAGAATGGAGAGCGCAATTAAAACGCTAGCAAGTAGTAATTGTGCTATTTTTCCCGAACATGAGATACTTTGAGAATTGCAAGCCCCTAATTACAGAACATAAGACCAATGTCTGAACATAAATCTTTAAGTCCCTGGCACTACAAACCTTGGTGGTGTCAGCCTTGGTCTATTCTGCTTACAGGTGTAATACTAATTAGCAGTAGTTGGTTATTATTTAAAATTATTTGGCTAACAGTCCTCGTTGCCATACCTGTTTTAGCATGGATGGGATTTTTTATCTTAATTTGGCCGCAACTCATGATTCGCAGTGGCGCTTTGGAGTCATATCAACGTGAATCCACCCAACAATAAATATATTTCAGTAACAGTGCATCGGGAGCATCTCATTTTTTGAAGTAGCTCAAACCGATAATAATCCATTGAGGTAGGCACAACGATGAGCAAGGACTTGAGGCACATTTTCGCGCTTCCATTGCGCTCCAGAAATCTTAGTTCGACGGTCAACTTGTTTAACGGCAGATTCAACCGACCCAGAACCAATTGAACAAATTTCCTCAGCTTGATGGTATTCGTAATTGATAATGCGCTGGCGATGTTTATCGAGATAATGACAAAAGTTTTGTGCTTG
>JAKOMP010000231.1 GCA_022241785.1 Cyanocohniella sp. LLY | reverse complement strand
TAGGGTGGCGGCTTTACCTCGGACATCGTTGATGCAATCTTTGATTTTCAAAGATTGCTGGAAAAGTGCGATCGCCCCGGCTATGTCTCCCTGTTGGGCTTTTAATGCCGCCATGTTGTGTTGGGTGGTGGCTTTTTCTTTTAAATCATCTTCTGGACAGAGTTGTAAGGCTTGTTCATAATGCGCCAACGCTTCTACAACAAAACCCAAAATGTGTTCCGCCCTAGCAATGGTTCCCAAAATTCGGTAATCTGCACCCAATTGCAAAATTTCTCGGCATATCTCCTCCGCTTCCACATATCGGCTATTATTCACCCGATTTTTTGCAATGTTATAGCCCACGCTAACGGCGATTTCTTTTTCTTTCGCTAATACAGCTAACCTGACAATTTCTCGCCCCTGTTCTTCGTTACGGTTATCCGTTTTTTCCCACCAAGCTTGATAAATTTTACGTGTCGCAGCTTGGTGCGTAGTTTGCCATTCTTCTTCAGTTAATATTGGTTGCAACAACGGTTCTAAAATCGTCGTTACCCGATATTCAGCAATTTGCTGGGCGTAAGTTGTCGCTGACTCCACTAAGCTGAGGCTCATTAATTTGGGTAGGAAACCTAACCCCCCAACCCCCTTCCCTACTAGGCTATCCATTAGTCACATCTTTCTTAACAATCCTAAAACGCTTGTTTTGTAATCTTCTTAAACACTGAGGGGTCAAGCATACTTGACAAATTCGCTCTTTGTATTCTCGCTAAAATTGGCTTTTTATTGAGAATTAAGGACGAAGTAATCAGGGTTAGAAAAAGCGTGAGTGAATACTCTCGTAAATGTTGAGAAAGATCCGGGTGGTG
>JAKOMP010000083.1 GCA_022241785.1 Cyanocohniella sp. LLY | reverse complement strand
GCTATCCATTAGTCACATCTTTCTTAACAATCCTAAAACGCTTGTTTTGTAATCTTCTTAAACACTGAGGGGTCAAGCATACTTGACAAATTCGCTCTTTGTATTCTCGCTAAAATTGGCTTTTTATTGAGAATTAAGGACGAAGTAATCAGGGTTAGAAAAAGCGTGAGTGAATACTCTCGTAAATGTTGAGAAAGATCCGGGTAATGGATAGTTACCAAGGAGAGGGGTTGGGGGTGAGGTTCTGTATTTTATTAAATCCACATTCCTTAGTATTGACGTTTTAGCATCTTGTTATCATCCAATTTCCCTGTTGAGGGTTTGTTCCCAAATCGGTAAATCCTCTGGCAAGTCCACATCAGCCAAAGCAGGTAAGTACATCAGTGATATTTTGAGTTTGTCAGCAATCTCCACAGTTTGTTGTAATACTTGAGAAGTTCCCCAATTGATGTTAGCGAATAATTCTGGAATTAGGCGACACAAACCAACCAAGTAATAACCACCGTCGATAGCTGGGCCAAGTACGAGATCACAGGTGTTGAGTTTTTCAAAGGCTTGGGTAAGAATCTGAGGATTTACCCCAGGACAATCTATACCAATAATCACTACTTGTGCAGCCCCAGATTGAAAAGCATGAACAAGCGATCGCGCCATTCTATCACCTAGATCCCCTTCCCCTTGAGGCTGGTAAACTGAATCTGTCCCCAGCCAATCTTGCATGAGTTGCAAATTACCACCGGCAAACCGGACTTCCCAAGATATATCAGTTCTTTTTTGCAGTTCTTGAACCTGAAATATTGTATGTTCAGTCATCTGCCGTTGCAAATTGGCAGCACCAACGTCACCCAACGCAGGGATGAGTCGGGTTTTGGTCTTCCCTGCTTCTGGGTAGCGAGTAAAAACAATTAAGTGCTGTTTGGCAATTTCTAATGATTTCAGCACAGAATACCTAAAGTAATTAACTTAAAATATCTTAATAGCAATACTCACCATCTTTAGGTTTGTTTCGCTCCTTTGCCGTTCGCATAGCCCCTAAAATAGTAGAAATGTAGACACAACGCTTGGCTTTACCTCCATACTTGCTAGACAGCGTTATCCTTCGTGGTAGTCCAACAATATTACCTCTATAATCAAATTGAATTCTTCTAATGCTATTTGATTGTTGTAAAGTTGTCTCTGAGTCAAGGTATACATTTGAATTCAGATTATTCCAATTAGCAATTGATGGGTTAACGATGGCAGGATGAACAGCCCATTGTACAATCCCATTTTTTTCACGAAAGCTGGCCTGCCAAGTAAATTTTGATTTTTTAGCTTCGCCTTGGGCTTGTCGCATAGCACTGTAAACTTCACTTTGGGCAGTGTTAAGGCGTTGAACGTCTACAAAAGCCAACCAACTCGGTGCTAGGATCGCGCCTAATATGCCGATTAGCATAACTACAGTTAATATTTCTAACAACGTAAAACCACTGCTAGATTTATTTTTTAGAGCTATTTTTGTATGAATTATATTTATGAGTAAATGCATTTAAAAAAATATGATATTTCTTGATAAGTTATTTGCACTCATTCAGGAGTTGATGATTTTTCTTTAAAATTTGTTTTTGTTTTAGTTAGTAATACTGTAGATATTTGAATAGGTAAAATCAAAATTATAAATATTTTTAATAATAGTTTAAAGGTGAATTTAATGTGCTTTATTTTTAAAGAATCATTAATGAAATACCTCCATATAAATCTCGCTGCAATTGCACCTTTTTCTTTATTTAATGGTGCTTGTAGAGCCTTACATGTTAAATATTTATATAGATTTGTCAGACTAAAATTTAGAACATTCTGATTCATTAATGGTTTTGCATAATAGGCACGTTCAAGAACTTGCAAACAGCATTTTTCTTGTCTAATAAGATTAGAAGATACTGAATTACCACTTACTCGATATAAGATTTGTACAGAGGATACAGCTACAAAAGAATACTGATCGGCTAACCTTAACCACATATCCCAATCCTGAGCAGCGCTTAAAGATTCGTCAAAACCACCTAATTTTATTAAAGCTTCTCTACAAATCAAGGGATTAGAACCATTTTCTAAGAAGTTATTTACTAGCAACTTTTCATAAACATCTCCATTTACAGTCGTGTGTGTACCAGAAACTAAAAAATTACCATTTTCATCAATATAATCTGTCCAGCTATAAGCAACTTTTGCATCTACATTTTGTTGTAAAGCTTGTAACTGGCTTGCCAACTTATCACTTGTCCAAATATCATCTGCATCTAAAAAACTTACAAATTCTCCTATTGCATAGTGTAAACCACGATTTCGACTAACATTCCCCCCTGCATTTTCATAAGAAAATACTTGAATCCTGGAATCTTTAATATTAGATATTACATCTAATGTAGAGTCTTCTGAACCGTCATTAATAATTATTAACTCAAAGTCAGTAAAAGTTTGATTTAAAACAGAGTAGATTGTTGCTTTAATAGTTTTTTCGCTATTATAAGCTGGTATAACTACAGAAATCTTTGGTATTTTTTTATTTACTTCATTCATTTTTGTAATTAGTTTTTTTTAAATTATTTAAGAAACATCTAAATGCATGAAAAGGGCTTAACATACTGCCTATATAAAAGTGTATTTCAAAAATTAGAGATATATCCTGGTTAATTTCATTCCTATATTTGATAAAATGATTAAATATTCGGCGTAAATTACCCAAGATTGTCTTGAAAAAAATAATTGGTTTTTCCCAGTTACTAGCATTAATCAATCGTAGTTGAAAAATACATAAACCACAGCCACGGGCTAGTCTAAGCAAGTAATCTCTTTCCAATCGCCAATGTGGTATTTGATGATAGGTGTGCATAGCGGGATTGTACCAAATTTCCCAGCCAGCATTGTGTATGTAAAGTAATGGTTCATAGTCATCGCCCTGCACTAAAACACCGGGTAGTTTTCCACTTAACTTAGGTTGTTGAGGAACATTTTCAGACCATACTTTTTTCCTAACAACCATCGCTGCCCCAGGAGGAAGTCTTAATCTATCTGGTTCAAATAAATGTGGTTGATTTCCATGCTCTCTGATAGCTAGAAAAGCTTGTATTTTCTCAAAATTTTCAGGTGGTTGTACTTCAAATTCACCATGAATTTGACCACTCCAAGCACCGGCTTGAGGATATTCAATTCCAAAAGCGTAAGCTGCTGCTAACCAATCAGGTGCAGGTAGATTATCATCATCCAAAAATGCGACAAGAGAACCTTTAGCTTTTCGTACTGCTAGCAATCGAGCAAATGCCGCACCTTGTTGTTTTTCCGTATAACATCTTAAGGGGCATTTTTCACTATAAATTTTTTGATATTTATGAATTACCTCAGATGTCGTATCAGAACTATTATTATTAACAATAATAATTTCCCAGTTTATTTGTTCAATGTTTATTTGCTTTAAAAGTGAATCTAGAATCTTAGGTAAACGAGTTGCTCCATTATAAGTAGGAATAGCTACGGTAATATCTATATTTTGGGGGAATACTTCAGTCATTTAAGTCACCTTTGTTTTAGAATTATTTAAATATCCATTTTTCCATAAATAATAAGGACTTATCAAACTAGTTAATAACAATTGAAATTCACAAGTTGTAACTAAATTTTCTTTTGTTTTATTATGATATTTTAGTAAATGGAAAACGATTTTCCGTAAATCATTTATCATATAAATTAAACAAGCCAATGGTCTATATAAAGGCTTAATACTTATCGTTCTTGTAATATAGCGGCTCAGTCCTATACCTCGAAAAAATGGTATTAAATAATCTTTTTGTAATCGAGAACCGGGGATTTTATGAAAAATTTCCATCTCAGGGTTATACCAAATTTCCCATCCTGCTTTTTGGATGTAACATAACATTTCTAAATCTTCACTAGTGAGCATATTACCAGTGACTCTACCAGTTAAAATAGGTTTATTTGGTACGTTGTCTAGCCAAGCTTGCTTACGGACAACTAACCCAGCAGACGGAGGAAGTAATTTTTTATTGGATTCATACAATAGCGGTATGTTTCCACGTTCTGTAATTGCTAAAAACGGAGCTATTCTATGGAATTCTTCCGGTGGTTCTACTTCCCAATCTGGATGAATTTGGCTACCGTAAGCTCCCACATTAGGATATTCTTTACTGAAAGAATAGGCTGCTGATACCCATGTCAATACTGGATAGTTATCATCATCCAGAAATCCGATAAATTCTCCTCTAGCTTCTAGAACTGCTTTTTTTCGTGCATAAGCAGCGCCCTGTTGTTCTTCAAAGTAATACTTTAAAGGAAAAGGACACTGCCAATTTTTTTGATAATATTGAATAAGTTGAGACGTATTATCAGTACTATTATTATCTACAACAATAATTTCCCAAGAAATTTTTTCGATATAAAGTTGATTTCGCAGTCGTTCTAGTAGTTCAGGTAAGCGATTTGCACCGTTATAAGTTGGTATAGAAACGGTAAAATCAAACTTTTCAGTCATAACTAGTAAGTTAGATTTCAATTAAATAAAGTTTATTATTTTATCCCCACAACATTGAAAATATTGTGGCGTAGAGTTTGTAACTAATGTTTGAGTAGCAAATACATAAATATATGAAATTGGAAACCTGCTCCTCATATTTTCATTCTGCTTCCAATATGCAGATTTATGTACAGTATTTATACTGCTTTTTTATATTTTTACTATGTTGTTTAGTAATAAAAAATTAGTTTAATTACATTGAGCATCTTTTTCTGTAATCATTGATCCTAACAGTGTTTTAATAATGACGCATCGTTTTAAATTACTAGGATTATTTGTTACTCCTTGAGGGACAGCCACTACAACTTTTAGGTTTGTATTAGGAGGATTATTGTTAGATTTAGGTGCTAAATTACCCATGTAATCAAAAGTAATTGTTTGTGGGGCATCTGCATTGTAATTAGAAGCATAGTTAATATAAGGAGAAGCAGTGTTTATTTGGTTTCTATGATTCAGATTTGTCCCCAGCAGTATTTGTTCTGGTTTAATTTCCAAATCTCCGCCTAAATCACGCCAAGTGCTTGGTGTTGTCCCTTGATATACTGCTAATTGGGGAATATTACTCTCAGTCTTGAAGCTGACACTATAACTAAGTTTGGTTCTTTTAGCTTCTCGTTGTGCTTCCTGTAATGCTGCCAAAATCACATCGTTGGCTTTATTCAGTCGTTGTCTATTGACAAAACCCAACCATCCAGGAGCTGCTATAGTTGCTAAAACTCCTATTATCAGAACTACTACTATAAGTTCTATTAAACTAAATCCGTCATGATTTGCAGTAAATTTATAATTTTTTTGATTTTTTTTTTGATTTACTATTAGCAAATTTAGTATTGAACGTAGTTGCATGATTTTTTCAAAATTTATACTTACCATATTACCTAGTCCTTTGATTTTTACAATTTTCTAATTTATTTACTAAAAATAAAGCTGCGTCCTTCTACACGAACTCTTCCTGTGGGAAAATAACTAGTTTGGTTGGGATTATAAAGTATGTTGTTTGTGTCATTTGAGAAACGAGCTAAAGCATTACCACGTATGTGGACTTCAGCAACACTACGCTTTTCTGAAGAAATAGAATTTACACAAGCGTAAAAACCCGTTCTAGTAGTCTCTGATGGTACTACTTTAAAATCAGATGTTGGACAGGTTGCTAGTGGTGCTTTAGCGGTTGTAGTGTGGTCAATAAAATCTACTAGAACTATGGTATTTTGCGTATAATCTTGATCTGCTTTCTCCCAACTATTCATTTTTTCTATCAAAGTTTTGTCGGTTTGGAATAGATCTACTGGTTGAAATCCGGGATCAGGACACAGAGTATACTTGATTGTTGTATCGTAAGCTTGAGGACAAGTGTTACCGTTTCTATTCGGTACACCATCCTTAATTTGAAATCTGGCAATGCGAGCAGCTTTAGACCAAGGTTCTGCATTATTATGTATCAAATAATAAGCGACTAGCGCATTAACAAAAGAATCATCGTTAAATTGAATTTCTGATCCACCTGTAGGTGTAAATTTGGTCTTGTCCACATCTTTTACAAATTCTCTTTTCCAAAATACCAGCACAGGTTTGCCATCTGTAATTGTAGGCAGTTCATCTTTAATAGCATCAACTCCTTCATCATCATAAATATAAATGGCCTGTTGTAAATCGCGGGTAATATAATCCATTGCTGCTTGAACTTCTTGCTCAGAAGTTGCTTTGGCTTGTTCTTGACGATCAGTAGTAAGGATACTAATCATTAAGCCGAGCAACGGCGTAATTACTAAAAAAGCAATGATCATAGCTACCAAAAGTTCAATTAGGGTAAAACCATTGGTTTTTTGATTTTGCTGGAAGTACTTTAAATGATTACTTAGCACCCACTTAAATGTATTCATTGTGCTTTTTTTCCTCAATTGATTATTTAATATAGTCAAACATTTGATTGATTTGATTTAATCGTCTTCTTATGGGACACAACCACCAAGGCGACTACATAAATTAGAGTATGATGGTTGATTAAGATTAATTTCAGTGGTTATTTCTAAAAGCGGGGCCTTGCGATCGCCTAATCCTCCCGTAAAAGTTGCTTGTGTACTTTTCTGAGGAGCATTCTTTTTTAATGCTGTATTATCGGTAAATGCATCTGCTCGATAAACTCTCAAACCCAACTGATAGCCAGCTTCAGTATCTGTTGTATCTTTGTTGTAACGAAATACTTGAATGACTAAATCTTGACTACTATTAGACATACATTTGCCATTACCATTACCATCAATACAATACAAATTTTTCGCTGGTGTAGCTGGGACTGTACAGTATTTATTGGCATCGCAAGTCAAACTTCCTGGCGTTGGCGTAGCAAAATTATTCAATGTTACAGTTTTATCTGCTGGATTTCCTGGTGGTTCTATTGTCTTTGTTTGGACACCATCTATATATGTTTTTGCTGCTTGAGTAGCTAGTTCCACACGTCTACTTTGTACGCGAGTAGCAGTAGATATAACTAGGACAGGTGAAATTGCCGTTAGCAAAATAGATGTTACTATTATTGCCACCAGCGATTCAATGATCGTAAAACCAGATTCACTGGATTGAGTAAATGATGTTGGTAATACTTGCAGTTTCATAGTCAATTTATCAAAAGTTGGTGATTCAAATTGACACTTAAATCAAACTGAAATGGGTAGTATACGTGTGATGTAAATTGGCACCAGTGTCTTTAAGTGATGCAGCCCTGGCGAAATACCAGGGCAAAAACGGGTCAGGTTAATTGGGAGTTATGGGACAGCTACTAGGACGTTGATCTTCTGGTATTGCATATTTAGTACTTTGAGTAGTAGATGGGTTAATTTTGATGTTGAATCCATTACCAAAACCATTGTCTGTTTCTTGGACTGCACATAGTAAGGCTTGTACCCAACGATCATCTCGTGAAACTTCTCGGTAAAATTCATCTGGTGCGTCGGTGGAAGGGGTGACGAAACGTTGAGCAAACAAGTCTGGGTTTTGTGATAAAAGTGCTACATCAAAACCCCAGTTACGTACAGGAGGCATGTAGAAGGGTGATCCTCCTTGATGATTAGAATCTGAGTGGTAGTAGGCATTGGTATTATTACGTTCTGAAAAGAGACTGCTTGCTTGAGTGTCACCTGTTGCTGTTAGTCTATTCAAAACTTGGAAGGGAGCTGTGGCGTAAGCACTACGCTTGAACTGGATAAATGAACCAGTAATATTAGTTGGGATAGTTTCCCAGTTTTCTAAAAAGCGGGGGAAGTTATGCAAACCGCCATTAATCTCAAAGTAAGGATTGGAATTATTTCCTACACGTGTTGGTGTGTCACCAGATGCGATTACTAGGTTAAATGTAGTTTCTACTGGTCTTGGTAACCACTTAGTATTTTTAACACGTCGATTATTGCCATTTAAATTAGTTAAGTTGCTGTAATCGGAAGTGTCAACAGTTTGAGTGCGTTCTGGTACATTAATTTGCAGAATTGGCTCTAGTGATGGTTGAGAAGTTGGATCTGCACCAGGGGGAAAGGTATAGAATAAACGAGTTATATTGCGGTAATATTTATTACTTGGTGGATTACTTGTGTCCGTAGATTCTACACTTGTGAACCACAGGGTGTTATTTTGTGTTCTAGGTAAACCACCTGAAATGTCAACCGTACCTAGTGTCCCTGTCCCTACTATTCCTAGTGCAATTGGAGGGTTAGTAATCGCTGATGGGTCAATTACATTGCCATCAACATCAACTAATTCACGATTAATATTTCGTTTAAAAGCGACTCGACGAGGAAACTTTCTATATTCTGGTTGTGCAAATTGAGTCGTTGTTCCGGCTACAAGACGTCTAACAAGCGCAGAAACAGGCAGATCGACTGAGCGGACTTCCCTCTCAGTAAGAGTAAGATCATTGTTAGGGTCGTCATCACTGTCGTAACCAACAAACCAATCATTTTCCCCACATTCAGCAACATTTAGCCTGAAGCACATTTCCATGACATACTCATGAAAATTGACGCGGCGCTGAATAGGAGTTACGAAGTTATTGAAATAGGAACTGTTTACACCAGCACCAGTAGTACTCAAGTATTGACTATCTGTAAAATTCCGTGAAGTAACAAAGTTGTTATCCCAGAAGCCTCTTTGTAGTCGCGCCTCTCTAACAACATTTGAATTACTGGTATCTGTGCGGTTATTTCGCAAATCAAAATCACCGTCACTACGAGAACCTTCTCTGAAGTTTTTGGACAGCAAGGTAACAGCATCAGCTATAACCGATGCAGGTCGCCACGTTTCGCCTGTACCACATCCGGGAAGCCTGGGATCTTGGGGACGACAAGCAAAGTTCTTATCGCGATCATCATCACTACGATCATAGAAATTGCCCCAATCAGAATCTAACTTTGAAGCCCCTTCAAATTCTTGTCTAGTATGGTCATTAAAGGTGTTTGTGCTATCACCTTTAACGTATGCTGGTAAATTAGTGGTGAGAATTAAGCCTTTTTCCTCGACTCTATAATTTGTGACTCGACTCAAGTTACCACCATTAATTAACATAATGCCGTTAGGGCGACGGTTAGGATCTAACCTAGAGTCTGTAGCGCTCACATCAACACTACTTCCGCTGCGGTCAGGACGAGCATCATCACGGGTAGCGTAGATAATACCGCTATTGGGTAACAAATATTCACCAGCCCATGTACCAGTAATTGGTTTTGTACGAAGTAGATTTAAATCAAGAACAGTGGCACGAATTTCTAATGGTTGACGTTGTTCAATTTCTAAGTCGTAATCTCCTGTTGGAACAAAATTTCTATCTATCGCTTTAATTTCTCTAGCATCAAGAAACGCTGTTTCTTTGATTGCTTGATCTGGAACTACACTATTGTCACGGGTGAGAGTATTATCAGCAATTTGTAATGCACAGATGGTAGAGTCAATAGCAGATTGTTCTGAGAGGGTGAGGTCTGCGGTAGTTGCTTTTTGCAAAGCCTGACGCAACAAGGGGTTAACAAATTCACCATTAGGAAATATTAAATTGGCTTGATACTTGAGACGTTCTTCCAAGTTTACAGATGCGTCGGCTACATCACCAGCAGTAGCTGTTGTGCTAAATAACCCATTGGTAATGGTTAGTCCTCTGGTGACATCAGCCGACGTAGTTGCAGGAACTCCATAACTGAATCCGTTGTTAGAAAAACCCGCCGTAGCTGGATCATTAGGGTCGTAACCAGGTGTAGTTGCTGTAATTTCGGCTGTAGCTGCACTGGTGGGGTTGTAGTAGCTACTTATACAGGCAATTGGCGCTTGGTAGTTATCGCTACTTTGAGGATTGTAGGGGTCTTTGTTGTAGTGATAAACTGCTGTTGCACGCATCACCAAATGACCACGAGTTTGGTTATTAAGATTGAGAGGATCATTTGGATCTGGTATTACCATCGGCATGACATCAGACCAGACAATGTTACCAGTACCTGCTGGTGTAGGATTATTCGTTGGTGCTAGTGGTGTAGGCAACCTAGAATTTGCCGGACTATATACCCCAGCACCAGTAATTACTCGTAGACCACCAATTACATCAAGTATATCTGCTCGATTTCTAGCGGCTGATCTTTCCCAATATCCATCACGTCCTGTGTCACCAAGGTCTGCTAATTGTTTAACGCGAGTTGTACGAGTACGAGTTTTATCGCTACTATTCCATTTTCGACCAGTAATTTCTTCGGGAACTTCTTCCCCAACAAATCTGTTGAGTGTGCTACTCCAGCGAAGTTCTGGTAAATTGTTACCTACAAGAATGCGATCGCCTAATTCCTTCTCTTCCACAGGATTTTGATTGACTTGATCCGGGTCAATAGCCGGTAACTGTGTTGTAGTTAAAGTCAGGGTAGTATTTGCATTTGTAGGATACATCCAAGGATCTGGTGGTCGTAACTGATCATTACTCTTGTCTGTAGCATCATCTTTACCTTCAAGTACGTTAGCTACTGTGTAGGTTGATACGCCTGGTGAACCTAGAGGAACTTCTCTAAATGGCACACGCCGAGTGCGCTGGCGGAAATAAGTTCGCAATTCGTCTTGTCTGACATCATCTGCATTTAAAGCAGGATCTTGATTTAAGCGGTTACTGATATTAACTTTGACAACTTGGGGGTCATTTCCTGTAGGACGTGCCAGTTGTGCGTTTACCAATAAATCAATACGTTCTGCGTAAGCCTGACTGTTATAGGCAATTTCATTTGGTATATTGCTAGTAGACCTGTTAGCTGTAGCCAGTGTTTTTTTATCATTGATTCCATTGTCTTTGTATAAATCTACAAGACTTCCACCTGCTTCATTGGCAGCTATGGCACCGTTAGTTGCAACGTTACCACCAACTATGATTTTGCCATTTTCACGTTCATAGTAGCAGGACTCTATACTACTAACCTGATAAAATCTAATATCCTGATTTCCTCTTTTTGTAAAGAAATTACTATTGGTAAAAATACGTCCATTTAGACGCAGTGCTGGCCCTGGTGTAATCTCTAAATCGTCTTCATAAACTACAGCATTATTAGTCAATGGTATTTGCTTACGGTCTTGCTGGATTTCTATAGCAGAAAAGCCCCGATTACCTGTGTAAGTTTGATATTTTTCTTCATCCAAATTGCCAATATCTGTGATGGGAACAGTAGCAGCATAGATAAAAAAGCTTTTTTTCAGTTCGCCTGTATCTACTTTGTACCAACTAGAACCACCAACCAAACTAGCGCTGGTATCACCACTAGCATCGCAAGCTTTACCAGATAAAGGTGCTGTTCTAGCTTCTAGAGGGGTACGTCTACGTGCAGGATTGCTCCCGTCATAAGGTGGATTACGAAAGTAAACACCATAGAGTGTGAAGCTATCAAATTTGCCATCATTATCAGTGTCTACAGGAAATTTCCATGCAGTTTCCAGGACTTCTTTTGATTCTAGAGTACCAATATTTGGTGCTTCTATCTCAGTATTTCCATTCAGGTCATATCCCACTTTTATGGGAGTTTCATCACCTAATGTATAAGTGCTTAATTTAGAAATAATTGTGTTATAAAGTGTCGCATCAGATGGCACTGCTCTTGGTAAGCTTGGGTCGTTAAATAATTCAGTTACTTTTGCTTTAGCGCGATCTAATGCTGGGGTAACTGCTTGTAATACAACCTCATTTACTCTGACATTGCTAGCATTTTTAGCGCGCTCGAAAGAACGAAATAAAATTGCTGTTGTCAGCAGTACAACTACTATCGATACCATTACCACTGTTGGCAACACAAAACCCGCATTTGCCGAATTTTGTCGTCTTTTGGTGATAAATAAAGTTCGCAGTAGCCAAATAATTTTTTTGTTAATCGTAGATAAAAAATTCTTACTAATCTGACTAAATTGTTTGGCAATTTTTTTTATTGTCTTGACTAGCTGGCGGTTTAGAGACATAAACGATCTCCTGTCAAGTGATTTTTAAACAACGTTTTATCTTTTTTGGTAATGGGGAAGAAACTTTGTAAATTCAATTATTCAACGAAATAAGTAATTACCCTATTTAACTAACTCCCAAATACAGAATCAATTCATGAAAAACATTGTTTTCTTTATAACATTTATTAAGTTTGGATGATTTACAGAAAATACTGATTTTTTCAAATTATTTACTTCGTCATACTTTCACAAACTTAATCTTGCTCCTACGTAATTTTATTGAAGCTAATGTGAGCAGAATAAATTTATATTACCCATTAATAAAAAAAACATATCAAGGCGGTACAAAATCATATAGCAGCCCTAAATAGTTCGTAAAAAACTAGATCCCCAACTTCTTGAAGAAGTCAAAAATCTGGAAAATTAAAAACCTCCCCATTTCGGGGAGGCTGCTGGAGTAAATATTCTCTTACAGGTAAATACTGAGAAATTAAGTTTGGCAGTCTATACCTTGTTCAAAAGTTTAGTAATGATTCAGATTAATTCCAGCTTCTTTGGCCATTGCTTCTAAGCCTTTAGTTTCTAAACTTTTGATAGCTTTAGTAGACAGTTTCATTCTTACCCAGCGATTTCCACCAGCCCACCAAACACGCTTGTTTTGCAGATTGGCGTGCTGTAGGCGTTTGGTACGGCGGTGAGAGTGAGAAATTGCAAAGGCGTTATTTGCCTTTTTACCAGTTAATTCACAGCGGCGAGACATAGCAACTATCTCCAGATGACTATTTGAATACAACCTTTCTATTTTAGTCCTATCAGGACTTAGCTGTTTGGGGCAACTAGAAGTCGCTACTACACAAACAAGTCTACCTGTGTGGATTAAAAACCCCTCTCCAAACCTCTCCCCTGCAAGGAGGAGCCACTGCGTTGCGCGGGTTCCCCGCGTTGTAGCAAGTGGCGTTAGAGGCTTAAAAAGCTGATTATTTCGTACCACGTGAGATATTTTTTGCCCCTTCCCTTGTAGGGAAGGGGTTGGGGTTAGGTTCCGTCGAATTCACGTTCTTTTAGGGACTTCCAAGTAAAAAAGTATGACAAAATTCTTTGTAGAGCAGGCATACTTCTCTACGAGACGCTACGCGAACGACAAGCTCAGTACAAGTCTTGCTTGGCTTATATTAAGGGCGGGCAGGATGCCCACCCTACAAGATGGGATAATTTAATTTCTGGAATTCCCTTATTTGCTGGCTTGTTCTGTCAGCTTAGTAAGCACATCATTTGAGCGCTCGACAAAAGATTTCATCCCTTCAGCGTCAAATCCTTTTTGGGACATTAGCGCCAAATCATAAACGTGTTGACAAATCATCGTCACTAACTGATCTGTCGATGACTGACCATCACCCTGAATAATACTACCTTGGCTAAGGTTAGTGAGATTTTGAATCAGAGGATGCGCTGTATTTACCAGCAAGATATGGTCTTCGGGAAACTCTGCGTTCTGCTGCTGCATCATGGCGTTCATTTCTCGCAGACGGCGAAGAATTTCTGGTAACAGTACCATTGCTGGTGGTGTTCCTTGGGGATCGTCTGATTTTAAGGATTCAGTACGGATGTTCACCTTGGGTTTGTTGAGGGATTTTTCAAATAACTCTTTGATGACCTCACTCTTGGTTTTGTTGGTTTTGGGGTCAACTATTTCCCCAGTTTTGTCTTGATCTAGCAGGGTGTTATCTAAATCTGAGTCTACCCGCGTAAATTTGACATCCGAATATTCCCGTTCCAGGAAGTTGATAAAGTGGGTATCGATGAAGGAGTCCATGAACAGGACTTCCAAGCCTTGGTTTTTATGTAGTTCTATGTAAGTAGCTTGGCTGGCTTCATCGGTGCTGTAGATAACCCGGTTTTCGTGACGTTCTTTGTTACGTTCTAAGTATTCTTTCAGGGTTGTGTATGGGGCGTGGGAAGTGGGGGAGTCGGGGGAAGGAGTGACATCTTGCCAAGCATCTTCTTCGCCAGATTGAACTTGAACAGAAGGGCTTTCACTATTCCCTACTCCCGATTCCTTACTCCCTTCTGGCTTCGCTGTGGTGCGGAAGATGATGATATCTTCGATTTGTTTTTTGAATTTCTCGTCGTTGAGAACACCAAATTTTACAAATGTGCCGAGGTCTTTCCAAGCGCTGATGTATTGTTCACGGTTGTCGCGGTACAATTCTTTGAGGCGATCGCCTACTTTCTTCGCTATATAATCGCCGATTTTGCGGACTGTGCGATCGCCTTGCAATGCACTACGAGACACATTCAAAGGAATATCACTGCTATCAATCACACCGCGCATGGGCGTGAGAAATTGGGGGATAATTTCTTCGCAATTGTCGCTAACAAAAACTTGGTTGCAAAATAGTTTGATTTGCCCTTTAGTCACATCCACATCGGGGCGCATTTTGGGAAAATACAAAATCCCGTTGATGATAAAGGGATAATCAGTATTTAAATGCACCCATAACAGAGGTTCTTCCTGAAATGGGTACAGGTATCGGTAAAATTCTAAGTAATCTTCTTGACTTAAGTTACTAGCAGACTCCCGCCAAGGTGCTTTTTGCTGGTTTAATACTTCACCTTCCAGTTTGATGGGTACTGGCATGAAGTCGCAGTAAGTCTTGACAAGATTCTTAATCCGTGCAGCTTCTAAAAATTCCTCTTCCTCTCCTTGGAGGGTAAGAGTAATAGTAGTACCACGAGTAGTCCTGCTAGACTCATCCAAAGTGAATGCAGGAGAACCATCACAAGTCCAATGGACAGCTTGCGCGCCTTCTTGGTATGACAGAGTATCAATTTCTACCTTCTGCGCCACCATAAAGGAGGAGTAGAAACCTAAGCCAAAGTGACCGATTATGGGTTGATCTGATTTGCCTTCATATTTGTGTATAAATTCTTCGGCACTAGAGAAAGCTACCTGATTGATATATTTCTTAACTTCCTCTGCTGTCATCCCAATGCCGTTATCGGTAATGGAAAGGGTTTTTTGATCTTTGTCGATAGCAATTTGGATTTCCGGTTCACCGGTGTCTCCCGCAAATTCTCCGGCGCGGGATACCATGTTTAGCTTTTGGATAGCATCTACAGCGTTGGATACCAATTCCCGCAAGAAGATTTGGTGATCTGAGTACAGGGACTTCTTGATGATTGGGAAAATATTCTCAGTATGAATACTGATGGTGCCTTGTTCTAGCATAATGTGTGATTAAATAGAATCTCTCATTGAGGATTTTAAAGGTATAACTGATGCGATCGCACATTATGTTCAGCATTGTTTGCCCCCAAGTTAAGATTCGGATTTCCCTACCCTTACTCTACTCATGGGCTAATGAGTATATTATGGAAGGCATTGACAGGTTTTTTCTGCAAATATTTTGATGTCTAAGTATTGGTAATATTTTTTTCCAACACTAAAAAGTAGTGATAGGGGTGGACGGGATCAATAAATTCTTGCTTGACAGTCAACCCAGCATTAGCAATGCTTTCTAATAAACGATTTTTAGAATATCCTTTGAGTCCGATTTCCCAATAATGCTGATTGGATATTGGTTTTTCACTCCAGAACTTGGGTATTTTGATAGAAAAATATCTTGACCGATATACATAAGAAAATCTAATCTGTAATGCCAAAAATTGAGTGTTATAAGGCAGTGAAATCACCAAAAATTTTTTTGTTGCTTCAGCAAGTTTTTTTAGTGCTTGTTCTGACTGTTCGTAAGGTAAGTGTTCTAAAACTTGAAATAATGCGATCGCATCAAATTTATTTTTTGGTAATGAAAAATCAGTTGCCAAATCCAAAATAATATCTGGCTTTAGCTGGGAATCAATGTCAGCAGTCGTGACATCATAACCATTCCGCTTTAGCATATCTGTGAAAAGTGAATTAAAAATCCCAATTTCCAGAACATTTTGAACTTGATTACCCAGCGTAAACATCAGTCGTAACTGGTGATGGTAACTAATAAATCTATCTTTTGATAAATATTCGGATTTGCGAATGTCTAATGATGTGATGAGTTGCATAACAAAGTACCTGTCTAACTTGATGAAATAACTAAACTAGTGGGTATGTAATTAAAGTTTTCCCAAAAAATCAGTTCCAGTAACGATTTGAAGTTAAAATCACCTTTATCATCAAATTTACCCAAATCTGAGATGACACCAATCAGGACACAAAAAATGACCATCGAGGAATATCTCGCATGGGAACCCCAGCAAGAACTTCGTTACGAATATATCAACGGCGAAGTTTTTGCAATGACAGGTGGTACAATCCCCCACAATGACATTGCACTTAATTTTTATAGAGCCTTATACCCACATTTACGTGCTAGAGGTTGCTGAGTGAATGTGTTGGATGTAAAAGTGCAAGTTACTCCTCAACGCCCCTATTATGATCCTGATGTTATAGTCAGTTTGAAGTTTATTTGTGATTAATTCTGCTACGCGATCGCTGTGACACTTATTTTGCGGACGCACCCTGAGTCTTTGTGTCCAACCCTCGATTTAAGCCCCAAAACATCCACTATTAGGAAGGATGGCATTTGCTACCCATTTATAAACAGTTTCACCAATTCTCAAGGTTCTACTTAAATTAACATTGCTCACTCTGGCATTGTTATAGCATAACTGTCTATTAGGTATATTCAAAGATGTAATATCTGCACCTACTTGTACTGTTCCGTGGGCATCACGGCGGATTTTGCGTTCTAAAGTTACATTGACTGTAGTTGTCATCCGGCAACCATTAAAAGAAACGTTCTCTATATGATTAATTTGTAACTCTTTGCGCCGATTAATTCGTTCCCGTTGTCCAGCTAAATTGTTATTTAATTCTGTCAAAATCTCAGATTGAAGACTATTCCCCAATGCTTCTACTACTCTACAGTTGAGTTGAGCCATTGCAGGTTTGGGGGTAACCCAGAGGAAGCTTAAGGCAATTAAACTTCCACAAATCATCTTTGAGTTCAAAGTTAAGTTCTTCATTACAGTCACCAATCAAATGTCTTTACATACACTTGATATGTATGACTGCAATTGTTTATGCACTATGTGAGACGGCTAGATGAAAAAACTTTGGCGAATGTATCGCTGGAGATAAACGAATTGCCTGAAGACGACACTAATCAAACGTGAGTTCGATGACCTCTCCCCAACCCCTCTCCGACGCGGAGAGGGGCTTAAATATATTGAAATATCAACGAAAAATAAAGGTTTTAAAGCCTCTCTCCTTGCAGGGGAGAGGTTTGGAGAGGGGTTTTTAAAATTCGTCGAACTCACACTAATCAATATGACGAAATTAACGTTTTGCCGCTTGAACTTCATCACAGTCAATTGCCAGTGTTGCTGAACAGGTTGGTTGCGCTGTAATATTACTGGCTATGAACATCATGAGTACACAATATAAAATCTATCTAGATGCTTGTTGTCTAAATCGTCTGTTTGATGACCAGACACAATCCCGTATTTATTTAGAAGCGCAAGCGATTACGACAATTCTTAACCAATGTAGATCAGCGACTTGGAAACTTCTTAACAGCAGTGCTTTAATAGCCGAATTAAACCAAACCCCAGATTTAGAAAGATTAAAAAACGTCAAAAAATTACTTTCTATTGCTAAAATCAAAGTTATCAATAGTGCTTTTATTGTAGACAGAGCAGACCAACTCCAAAAATTAGGATTCTCTAGCTATGATGCCACCCATATCGCCAGCGCTGAAAGAGCAGAGGCTGATATATTTCTCACAACAGATGACAGACTTTTAAAAAAAGCCCAAAAAAATTCTCAATTAATTACAGTCAAGACCAATAATCCGGTTCAATGGCTGGCAGAAGTAATACAAGCCGAGAACAGTAATGATGAAAACGCAACATGAAATTATTCAACAGGGCTATGATGCCTTAATTAATTCTCTGGGAGTTGTGGATACTATTCGGTTTATTCGGTATTTCAGTCCCGGTAAAGGAGACTATACTAAAGAACGTCATCAATGGCTAGACGAAAAAACTTTGGCGAATGTATCGCTGGAGATGAACGAATTGCCTGAAGACGACACTAATCAATATGACGAAATTATTGAGTAAGTGTTTAGCATGGAAAATTATAGTCTTAGCTTTCGGAAAACTTAGTGTCTTCTATGACCCAGGAACAGATTTACCTGAAACAAAGCTGTGAAGTTGCGCTTCATCAAATGTAATACCCCGACGGGCAAAATATTTATGAATGTTGATTTGTACAAATAAATCTTTGAGTTCTTCTGCAATTTCCTGGGGAGGATTCCCACATAAAGCGATCGCAATTAAACGTTCTGCCGCTTGAACTTCGCCACAGTCAATAGCCAATGTTGCTGCACTACGACATAAAACTGAGCGGGTTGGCTCTGCATCAAGATTACTTGTTATTAAGTCTGCTGCTAATCTTTCTTTTTCAAATGCTTGCCTAGAGAATTGCGAAGCTGAAACAAAGTCTCCTCTTAGTTTAGCGATTTGTGCCATCTCTGCCAAATCCATTGCCTGTTGATGTAACTCACGAATTTGATTTATTTTTCTACTATGAATGCTAAAGGGTTACTGAACTCCACAACTACAATTGATTTGTAAAGCAGATAGCGCAGGCTTCTGCTAATGCTGCGCCAAATGCTGGAGTAATGGCGGGTAGTCCCTGATTAAGCTTGGTAATTACCAATTTTTTTGTAAATGATGAATCCATCTACTCAGTTTTGAAAGGAGAAGAGAGGACTAAAGTCCTCACTACGAACCTTTTCATTCCACGACTTTGACGGTGGATGGGGAGACGGTGACTTTGACGGACATGGTTTTACTAAAGCTTAAACCCTGGTCTTCTTTATCGATGAAAATTGTGTCTCCAGAGATGAAGGTGTTTTCTAATAACTTGGTGGCCAGGGGGTTCTCTACTTCTCTCTGAATTGCCCGTTTGAGGGGTCTGGCGCCATAAACTGGGTCGTAGCCAGATTCTACTAGGTAATCACAGGCGGCTGCTGATATCTCAAAGGAGATTTTTTGTTCGCGCAAGAGATTTTCTACCCGTTTTAATTGAATGCGGATGATATGGCGCATTTCTGAACGGTTGAGGGCATGGAAGAGAATGATATCATCTACCCGGTTGAGAAATTCGGGGCGGAAGTGCGATCGCAGGGCATCTGTTACCCTGGTTTGCATTATTTCATACTTGGCATCATCACCTGAAAGATCTAAAATATATTCGCTGCCGATGTTACTGGTCATAACTATGACGGTGTTGCGAAAGTCTACAGTTCTCCCTTGAGAATCAGTAATTCTACCATCATCCAATACTTGTAGTAAAATATTAAACACATCTGGGTGAGCTTTTTCTACTTCATCTAGTAGCACCACCGAATAAGGGTGACGGCGCACAGCTTCGGAAAGTTGACCGCCTTCTTCATAACCGACATATCCTGGAGGCGCACCCACTAACCGGGAAACTGAGTGTTTTTCCATGTACTCGGACATATCCAAGCGTATTAGGGCATCATCGGAATCAAAGAGGAACTGGGCTAAAGCACGGGCAAGTTCGGTTTTACCAACGCCTGTAGGCCCCATGAATAAAAATGAACCAATGGGACGACCAGGGTCTTTCATTCCTGCACGGGCGCGGCGAATTGCTGCTGATACGGCTGCTACTGCTTCTTCTTGCCCAATGACGCGTTGATGTAAATGGCTTTCGAGTTGCAGTAATTTTTGCCGTTCTGATGCCAAAAGACGATTTACGGGTATGCCGGTCCACTTGGCGACGATTTCGGCAATGTCGGCTTCTGTGACTTGTTCCCGGAGTAATGTCGAACCTTGGCTTTGAATTTCTAACAGTTGCGCTTCTTTGGCTTCGCGATCGCGCTGTACTCCTTCCAATTTGCCATACTTCAATTGGGCAGCTTTATTCAAATCATAAGCTCGTTCTGCTTGCTCAATTTGCACCCGCAAAGCGTCTTCTTCTTTTTTTAAGGTGCTGATAGCCTCTAATATCTGTTTTTCACCTTGCCATTGTTCGTTAAATTCCTGCTGTTTTACCGTCAAGTCCGCAATTTCTTGTTCAATGCGCTCAAAACGCTCCCTAGCTGGGGCGGTTTCCTTTTCTTCTCCAGCCAATGATAGCTTTTCCATTTCTAGCTGCATTAAGCGGCGGTCAATGGTTTCCAATTCTGAGGGTTTGGAGGTTATCTCCATTTTCAACTGGGCGGCGGCTTCATCTACCAAGTCTATGGCTTTATCTGGCAAGAAGCGATCGCTGATGTAACGAGATGACAAAGTTGCGGCTGCGACTAGGGCTGAGTCAGAAATTTTGACGTTATGGTGAACTTCGTAGCGTTCTTTTAACCCCCGCAAAATGGAAATGGTATTTTCTACACTGGGTTGATCCACAAATACTTGCTGGAAACGTCGTTCTAAGGCTGCATCTTTTTCAATGTGTTTGCGGTATTCATCTAGTGTGGTAGCACCAATACACCGCAATTCGCCCCGCGCCAGCATGGGTTTGAGTAAATTTCCGGCATCCATTGCCCCTTGTTGATTGGAACCAGTACCAACAACTGTGTGCAGTTCATCAATAAACAAGACAATTTGACCGTTAGATTCGGTAACTTCTTTGAGTACCGTTTTTAAACGGTCTTCAAATTCACCCCTGTATTTCGCCCCAGCAATTAAACTACCAATATCTAAAGAAATCAACTGGCGATTTTTCAGAGATTCTGGCACATCACCATTTACCATCCGCTGCGCCAAAGCTTCGGCGATGGCAGTTTTACCCACCCCAGGTTCACCAATCAACACTGGGTTATTTTTACTCCGGCGTGACAATACCTGAATTACCCGGCGAATTTCGTCATCTCGTCCAATTACTGGGTCTAACTTGCCAGCCTTAGCTTGTTCCGTCAAATCCCGCCCGAATTTTTGCAAAGCTTCATAGCGAGATTCTGGATTTTGATCTGTCACTTTTTGGCTACCACGAATACTTTTAATACTAGCCTCTAATTTAGCGCCATCAGCGTTAAAACCTTTGATTATTCGCCTACCGATGCGTTCATCATCAGCAAAAGCCAAAAGTATATGTTCCACTGAGATGTAGGCATCTTGCATCCTCACCCTAACTTCTTCAGCTCGGTCTAGCAATGTGTCTAAACTGCGACTGAGGTAGAGTTGGTCACTTTTACCGACTTTCGGTTGACGCTGGGTAAAGGCTTCTAACTGCTGTTGCAAGCGAATAGGATCAACTTCAGCGCGGGCGAGAATCCGGATAGCTATACTTGTAGGCTCTTCTAAAAGGGCAATAATTAAATGTTCAACATCTAGTTGCTGTTGTTGATATGCACGAACTATATCCTGAGATTTAACAATTCCTTCCCAGGCTTTATCAGTAAATTTATTGGGATCTGTAGGCTGCATCTTTAAGGATTTTAGATTTGGGATTTTTCAGGAATTTGCCGGGAGAATTTCCCTGATAGCAATTTTTTCAATTTATGGATGTGAGATTTTGGGTAAAGAACTGGGGAATGACGTAGAGGTATCAGACGCTCTCGCGGCGTCCCCTATCATTAGCCTAGGATGAAAACATAGTTTAGTCATCCTTCATCATTTTCCCAGTAACCACTCCCTAGATAGTTATCCAAACGTTAACAATGTTTATCCGCGTGTATTTGCGGTTGCAGTTTGAGATTAGTAACTTGTAGGAGTTTACTTCCTGCCCTATTTCCAATTTAAAACGAAAATATCCAGATGAGTGAACTTTGCCAAATTGAGAGGCTAGGGGTTAGAGGCTAGAGGCTAGAGAAGATGTTTTTCCTGTTTAGGGGATTTTCCTATGATTAGTTGACTAGGAAATTGCTGGAGTGCGATCGCACTACTATACTACTTAACCTTCATCAAGCCCCTATGGGGCGGGAACAGTTAAGTAAGTTTTTCTATTCTTCGTTCCCTGTTCCCTTTCATGTTTATTTATTCACCAATTGTTCTGGTGATTCCTGTTTAACTGTTGACCCTTGAGTACCCACTTGAATAAGTTCAACTTTATATCCATCTGGGTCTTCCACAAAGGCAATTACTGTGGAACCGTGTTTCATTGGCCCTGGCTCCCGTGTCACCTTACCACCGCGATTTTTAATTTTCTCACAAGTGGCATAAATATCATCCACACCCAAGGCAATGTGACCGTAAGCATTACCCAAGTCGTATTTTTCCACACCCCAGTTATAAGTTAACTCTATGACGGAATTGTCGCTTTCATCGCCATAGCCAATAAAAGCCAAGGTAAACTCTCCACCGGGATAATCTTTTTTCCGCAGTAATTTCATTCCCAGGAGATCGCAGTAAAATTTCAAAGACTCTTCCAGGTTACCTACCCGCAGCATTGTGTGTAGTAAGCGCATAATTATTTCCTGATTTGTTCTCTCTTACTGATTTTAATAGGGACTGGGGGAGAAGAGGCAGGGGGGCAGGGTGCAGGGTGCAGGGGGGAAGAAGAGGCAGGGGGGAAGAATTTACACTTTTATGTGTTCTACTCCCCTCTTTTACAAAAAGTTGACCTCATCAGTGGAAATCTTGTTTAATCTCAGGCTACATAGTCACTTAACCGCCTATGCTAGCGATTGGAATGTATGCCATCAACGTTAGGAATGCACTCTTGCAAAAGACACAAAGGACGAAAAACAAATGAGTAACTACTTAGATACTGCCATTGAGGCGATAGTTGCCCGCGAAATTCTTGACTCGCGCGGCAGACCAACAGTGGAAGCCGAAGTGCATTTAGCTAACGGTACTGTGGGTTTAGCACAGGTTCCCAGTGGTGCATCTACAGGTACTTTTGAGGCGCATGAACTCCGGGATGGTGATAAAGGCCGTTACGGGGGTAAAGGGGTTCTCAAGGCGGTGCAAAACGTAAATGAGTCACTTGCTCCGAAGTTATTAGACTTGGATGTCCTCAACCAAGAACTGTTAGACCGAACAATGATTGCTGTGGATGGTTCGGCGAATAAATCCAATTTGGGTGCCAATGCCATCTTGGCGGTTTCGTTAGCAGCAGCCAAAGCCGGTGCTGAATCTTTGAATATTCCCCTGTATCGCTATTTGGGTGGCCCGTTAGCGAATTTGTTGCCTGTACCGTTGATGAATGTAATTAACGGTGGTGCCCATGCATCCAATAATGTGGATTTCCAAGAGTTTATGATTGTCCCCATTGGCGCGCCTTCTTTTAAAGAAGCTTTGCGCTGGGGTGCAGAAGTATTTGCTACCTTGAGCAAGGTATTGGATGAAAAGGGTTTATTAACTGGTGTGGGCGATGAAGGTGGTTTTGCCCCTAACCTAGAGTCCAACCAGGTAGCTTTGGAATTACTCGTAGCTGCCATTGAGCAAGCTGGTTACAAGCCAGGAGAACAAGTAGCTTTGGCCCTGGATGTAGCTGCGAGTGAATTTTACAAGGATGGGCAGTATGTCTATGATGGTAAACCCCACGCTCCTGCGGAATTTATTGATTACTTGGGTCAATTAGTTGACCAGTACCCCATTGTCTCCATTGAAGATGGGTTACATGAGGAAGATTGGCAGAGTTGGCAATTACTTACCCAAAAGTTAGGCTCCCGTGTGCAGTTGGTGGGAGATGATTTGTTTGTGACCAATTCTACCCGCTTGCAAAAAGGCATCGAGCAAAAAGCTGGTAACTCAATTTTGATTAAACTCAATCAAATTGGTTCACTCACCGAAACTTTAGAAACCATTGATTTAGCCACCCGCAATGGTTTCCGGTCAGTAATTAGCCATCGTTCTGGGGAAACCGAAGACACCACCATTGCCGATTTAGCCGTAGCCACCCGCGCCGGTCAAATCAAAACAGGTTCCCTTTGTCGCAGCGAACGAGTAGCGAAATACAACCGCTTGCTACGCATTGAGGATGAATTAGGCGATCGCGCCGTTTATGCTGGTGTTGTGGGTTTAGGGCCTAAGTAGAGGCAGGGGGGCAGGGTGCAGGGGGCAGGGGGGAAGTTTTTTTCCAATTCCCAAGCCCAAATTCCCAGTCCCGGATTAGGGATAAAATCCCAACTGGGGCAACCCTAAGGTTTCCTCCCAACCCATCATGAGGTTTAAACATTGAATTGCTTGACCCGCCTGTCCTTTGATTAGGTTGTCGATAACTGACATCACAATCACTCGGCCAGTGCGCGGGTCAACTTCTACACCTATGTAACAAAGATTACTGCCACAAGCCCACTTAGTTTGGGGATAAACGCCACTTTCGCATACTTTTACCCAGGGTGCATTGCGATAAAAGGCTGTGTAAATTGTTGTCAAGTCATCCCGCACTAGTCCGGGATCACGGAGTGTGGCATATACTGTAGCCAAAATCCCTCGCACCATTGGGATGAGGTGTGGTGTAAATTGCACTGTGACTTCGTGACCGGCTAAATCACTACAAATCTGCTCAATTTCCGGGGTGTGGCGGTGACGAGCGACACCATAAGCTCCCAAGGAGTTATCTGCTTCAGCTAGTAACAAATTAATTTTGCCTTGCCGTCCGCCGCCGGATGTGCCAGACTTGGCATCGATAATGGCGGTTTCGGGGACGATTAAGCCTTGCTTAAGTAGTGGTGAAAGTGCTAACAGGCTGGCAGTGGGGTAGCAACCAGGACAGCCAACTAGCTGGGCTTCGGCAATGCGATCGCGATAAAGTTCTGGTAAACCATATACTGCTGTGGCGGCAGTTGTCTGATCGCTTCTTTGGGTGCCATACCAATTGGTGTAAGTTACCAAATCACTGAATCGATAGTCTGCACTCAAATCTAGGACTTTACAGCCTTTTTCTAATAATTTCGGGGCAATTTGGCAAGCCAGACCATTTGGTAGAGAAAGAAATACTACTTCACAGCGGTGAGCAATGCTCTCTGGCTCTACTGCCTCGATTGGCAAATTAACTAAATGAGCCAGATGGGGGTAGAGGTCTGCAAATGACTTTCCTGCACTGCTCTCACCCCCTAAATACACTAGTTCGAGTTCTGGATGCTCCATCAGTAATCTTACTAGTTGCACCCCGCCATAGCCTGACGCGCCAACAATCCCAACTGGTACGCGTCTCAAATTACCCATGATGATGAAATCCTTATCCGCTTTTGGTTAATCTTGATGTTGTCTGTTATGAAGAATATACCGAAAACCCCGGAAGCTCAGGCAGTAAGCTGATGTTCACTGTTGTTTATACCGGAGAGTGTCAATGTTAGTCTACTTCTATGCTGCATAAACGAGCTACAATCTAAAAGAAGAAATTGTTAAAAAAGTTTACTTTCTGGTAGCTGGAAATTCTCTGTGTCAAACCCTAAGCCTACGCGGCAGTCTCACTCTACTCCCTTCAATGGGGAAGACACCCCCACGGGTGTGGCTTCTCAAGCAGGGGAAAACACTGATAAATCTGTCTCTTCAACCCCGTCCTTTAAATTTGATGCCATTGATGCTGCTTTGGCAGACTTAAAAGCAGGCCGCGTCATTGTGGTGGTAGATGATGAAAATCGAGAAAATGAAGGTGATTTAATCTGTGCTGCCCAATTTGCGACACCGGATATGATTAATTTCATGGCGGTGGAAGCAAGAGGGTTAATTTGTCTAGCGATGACAGGCGATCGCTTGGATGAATTAGACTTGCCTTTAATGGTGACGAATATCACAGATACTAACCAAACAGCTTTTACTGTCAGTATTGACGCTGGCCCTGAATTGGGTGTTTCTACTGGCATTTCCGCCGAAGACCGCGCCCGCACGATTCAAGTTACCCTCAATCCAGCGACAAAACCTACAGATTTACGTCGTCCTGGTCATATTTTCCCGATTCGTGCCAAATTGGGCGGTGTACTCAAACGCGCCGGACATACAGAAGCAGCTGTTGATTTATCTCGATTAGCAGGGCTATATCCAGCCGGGGTAATTTGTGAAATTCAAAACCCTAATGGTTCAATGGCGCGGTTGCCCCAGTTAATAGAATATGCTCAACATCACAATCTGAAAATTATTAGTATTGCGGATTTAATTAGTTATCGCCTACAGCATGATCGCTTGGTATATCGTGAAGTAGTCACCAAGCTACCTAGTCAGTTCGGTCTGTTTGATATTTATGCCTATCGCCATACTCTGGATAATACAGAACACGTTGCCATTGTCAAGGGTGATCCGGCTAGTTTTAAAGATGAGCCTGTGATGGTGCGGATGCACTCAGAATGTTTAACTGGTGACGCTTTGGGTTCATTACGCTGCGACTGTCGAATGCAGCTACAAGCAGCATTAAAAATGATTGAAGCGGCTGGTCAAGGGGTCGTAGTTTATCTGCGTCAAGAAGGGCGGGGAATCGGCTTAATTAATAAACTCAAAGCCTACTCGTTACAAGATATGGGACTGGATACAGTCGAAGCCAACGAGCGTTTAGGATTTCCGGCGGACTTGCGTGATTATGGTATGGGAGCGCAAATGCTCATGGATTTGGGTGTGCAAAAGATTCGCCTGATTACTAATAATCCGCGTAAAATTGCTGGACTCAAGGGTTACGGTTTGGAAGTCGTTGACCGCTTACCGTTGTTGATTGAAGCTAACGACTACAATTCCTATTATTTGGCAACCAAGGCGAAAAAACTCGGTCATATGCTGTTACAGACGTACCTAGTGACAGTAGCAATTAACTGGCAAGATGACCCGGAATTAGTCACTCAGCGCTATGAACGCTTAGATAAATTACGGCATTTAGCCAAAAATAATCATTTATTATTACAAGAAGAAGCTCGCCCGTTAGGGTTGGCATTATTTGCTCAAACATCTTTAACAGTACACTTGGGTTTTGATCAAGCAAATGTGGCTGATAGTGATTGGTATCAGCAAAATGGTCATCCTTACCTGCAAGCAATTTTCCATATCTTAGATCATCTGACAAGTTTGTCCTATGTCGAGAAGCTAGAATTTCTAATTTCTCCTGGTAGCGATCCTTTAAGTAACTTGCAAGTTAACCTAGATAGGCAGACTTTCTCTATGAATACTCTACCTTCGACGATATGCGATCGCTTGGAAACTCAGCAGATTTATAGTTTTACTAGAGGCTAGAGGCTAGAAAATTTGGGATTTGTGTTACCGAAGCAGACGCAGAACAAGTTATTTTAACTTGCAATCTCGTCCAAATGCAAAATCCAAAATTGTTCAACTTTTAATTATTGGCTTGATAACTGGGAGTTACCTGACGATAGGTATGCAGTAAGCGCAGAAACTTTTCCCCATCAAAACTTACAGGGTCGATTTTTTGACCAGAACGGTCTACGGCTCTATGGGTAGTGATGCGATAGTCTGGAACTTGACTTTGAGCAATTAACCAAGCCAAAGAGTTGTATTGAGCCTCTGTATAACCACTATGAGATGTGAGGAAATTATTTCCCCTACCGTCTGGGGGCGTTTCTAAGGAAACATGATAAGCAAAATTATTGACAGACGAAGCTAAGTTAGGATTAGTTGTCACAGTTTCCACACCGTTGGGACTTTCAAACACTGAGTTAGCTGCTCCATACGCTCGCTTGTCTGGAGGGACTAAATAAACCACAGTGCCATCTAGTTTGATTAAAGCGTGATAACTTGCTTGTACACTTTCATCTTCATTGGGTGTTTGAAAGAAATTAATCACACTGGAAGCAGCAGCAGCCGTTTCATGGAGAACAACAATTGCTTGATTGTTCACAGGTAAATTATTCGCATCTCGCGTATAGCGTTCGCCATAATTGCTGGGGTGTACCGAGGCCATCTCATATCGAGGTGTATACCTAGCAAAAGCTTCAGTAGTTTGGTATCTTCCCACCTGTTGATTGGTTTTGGCTGAAGATGGCTGCAAATCTTGGGGAAATTTATTCTCTTGGTTTTCAGTTGATTGTAATTTGGCTTGTGGATATTGATTCCAGTCTGTAGTGATATCTGATCTGTCTGCCTGGGAATTTATTGTATTACTTTGTGTGACTCTTCCCCACCATAACACCGTAATCACAGCGACAAACATCAGTGAAATAAGTAGTACTCTAGTTGCCCAATCTGTAAACCTCATTTTGGTAATTTATAATTAATTTTGATAATTTAAGCTCTATTATTGCTGCTACGAATAATCCAATAACTAATTGCTAAAGCTAAAATTGCCACTCCTAGTCCAATGATATCAAGCCCTCTAACTTTTTCCAAATCAAGAATAATAATTTTCCGGGCAACTGCAATTAAGGAAGTAACAATTACTAGTTCAACTTGAACGACGTGTTTACGGAGATAAGCTGTAATATTTTCTAATATTTCTAAGGCAATTAAAATATTTAAAAATAATCCAAAAATTGTAAATAATACTTGATTAAAGTTGCCATAAATTCCAGTAGTAACTAATGTATTAATTAAATAAGCTCCTAGATCGAAAATTGCGGCGACAATTACCACTACCATTGCCAGGGATAAAATTTTAGAGACAAGCACTTCGATATTTTCTATCATGTGCATAAAAATTTCGTCTCTAGCTAGATTCCTAATCTTTCTAAATAGTTGCCTCATATAAGTTATTTAGTATTAACTGTAAATATAAGTAGAATGGTGTGAATAATTAAAGGTTTGTAGTGAGGACTTTAGTCCTCTAATAAGGACTGAAGTCCTTACTACGAAACAAATGCAATTTTTTTTACATTACTTCACATAGTTTGGTTTTTTCAAGTCGTTCTACTTAGACAGGGAATCACCAGTCATGCAATCAGTGTAGAAGCACATAATGCGAAAATAATTGCCATACACAAGGGAAACCATATGGATTCACTAATTGCTAATGATTCTTCAAAGATTTCATCATTCTTGATTTATGGCGAACTCAGGTATTCTATATTATTTGAGTGCTTCAAACTCAATTTAAGTCAATTTTTCTATTTTTTGCTCAAAAAAGCTCACAACTTCCAGCCTATGGCTATATGAATAAAGCCCACATGGGTAGGCTACAAGATTTGGTAACTTATGCGAGAGGATAAGTAATTTAATCTACAACAGAGTAATGTGAGCCTTGTGGTTCATATTTTCCCATGAGTAAATCTGCATTAACTGGGAATAACTGTACCGCACAAGCTTTTAATTCTGGTTGCAGAGAATCGGGACAAGATTGGGGATGGGTGAGGTCTACCCAAAGTGACACCCAGTGCATAGGGACAAAGACTCTATTAGAAGCGATAAGCCTAACTGCATAGCTTTGCTTACCACACTTCCATTAACGTTCCGCTTCACCCGCCGCTAGTAACCTCTCGGACTCAACCACTAAGACCTATACGGTCGGCGTGCAAGCGACTTGTTAGACTTCGATGAAAAAGTTAGTTGTGTACTGTAAATGGAAATCCACTTTGGAAAATGAACTGTCCATTAAATTGATTCCAAGCTGAAACTCTTCCAACAATACATATTGGAGAACCATTTGCTTGAATTCCCCAATCCACAGCATAGTTATTTTCGCCAAGAAAAAGATTTTGCCCAGGTTGTACAGTCCAGCTTTGAAATGCAAGATCAGGAGCATCAGGATGATACAGGGTGACTTTAATCGGATTGCTTGTACCATTGTTGAAGGCTATCCGTCCGATTCGTCCTGTCCATCCAGAACTACCAGGTCGATAAGCTCGTGGATCGTACGATGGTGAACATGCGGCAGGAGTTTGCTGGCTTTGTTCTACCAATCTAGTGATTGTATTTCGAGCATCTTGTGCAACTGCAAAGGCTCTATTATAAGCAGCAATGGGATTGCCTACATACCTTTTAACTGCATAAACGTTGTATTCAACCCACGAGCCGCAGGTGTCCAGATTTGCCCATCCACATTTTCGAGATCTTGCAGAGGCACCACCCACTTGAAACTTACCCGCGTCTTGACCTGCTGCTGTAGTTGTTGTCACAACATTCTCATAAATCCGTTCCTGTTCTTGAAGCGCACTAAGTTTTGCTTGTGCCTCAATTAGTGCTGGACCTGAAAGTACTGTTGCTTTTGCTTGAAGCTCACCTCTAATTTGCTGTAGCTCCCTCAACTTCTCCCTTGCTACAGAGACAATAGCCGCCTGTCCCCCTGGGGAAAGCTGACTTACGCTTGGCCGGCTTATGTCACCAGCAGAACTAGTGAATTCAATGATTACATCTGCAATGACGTATTCCGGTTCTGTTGATTGAATGATAATTGATGGAAAGTCTTTGCGATCTCCTCCTGCATTAACTTTGCCACCACCTGGAGTAACTGTGTAACATAGGCTTCTAACTTGTGGGTTAGACAAAGTACCGCATCTATCTCTAGGTACCCCTGGAGGAAGTGCATCGGCCGGGGATAGAACAACCAAAGGACTTGACAATATTGCCAAACTTATAGCTCTCGAAGCAAAAATTAATAATTTCTTGGTTTCCATATACGGTTTGAGATTGAGGGTTTGTCTGAATTAGTGGAGTTTAGACTAAAGCAAGCGATAGCGACGCGGACGCGGTGCCAAAAAAAAAAGCTGTAAAAAAAATGGGTTCTTCGGTTACTTTTATGGAGAATTAATAGTAAAATGCCAGTTTAATAAACTGCGTAATCGAAAATTACTAAAGTTACGAAAGCCATATCCAAGCCTTTTAATTAACTTAAGTTTATTATTAATTCCTTCTACAGTACCACTCGTAGTTCTGCCGTCAAAATAGCCGACTATTTCGCCGAACCATCTAACGATGGTACCGATACTCTTCGGA
>JAKOMP010000230.1 GCA_022241785.1 Cyanocohniella sp. LLY | reverse complement strand
CATGGCGCAAATCTTCAGCTACCATTTGTTCTCCGGCAGAATTATTTTCGTCAGGGATAATACTTATCAGTTCGAGGTCTTGCTCATCCCCAAGTCGTATATCTAAAGAAACTGGTTGACGAGAAATAGCCATGTAATCACGAATTTGATTCGGATGAAGCTCTAACGCTTGAGCAATTTCTGGAATCGTGGGACGACGACCCAATGTTTGTGATAGTTCTCGTTGTATTTTTTTGATTTTGTTGAGTTTTTCGGTAATGTGAATCGGCAAACGGATTGTACGAGCTTGTTGGGCAATCGCTCTTGTAATTGCTTGGGTTATCCACCAATAAGCGTATGTTGATAACTTATAACCTCGACTGGGATCAAACCTTTCAACTCCTCGTTGTAAACCCAATGTTCCTTCCTGAATCAAATCAAGAAACTCAACATTACGCCGTTGATATCTTTTAGCGATTGAAACCACCAGTCGCAAGTTAGAAGTCAGCATTTTTTGCTTGGCTTTTTGCCCTTGATGAAGAATAGTAGAGATTTCTGATTCAGATTTACCAACATCAGCAGACAATTCTATGGAAGTAGGCTCTCTATCTAATTCTTGCTTCAGTTTCTCTTTCATTTGTTTTATTGCAATTGCTTGTTGTAATTGCTGGCTATATGTTAATAGGACTTACGCAACTGGCACAAACAATGGGTGGTACGGGACTGCATAACAGAAGAATCTAACTCAAACCAAGGTCATAGGAATATCGGGGCGTTTGAGTTGCTGAATCAAATAATTAGAAAGTAATTTATGCTTAATTTGATAAATAGTATCACCCGTTTGATAGGCTATATTCTTTAATCGAACCCAAA
>JAKOMP010000082.1 GCA_022241785.1 Cyanocohniella sp. LLY | reverse complement strand
GCTAAAAAATATTTCCCAAATAGCAACAATACTATTATTCGTTGGTTTGATGAAATTATTGCTTACTTTGATTATGGGACAACTAGTGGTGCTGTGGAAGGTATCAATAACAAACTCAAGCTGATTAAACGCTCGGCTTATGGATTTAGAAACTTTGAAAACTTCCGAATTAGATGCTTGTTAAACTGGCATTTCAATTGTTAGTTTAGCATAATAAGTACTGAAGAGCCATAATTTTCCAAGTGGTATCACAAAGATTTAGGCTAAATGCTGATGTTTATAATGAAATATTTTTGTTAGTTTGTGGTCTGGTAAGGCTACAAATCTGATACTCACTACGAACCAAAATTTATTTTATTTTAGTATAAATACTTAAATTATTGTAAACTATTTGATTATCAAGGTTATAGCCATTTTATTTCCCAAAAAACTCTGAATTTATGATGCTAGTTCAAAAAATCGTTAATCCTATTTTTAGGTCATCTTTTAATATTGCTTGGTTGATTATAATTGCTTTTTCTTTACTTGGTTTAATAGGTATTCTCAGTCATGACATGTGGCGAGACGAACTCAATCCTTGGTTGATTGTCAGAGATAGTGAATCTTTCGGCGATTTGATTGCCAATATTAAATATGAAGGACATCCTCTGCTATGGTATTTTTGTCTGGCATTGCTGAGAAAAATTGTGGATAATCCCGTGATTATGCAAATTTTTCATTTAGCTATTGCCATTAGCTCAGTTACTCTTTTCTGCTTATATAGCCCCTTTAATTATCAACAAAAATTTCTATTTTCTTTTGGTTTTTTTCCGTTTTATGAATATCTTTTAATTTCTCGAAATTATGCTTTTAGCATGTTGTTTATTTTTGGTTTTTGTGCAGTTTTTGCATCCAGAAAAAAAACTTATATTTACTTAGCAATTTTATTGGGTTTGCTGGCTAATAGTAGTGCTTATGCATTATTGGTAGCATTTTGTTTGGCATTAACTTTACTAGTAGAATTTTGTTTTGATATTGAACACCGCAATCAATATCTGAATCAAAATCAAAAATATGATTTACTTTTGAGTGCAGGAATTATCATATTTTCTTTTATTTTATCCGCTTATATTATTGCTCCACCAGCAGATAGTTATCTTCATGGTGGTTTAAATAGTGGTTGGGTGAATCAATTAGATTTGCGTAATTTATTCAGAAGTATAGGCAGATTATTTGGTAGTTATTTTTTAATAATTCCTACACATAAACGATGGTTAGATTTAATTGTGTGTGCTTTTATTGCTTTATTTATTGCAGCTTTAACTGTCATCAAGTTATCTAAAAAGCCTTTCGCTTTATTTTTATATATTACAGGTAATTCTGTGATTCTGGCATTTACATACTTGAGATTTGCCGGAATGCCTCGACATTTTGGGCATTTGTATTTAATTCTCATAGCGGGGTTATGGCTGGGGAGTTATTATCAAGATTCTCCGTTTTTAATTAATAAATTTTCCATCAAACCCAAAACAATTAAAATTGGTAAAAAATGGCATTACATAGCCTTCATGATTATTCTCTATGTGCAGTTTTTTGGGGGAATTGCTTTTTTTGCAAAAGACTTATTGATCCCATTTTCAGCCAGTCGGGAAACTGCTAAATATATTCAAAAATCTCAGTTAAATAATGATGTTATTGTTGCCAGTCGAGATGCTAATATGGCGGCATTGTCGGGTTATTTAGACCGAAAATTTTATTATCCAGAACTGCAAAGAATGGGAAGTTTTACACTTTTTAAATCAGGTCGTCAAGAGGTAGAACAGGCGGAAGTATTAAGACAGATTAATTCTCTGTTAACAAATCAACCAGATGAAAACAAAATTTTGCTAATTTTAAATAAACCACTGAATGCAAACCAGCAAGAATTAAAAATTTTGCCGATAAAAAATTTTGAAAAAGCTTGGGTCAATGATGAACGATATTATCTATATTGGGTAGATAAAGTCTAAAATAGAGAAGCACTCATGAATACTGGTTGCTTAACAATCAAAGAATTAACCGATGCCGTAGGTGGTAGTTTAACACCGCGCATGGTGAGACATTACCATGAATTAGGACTACTACCACAACCAGTGCGATCGCCTAGTAATTACCGCCTGTACACAGATAAAGATGTCATTCGTTTGCAGCGCATCGTCGCCCTGAAAAACCAAGGGTTCCAACTCAACCATATTCGCCATATTTTAGACGTGGAACCAGAAACAGACACCACCGTAAATCTGATGGGACAACTCCAGCAGCAATATCGGGCGGTGATACAGCAAATATCCCAACTGCGGCAAACAGCATCAGCATTAGAAAATTTACTAGGACGCGATCGCCATTGTCAAATTGTCCAAGCCGAGGTACTTTCCCAACTCAAATTACTAGAAGTAGAAACCCAAGTGGGATTAGGAGAACTAGATCAACTTTGGAGTGGCTTGGATGCAGAAGTTCATAATCATGCAGAATCTTTTCAAGAATCACTGCAACGCATACTTCCAGACTTATCTCACCGTTCGGAAATCGAACAACACCTGATTGCCCAGTTAGTCTTAGCTTGTGGTGATGTTAGTTTAGTGTCTTTTGTGAAGTTGAGTCAAAGTGCGATCGCCGCTAGTCGTCATGCCCTCAAATCGGGCTGTGATATTTTCGTAGATATCCCCACTGTGGCCACTGCCTTAGATCGAACCAGATTAGCTCATTTAGGCTGCCAAGTTACCACCTTAATTAACAACCCCCATATCACCACCGCCACGGAAGCCGAAAAAGAATTTTGGCAACATCAGCAATGGCAAAAAACAGTACAAAAAATTACTAAAGACTCCATATTAGTAGTTGGTTACGCCCCCTCAGTGTTGCTAGAAATTTGTGTAGCAATTCAACAGCAAAAAATCCAACCCGCCTTAATTATTGGCTTACCCATTGGTTTTAGTCATGCACCCGCAGCCAAACGCAGACTTATGCAACAACATATCCCCTACATTACTGTGGAAGGAACTTTAGGTGGTGGCTTGCTAGCTGCTACTACCCTGAATGCCCTTGTGGAGTCATTGATTGATAAACCAGATTGCCACTGCTATCTTAACGGTGGTCATAAATCAAAGAACCCGTAGAGGTTTCGTAGGGCTAGTTGCCAGATATGAGGGGATTTTGCCGAAAAAATAATGATAATTATGATGATTGTCTTTTCTTGACAGACCACTAGCGGTAATTTCGTAATAAATAATTAATTTTTATAACATTTTTTAGATTCAATACGGTAATTTTACTATGTTTTTGCTACCTTACAATCTTCTTCAAGAGAAAATTAGAAGAAAGTTAACACCAGATGTATAATTAGCGCGTCTCCTGATATACCAAAAGATAAAGTCTCAGAGCGTCCAGCTTTCTGTACCTAGATATAAAGATATAAAGAGCATTATGTGGCAAAAAGAAAGAAAAGATAGTGCGATAGTCAGTCTGGCATTATTGCTGGCCTTAGCTACTACTCCTATGGCAGCACCACTGTTTGTGTCTACACCCGTGCTGGCACAATCTGCCACTAACTCTCCCGCTTTTCCCCTACCAGAAACAGTAGCAGAAGGGACTACGGTGCGGATTGATGGTTCCATGAACTTGGCTGCAATTAACCAAAGTTTAAGACGAGGGTTTGAAAATCAGTTTTCTGGCACAAATGTAGAGGTTGCCGCTAATGGCACTGATGTTGCACTCCAAGGTTTGTTAGATGGATCAGTTGATATAGTGGCCATGGCCCGTGGCTTGACTCCACAAGAACAAGCTCAAGGTCTAGAACAAATGGTGATTCACCGCGAAAATGTGGCAATTATTGTTGGTGCAGATAATCCTTTTCAGGGGAGCTTGACTGATACGCAATTCGCTAGAATTTTCCGAGGGAGGATTACAGATTGGTCCCAACTAGGCGCACCTGCGGCCCCGATTCGGTTTATTGACCGTCCCGAAACAAGTGAGACTCGCAATACGTTTCGCACTTATCCAGATTTCAAGGTTGCTCGTTTTGCTACAGGTGCTAATGCTACCCAAATCGACGAAGATAACACCGCAGAAATAGTCGCCCAACTGGGAAATGATGGCATTAGCTATGCAATGGCTAATCATGTGTTGCAAATGCCAAACGTGCGAGTCATTCCCTTAAATAACACTTTACCAGATGATCCCAAGTATCTTTTCTCGCAGCCTTTAGTTTACGTTTACAGACAAAACCCGACACTACAGGTAGCCAGTTTTCTTGGTTTTACCCTAGCAGCACCAGGACAAACGGCTATAGCAGAAGGTAGAACGGCGGAAGCAGAAGCGATCGCTAAAGGTGAATCTCAAGCATTATTCTTAGCTGATCCAACACCAGTTGAGGAACCTGTTGCTCAACAGCCTGCGGAAACTATTCCCACTCCTACAGAACAAATACCACTGTGGTGGTTACTGTTGCCGGCGGCTGTCATCGCTGGATTACTAGCATGGATTTTCCGATCACGTCTGTGGACAACTGAGGCTAGCAATCAGCCAGAAGCATTACCGGAAAACCAAGCACCAATAGTAACGGATAATACCATCGTGTCTCCTCCTGTAAATAAACCCATAGGAGAGACAATATCTCACAATGGTGCATTGGCAGCAGGAACCGGAGCTGCGATCGCCTCTTCTATTACTGATACAAATACAGACAATAAAGTAATTAGTGAAAATATAAATTCGAGTAATTATACTGAAATAGATTCTTATGATTTAAGCGAGTCTCCCTGGGATATAGAAGCACCAGCGGCTGTGGTGAATACTTCCTATCCCCAAATGTCAGATGTGCCCAAAGTTACTTCTCAGCCAGATGCCCCTGTTCCTGAAGAGGAGCCGAATATCGCCGTCCCTGGTAACTTGACACCAGAACAAGACCAGTCAGTTGTGAATGAAACTAATGAAACTACGGCTGTAGCTGGAGGTGTCACAGCAGGGGGCAGTGTTGGATCACAGATGGAAAATGGGAATGATACAACACAATTCAGTGATTCTCAGGAAATAATCTCAGAAGTACAACCGCCTACAGATGATTCTCAGGAAATAATTCCTGAAGTAACACCGCCTATTAATGAGAACAATAATTCACTACCGACATTCTCAGATATTCCTGAAGATAAATTGAATGGAGTAGCCGATGAGGCGGAACCTCTGGAAATGCCAGAGGAAACAGAAGATTTGGCAACAGGTGTGGTAAATGAACCGCTACTAGAGGTAGATGGCGAAAGAAATATTACCCTCCAACCCCGAAATGCCCAATGGGCTTATGCGACTTGGCATATTAGCGAAACTTGCCAAGAATCATTACAAACGCGGGGCATTTCTCAATTAGCATTGCGGTTATATGATGTTACAGATTTGGATTTGAGTAATCAAACACCAGTATTTATCCAGCATTACGAATTGGAACCTGGTGCAGTAGAAATTTATGTGGCAATTCCCCAAAGTGGACGTGATTATATTGCCGAAATAGGATATGTGACATCAGGCGATCGCTGGGCGACAATTACCCGTTCCCCAAGAGTACGCGTCCTTGATACACCCCCAACAGATACTACCGATGAACTTTTCTTAAATGTAAATGATGAAAGTAGTCTGCAACTGAAACCCCGCAATGCAGAATGGGGTTATGCTACTTGGTTCATTGGTGAAGCCAGTCAACAAGTACTACAATCTTATGGCATCTCTCAATTGGCACTGCGGCTATATGATGTCACAGATGTGGACTTGAGTTATCAAACGCCAGAATTTATCCGGCATTATGAATTGGAACCTGGTGCAATAGAAATTTATGTGGCAATTCCCCAAAGCGGACGCGATTATATTGCCGAAATAGGATATGTGACACCAGATGATCGCTGGGCGACAATTACCCGTTCTGAAAGGGCGCGTGTCTTTAATCTCCCAGTGACAGATACCACAGATGAACTGCTACCAGATGTAGATGATGGCAGTAGTCTAGAACTGAAACCCCGCAATGCAGAATGGGCTTATGCTACTTGGTTCATTGGTGAAGCCAGCCAACAAGCACTACAAACGCATGGCATTTCTCAATTGGCATTGCGGCTATATGATGTCACAGATATAGACTTGAGTTACCAGACACTAGAATCTATTAAGCAATATGAATTAGAACCTGGTGCAGTAGAAATCTATGTGGAAATTCCTCAAAGCGGACGCGATTATATTGCCGAAATAGGATATATGACATCAGATGATCGCTGGGTGACAATTGCCCGTTCTCCAAGGGCGCGTGTCTTTGGTTTATCCATCACAGATGCTACAGATGAACCGTTACCAGAGGTAGAAGGGGAAAGGAATATTATCCTCCAACCCCGAAATGCCGAATGGGCCTATGTAACTTGGTACCTTGCAGAAATCTGGCAGCACGCATTGCAAGCATCAGGTATCTCGCAATTGGCATTGCGGCTATATGATGTCACCGATTTGGACTTGAGTTACCAGACACCGGAATTTCTCCAACATTACGAACTAGAACCTAATGCAGTAGAAATTTATGTAGAAATTCCCCAAAGCGAACGCGATTATATTGCCGAAATAGGATATGTGACATCAGGCGATCGCTGGGTGACAATTGCCCGTTCCGAAAGGGCGCGTGTCTTTGGCTTGTCAGTCACAGATACCATAGATGAACCGCCACTAGATGTAGATGGGGAAAGAAACATTACCATCCAACCCCAAAATGCCCAATGGGCTGATGTAACTTGGTCTATTAGCGAAACTTGCCAACAAGCACTCCAATCACGTGGCATTTCTCAATTGGCATTACGGCTATATGATGTCACTGATTTGGACTTGAGTTATCAAACACCGGAATTTATCCAGCATTACGAACTAGAACCTGGTGCAGAAGCACACGAAGTAGAAATTCCCCAAAGCGAACGCGATTATATTGCCGAAATAGGATATGTGACATCAGGCGATCACTGGGTGACAATTACTCGTTCCCCAAGAGTGCGTATCTTTAATCTGCCAGTAATAAATAACACAGATGAAACTACACCCACAGCAGACGAAACATTTGTAGAATTGCCCCCTACAGATAATGAAAGTCATATTATCCTCAAATCCCGGACTGCCAAATGGGCATATACCACTTGGTACATTAGCGAAACCCACAAACAAGTACTGCGGGATGCAGGTATTTCTCAATTATCTTTGCGGCTGTATGATGTCACAGATATAGACTTGAGTTATCAGACTCCCCAGCTATTGCAGCAGTATGAATGTGAAGGCATCACATCGGATCGTTACGTAGCCATTCCCACAAGCGAACGCGATTACATGACCGAAATTGGTTATATCACACCAGGTGAACATTGGGAAACCATCGCCCGTTCCGAAAGAGTGCGTGTCTTCAGTCGTCCCCAAGCAGATTTCTGGTTTGTCGCCGATGCTGAATTAATTATCCACGGCGCAACAGAACCAGGTGCCACCGTAAGTATTGGTGGTAACCCCATTACACTCAAATCAGATGGGACTTTCCACTTGCGTATTCCTTTTTCTGAGGACTTAATCGACTATATGATGACGGCAATTGCTGCCAATGGACAACATAGTCAAACCATCCATAAGCAGTTTTCTCAGGAACAGTCTCACTCAACAGAGGCAAGGGAGCAGGGGGCAGGGGGCAGGGGGCAGGGGCAAAAACTGAGCTGACTTTTCACGTCATGTGGTCAAAGTCTCTCTCCTCGCAGGAGAGAGATTTAGAGAGAGGTTTTCCAGATATCGTGAAAAGTTAGAAAAACTGAGCGCCCGATTGTTTGTACTCCACTCCAGTTCAGAAGGGACGGGGCTTGCTCCCCCCTGCTCCCTGCCCCCTTCCCCCCTGCCTCTTTGATTAAAACCGCATTCCTAAGTAGAGTTAAACGATACACTAGGAAAAATCCTTTGAGGAAGCATTAATGCCACAGACTAATGGTGTAAAAACAGAAACAACCGTACAAGACTTGCCTACAGAATCAGATGTTCAAGATCTAGAAGAAATTGCCGAAAAGCCTGAATCAGTCGAGGATGTCCAAGATATTGATAGCATCTTGAACTCACTCAAAACTTTACTATCCACTGTAGAAAAGCTTCAAAAAATCCGCCAGGAAGTGGGCGACATCAAACCTTTAATTGGGAGAATGCTTGATGGAGAAATAGTCGCAGGAGAAGAACTTGAGCAACTCAAATCAGGTGTGAGTGGTCTTTCTCGCCTGATTCGCGCTTATAGTGACCATCAAGCAGCCCTAGCTAAAGCACAACCTGCTAGAGATTTGCTAGATCAGGTGTTGAAAACAAAAACAGCAGAGTGAACTGTTAACTGCTGAGTTCTTTGCTGGTGCGAGTTTTCACCCTGCTGTGAAACAATAACTTCATTAATTTGGACAGCACTACCCTTGTTTTCCTACATCAATACCTGGGCTAGCATCAGCTGTCCAGCAGCAGGAATGCTCACAGGGCTTCGCATTTTTGATAGTTGCGGATGAAAAATAAATTTAAGCGATCGCCCTTCTACACAAACCTATACCAAATACGCTTCGCTCATACTGATAGTCGTAGCATTAGGGTTGATCTGCTTCCATCGGTAACGGTGTAATGATTTTTCCTACCCATTGCTTGCAGTCATCAAAACCTGGCTCCTTTGGACTTCCCCGCAGCGGTACTAGATCTCACACTTCTAGGCAACATCATCAAAGCAGGAGTATAAAAGAACGATACAAACCTGTTTTTTGACTTAATTAAAAACCAAAATGGCACATCGCTCGCGCAAGCTGAAGCCACAATCTTCTCAACGAAATCAGTCTCATGCTCGTCCTAGCAAACGCGTCTCTTCAAAATCTCAGCAAAAGTCTCCATCGAAGGGATGGCTGGGGTCAATCCTCGCATTTGCTCTGTTGTTGACCAGTGCTGCCTTAGTTATGGCTTTTCTCTGGATTAGTATTCTTTTCATTTTTAATCCCGAACAGGTAGGTTGGCTGAATGAATTTCTACCTGAATCGTGGCACATTCCTTTGAATCAAAGCGAACCTCCTCAAACCCTTAACCAAATTCAAGAAAATCTCAGTCAACAACAAATAGCTGGGGAAACCCTAGCGCTAGATGATCAGGAAGGCTCTTTTTTATTACCGATTTTGCAGCAACGTGCCAATTGTCAGTCTGATTGTCTAGAAATCGTTGAACTGAGGGTTTACCAGCGTTCAGAAAAGTCAGAGTTCCAATCGCTGCCAGAACGTTACTATCATCTAACAACACAATTACCCATTACTGCACCAGAAGAATCTTTAATTGATGTCACATTAGAACACCAAGAAGGCAACACTCTTTTACCTTTAACTAAAATTCAACGTTTTGATGAGAGCGCCCCATCACCAGGGATTTGGTTAGCTTTGTGGGGTCAGCGTCAACAAAAAACTCAGGCGATCGCCTACGGTTACATTGTGTACTACAATGCCCAACGTACCAACCTCCAACAATTATTATCTTGGCAAAATCCCAACGGACAATTACCCCAATGGCAACAAGTGACTGGTGGCGGTGCAAAAGAGCTAGTTATCGACCAAACAGTAGGTTTAGAACCCCAGTTAAGCATTTACCAAGTCCAATCTACTAATTTTTTCCTCAACCCTGTTCAACTAGCGGCAATTTCCCTTAAATCACCAGCCATTAACGATTCTGCTTACCAAGATGCCTTATTCATTGCTCGTAATGGCTTATGGACACCCGCCACCGAATGGTTGCAATTCATCCAAAAACAGCGCCCTGGAGGTTTCCCAGCCACAGCCCAAGCCCAGGTTGATTTGATTCGTTTGCACTCCCAACTGACTAAAGCTCAAGCCCAGACAAGTTGGGCTAGTCCTAGTCAACAAGTATTAGCCGAGTTAATTGATGGACGCTGGGCCAAAGCTTTACAGGTATTTACCGCATCACAGCAAAATGCCCAAGAAATCGCTACCCTCCTCAAAGCAGATACCGGGCGGTTGTGGAATCGGACAGTGGCGGCGCTAAAGGTTAATCCCAACAGACAAGATGTACAATCTTGGGCAGTGTTGATTTTAGCCGCACAACGGGGAGAAGGACGGGCTAATTCTTGGTTACAGTCTCAACCGCAAATTACCTCAGCCAATCTCACCTATGTACAAGGTTTGTTCGCACACCTCAATGGTGATGTCGCAAAGCCAAAAATAGTGGCTCATCATCCTAGTCACATTGTGGGTGTGGTAAAACCCATCTCGCAAGTCAACTCCTCCGAGTGGTTGCAGCCCAATAGCAATGCAGACTTGCAACTAATAGACCAGCAAATTTGGTATCAGGTAGATGTCAGTACTTTTCATGACGGTAAAACCTGGTTGAGTTCTCCTTTTAAAACTTTGCAACCGCCAAAAACTTCTCCAGCCCAGTTTTTTTGGACAACTTTGGGAATCCATAGCAACCCAGTAATCCAAATTATTATGTGGCTACCCAATGGAGAACAGGAAATCATCTCTGCCACTATCAAAGGGGTACGCTGGCAATATGGGGCTTTGCAGCTATTGGCCACAGGACAAGCAATTTTGGGTAAGTATCAATCTCAGCAACCCAAACCTTTAGCCTTGACGGTAGCCACACTGGAATGGATACAACCATCACCAATTACGTTCACACAACTGTATCAACAAAATCCCTTGGTAGTTGATGCCATGTTGCCGATTATGTGGAATTATTTACAACAATCTGGCCAAATTCCTGGGGGTGCTGTACCTAAGTTCCTAGATGTTCAAGCACAATTGGGTGATTGGCCTCTACAAATGATTGATTTAACAAATAATACCAAGCCAGAAGCGGTGCTGACTATCTCCACTGATGCCCTCGCCTCTTTGCAGGATAGTACCGGGGAAACCCAGGCATTGGCATCAAATTCAGACCGTCCTCGTACCCTCATCTTGTCAGATAATGGTAAGGTTATTTATACGGATTTTCAAAAAAACTCTCAACAAGTGTTGACAGCGATCGCCAAGCTGTCTCATGGTAAATCTCTAGCTCTATTAGTAGAGAATGCCCATAACTACAGTCTAAAACGTTGGTCAGATAAGAATCAACGGTTTGAGTAGCAGTCCTTGATTATTTGTAAAATTATGAACTACTGGCGATCGCCCAAAGATAAATTTATCCTTCTTGGTTGTTATCGGTTGAACGTTGTTCTTTAAGGTTTTGTAATTGCTGTAACAGAGAATCTACCTCTGCTTGCAGGTGTTGAAGTTTTGCTTGTTGATCATCTTGATAATGAGATTTTGTTAAATCGCTAACCCAGAGGGTCTGGGTGGGACGTTCGGAAACACTGGATGAATAAGTAGGCATTGTTAAATAAAATCCACAACTCGACTCACACCATTTAGTAAATATTATAATAATGTAAGTTTAAGGTTTGTTAAATGATTGTATACTTTCTATCATTTGATCTGATAGGTAGCTGGTGTTTTCATAAGTGACTGCGATTATGCAACCTATGTTCCGTAGGTCAATTATTGCTACATGGAGCAGTTGTACCCATTGGCAGTTATGATAAATTGACGTTTCACATAAAATAAAAATCATCCGTGAGACGCTGCCACGCAAAAAGATAATTCTTCTGGGAGAATGAGAATTGGAGTTTTTCTCTTCCCATGCTTTTTTCCTCAATCTTTAGTTAAAACTTTTAAAACCCGTGACTGTGAGTTTGTCTGCCGCTAAATCTTATCGCCAACCTTGGCCCGGACTGATAGAAGCCTATCGCCAGTATTTGCCTGTCAGCGAAGAAACGCCTGTTGTGACTTTATTAGAGGGGAATACGCCCTTAATTCCGGTGCCAGCGATCGCAGAACGCATCGGCAGACAAGTCAAAGTGTTTGTCAAATACGACGGTTTAAACCCCACTGGTAGCTTCAAAGATAGGGGGATGACTATGGCAATCACTAAAGCCAAAGAAGCCGGGGCCAAAGCAGTGATTTGTGCTAGTACAGGCAACACCTCAGCAGCCGCCGCCGCTTATGCTAGACGTGGAGGAATGAAGCCCTTTGTGTTGATACCCGATGGCTATGTGGCGTTGGGTAAATTAGCCCAGGCATTATTGTATGGTGCAGAAGTTTTAGCAATTAAAGGCAACTTTGACCGCGCCCTAGAAATTGTGCGGGAAATGGCAGAAAGCTACCCTGTGACATTAGTTAATTCCGTCAATCCCTACCGTTTAGAAGGGCAAAAAACCGGAGCATTTGAAGTAGTGGATGCCTTGGGTAATGCCCCAGACTGGTTGTGTATCCCCGTGGGTAATGCCGGAAATATCACAGCATATTGGATGGGATTTTGTCAATATCATCAAGCTGGTAAGTGCGATCGCCTGCCTAGAATGATGGGATTTCAAGCCGCAGGTGCAGCACCTTTGGTAAATGGCAAGCCAGTATCCCATCCCGAAACCATCGCTACAGCCATCCGCATCGGTAACCCTGCTAGTTGGGATAAAGCGATGGCTGCCCAATCTGCCAGTCAAGGCTACTTCAAATCCGTTACCGATGAAGAAATTTTAGATGCTTATAGACTTTTGGCATCATCTGAAGGCATTTTCTGTGAACCTGCTAGTGCAGCATCTGTAGCTGGATTATTGCAAGTCAAAGACCAAGTACCCACCGGGGCCACAGTAGTTTGTGTACTGACTGGTAATGGTTTAAAAGACCCAGATACAGCTATTAAATACAGCCACAGTCAATTTCAACAAGGGATTGATGCTGAAATAGGGGCAGTAGCTAAAGCGATGGGTTTTTAGCACAATGCGGGGATAAATATCTGCTTTCCATGTAGCGATCGCCTCTGGTACATTCCACTCAATTGCGAGTTTTACATGTGATTTTAAGCGCTTAGTGATCACCTTTCGCCGCCTTAAAAAGCTACGGTGTACACACAAATGTCTAAATCACCCCACATCATTCACAAGTAGGGTGTGTTGTCGTCGTGCAGCGCAACGCACCATCAATATTTGTTTTCTAATAGCAAATGATGTGGATTTAGAAGGATATAGAATGTTTTGCTGCCAACAATAGGACTTTTTAAACATCCTCATGACTTACGTAACCAACCACGTATTTTCGTCATTGCGACCGTAGGGAAACAATCTCAAAACCTTAATTTTCGTAGCGAGTGCGTAAGTCCTAATCCCCTCAATGCCCACACAAAAAACAAAAGAAATGATATGACAATCAAAAGATTGTTCATTGCCAGTGTGGTATGAATTTTATAACAATATGTATAACTAAAAAAACAAAGTTTTATTTTAATCAAAATTTAATTTCTTATTAGTCTGAGTTAGAAAAATTCCAAAAATTTACTTAATAAACAAATTAAAACATAAATTATTCAACCGATTTAAATTCGCCTTTTATTCTCCATATATTCTGTAAAAATTTTCAACTAAAAATAGGAGAATGAGTAGCGATGGAAGCTTATGCTGTCAACCCAAATCAGGCTGGGGAGAATACCTTTGGTGCTGATAATCCCTTGGTTATTGGTGGTAACAACCCTAATATTAATGCCATTCCTGGGGGTGCTATCAACCCGTTTGCAGGTGATGCTGGCAGTCAAATTCAAGAATTAATCTTTGATCGCTTGCAATTAGTTCTGGGTAACGATTTCTTCAACGGCGATAACAACCCATTTACTAATGGTGCTAATAACAATCCGTTTCCAGGCGACGACAGTTCACCTCAACAATTACCTTTTGATCCCTTGAGGATCATCTCTGGTGAGAATATACCCTTTAGCGGTAACACGTCTAATTCAGGTAGTCTACCTTTTAATGAAGGGAATGCACCAATTGGTAATGGTAACAGAAACTTTGGTAGTGATAACGCAACCATTGGTAATTTCAACTCAGACTATGGTAATGATAATGCCACCATTGGCAATGGCAACTGGAATTTTAATAATAACAACGCAACTATTGGTAACGGCAATTGGCTGTTAGCAAACGATAACACAACACTAGGAAATGGTAATTGGCATTTTGGTGGTAACAATACAACTCTAGGAAATGGTAATTGGTATTGGGATGACGGCAATAATAACACAACTATTGGTAATGGTAATTGGCAATTCGGCAGTAACAATACAACTGTAGGAAATGGCAACTGGTATTTGGAAGATGGTAGCAACAACAGAACTTTAGGTAATGGTAATTGGCATTTTGGTGGTAATAATACAACTGTAGGCAACGGTAACTGGGATTTTGGTAATAACAACACAATCCTGGGGAATGGTAACTGGATATTCACCAATGACAATACAGTGGTGGGAAATGGTAACTGGTTAGTAGATAGTGACAACGCAATGATTGGTGTTGGCAATCATGACACCAGTTTAGAATTGTTTCCGCCAGAATTTAGGGCTGGTGCTGACAACCTAATTAACTCCCTCATCGGTAGAATAGGTCAAGATTTTCTAGTATTGACAGGAGGTTTGGGAGAATCTGAAACCCAGACCTTTAATCGGCTCATTCTTTCTCAAGGTGCTGGTGCCAATAACGGTGATATATCTAGTGATATTGAGCAGTTTTTGGCATCAATCAGTGTTTCTCAGCCTGTTCAAAGTCCTCAGTCTGTCCCAGAAGCAAGTTCTTCAATTTCCTTAGTAGTCATGGGACTAGCATGTTTGCTATTATCGAAGTGCAAAAAAGGTTAGTGACAGAGTGGGATTCTCAGTTTAATTAACATCCATTTGCCAAATTTTGATAGTTTTGTCAGCACTACCACTGGCGAGTAACTTACCATCTTGACTTAGAGAAATTGCATTTACAGTTCTTGAGTGTCCAGTTAGGGTTTGTAGCACTTCACCTGTAGCCAGACACCACATTTTAATGGTTGTGTCAGCACTACCGCTAAATAAGAATTTTCCATCAGGACTAACCGCCAATGAGTTCACCTCATCCGAGTGACCACTCAATGTATACAGGAGTTTCCCGGTAATTAAATGCCAAATTTTGATGGTGGTATCAGCACTACCACTGAAAAGGAGTTCGCCAAACCCCTCCGGGGACGCTGCACCAACAGGACTAATGGTAACTGATTTCACTTCATCTGAGTGACCAATAAGATTGCGTAAAGGATCACCCGTGCGTGGGTTCCATAGTCTGATTTTATGATCAGCACTACCACTGGCGAGGATTGTACCATCGCTGCTGATAGCCACAGCATGAACAGTATAGGAATGCCAAAGAGTACAAATGCGATCGCCTGTGTGCAAATTCCAGATTTTAATTTTATTACTACCACTAGCGAGAATCTGCCCATCTGGACTAATTGCTACCACGTTGACTGGTTTTTGATGTCCCAAGAGTGTGTGGATGAGTTTTCCGGTTTTTAAATGCCAAACTTTGACATTACCTTTGGGGTGTTCACAACTACCCATCGCCAGAAAATTCCTGTCAGGACTAATGGCTACAGATGATACTTCTCCTAAATTCCCTGAAAGGGTACGAATTTTTTTGCCCGTGTTAAGTTGCCAAATATTGATAGTTTTGTCTGCACACCCACTAACTAATACTTCTCCATCTGCACTAATGGCTACAGATGCAACTTTACCTGTATGTCCAGTGAGGGTGTGGCCCAGACGGGGAGATGCTAGGGTAATTTTATGTTTGAGGTGTGCGATCGCATCTAACAATTTCTCTACATCCAGAATACTTTGGCGATCATCTACGGCTGTAAAATATTCTTTTAACTTTTGCAGATATTCTGCATCTTCCATCTTTACGGCCAATTGCATAGCCTCCAAAGGATTCGCGCATTCCTGTAGGGAGACTTGACGTAATTGCAACCATGTGCTGATAGAGTAATCAATTTGCTTTTGTGACCAAGTGCGATCGGGTAAATGAGATAAACTTTGAGCTAATTGCAAAGCCAATTCGGGAATCCAGTAACGGCGCTCATTTTCTAAAGCTTGGTAAACTTGCTCATAGCCTGTAGCGTATACCTGCAATTGTTCTTGTATAGATGGTAAATTAATCGGATCTTGCAGCAAACTAGGTAGTAACTCAGGAAGCAAGGGAGGCGCGTCATGGTGAACTAAATGATAAGCATCCGCTACCCAAGCAGCAACCAAACAGTGACAGGTAATTAATACTTGACCAAGCTTTTTCCAGTCTTGATGATTCACTTGGTACTCTAAGGCTAATTGACTAATATCAATACCCTTTTTTTGCCATTTTTCAGCTTTTTCTAAAAGGGTTAAATTAAATACATTATCTTTACCGAGAAGATTAATTTCAACTAAATCCTCCCCTAGTAACAATAGTTCATTTCTGAGTTTTTTCCACTGTAAAGCACGACCTTTGGCAGACTCATACAGAATTTCTTTATACGGTAACCGAAAAATAGTTTTGTAGTAATACTGTTGCTGTCCCAATCCCCAATAAGCAATTCGGAAATTAAAATAATCTCCATCTTGTTCTGACTCTAGAATTAACATCGGCTCTGTTTTCAACATACCAAACAAAGCTTTAATACTAGATTCACTATGAAAACGTTTACTATCCCATGCTCCTGCTAATAATTCCGTAGGTCTAATGGGATGATGCAGAGAGTAATGTTTATGGATAAACTCTCGTAAACCTTCCGCTAACATTAGCTCTAATTTTGAATTTTCCTCATTTTTTAAGTCAAATTGGTCAAACTTAACTTGTGGAGGAGCCAGAAAAATTTTGAGTGGAGGACATTGATGATTGGTGTGAGATTCTAAAATTTGCGAAGGATATAACCGCAAAGGCCAGTTATCCAAGATTTTGGAAACTTCTGGCAATTGTAGTTTAGTTTCTCTTTCTTGCTTAATTACCTGTAATTGAGTTTCCCGCTGATAAACTGCTAATTGCTGTTGCAGAAGTTTTTCTTGTGTTAATCCTGGTTGATAACTGTTTATCTGGGGTGTAATCTTTGCGTCTTGAAGTAATGTAGGCAACTGGTAATCAGTTATAGCAATACCTGATTCTGTCCTTTTTTGGATAAAATTTACAAGCACAGGCGCAAACTCGATTACGAGTTGAATGAGTAATCTTAACCCTGGCTCCATAAAAAGATTCCTATGACATTAATAACATTCAAAAACAGTATGCGGCAAAGATAGATAAAAACTTGTCATTAATTAGTAGACACTGATCATACTACTTGCAGGAAACATCTTGTCTAAAAAAATCCCGAATAATTGAGAGATGATAATTAATCAAAGGTATAAAAATTATCTATTAAAGTATTAGAATATTTAACTCCACAAATTAATTAGAGCTAATTTTTGTAATTTTCCGGATAATTATGATTTATTTACCGAAAATAAAATTTTTGATTATCTAAGGGTTTATTCTCTATAGTGGGTAACCCATAATCCTCAGAATTTGTAAAAAAAATTCCCTCTCTAGCAAAGAAGGAATTTCGGGGTAAGATTCGTGAATAGTGGGCTAGAGAAAGTAACAAAAAACCTAACTAGCACTCAAATTAGCAATAGTGATTTGCCGATCAGCAACAGTTTGTTCGCTACCAGTATCAAAAGGCTCTGGATGTTCAGCCTCAACGTTTTCGTCGTCATGAACGGCGTCATTTAGATCATTTATCTCGTCAATAACTTCTGCTTCCTGATGAGGGCCGGATTTACTGGGGTATGCGGTTTCATGGACTGCTAAATCAATCGGCTTACCTTGCTCTTGATTCATGTTTGCCTCTTTATGTCGTTAAACTACTACTTATATAATTTAAGACTCAGCAAGTAACAGTGACTTCTAGCAAAAGAGACATACTTATGTGTTGTGCTGTGTCAATAGAGTGATATTTTTAATCTATTATCAGAGAATTTAACTGTACTACTGAGACTCATATCAGATTTACAATAAAAATTAAAATCTAATTCCCAGTTGACCGTTAAATCCGCGCACAGAATTGTAACCAGCACCTACAAAAACGTTATCAGTAGCGCCTACTTGAACGCCACCTGAAAAAGCGACACCTTTATCTTCCGAATACAAACCAACTCCCACATAAGGTGAAATAATTGGCAAACTCAAAAATTTTAAAACATCTACTCCAGTAGCGCCATCGGGGCCTCTACCGACTTCAACCCCAAAATCTAAAGCTCTAGCTCCTACAGCATAGGTGACTTCACCATCTTGACCACCCACAGAAACCCAAGGTTGTGGCAATAATTGAGCAGATGCTTGACTAGGAGCAAAAACAGCGAACAAACCCAGCGATGCAATAAGAGTTTTAGTAATAACTGCGCTTTTCATGGTTTTCTCTGACACTACACTGTCATGAGGACGTTAGTTATGAGCGAGAGGTTTCTAGCTTGCCGATTTTTTATGACTCTGGAAAAATCACAATATTTGTACTTTCACCTAAGTAGCGACTGTCGTCGGCTTTGCCGACTTGTAGCAAGTGGCGTTAGATGCTTTAAAAGCTTAATTTTTCGTTATTAATGAAGGATATTTAAGCCCCTTTCTGCGCCGGAGAGGGGTTCATCGAACTCATATCAAAAGGAAGGCGTTGCTGATTCGTTTCTGGTCTTAGTTTAAGTGGTTCAAAAAAAATATTTTCCAATGGTGATTTAAGTAAAGCATCAGGGAATAATTTATGGAACTCAGGTTTTTGTTAGTTCTAGAAAGGAACGCAAACTTGTGTGAAATGCTGACCTAGTTTACCCAGTAGTAATAAAACACCAGGGAGTAAAAAAAATAACTTTATTTTTATCAGTGTTAATGATTGTGCTACTTCTTGAGTATAACTAATTGAGTATCTAAACACGTCAAAGGAAATATTATCATCCCCAGGATAATGCTGCTCAATATTGTGGGTAATTATTATTTGGAAAAGATTGAGTTTTGCTGCAATTGCCATTAACAACACTAGAATTAGTGGGGTTTTATCAGATGTAAATCCAGCAAAACTTAACAATATTTATCTAGATTTTTTGCTCCTGAAAATTTCCTCAGTTGTGTGACCGATGCTATATCAGAATCACCCAATTCAATGAGTGTGGTTATAGACACTATTTACTGTGCCAATTTATTAATCAATTAGAGTTTTTATATCCATCATCCTACTTAAAATTCTCTTCCCAAAAGGCATCTGAATAAGGATAGCAACAAATAATAGAGGAGTTTATCGTCTATCAGGTTGAGGGATTAATTACTAGCTAAAATCATTTTTTTTAATTCACTTTATCGAAATGCGGCTTCAAAAAGCGGCATTGTTTGTGTGCCAAAAATCACCAATTCACACTTGGGATATTTATAAAAATGTTTAATCCTGAAACTCAAAAAGACCTCCACCATAACTTTACCGTAAATATTGTTGACAGTGCATTTTTTGGTTTGGGAGCGGGATTTGCTTCGTTTATCACTATTATCCCTTTGTTTGTTAGCGGTTTTACTAACTCTGCATTGCTTATTGGACTGATTCCAGCTATTCCCCGCTTAGGCTGGCAACTTCCTCAGTTACTAATAGCTGATAAAGTAGCTCGTTTGCAATGTTATAAGCCAACAGTCATGTCATTGACAATTCACCAAAAGTTGCCATTTTTGGGGTTAGCATTAGTTGCTTTATTTCAGCCACAACTCAATAGCCAAACTGTGTTGCAATTGACATTTGCCTTACTAATTTGGCAGGGACTAGGTAGCGGCTTTAGTGCTACTGCTTGGCAAAGCATGGTTGCTAAAATTGTGCCTTCAGGGAGACTGGGAATTTTTTACGGTTCCCAAGCGGCGGCTAATAATTTGATGGGGATTTGTGGTGCTGTGATCGCTGGCTTACTACTGAAGCAAGTCGCTCGACCATTTAACTTTGCTCTTTGTTTTTTGTGTGCTAGCGTCGCCATGGCTATATCCTGGTTTTTTATGTCGAGGACGCGGGAACCGGTCAGTAACCAAGTGTCTGCGATGGCAACTAGGCATGAATTTTGGCATAGTTTGAGTGTAATTCTCAGACGTGATCAGAATTTTCGCTGTTTTCTGATGGCACGCCTGGTTTCACAGTTAGCATTGATGCCACTTCCTTTTTATACACTATACGCAGTACACCAGCATGGAATGAAAGAAGCATCTGTGGGGTTAATTACTTTTGTGCTGATGGTCACTCAAACTATTGCTGCATTGGTTCTGGGTTGGGTAGGCGATCGCAAAGGCCATAAGTTAGTCTTACAGATTGGTTCTATTGCTTGTGCAATCAGCTCTGTTTTAGCTTACCTAGCAACAAGTGCCAACTGGTTTTACTTAGTCTTTGTCGGAGCGGGAATAGGTACCATCGCCCTGCAAAATATTGCTGCGGTTATGACCTTAGAGTTTGGTAACCAGGGTCAACGACCGGCTTATATTGGTCTTGGCAATACTCTTGTGGCCCCTGCTACCATTCTTGCTCCCATATTAGGTGGATGGATCGCAGACACTATTGACTATAAAACTACCTTTTTGGTATCAGCTATGGGTGCATTAGTCACAGCATTAATTTTACATATAGGAGTACGTAATCCTCGTTACCTTGAACAAAATTTCCGTGACCCTTCAGTTAAAGTTTAAACTGTTGTAAATGACTGCGGGGATTATAGGTACGTATAGCCCGAATTTTTTCATAATATTCCCGCTCTTGTTGGCTCAGGTCTTTAGGGGGGACGATGGCGACTTTTACCAACTGATCGCTACGTCCACCTTTAGTTGAAGGCCAGCCTTTGCCCCGCAACCGTAGGGATTGTCCAGAACGTACTCCCGCAGGTAACTTCACATTTACTGATCCATCAGGTGTAGGGACATCAATGGATGCGCCCAAAGTAGCTTCATCTGGAGTGATGGGCACTTCGCAAACAAGATTGTCACCTTCAAATTGAAAGAATGAATGTGGCTGAAGTTCAACTTTTAAATATAAATCACCCCGTTGTTGAGTCATGGGGTTGAATTGGCCCTTACCGCGCAATCGCAGGCGAGTACCAGTTTTTGACCCAGCGGGTATACGAACTTCTATTGTTTCGTTGCCTAAAGTGTAGTGCTTTTGGGCACCAGCAAAGGCTTCTGCAAAAGTCAAGGCGATCGCTGCTTCTGTATCTTGTTGGCCCGCACCAGCACCAGCACCAGTACCTACATCTTGAAAACCAAAATCATTAAAACCGCCATAACCACTAGGTCTACCTGTGGAGGTGCGATAAGAAGAGTAACTTTGTCGTCCAGGACGCGGGCCAGGGCCACCAAAGCGCCCTAATAACTCATTGACAAACTCATCAAAACTGCCATATTGACTAAAGTCAAAGCCGCCCATATCCACACCCGCACCACCGGATGGGAAACCTTCGCCGACTTGTTTCCAGTATTGACCGAATTGGTCGTATTTTTTGCGTTTATCGGTATCTGATAAAACTTCGTAGGCTTCGCTAACTTCTTTAAACTTGGACTCCGCCTGCGTGTTATTCGGGTTGACATCAGGGTGGTACTTACGAGCTAGTTTGCGAAAAGCTTGTTTAATTTCTTCTGGACTGGCAGTTTTACTGATGCCTAAAATTGCGTAATAGTCTTTAAAGTCGGTTGCAGCCATCTACCAGCCTCCTATAAAAATTTTCGTTATCTTTTTTCGTAAAAGGTGAGATTTTTGATTTGCTGAGTATCTTCCCCAGCACAAAAACTCTGATTTTAAATTAACAGAAATTAAAGAAAATCAAGTGTGGTTCCCGCTCTCTACACCAGCGCAATTTCCGTACTCCCACCTTTCGGGAAACCAAATCAGTTGGTCTATTCCTTCTTCTAAACTGGGGGGAGCATCCCGGATTTGACGGTACATTCGCCAGATAACATCTTGAGGAACTTGGCGCTGACGCCTTTGATTACGTGCTAAACATAGCCAAACGGGAGTCCTCACCCACATCCCTGTAATGTGAGTAAAACCGACCTCACGAGCTAAGGCGATAATTTCCCGTCGTTGGCGTCTTTGGGCATTGGTGGCATCAAAAATTGTTGTTTTATCTGTGGTCACAGCTTGTTGAAATTGCCGTTCTATTTCCCGCCAAATCAGTAGCCACGGCCCTTGAGTTGCTTCCGAACCAAAAAGCTGCCCCCGAATCGCATCCGTAGAAATCAGTTGCATTTGGGGGCATTGTGTGACTAATTGTTTTGCCAAAGTTGACTTACCGCTACCAGGAAGACCAATTAGTAAAAATAGTTTAGTCACTTGTCCTGCGTCCTTGGCCAGTGATTAATTAGTATTGATCACTAACTAATGACTAATGACTAAATTACCGTTCCATCAGGGATTACGGCACCTTTGAGAACCACCACAATCCCACTACGGATGTAGAAGCCTTGACTTTCGCGTTCTGCTTCTTGCACGTTATCTTTATTGATGATTTTGACATTGTTGCCAATGCGGGCATTTTTATCAACGATCGCCCCCCGAATAATCGTATCCATGCCAATACCTACAGGAACATCACCTTTTTCTAGGCTACATTGGCGTTCGACAAAAGGTTGATAAAAGTCTGCCCCCATCAACAGAGATTCTTCAATGACACAGCCAGCTTCCACCCGCGATCGCACGCCCAAAACTGAATGCTGAATGCGGCAATTTTTTAAAATACAGCCCTCGCCAATCATTGATTCTGTAACATGGCAACTCAAAAGTTTACTCGGTGGTAAGTAACGAGCGCGAGTATAAATTGGTGCTTTTTCATCGTAGAAGCTAAAGGGCGGTAAAGGTTGTTTAGTTAATGCTAAATTGGCTTGATAAAATGCTTCAATTGTCCCGATGTCTTCCCAGTAATCATCAAACAAGTAGGCTTGGACATTGTAATCTTTGCCCGCATCAGGAATAATTTCTTTGCCAAAATCAGTGCTGTCTAAAGATTCCTTCAACAACTTGAACAAAACTTCTTTTTTAAAGACATAAATCCCCATCGAAGCAATGTAGGGCTGTAACTTAGCTTGTTCTGGTGTCAATCCCAGTACACTAGTATCAACCTTCATCTGCTCTAATGCTTCGCCTTTGGGTTTTTCGCTAAAATCAATCACCCTACCAGACTGGTCAATTTTCATTAAACCAAAGTCCGAAGCGCGGCGTTGATCAATGGGGATAACCGAGAGAGTAATATCAGCATTCGTTTCTCTATGACGCTGGATAAACTTGCGGTAATCCATGCGATAAAGATGATCTCCGGAGAGAATCAGATACTCCTCCGCATCCCATTCTTCCAATAGCCATAAATACTGACGTACAGCATCGGCTGTTCCTTGGAACCAATTGGGATTCTCTGGCGTTTGCTGTGCCGCTAGCACTTCCACAAACCCCTCGTTGAAACCAGTAAAGTTGTAGGTACGCGCTATATGGCGATTCAGGGATGCTGAGTTAAATTGTGTCAGGACATAGATTTTGTATATCTCTGAATTGATGCAATTACTGACAGGAATATCTATTAAACGGTACTTTCCTGCCACTGGTACTGCTGGTTTAGCACGTAATTTGGTTAGTGGATAAAGGCGAGTGCCCGCACCACCACCGAGAATGATTGCTAATACTTTTTTCACAAAATTTCTCCCGACTGCCTTTCAACTCTCACCTTCAGTTTAGGACTGTCTGAGACTGCTGGTAAGGGGGGATCACAGATTAATAATTAGTCAAGTTTACAGAATAGTGTTGGTGATCAATCACTCATTCAAAAATTTTGTATCAAATGTTACTAATCTAGCATCAAGGCTGACCATACTGTCATCATTTCAGTACATACTCACACGTTATTTACTGAAATGACCTACTAGTAACTTTGGAGACATTTCACCAATACTGTACCCAGGAATTCTCAGAGTCCTTAAATATTTTCAAATTCGGAAACTACCCATACCCTTTAGCTGATTCACCAAATGCAATTGTTGAGATAGCCTTAAAGACTTCACCCAAGGTTGCTCCGATAACTGGGAAATAGCACTAGGCAAAACTGTTGCCGTAAATACATCTTTTCCACAAGTAACATCTTTGACCCCCAAACTCTCTAAAATAGCGATCGCATCAGCATCAACCACGGGTTCAGTGTGAATGAAAATCTCTAAACTCTGTTCTTCTGAGTTTTGAGCCTCATTGAGGGCTAAAGATAGCGGTGCATCTAGCTTTTGGTAATTCATATTGACCAGCAAATCCTTGGTAAAAAAGGTAGGCTAAAAATGCCTACCCCACAACCAAACTATCAAATTTCTCCGTTATCGTTACCTATCTTTATACATAGATAAGGAAGTAGGGGGATGAGAGGTGAAATCTTATCCCCAGAGGGGGCCCCGAGTTCCCCAGCACCCAATCACAAACTAGCTACATCAATCAATCCAAACCCCCATTTATTATCAAAGGTTCCAGAGGGTTTGCCGGGGATGGAACTATTGGCGCGGAGCAAGTCTTTTACTGTCTCAGAATCAAGCTTGGGGTCGCGTTGTAATAGCAGTGCTACTAACCCAGTGACAAACGGTGTCGCCATACTTGTACCAGCCATCGCCACAAATTTAGAATTAATCATCATTGAGCGATCCATATTGGCATGAGTGGAGAGTGCAGCGACAATCATCGCTCCCGGTGCGGCTACATCTGGTTTGGTGACATTATTTCGTAGTGGCCCTTCACTGCTGAATTGAGAAATGGTATTCAATCCCAAGCCCATCTCTCGTACCTGGCCATCAATATCTGTCAACTTGTTTTTAGTTGTATAGGAAGCCACTGTAATTGCACTGCTGGCAGATCCTGGAGACCCAATTTTCACCGAGTCTTCTGTGCTGTCACCCGTGAAAAATACTGATGAGGCATCATCTAGTGTCCAGACATCTAATTTGGTTTCAGCAGTAGAAGTGTTGCGTACCTGTAACTGCCAAATACCTCCTGCAACTCTGGCGTTACCTTTACCACGAATTTGCACAAAGAAATTGTAGTCGCCGTTGCTGGAGTCGGGGCCTGGTGTGACGATTTCTATATGTCCATCAGGCAATTGATAATTTTGGGCAGGATTACCGTTGGTAATAACTTTTTGGAAAGGAGTGACAAAACCGTTAGGACTGCGTACCGACACTTCTAATTGACTATTACCTGAATACCAAGCGTTTAACCAGGCTATACCTACTTGATGGTGAGGCACATTAAAGCGCATACCGTGGGTACTTTGGCAGCTGATAATTGCTTGACCATGAATGTTGTCGTTGCCTTCATTACCCGCAGCACAGCAGACAATTCTGCCTGGGCCAGATTCGGCGTCAATGATTTTTGAGAGGGAATCGCTACCGTCGTGGGCATCAGCATGTCCACCCAAGCTGAGGTTTAATACAACTGGGCGACCTAATTCTCTAGCAACGCGGAAAACGTAGCGCACACCATCGGCAATGTGGGCATCCTGTAAGTCGGATTTGATGATTACCAAGTCGGCTTCTGGTGCTACGCCGCCATAGCTGCTATCAACACCGGCAGCAATGCCAGCTACGTGAGTGCCATGACCGTTAGTATCTTGAGAGATAGTCATTTGCGCTCCGGTAAATTCAGCCCCATAGGCACCTTCTGTGACTCCTGGGCCTGGCAGTGTTTGATCCCAAACGCTTAAAATTCTGCCGGCAAAGGCAGGGTGTTTGGCGTCAATACCTGTGTCAAGAACGCCAATAATTACTCCTTTACCAGTGAGTCCGGTTTTCTTTTGAAATGCTGGTAATTGCACTGCTCCTGGCGCAGCGTCCATCCGCAGTTTCATTTTTCGTGATGGCTTGATGCGCTGAATATTGGGTTCTTCAGATAAGATGTCTAAACTGTCTAGGGGCACGAAAGCTGTGCGGACACTACCTGAATTTTGGTTGATTTCAATGCCGTATTGTGACAAATGGCTCAAGTCTGCATCAGAGTCACAATAAATAAAAATAATAGTCTTGGTTTGTTTTACAGGATTTGTGGGAGCTACTATACCAAGCGATCGCTTGTGGGTGTTTAAAGCTGTTACGCCTTCATGTTGATAGTCTTCATATGCCAACAGCAGTCCAGGAGAAAGCTTTTCGTGTCTCATGGTAACCTCGTTTTAGTTAATTTATACAAGCAAGGTACTGGATTTTGCAGAATTTGTCGCTCTATCACTAATGCAGGCTAAGTAACTTTTTTAGCCTTCATTTCTGAGTGCGACTATAGTTATCTATTTTTTCCATAGATAGCATCGAACCAAGTTAGGAGCCTGAAAATAACCCATAAATTTTAATTTGGGCTTGCTAATTCATAACTCATTTTTCTCAATTGATCTCTACCTAAAGATAAGTTTCTTTAACTGGCTAAATCTCTACGAGTAAATACGGTAGAGACTTATCAAGTCTGGATTTGTTAATCAATTTCACCTATATTCAATGATTTGTTAACCAATACTTTTGAGTAATACAGTATCTATCTGAGTGATTACGGAAAAATTTAAATCTAGAAAAATAAAGAAGTATTAAGCTATAAGTGCGTAAAATAGACTAGTATTAAATCATACTTATAAATTTTATTCTTTACTGAAATAAACCAATAATATTTATACACAGTATTTCTGTTACGTAAATTTCCCGATCCCACTCCCCTCATGAGATATTTTCTATCATCGGTGAGAGAGGCAAATCAGTGAGTATTTGCCACAATCACTTCTGAAGGTCAAAAAAGTCATGTATGCAAATTCAAACACCAGACTGGGTTAAGCACGCTGTTTTTTATCAAATTTTTCCAGATCGTTTTGCTAGAAGTAAGCAGCCTCATAAGCGGCTGTTACACGAAGCCCGTTGGGAAGATTGGGAAGCTATGCCTACACTCCAAGGTTACAAAGGCGGCGATTTATGGGGCATTATTGAGGGCTTAGATTACATCCAAAATTTAGGAATTAACGCGATTTACTTCACACCCATATTTCAATCGGCTAGTAATCACCGCTATCACACCCATGATTATTATCAGGTTGATCCCTTGCTAGGAGGCAATGAGGCATTTCGGGAACTGCTAGATGCCGCCCATGAACGGAATATCAAAGTGGTGCTGGATGGAGTCTTTAATCACGCCAGTCGGGGATTTTTCTTTTTCCACGATATTTTGGAAAATGGCCCTCATTCCCCTTGGGTGAATTGGTTCAAAATTACAGATTGGCCCCTTGCGCCCTATACAGGGGAATTACCCGCCAATTACGAAGGCTGGGGAGGAAATCGGGCTTTACCGGTGTTTAATCATGACAATCCCGAAGTAAGGGAATATATCATGCAAATTGCCGAATATTGGCTCAAATTCGGCATTGACGGTTGGCGATTGGATGTACCATTTGAAATTAAGACTCCGGGATTTTGGCAAGAATTTCGCGATCGCGTCAAAGCCATTAATCCTGAAGCGTATATTGTGGGGGAAGTGTGGGGAGATTCCCGGGAATGGCTGGATGGTAAGCAATTTGATGGGGTAATGAATTATTTATTTGCCGGGCCAACCATCGCCTTTACCGCAGGCGATCGCGTAGTCTTAGAACAGGTACAATGCCGCGATTACCAACCTTATCCACCTTTATTTGCCACCGAATACGCCGCCAAAATCCAAGAATTACTGCAATTTTACCCTTGGGAAATTCAGCTAACTCAACTGAATTTACTAGCAAGTCACGACACAGCAAGATTAGTTACCATTGCTGGCAATGATCAAGCCAGTGCGGAATTAGCAACTTTACTGTTACTCACCTTTCCTGGCGCCCCCAGTATCTACTATGGTGATGAAGTTGGGCTACCTGGTGCTATAGATCCTGACTCACGTCGTGGTTTTCCCTTAGAAGCTAACTGGAATCAAGAAATCCTCAAACAGCACCGCCAATTAATTCACTTGCGTCATCAATACCCAGCGTTGCGTACAGGCGATTACCAAGTTCTTTTTGCCCAGGGGGCGTTGTATATCTTTGCCCGCACTTTAGAAACAGAAGCATTAATTATCGCTGTTAACGCTGGGACAGCACCAACAACAGCAAAGTTAGATGCGGCTAGTTTGCATACTCAACCTAACAAGCTGTTATATGGCAATGCAGAATTTGAGTGGCACGATCAGCAACTTTCTGTAACCCTTCCATCCCGTAGTGGTTGTATTTTAGGCGTGGCTTAGATCATATCCACCGCGTAAGGGCACCCATATGTGTCCTTACCTCCCAGCAACCATTGCTGGCATTAACACCGCATCAATTACGTGAATAACGCCATTATCGGCAAGAATATCGGTTTTCAGGATACTTGCATCATTGACCTTCAAAACCCCATTATCTGCCTCAATGGCCACCACTGAGCCTTCCAAAGTTGTAGCTTCGTCAATCTGTACCAAATCATCAGATCTGACATCCCCAGAAGCCACATGATACATCAATATTTTTTGCAGCTTGGGGATATCTTGCAGTAGTGCATCTAACTTACCCTCTGGTAATTTAGCAAAAGCCTCGTCAGTGGGTGCGAAGATAGTAAAAGAACCAGGACTTTTGAGAGTTTCTACAAGTTTTGCAGTTTTAACTGCTTGAATCAGAGTAGTGAAATTTCCTGCATTAGCAGCAGTTTCGACAATATCAGCCATAATCTTTAGTAGTATTGCTGGATCATAAACTGATAAATTTTACAGCCCAAAAAAACTGTCAACCTCTATCGACAGAAAGGTTGCAGGTAATTGAATACACTCCCAATACCCAACAGTAGACTGATGAGTACTGCTAAACTGGAGAATGACCCCAAAAACCACTGACTATGCTAAAGCGTTCTAAGTTCGAGACCACCCAGTCTCAAATCATGCACCGTTCTGAAGATCTAATTAGTGCAGCCTCAAATCGCTACCGCATTACAGTTCAGGTGGCAAACCGTGCCAAGCGTCGTCGTTACGAAGACTTTGACAGCCCATCGGAAGATGTGATGATGAAGCCAGTACTCAGAGCCATTATCGAAATGTCCGACGAACTGACTCAGCCAGAAATCATTGGCGAACTATAAAATAAGACTTTGGCAAAGGTAGGATGAGCAAAAAATTATCGTTCATTCAACCCCGACTCAAGTTTTGGCAGACACTCACTGCTTTTATGGTGGTGGGTGTACTTGTTGCGAGTTCAGGGGCAAATAAATTCATACCCATAAACTTACTGGGTATTCAACCTGCCATCGCCCAGAGAATTAGTCCTGGAGATATTTGGCAACAAGTATATGAGCAACTACCAGACTTCCCCAAAGAAAATCAGTATATCAGTAGAGAAACTGGACAGGTTGCCGAAAACAGCACCTTAGCCAGTCGCCTGATTCGCTATCACTTATATACAAAAGGGCGCGCCCCCAGTTACCGCCTAGATTGGAAGCTAACATTAGCCGACTACCTAGACGCTAACGAAATTATGTACGATCATTCTTATCCTGGTAATGATATATTGCGGCAAAATCCCTTAGAAGGCGATCGCGCAGCCATAGCTAAACTTAATCGTCAACAAAGGAATGCCCTAGTACAAGTTTTAGCCAATCTCTTCACCCCCAATCCTCAAAATACCCAAACCCCCAACCCCGAAAAAACACCCAGTCCCAACACATCCACCCCACAGCCACCCCAACAAGGCGGTGCCGAACTTCTCAAGTAAAAAACCTCCCTTCGGGTTCACCGAAGAGGCAGAGGGGAAGGGGGCAGGGAGCAGGGAGAACAAGCCCTTCTCCTGTGAGCGCAGCGAAGCATGGGTATGTTCGCGGAGCATTTCGGAGAAAAGCCCCGCCCTTACAGGGCGCTCTTACGCTTTGTGGAGTACAAGCTCTATCTCAGTATTTCCCCCTGCCCCCTGCTCCCTGCTCCCCTGCCTCTTTTCACCGCGCTCCCTTTGCGTTTAAAAAATCAATTTATGGAACGTGTACTTAAAAGTGGAACTGGCTGGCGGATTGGCTGGAACCCCAATGCACCAGAATTTAAAGGTTTAGTAGGTACAGATGATTGGGCAATAGAGTTAACCGAATCCGAGTTGAATGATTTTTGCCGACTACTTACACAGCTAGCTGACACCATTAAACAAGTCGCCACCGAATTAATGGACGACGAGAAAATCGCCTGTGAAGCCGAAAGTGACTTATTATGGATGGAAGTAGAAGGTTATCCTCAAGCCTATAGTCTGCGCTTGATTCTCAATACCGGACGGTGTGTAGAAGGTGCATGGAATGCTAGCGCTGTAGAGGGTTTACTGCAAGCAGCTGGGATGCTCAAAGTTTTTTAATTTTCCCCTTGATTATCCTGTGGCTTTGCAGTATGATGGTAATTCTGACCGGGGCGTAGCGCAGCTTGGTAGCGCGCCACTTTGGGGTAGTGGAGGTCGTGGGTTCGAATCCCGCCGCTCCGATTAACAAAAGACCCTACCTGCTAGTCTTGTATAAAAGATTGGCAGGTTTTTTAGTAGAACCAACTGATTAAGATTCAAGGCGATCGCATAAACCTAAGAATACTGCTCTGCCCAAATTAACCTGCTTCGTTCTTCTACACGCTCCGATTGATTAAATTAGAGAATTGCAACATTTACTCTTCCTTCCGCGGTCAATGGTGCAATTTCTGCTCCATTCATCTGAAAATGGTGGCTCCATTTTTGAGTCCTGGGATTGAAAAAGGGTGTTAGTTTCCCCGTTTCAGGATCGATTGACCCCAAATCAGTACCCTTTGCACGATTACAGTATGGGCAAGCGAGAGCTAAATTTTCTGCTTCAGTAGTACCACGATGTTTTTCGGCAATAATATGTTCCATCTCAAAGCTAAATAATGCAGTACTCTGAGGAAATAAGCAATACTCACACCTTTGGTTCGCTCGTTCAATTACCAGTTTCCGCAACTGGGCTGATACATAAGTCATGGGTTTTGGCGTAATTGCTCGAAAACATGAGCTTTTGCCATACGGACAAGATGTTCTATGGTCAGATAACGTTCTAGTTCAGCTTCACTTTTGGCTGAAAGTGTTCCTGCTTTACTTTGTGCTAGCAAATCGCTCACACGAGTCTGAAATGGGAGCATCCCAGTTTTTTGCAAAGAAGGCGAAAATCAGTCAGGATAAGTAAGACGAGTGTATTTACTTACCGATGACCCCAGAACAAAAGCAAGCTCTTCAAGAACATATTCAGGCGATCTCTAAAATATTGTACGAAGATACGTCAAAAGAAAAGCTCACAAATCTTGCAGGAATTGAAGAAGCAGTGCGGAGTCAAATGCAGAAGCATGTCATGCCAGAAGTAGGG
>JAKOMP010000081.1 GCA_022241785.1 Cyanocohniella sp. LLY | reverse complement strand
AACAAAGCGCAGTACCCAAGCAGGAACGGAGAGAGTCCTGAATTTAAGATTAGATTATTGGGAAAAGGTCAAACATATAGAACCAGAAAATCTAGTATTTGTGGACGAAACTGGTGTTCTACTTGGTTTAACAAGGACTCATGCCCGTTCACAAATGGGAACAAGAGCTTACTCTCTCAACCCTTTCTATCGAGGTTCAAAGGTTACGGTAATTGGAGCCATTAGTATTAAAAAATTCGAGAAGGCATTTCTGATTTATAGCGTATTTGTACTTCGTTCAGAACCAGAAATTTTCCATACTCAGGAATTTAAGCACGAATTAATACATCATTCTCCCGACTAATCCATTGAAACTCTGAGTCAAGGACTTCTTTAGCTATGGTATCGGGAATACTTGTCACCCATTTCACCCATTTATCAGGGTCGAGACTAATTATTTTTTTAGTACTAATATCAGCAACTTTAGCCATCTCAAACTACTTTGATTGATACATTCTGTGACTATGCCAATTTGTCAATTTAAATTAAAATCAACTAAATCTCAAATATATATTTAAATCCCCCGCTACATCAAGCAATGCGCGGGGTAAAACGTCAAATGGCTCGTTGTCGCATATATTGTCCGTTGAGTCCTTGTTTAATCCAACTCAAGCACTCATGTTCGGAGTTGAATAATTTTGGTGCGGCAATATTATTCAATAATTCTGGGGGATAATGGTCATAAAAATACTTACCTCCTTCTTGATAGATGATAATTAAGTTATTGCCGTAGAGATAGCGAGATTGAAAACTATCCCCATGACTGACAAAATCTGAGTGTTGGTCAATATGCTCTTTGGCAATATCAACTATATTATCGATGCTAATACCATAAATTTCTGCGGGATTTTCTGCCTTGTGAAATTTGCTTTTACGCCCAATTTCTGATAAGACTTTGTACGAATAAATTTCGTAATTATCCGCTTTGCCAAACACAAATGGAATGATGAGATATCCTTGGTATGAAACTGAATTTTCATAAAGAAGACGACTCATCTTAACCTCCTTTGGTGTAACTGCTTGAACAAAAAATCAATCACCTCAATTACAACCCACATCAACAATTAGTAAATTGCTGTTAGTTATATGTAGGCTTTGTATCTACCCCTTTTATATTTTTGAAAATAGGGGTATTACCCCCTTTTTTAGAGAGGAGCAAGTTGTATTGAGTTTGATGAAAAATGCATTATTAATAACCATTATCACCCTTTTTTAAATCAGTTAATCACTAATTTTCAAGATAAGTCTATATATAATGAAAAATCTTGAGAATGCTTACCATAAACTTAGCTGATTGGGCGGATGCTCAAGGTTATTCCAAGGTAGAGGGGAAACAGCTACATTATTTTGCTCTAATAGCTGTTGGAAGTAACGCGCAGTACCAGGCGATCGCTCTTCTAAAGGACAATGAACAAAGAAATAAATGCGTGTTCCTGTTTGTAACCATTGTTGAATTTGTTGTACCCACTCTTCCAAAAATGGCTGATTCGCTGACAAACTGGGATGAGATATAAAGCGAATCAGGCAAAAAGGCGCTGTCACACTCAATTGCAACGGTAATTTTGGTTTACGTCTTTCTGATTTTAACTGGGGGTTATCTTCTCCAGTGTAGATCGGGCGCGAGTCTAATAGCACTCTGCCTACACCCAGTTTGGCTAAAATTTCGCTCAAAAGACTTGTATGTGGTTCTGTAAACCAGTCACGATGTCGCACTTCCACGGCTAATGGTGCTTCTGTACGCGGCCAAGCTTCCAAAAAGCTAGTCAAGTCATCAATTAATGCTGGGCTGTAACTAGGCGGTAATTGGGCAAACATCGGGCCGAGATGCTTACCTAGAGGGCGCATTTGCTCCAAAAACGCTAAAGCGTCGGGTATAGCAGGTTGAAGTAAACCTTTGTGGGTAATGTCTCGCGGTAATTTGAGGCAAAATTCAAAACCCGGCGGCGTTTCGTTCGCCCAACGGGTTACGGTTTCCTGGTTAGGCACAGCGTAAAAGGTGGTGTTACCTTCTACAGTAGTGAAGCGACGGCTGTAAAGATGCAGAAATTCGGTAGCGCGAGTCCCTTGAGGATAAAGTTCACCCACCCAACCTTTATATGCCCAAACTGCACAACCAATAAAAAAATTCACAAGCTTTTACGAAAGTTTGACTGGAAATTCAAGGTACTCTAATTAATTGTAAAGGCAGGTTTTAATACTCTCACCACTAAAGATTGACTTATACTTGCTCCTTTACAGATAGTTTTCAGTAACATTACTGCTCACAGTTATCACTATGTCTCAACCAACTATAGAATCAATCCTACAAGAAAATCGCCTATTTCCTCCCTCTACTCAATTCTCCGAAAATGCCCACATCAAGTCTTTGGCAGATTATCAGCGCCTCTACGATCAAGCCAAAGCCGATCCGCAACAATTTTGGGCTGATTTGGCGACATCCGAATTATCATGGTTCCAAAAATGGGATACAGTCCTCGATTGGCAACCACCTTTTGCGAAGTGGTTTGTCGGCGGTAAAATTAACATTTCTTACAATTGCCTAGATAGACACCTCACTACTTGGCGCAAAAATAAAGCGGCGTTAATTTGGGAAGGTGAACCAGGAGATTCCCGCACCCTCACTTATGCCCAACTGCATCGAGAAGTTTGTCAGTTTGCCAATGTATTGAAGCAACTGGGGGCGAAAAAAGGCGATCGCATCGGTATTTATATGCCCATGATTCCCGAAGCGGCCATTGCGATGTTAGCCTGTGCGAGAATTGGCGCACCCCACAGTGTGGTATTTGGTGGTTTTAGTGCCGAAGCTTTACGCGATCGCTTGAATGATGCTGAAGCTAAATTAGTAATTACAGCTGATGGTGGTTGGCGCAAAGATGCGATCGTTCCCCTCAAGGTGCAGGTAGACAATGCCTTAGCAGATAACGCTGTCCCTAGCGTCACAAATGTTCTGGTGGTGCAACGCACCTGTCAAGAAACTCACATGGAAGCGGGACGTGACCATTGGTGGCATGATTTACAAAAAGATGTATCAGCCGATTGTCCAGCTGAACCAATGGACAGTGAAGATATGCTGTTTGTACTTTACACTTCTGGCAGTACAGGCAAACCAAAGGGTGTAGTTCATACCACTGGTGGTTATAACTTATATACCCACATGACCACCAAATGGATTTTTGATTTACAAGATACTGATGTATATTGGTGTACTGCTGATGTTGGTTGGATTACTGGACATAGTTATATAGTCTATGGGCCCCTTTCCAACGGTGCAACGACTTTAATGTACGAAGGTGCGCCCCGTGCTTCTAATCCTGGTTGCTTCTGGGATGTAATTGAGAAATACGGCGTGACGATTTTTTATACAGCACCGACAGCTATTCGGGCATTTATCAAGATGGGCGAACACCATCCTAAATCCCGTAATTTATCTTCTCTGCGCTTATTGGGAACCGTCGGTGAACCCATTAACCCCGAAGCTTGGATGTGGTATCACAAAGTTATTGGCGGTGAACGTTGCCCAATTGTGGATACTTGGTGGCAAACAGAAACTGGCGGGATTATGATTACAGCACTACCAGGAGCCATTCCCACCAAACCCGGTTCAGCAACTCTTCCCTTCCCTGGTATTCTTGCAGATATTGTCGATTTGAATGGTAATACTGTCCCCAACAACGAAGGCGGTTATCTCGCAGTGCGCTATCCTTGGCCGGGAATGATGCGGACAGTATACGGCGATCCTGATCGCTTCCGCCGCACATATTGGGAACACATTCCCCCTAAAGATGGTAACTACACATATTTTGCCGGTGATGGCGCTAGACAAGATAAAGATGGTTACTTCTGGGTTATGGGTCGTGTAGATGATGTATTAAATATATCAGGTCATCGCCTGGGAACTATGGAAGTTGAATCAGCCTTAGTTTCTCACCCAGCTGTAGCAGAAGCGGCAGTAGTAGGTAAGCCGGATGAACTCAAGGGTGAAGAAGTGGTTGCATTTGTGACCTTAGAAGGTACGTATCAAGCAAGTGAAGAATTGAGTAAAGAACTCAAACAGCACGTCGTCAAAGAAATTGGGGCGATCGCTCGTCCGGGTGAAATTCGGTTTACAGATGCTTTACCCAAAACGCGATCGGGTAAAATCATGCGTCGCTTATTACGGAATCTAGCATCTGGTCAAGAAGTATCTGGTGATACATCAACATTAGAAGACCGCAGCGTTTTAGATAAGTTGCGAGAAGGCGCTTAGAAGAAGCAGGGGGGTAGGGTCAGAAGAGGCAGGGGTGCAGGGGGCAGGGTGCAGGGGGGAAAGACATTTAGTAAGTACCAACATTTTTGTTTTTCATCTCCGCCATGTATCTCCCTCATCTCCCTCATCCTCCTCATCCCCAATTCCTATAAATCGAGGTATTAAAAATGATGAAATTTTCTACTCTTAGCTGCATAACTGTGAGTTTCCTGACGACAGTTGCCATATCACCAGTTTTAGCGATTACTGGAGAAGTTACACAGTTCACTTCACCCAAACGTGTCAACAGCCGAGTGCAAGAAATAGCACAGTTTGATGGTAGTACACCAGAACAAGAGCGATCGCAACTTTTACAACAAGCCAATACTTTATCGAATCAAGGCGATTTTGCAGGTGCAGAAGAAAAATTACGCGAATTGATTAAAAAATATCCCAGATACTCCTTTGGACACTTTGAATTAGGCAATGTACTATCTCAGCAAGATAAAATAGAAGATGCTATAAAAGCTTACCAAGAAGCTATTCGCCTCAATTCAAATCATGCTCTAGCTTACAACGGAATTGGTCTGCTTTATGCCAAACAAAATCGCTGGGAAGAAGCTATTACTGAATATGAAAAAGCTTTAAAAATTAATCCTAACTATGGCGATGCACTGGCTAATTTGGCACTGGCATTATTACAAACAAATCAACGCAATGAAGCCATAGCTTCTCTAGAAAAAGCTTTAAATGTCTTTAAATCACAAAATCGCAACCAAAGAGTTTATCAAATTGAACAAATTTTACAGCAGATACAAAATTTAGATGATCCTGGAATCTCATAAGGATTACCCTTTTTTTATCCTCTAGTCCCTATTTATCAATTTGAATCAGCTTTTGCCTAGAGGATAAACCAGATTTAATTCTGATATAGGATTTAGGCACATCAAATTTCTGAGCTAGTAATTTAATTAGCTCTGCATTAGCTTTACCATCAACTGGTGGAGATTTTAAATGTACGAGCAAACTGCCATCTGTTTGTTCTTCTATTTTTTGCTGCTGGGAATTAGGTTTGACTTTAACTCTTTTTTGCATATTTTCTCCCTTATGTTGTCTTTCACAACTTATGGAAATTTCAATCAGAATTGACGCAATTAATTTTAATGAAGATGTTCACATAAATACCAAAAATAACCCCTATGATTGACCATGATCGCCTATTCAAAGAATTACTATCTACATTTTTTGTTGAATTTCTCGATTTATTTCTACCTCATGTAGCCAATCAAATAGATCGAAATTCTATTCAATTTTTACCCCAAGAAGTGTTTACAGATGTTACTTCTGGTGAAAAAAAGGAAATTGATTTACTAGCGCAAGTGCGTTATCAACAACAGGAAACTTATTTTTTAATTCATGTTGAAAATCAATCTTACAGTCAGTCAGTCTTTTCCAAGCGGATGTTTAAGTATTTTGCTCGCTTATATGAAAAATATGATTTACCAATTTACCCAGTAGTAATTTTTTCTTTTGATGAGCCAAAACGTGCTGAATCTACTAATCACTCAGTGACAGTTGCTGATTTAAATGTACTTAATTTTAATTTTAAGGCAATTCAGTTAAATCAATTAAGTTGGCGGGATTATTTAACGCAGGAAAACCCGGTAGCTGCTGCGCTTATGGCAAAGATGAATATTGCTATTGAGGAACGTCCCCAGGTTAAAGCAGAATGTTTACGGTTGTTGATTAGTCTAAAATTAGACCCGGCAAAAATGCAATTGATTGCGGGTTTCGTAGATGTTTATTTACAGTTAAATACCCAAGAAAATCAAACCTTTCAAGCGACTGTTGATACAATGGGATTATATCGGGAGGAGAAATATATGGAATTTGTTACGAGTTGGGCGCAAGAAGGCATACAAATTGAACGACGAGCTAATATTACCAAGCTTCTTCAGTTACGATTTGGAGAAATAGATACTCAATTAGAGGCAATTATTCCCAAATTGATGGAGTTATCTGCTGATGAATACATGGATTTGATTTACCAAGCCACGCGTGAGGAATTACTATCACAGTTTCCAGATAATTAACACAGTTACAAACCCAAGCCTAAAAAATCTATATTGATAAATTTATCTGGGAACCTTCCTGAGTTTTATTAACTTCAATGCGGGCTTGAAAGGCTTCTTTCAGATGAGGCATGTGGGTAACAGTGAGGATACAAGCAAAGTCACCAGCGATCGCATTAATCGACGCAATCAGGCGATCACATCCTTCGGCATCTTGTGTACCAAAGCCTTCATCGATAATCAATAATTGCAATGCCGCACCCGCCCGCTGTGCCAATAATTTCGCCAGGGCTAAACGAATGGCAAAGTTAATTCTAAATGCTTCTCCTCCTGAGTAGGTTTCATAAGCTCGCGTTCCTCGAGAATCGGCAATTAAAATATCTAGGGTATCAATTAACTTGGCGTTTTTCTTGGTAGCTTTACTACTACGCCCAGACTTTTGTGTAATAAATTGTACGTGTAATTGATTAGCACTCAACCGTGAAAGTAATTGATTTGTCTCGGCTTCTAGTTGAGGCAACACATTTTCAATCATCAAAGCTTGGATGCCATTTTTACCAAAGGCCTGTGCTAATTCCTGATACACCCGTTGCTGTTTGCGACAAGCTTGCAGTTGCTCTTGTTGTTGCTGGTGCTGTATTTGCAAGTTTTCTAGTTGCAGAGTTAGCTGTTCTAAACGTCCCAAATTGACAATTTTTTCATCAAGTTGCCGTCTACGTGCCTGAATTTGCGCTTCTAAAGTAGAAATTTGCTCACTGGGATTAGCTGTGGCTGCTAACTCTTGGGTAATACTTGCGATTTGGCTGGCGAGTTGTTGGCGCTCATACAATCTGGCAGTTCTCGACGCCTCTAAATCTTGGAATCTTTGATGGAGTTGGGGGTATTGCTGCTGGGCTGATAAAAGTTGTTGGTAACGTAACTGCCAACTTTGTGCTTGGCGTACAGATAGCCGCAGGTTGTTGTGTTGCTCAGAACTATAGCCAATTTCGGTAATATGTCGCTCAAGTTCAGCAATTTGCTTGGCGCAATCGGAATCAGTTTGTCCTTGCTGAATTTTAGTTTGTAATTGGGCAATAGTCGCTTGTAATTCTGGTTTGCGGGCGGCTATTTGCGCTTGGCGCTTGGCTGCATCTTTAATTTGCCCTTGTTTAATTTCTGCCCACCGCCACCGCTCTGCTTCGCTTCGAGCCAGGGCATGGTCTTGCTCATTATAATTTAGTTGTTGTAAATATTGTTCTAATTGCCGTAATTCTGCTTGTTTGTCTGGGGCATAATCACCCGCTTGTAGCGATCGCTCTAAATGTTGTTTTTCGGCAGCTAGTTGTTGTAGTTGTTGTTCGGCATCACCTGTAGATTGCAGTTGTGCGGCTAATTGCCCTCTTTGTTCGCGCAGAGTGTCATAGGGCGCTAATTTTTGCGATATCTCGCGATATTCCTGCCTTAATACCTGAATTTCTCTGTCGGAAACTGCCATTTGTTCCCGGAATACCCACAATTGTCCCTCGGTATCTTTGTATTCGTCTTTGGTTTTGTCTACAACGCGATTCCAGTGATGTTCATCTAATGGCCGCTCACACAACGGACAAATAGCATCGGGGGTGCGGAGCATTTGCAATTTTTGCTCTAATTCCCCCAATAATCTTTCATATTCTCGTTGTTGCGCTTGGAGACGTTCAATAAAATGCCGCCGTTCTTGCCCTTTTTCTTGGACTCGTTGCAGATAAACTCGGTCTTTTTCCATTTGTTCAATCTGCATTCCCACATCCATCACTGCTTGTTGTAGCTGCGGTTGGCGGCGTGAGGAGCGTTGCAGTTGGTTTTCTGTAGCTTGTAATTGTTCGAGTCGTGCTACTAAGCCTGCTTGAACTCTATCCAGTTGAGTTTGCAAATTTTGTCGTTGTTGCAATAAAGGAGAAACTTGCATTTGCAATTCATCCAAATGAGTCACCCGGCGACGGGCTGCGGTAAGTTGTGCCAAAGCCGCTTCGACTTCACCTGATTTGCTGAGTGTTTGCTGAATTTCTTGTTCTTGTTGCTCTAAAGCTGCTAATTGTCCTTGGACTTGTTGGAGATGCCTTTCTAATTCGTGAATTTGATTAGTTAATTGCTGCTGCTTTTGTTGCCGCAACGCCGTTGCCCGGGTGTATTCTTGAAATTTAGCTGCGAATGCTTCTTCTTGAGATTGCAGACTTTGGTATTGAGTATAACCGTTTTTAATTTCGGTTTCCTGATTTAAGATGCCTTCTAAATCTGATAGCTGATTTTGCACAGATGACTGTTCTTGTTGCAGGCGATCGCTATCTTGAGTTAAATTTTGATGTTGTTGCCTGACAAAGTTCAGTTGTTCAACTTTCGTCTGACGCTGGTGCTGGACAACTTGCAAACTTTGTAATTGAATATTATCTAAGGCTTGTGTTTGTTGGAGTTGATTCAGTTCAGCTTCTATGTCGGCTTTTTGCTTTTGCGTTGTCTGACGTTGTTGCAACTGAATTTTACTCGACTCTAAAGAACGCTCTAACTCATCAGCCCTAGCTTTCAACTGGCGAAAAGATTCTTTTGCCCGGTCTTCTAGTTGATCATATTGATTAAGTTTGAGTAACTCAGCTAAAATTTCCTTGCGTTCAGTGGGGCGCTTGAGCATGAATTCATCGGCACGACCTTGACGCAAATAAGCAGAATTAATAAACGTGTCGTAATCTAATTTGATATGTTCTAAAATTAAATCTTGGGTTGCTCTGACACCTTTGCCAGTAATGGAGCGAAACCCAGAAGGCGTTTCTATTTGAAATTCTAAGACACCACTAGCACCACGAATTCGTGTGCGAATCACCCGATATTTTTGTTGATTACATTGAAAAACAAAGTCTACGCGTACTTCTTTGGCACCGGAATGAATCACATCATCTTCAACACCGGCGCGGCTTTCGCCCCAAATAGACCAAGTAATTGCTTCTAGAAGAGAAGACTTGCCGGCACCATTGGAACCACAAATACAAGCCGTATGCAAACCCCGAAAATCTAAAGTTGCATCACGGTAACTGAGAAAGTTTTTGAGGATAAGTTGTACTGGAATCATTGAGGCTATAGCGCCGCATCTAATGTTTTATTAACTAGCAGTACAGATGCACTCTTTTGATAGTTTAGCTAGGTGAATATCAGTATTCTAGTACTTTAGTCCGTAAATTTACGAAAATTAACAATATTATGAGCAAGTTTTTCCTATGCGGCAAATGATTTTGCTATTCTCCAAAGAAAAATTCAACTACTCTGCCCGAAAAGAATTTAACGACTGTTCTTTGCTAGACCTTAATCGCTGTTCCTCATCTTAGAGTTTATCTGCTTCACCAATGTTATTTAACCGCTGTATCAAAAAATTCAGTTTTGTACTGACAATGAACTTGATCAGATTTGATGACTAAAGATAGCAGTTATGAAAACAAATGGTCTTTTAATCTCTTAGCTAATTAAATTTAAAATAAACCCAGTGGGTAAAGTCAGCCAATTGACCGCAAATTCAGTCGCATAAATTAGGACAAAGTAACAGATAAAGCTTCAGGAACACTCACATACACCCCACGTCAAATATCTTCGCTTGAGCAACTATGACTATAGTCACATTTAACACCAGTCAGAAACAATCACCGTCAACCCTCGTCAATATATACATCACAGACACAAACCCAAGCATCCTATGACTAGCTTTTATCAATGGAAATCCAAAACAGCCGCCCTCATGGCACTGGCAATTACCACCAGCGCTGTGACACCTATGATTGCTTTTGCTCCGGCTAATGCACAATACAATATTGGTCAGTCTAGAACAGTGACAATTCCTGCTAACGCTAACGTAATTCTTCCTGTGAGACACAACAATGAGAGAGTTGTAGTTAGTCGTGGGGAAACTCTAGACCTGACATTAAAAATAGCCAACGACATCACCAACAATCAAAGACAAGTCTTAATTCCTAGAGATACTGAAGTTATCGGACGACTAGAACCCGTTTATTTTGACGGTAGAACCAGAGATAATGACAATGTTAGAGGTGTGCGGTTCATAGCACGAGAATTAGTTTTTCCCTCTGGTCGCCGTCAGTCAATTAATGCTTCTTCTCAGACATATACGAGACTGGAAACCATTAACGAAAAAGACAGCAGTAGAGTATTAACCGACGCAGCTATTGGTGCTGGTGCTGCTGCTGCCATTTCATTGCTTACAGGTAACCGCAGAATTGAGGTTTTAGAACCTGTAGTCGGTGGTGCTGCGGGTGCCTTAGCTAGTGTACTGCTACGCAGAAGATCAGCTGAAGTATTTGTCCTCAGACCAGAACAAGATTTAAGACTGAGCCTGAACTCTAATTTAGTATTAGACCGCTACTAAGCCTCACTTGATTTCTGCCGTGATTTTAATCATCCCCCATTAGCGATCGCCTCTGCAACTAAAGTGAGCGATCGCTTCATTTTTCACATAGAAGTGCAAACATCAAAGCCTATTGTAATCCTCCTATAGCCAGAGTAAAAATCATTTTAGGTAACCGCAACTATTTGATTAATGCCTCGTCTTATTAGATATCTCCAGTTAGTTGAGACATTTATTGGTTTACTATTATTGGTAACTGAATTATAAAATTACCAAGACACTGTAAGCCAAAGTGTAATAGCACCTAATAAATTTACCCTATTAAATTTGGCGACTACTCACATTAACCTTTAATTGTTAATAGTGTAAATACGATATTTATCAAATTACTAGGGCTAATATCTAACTAATAGCAGAGAAAAGATAGGAACTTTTACATCTGTAAAGTGTCTAAATAAATAACAGAAGAAAAAATAAATTTTACTGGAGTAAAGAGTATGTTTAATTTAAATCGTTGGCAATCTGGAACAGCTGCACTTATGGCTTTGAGTGTCACAGCAAGCGCTGTAGCACCTTTTATCGCAACTGCACCAGCTTCGGCTCAAACGACTTTTTATGATGTTCCTTCTAACTATTGGGCAGCACAGTTTATTCAACAATTGTCACAACGGGGTGTAATCGCCGGATTCCCTGATGGTAGCTTCCGCCCCGAAGAACCAGTCACCCGCGCTCAATTTGCCGCGATGATCAACAATGCTTTTCAAAAAGCACCACAACGTCAGGCAGTCAATTTTGTAGATGTCCCAAGTAATTTCTGGGCAGCTAATGCCATTCGCCAATCTTATACCATTGGTTTCTTGGCTGGATATCCTGGTAATCGCTTTGAACCGAACCAAAATATTCTCCGTCAACAAGTTTTGGTTTCTTTAGCCAACGGTCTAGAATATTCTCCCACAAACACCCAAACTACTCTGCAATACTTCAGCGATAGCTTTAATATTGCTGACTGGGCCCGTAGTCCCATCGCGGCGGCAACTGAACGGCAAATTGTGGTGAACTATCCTAATGTTCAATTCCTGAATCCCACTGCAACCGCTACACGCGCACAAGTAGCTGCATTTATCTATCAGGCATTGGTAAGTAATAATCAAGCCTCAGCAATTAGTTCGCCCTACATCGTAGCGCAGCAAACTACTACACCCACACCAGTATCTGTAACCATTCCTCAAGGAACTGCAATTCCTGTAACATATGACCAAGCAGAAAAAATCCTAGTCACAAGGGATGAAACAGCACCCTTGACTCTGACAGTAGGCCAGAATGTAGTTACCCAAGATGGAACTGTAGTCATTCCCGCTGGTAGCCAAGTTGTAGGTCAACTCAGACCAGCCCAAGGTGGTTCTCAATTTGTAGCTGAAAGACTAGTTTTGACCACAGGTCAAGAGTATCAAATTAACGCTTCTTCCCAAGTAATTACCACAACTGAAACAGTCAGACAAGGTACCAACACCGGTACAATTATCAGAAATACAGCATTAGGCGCAGGTGCTGCGGCTGCGGTGTCTGCTGTCACAGGCGATCGCGCCATCGCTACTGAAGAAGTCTTAGGCGGTGCTGCTATTGGTGGTTTGATTGGTCTGTTCTTCGGTAGAAGCAGTGTTGACCTCATCGCCATCAATCCCAATACAGATTTACAAATGACCATCAATCAAAACTTGCTAGTTTCAGTGAGATAGTCATTAGTAATTGGTCATTAGCCCAAAATAAAAGCTTTTTGACTTTTGACCCTTCGACTAAGCTCAGGGTAAACTTTTGACTTTTGACTTCCGCGCAGCGGTACTACTCCCCACTTAATGGCAACCAAATCATAAACGTAGTCCCCGGCATATCGGGTACAGCAATAACTGAGTTAATAGCAGGGCTGAAAATTTCAATTTCGCCCTGCATTTGTTGTATTAATTGTTTAGCGATCGCTAACCCTAAACCTGTACCGGGAATTTCAGTTTGGGCTTGTACTCCCCGGTAATGTCGTTCTCCCAAATGTGCTAAATCCTCTGGGGGAATACCAGGTCCATTATCACTAATAGCAATTCCTAAAAAATCAGCTTTTTTTTGCCCTACTTGAATGTAAATTTTGCCCCCTGTAGGAGTATATTTCAAGGCGTTATCAATAATATTACTAAAAACTTCTTGTAAGGCTTTAATGTTTGCGCGTACTAATGGTAATTTTTGGGGAATTTCTGTTTTTAGTTGCAGATTTCTTTCCTGAGCTATGGCTTTTGCTGAAACTAATAATGGTGTTAATAAATCAGCTACGGCAAAATCAGTTTCTTTTTCTCCTATTCCTGGCAACAATAGTGCTGGTTTAGATTCTTGTTGTACAGTTGCTTCTACAAATAGTTCATCTTCAGGTAATGATAATTGCCCTAAATCTGCCTCAGTCCAATCAATTACTTGATCAAATTGTTGTAGTAATTCTTGGAGGCGATCGCTTTCTCGGACAATATTTGCTCCTACCTCTCGGTTAGGATCACCTGCTCGCAGTCGCTTGAATAGCAGTTTCCCAAAGGTACGAATTGCCGTTAACGGGTTGCGAAATTGGTGTAGGAGGTTATCCAGCAAATCTCGCTGCTGTTCTTGCAGTAGTTGTTGTTGATGTAACTGATGCTGTAACCAGGCTCGACGTTGATCTAATATACAGGCGATCGCCAGCGTTTGGACTATATTTTGAATTTCGCTTTGCTCCTGCTCATTCCATGCCCTGTCTTTTCTGCCTGTCACCAATAACCCCATCATCACACCTTCATGAACTAGAGGCAGGACAATTTGGTGTCCCCCCAGATGAGATTCCTCATTAGCATCTGGCGTTTGTTTCTCCTGTGAAGGCATAGGAGACTCTACTCCTGCTATCAATAACCTTTCTTGTTGCTGGGGTAGTACCAAAATATTACCTACTGTGGCCTCGGCAATTTCTGTCCCCGGTTGTAATACGGCTGTCTCCGGGTAAACCACCACCGGAATTAGTTTGGCCTCACCAGTGGGAGCCTCTACCAATTCTTGTGTTAAGTAAACAACACTTAAAGATGCACCCAGTCCTTGGGCTAGCAGTGCTATTTGCTCTCGGCATAGAGCAACAAAATCTGAACTGGCAGACATTAACATTTTTTAGCTTTTGCTCAGAATCACAGAATTTGAGGGAAGATGAAAGGAAGTTACTTTATTTTCCTCACACTTTGAATAAAGCTTAACTAAATCTTTTCAGTAATGGTTTGCACCAGGGGATTATATGCTTCACCACTTTCAAACATTGTTTTTCTTGTATCAAAAGTTTAAAAACTATTGATATTTTGAACTAGAAATTATATAATTGCGACGGATTTTGTAGCTATAACTACAATCTATAGCTTGAAAGAGGAGGAAAATAAGTTGGCAAGAAGACGTAAGCGCAAAAGTCGTCGTCGCCAAGAAGGACGACGTATTCTTGAACATGTGCCTCAATATAGCATCGAAAGCGGCGAGGAAAAACCTGTAACAGCAGCAAGAAAATTCATTCAAGCTGAAGGAATTGCTCCACCGGCGTTGCTACTCGTAAAGCGAAACGAGCATACCACAGACCGTTATTTCTGGGCAGAAAAGGGTTTGTTTGGCGCTCAATACGTGGAAGAGAACCATTTCTTGTTTCCCAGCCTGCGGACATTAGAAGCTCCCGCAGGAGCAGAACTTCTGGCTGTGGCTAGCCGCTGATTCTTAGATGGTTATCTTAACGTATTGAATTGGCTTCTGAGAATCATTTAACTGGCAAAGTTGCTCAGTTTATGCAAAGTTTCCAATTTTTTTAAGTTTGTGACTGATTTGCCAGGAAATCTATACCAATTAATCCACTTAATTGGACAATCAACGTCTTTTCAGACCACTTAGGTTTGTGCGACTTGATCTAGTCAAATGATGTAGCGGGGAGTCAGGATAGAGCAAAATGCATCCGCAAGTGAGAGTTGAGTTGCGCTCTCCATTCATGGATGGCCAAGTAGGCTCTGTAAACAGCTATCAGATTTTCCCTACAACGCTCTGTTGTAGGGAAACTTTACATGTTTTTTTGTCAACAATGTTGTAAACGGAGATACTATTCACAACATTACAGTTATCAACTATTCAGCAGATTCTAACTGTAGAGTTTTCTGTAACTCTATAAGTTCGTCTCGATGGGCAACTATAGTAATTTTGCTGGAGAGGTTCGGTTCACCCTGGTTAGTTTCTTCTATTTTGAACAATACCTGCTCAACTCTTCCTGCTTTTTTCCAATAAAACAGCCCACTCAAAGGTGATAGTATTACCAGCCAGAGAAACAGTGTTCCAAATTGAGGAAAAAGCAATGATAGAACCAAAGCCAGACAGACCATTCCCACAGATGCTAGCAATGTCAAAAACACAGCTAAAAATAAACTAGGTTGTACAAAACCTTCAAAAACCACTTGATTTTTGTCGCGGTTTATTGCTGCTACTTGGTAAGCCCTTGAACGAAAATACTCTTTAACTTTTGGCATTAAAGCAGCTTCGTCTTGCTCAGATACGAGTTGTACTGTTGTTGTGCGGTCTTTAGTTGCAGCCCGAATAAAGAAAAACAATCCGACTGATAACAAAAAAGTTAGCAGTAATGTAGATGGCAAAATAGCAGTATCCATAACTAAAAATTGTGCTTTTTTTCATGGGAGGAGACTTATTCATCATCAATTATTCGTTAATTTGTCCTCCCGTTGATGTAATCTTGCCAAAGATGTGCCAAATTCTGTGACTGCTCTTGCCATTCTGGAGAAACTTGGTACATCCGCCTGGGCCGTCCTCGCCCTTCGAGTTTCTTCCAATACCCGGTGATAGCCCTTTGGTCTTCGAGAAATTTAATCGCACTATAAAGTACGGTATCCGAAAGCCGATAGGTAGGGTATTCAGTTTCCAATCGCTGGATCAACTCAGTACCGTAGGATTCAGTTTGCAACAAAATATACAATATGTAACAAACTGCCAATTCCTGACAGAGATAAGTTGGCGGAGGATTTTCAAAGAATTGATATATATCCTCAAGTTTCATGATAGTTGAATGGCTAAAAAATGCCTGATGGTGGTATCTACAATCTTTATAGTCTGTATAAGTACTACTACATAATAAGTAGGTATATACAGCTACTCAGATACGGTTTGCAAAGTGTATACATTAAAACAAATGCCCACGTTATAAAAGTCGCAGGATAAAAGCGCCAATTTTAGAAGCGTAAAAAATTACACTCCTACCCAAGCTCTAGGTGTGGTGGTGAGGAGGAATTAAAGCAGTGGCTGGGTCACTTTTCTTGTCTCAAGCAATGCCGAACTAGTTAGAACGGCTGAAGCATAAAATGCCATCGAAGAAATTTTACAGGTAAAATGCCATTTTGTCTGCAAAAGTTAATAAACACTTTGTTTTACGGTGATTATCACAGTATAAAATATCAAAAATTAAGCCTTGTGAAATGTCGATACGAAAGCCTATATGCTTGTATACACAATCAAATAAGCATTCAGTACTGACTAGCTGGACTTGAGATACTCAGATCCCATCTGGTAAGTGTGATATTAAACTTAACAAGTCCTTAGCGCATTGGTGATCCGTATGTCACAGAACCCCGACACTCCATCTTCCTCCTCTACTCTGAGGGCAATTGCCCAAACATTTCGCCTAACTGGTTGGATTAGTTTCTGGATACAGCTAGTTCTCGGTGTTGTTTCTGCGATTATTGTGTTGCTGTTCGCCATTTTTAGCCAGAGGGATGGTAGCCCTAGTAATAATCCTGGAACTGGGTTTGGTGTATTTTTGGCAGTTTGTGGAATTCTAATTTTGGGTGGGGGCATTTATTTGGCTTACCGTTACACCAGAATTGGTAACCAATTACAATCCTCAAATCCTAGCAACCGCCCGCGTAAAAGCGAGACTTTGCAGGTGTTACGTCTAGGTCTATGGGTGAATTTAGTGGGAATGCTGGTGACATTGTTAGGTTCACAGGCAATTGTCGGTACTTTGGTAGCCAGGTCTATATCTCCTCAAGCTGTCACAACCCAATTATTTGACCCTACACGAATTATTAGCGGTTTAGATATGCTGGTAGTCCAAGCGAATATCAACACCGTTTCAGCGCATTTTGCCGGGCTTGGAGTGTCGATATGGCTACTCAATCGGATTACCCGAACTTAGATAATTTGTATAGCAAATAATTCCCAGCTATTTACAGTACTTTTCTGGAACCCTTCCAGGCAAATGTGAAGACCAATACCAATCAGGGGTACTTGCTTACTGGCTACCATCGCCCGCCAGTGCTGAGGAACCTAAAAAATTAGAGGAGTAAGAATCATCTGTATAAGTTGTGCTTCTAAATTTTGGGTATACTTAAGTAAATATAATTAGCAAATCCCTTTTTGATCAAATCGATATAAATTTTTCTTGTCCTGGCAAGATTTATAGGGCAGAATTTTTGTATTGGCAATTCTTGCCCTAGCAAGCCAAAATCAGTATATGCTGAAGTTTTGGCAAGCAGACCCTAGGCAAAAAACCGAGAAAAATCTGTGCTGGATATTAAGCAAATACGGGAAAATCCCCAATTAATCCAAGAACGCTTGAACAGTCGTAGTGGTAAATACGACATCGAATCGATATTACTCTTAGATAAGCAACAACGAGAATTTGAGGGGACGCGCAGTCAACTTCAAGCTCGTAGTAACGAAATTGGTAAAATTGTTGGGCAAAAAATTAAATCTGGTGTGAGTCCGCAATCTCCAGAAATTCAAGCTTTGCGGGACGAAGGTAACTCTGTGAAAGCGCAATTGAGTGAACTGGAACCGCAAGAAAAAGCCCTGAAAGCGGAAATAGAGCAACTTGTCTTAGCGCTACCCAATTTACCCAGTGATTCCACACCCATTGGCCAGAGTGAAGACGAGAACGTCGAAGTGCGACGCTGGGGTGAAGAGTATCTCCCCCAAAACCCAAATATTCTTCCTCATTGGGAAATAGGTGAAAAATTGGGGATTCTCAACTTTGAGCGTGCAGTCAAGGTTGCTCAAAGTCGGTTTGTGACTCTTGTAGGTGCAGGTGCAGCACTGGAAAGGGCATTAATTCAGTTTATGCTGAAGACGCAAACTGAAGCTGGTTATGTAGAGGTTAGTCCGCCTTTATTAGTGAATACTGATTCTTTAACAGGAACTGGTCAGTTACCCAAGTTTGCCGAAGAAAGCTTTAAGTGTGCTGATGATGAATTGTGGTTGATACCTACAGCAGAAGTTCCCGTTACTAACCTTTACCGGGGAGAAATTTTAGCAGCGGAAGATTTACCAATTTATCACTGTGCGTATACTCCCTGTTTTCGTCGAGAAGCAGGAAGTTATGGACGCGATATGCGGGGTTTAATTCGTCTGCATCAATTCAATAAAGTTGAGTTGGTGAAAGTGGTGCATCCCGATTCTTCGTTTGATGAATTAGAAAAATTGGTGGGTAATGCTGAAGCAATTTTACAGGCTTTAAAATTACCTTACCGAGTCCTCAATTTATGTACTGCTGATTTAGGTTTTGGAGCAACGAAAACTTATGATTTAGAAGTATGGTTGCCATCTTCTGGTAAGTATCGAGAAATTTCCAGTTGTTCTAATTGTTTTGATTTTCAAGCACGACGGGCTGATATTCGTTTTAAGGAAGCAGGTAAGAAGGGAACACAGTTTGTTCATACTTTAAACGGTTCTGGTTTGGCTGTGGGAAGAACTATGGCAGCGATTTTAGAGAATTATCAGCAACCGGATGGCATGGTAAGAATACCAGAAGTGCTGCAACCATTTTTAGGGAGGGAAGTCTTGTAAATGGAAAAAGTTATGACTGAGAGCATCTCAACATAATGTTAAGGGATAAACGTAAATACTCTGTATTGAGTCAGTACGCTTATCCCTAATATCGCAACTACTGTATAAGCATTAGCTGAAGTTTACAATTTGGTAAAGTATAACTCCCCAGTGCGTAGGCGTAGTCATTCATAGACTAAGAAATTTTTGGAATTTATAGATGATGAACGACAAGACGTTTTTAGATCTTGCAGTTAAAGCACTTCGTCACTATGGTTTAGAAAACGCTCAACTAACGCGCTTAGGTGGAGCAAGCAGCATTAACTTTAAAGTAGATGTTGACGACATGTCCTATGTGCTGCGTCTGTACTCATCTGCACGTCATAACCGAGTCGCAATATCGTCAGAGCTAGCTTGGTTAAGCAGTTTGCAAAATAATACGCCTTTGGTACTCCCAGAACCTACTGTCAATTTAACCCGAGAGTTAGTCACAGGTGTATCTGTTGATAACGATACAGAAACGCTGTGTACGCTCATGTCCTGGTTAGAAGGTAAAATTCCACCTACTGTGAACGCTTTGACCGATGAGCAACTTGTAAAAGTAGGCTCTGTTATGGCACAACTTCATATATATTTGCAACAGTTTGAACCACCCGAAAGCTTCAAACGCCATACATTTAATGAGGTGCATTTTAGTGGGTGTTTAGAGGTGTTGTATACGGCTTTAAGTAATACTGAATTAGATAAAAATGACTTAAATAGTTTTAAGATCAATGCCAACCACATAATTACTCACTTTGCTCAACTGGAACGCAAGCAAGATAACTTTGGTATTATTCATGGCGACTTTCATTCTGGTAATTATTTAGTCTGCGATGAAGAAATATACATCATTGACTTTGACCGTTGTGGTTTCGGCTTTTACTTGTATGACCTGGCTTTAGCGCTGATGGAGCTTGAGGAGCCACAACAGAAAATATTTTTGCAGGGTTACGAAACCCTCAAACCATTGCCTGCTAATTCCACAAATATCATGCAGATATTCTTATGCTTGGCTTACCTCGATAACCTTGGCTTTCTTGTTCCCAATCCTGAGGAGTTAGCGTTTGTCATGAAAGAATTACCATTTGTTGTTAAAGCATTTCGTGATGCAGTAGAGACAGTGCTTTAACAGAGCAGATGATTTATAATTAGAGTGAATATTAATAAATATGGAAAGAATATGCCTAATATTACAAATTATCATCAAGAAATTACAAATCGAATTACACCGATTGTAGATAAATTAATTAATGCTAATAGCTTATATCAAGTAAAATTAAATCGGCAGGAAATGATTGAAATGTTAGTAGAACTATTTGAGCAATTTTCAACAGAAGAAATGGCAGCTATTAACGATTATGAAATTAGTCGTAGAATTAGAAAAATACTTACGTTAGAGGCTGTTGCAGGTACATTAAATGACTTGACCCCTGAGCAAATAGAAACTTTTGATGCAGTGGTGGCAGGAAGATAACTCAATTGAATTATTTACTAGATTCCAATATTGTTACTTATATTTTAAAGAAAAATATATCTGTCAGCAACAAATTAAGAGAAGTAAGTTTACGTGGGGAAGAAGTATTTATTAGTTGCATAACTTACTATGAAATTAAGCGAGGACTTTTAGCTGTAAAGGCTACTAGACAATTAGCCGATTTTCATCAATTTTGTAATGAATATCAAATATTATTTTTGGATGATATAGAAATTATAGAGAAAGCTTGCGAAATTCATGTAGATTTACAACGCAGGGGTTTTACAATTCAAGAGCAAGAGGTCTATTCATTGCAGCTACGGCAATTATACGCGGTTTGATTTTAGTTTCTAATGATTCAGATTTGCTAAGAGTACAGGGAATTAATTTAGAAAATTGGGCAAAAGCATAACTACGATAGTGCGATCGCTCAAACTATAATTGAGATGGGAAAAAGGTAAACAGTGAAAATAAAATGTTAACTACAAGCTACCCACATATTGAAAAAAATGAGAATCAGCCCTCCAGGTTACAGCGTTTACCTCGGATTAGAGTCGCGCAAATTGTAATGGACTATCTTGCTTATGGTTGGTCAGTAGAAGAAATGTGTCGCCAACATCCTCATTTAACTCATGCTGAAGCTCATGCAGCTATGGGTTATTATTTCGACCATCAAGAAGAGGTTGACCAAGAAATTAGGGAAGAATGGGAACAAGTGCAAACAAGTAAAAACCAATCAGTACAATCTCCCTTCTATAGCAGAATGAAAGCAAAAGGACTGCTATAAGTGCCTATTCCTCTTTATATGGATGTTCATGTCCCTGAAGCTATTACATCACAATTGCGTCGTCGTGGTGTAGATGTGTTAACGGCTTTAGAAGATGATACGCAAGAAGTGCCTGATGATAAGTTATTAGAGAGAGTGACGGAGCTTAAACGAGTTTTATTTACCCAAGACATTCGTTTTCGGGTTTTAGCTGAAACTTGGCAAATAGAAGGAAAACGGTTTTCAGGATTAATTTTTGGACATCAACTTGGTGGCACAATTGGTCAATTCGTTCAAGATTTAGAATTTATTGCTAAGGCTTCAGATATTGATGAATGGATGAATATAGTTGAATATATTCCTTTCAAATAATTTTGGTGATTCTATCTTCAGAAGTGCGATCGCCTTGTGCGTCGTCGAGTGCGATCGCCCACACTATAATAAAAGAGAGCAAAGATTAATCAGATCAGGCTGGCTATGCTAAAAAGTTACGAAGCCATTTATGAGAACGGTCAAATAAAATGGGTATCGGAACAGCCTCAAGTTAATGCGGCTCGTGTAATTGTTACCTTTATTGAAGAGACCTTACCATCTAAAAAACGACGCACTCCGCCAGCATCTATTGCAGGTAAAGGTAAAACATTGGGGGATATTGTCAGTCCTATTGTTGACGAAGAAGACTGGGAATGCCTGAAGTCATAGTCCTCGATACCCATATTTGGTTCTGGTTGATTAATCAAGAATTTGAACGATTTCCAACTCAGTGGAGAGAAGCCATCGAAACGGCAGAACAAGTAGGTGTTTCGGTAATTTCTTGCTATGAAATTGCACTGGCACAACAGCGAGGAAGACTGGAGTTACCGTGTGCGGCTAATCAATGGTTTCGGGACGCTTTGCAGCCAGCAGAGATTACGTTATTTCCCTTGACTCCCGAAATTGCCCACCGTGCTGTAGATTTATCTCCAATTCATAAAGATCCTTTTGACCGCCTGATTATTGCTACTACATTGGAATATCAAGCAAAGTTAGCCAGTATTGATGGTTTGTTCTCACAGTATCCTGAACTTGATACTCATTTGATGAAATAGGGTTTAGGATTAGCCAGTGGTAGATATCGCTATGCTCAACCCGGCTATCACTGAATCCTGTAGGATGGTTTGAGTCTCAGCATCGGTTTTCTAAACTACTACAATGAAAATATATATCCGAATATTTTGATTAATTTGCTCTATGTCAGTTTTAGCAGCGATCGCAGTCTTGGCTGTTTTGATCTTGGTACATGAGTTCGGACATTTCATCGCCGCCCGTTCTCAAGGTATTCACGTTAACCGTTTTTCTTTGGGGTTTGGCCCAGTTCTTTGGAAGTACCAAGGATCGGAAACCGAATATGCTGTCCGAGCCTTTCCCTTGGGGGGTTTTGTGGGCTTTCCCGACGATGACCCAGATAGCGATATTCCACCCAACGACCCGAATTTGCTGCGTAACCGTCCCATTTTAGACCGGGCGATCGTCATCAGCGCAGGAGTCATCGCAAATTTAATATTTGCCTATTTGCTATTGGTAACCCAGGTGAGCGTTGTCGGCATAGGGGAAGCGAGCCAACCAGGTGTGTTAATCAAACAGTTAGCACCAGAGGTTAGTTCTGTAGCATCTGAGGCAGGTATTCAGCCAGGAGATGTGATCTTAGCAGCGGATCAAAGACAATTTGGGACTGTGCTGCAAGATATAGAAGATTTTCGGGACATTATTAAAAATAGTCCAAATCAGCCTGTGCAACTAGAAATTGCCCGTGGCGACCAAAGGCTATCAGTGAATGTAATTCCTGAAGATAAGCCTACGGGAGGCAGTATTGGCATCGGACTTGCTCCCAACGGTGAAGTTGTCCGCCGTCCTGTGAATAATCTGGGAAGAGCTTTTAATATTGGTGCTACAGAATTCCAGCGCCTTGTAACTATGACGTTTCAAGGATTTGGACAACTGATTACCAACTTCGGCGAAACGGCTGGTCAAGTGGCTGGGCCGATTAAAATTGTACAAATTGGTTCAAATATCGCCCAAAATGATACAGGCAGTTTGTTCTTCTTTGCTGCTTTGATTAGCATTAACTTGGCAATTATCAATATCTTGCCTTTGCCAGCTTTGGATGGTGGACAACTGGCATTTTTGCTGATTGAAGGTGTACGGGGTAAGCCATTACCTAATCGGATTCAAGAAGGTGTGATGCAAACTGGTTTAGTGCTACTTTTAGGACTAGGCATTTTTCTGATCGTCAAAGAAACCACTCAGTTAACTTCCCAGTTGGAATGGGTGCAAAAGTTGTTCCAGTGATTGTTCCCCGCAAATCACCATCTCAAAAGCAACGGGCGTTAGAAATTCTCGCGCGTTTGCAGGATCTTTATCCCGATGCAACTTGCTCTTTGAATTACTCAACGCCCGTACAACTGCTGGTGGCAACTATTCTCTCTGCCCAGTGTACAGATGAGCGAGTCAATAAAGTTACACCAGCCTTATTTGAGCGGTTTCCTGACGCAGCTAGTTTAGCTAATGCTGACTTAGGAGACCTAGAAAACTTGGTGCGTTCTACAGGGTTTTATCGCAACAAATCCAAAAATATTCAAGCAGCTTGTCGGATGATTGTCAGCGAGTTTAACTCTGTAGTTCCTAACCAAATGGAGCAATTATTAAAACTTCCAGGTGTGGCGCGGAAGACCGCAAATGTAGTCTTAGCTCACGCTTATGGAATTAATTCTGGGGTGACAGTAGATACTCACGTTAAGCGCCTGAGTCAACGTTTAGGTTTAACTAAACATCCTGACCCCATCCGCATTGAAAAAGATTTAATGGCGTTGTTACCTCAACCCGATTGGGAAAATTGGTCAATTCGCCTGATTTATCACGGTCGTGCTGTGTGTAAGGCTCGTTCTCCTGCTTGTGAAGCTTGTCAGTTGAGTGATTTATGCCCGACTGGGAAAAACAGTTGATGGCGGGGTAGAGAAAATAAAAAATCCCTAGAATTAATGGGGACACTGTAGAATAGAAAATGCTGTCTTTAAATCTGTTAGAGAGTGTATGGCAAAAAAGAGCATGATTGAGCGCGAGAAAAAACGCGCCAAAACGGTAGAAAAGTACGCCGAAAAGCGGGAAGCATTGCTAGAAGAGTTCAGAACAACAGAATCTCCTTTAGACAAGTTGGAAATTCACCGGAAAATTCAACAGCTTCCCCGTAACAGTTCGCGCAGTCGCCGCCGCAATCGCTGCTGGGTAACTGGTCGTCCTAGAGGTGTTTATAGCGACTTTGGACTATCTCGGAACGTGCTACGGGAATGGGCGCATGAAGGCTTGTTACCTGGAGTTGTTAAGTCTAGTTGGTAGTTATTGGTCATTAGTCATTAGTCATTAGTTTGGACAAAGAACTAATGACCGCAATAATAAGCAGGGGTTGTTATTGACCACAACAACGGTCTATACCTAGACTTTCTAAGAGTAGATCGCTGACGGCGTTGGCGATCGCAAACTCTCCATAAAAACTTTTGGAAAAATCAAATGCCTGCATCTCTGTGACAATAGCTATTACCAGAGATCCGAGGTCATTTTCTCCTTCCATGCGTTGTCGGACAAAAATTTGGGCGGCGCGTTGGGCAATTTTTTGATTGACTATTTCTGGTAAAAATTCTGTGTCTAGCCACCGCAATAAACGATCTTGCAACCATTCACCTTCGAGTAGGGGGTTTTCAGACGGTGGTAGAGTGATGGGTGGAATTGCTTCAGTCATCTTTTTTAAACGCAGAGGAACGCTGAGAAAATTGCAGTGAACCAGCGCTGCGGAAAGGTTTCCCACCACAATCCGCTGGTGAACCCCTCAGGAGAAACACCTGAGCGTTCCTCTGAGGTTTTTTTATTTTGCTTAATTATGCAATATGATATCGCTGCTATTATTCGTGGTTATGCTCAAGGTTATTTTCTCATGGCTGACGACAATACAGGCCTGGGATGGTATGGAAGCCGCGATCGCACTTTGATTCCTTTGGATGAGCGATTTCGTTATCCTAAGTCGTTGCAGCGTGTTCTCAATCAAGAGCGTTTTACAGTAGCGATTAACCGTGACTTTCAGGGTGTGGTGGCTGGATGTGCTAATCGCGAAACTACGTGGATTTCACGGGATTTACAAGAAATTTACTGGTTACTTTACCAGCATGGTTTCGCTTATAGTTTTGAAACTTGGCAAGGCGATGAACTAGCTGGGGGTATTTTAGGGATTGTCATTGCCGGTGCTTTTATTGGTGAGTCGATGTTTTACCGCATTCCTGAAGGCTCGAAAGTGGCAATGGTAAAGTTGGTGGAAAGATTGCGTCAACGCCAGTTTGTGTTTTTTGATGCTCAAATGATGAATCCCCATTTAGAAAGATTTGGGGCTTATCGCATTGGCGATGAAGAGTATCAGGTTTTACTTAAAAAAGCTTTGCAATGTAGTTGTGATTTAATGTAATGACTGTATGTAAGTAAGTCGGCGAGAAAAAATCAAACTATTTTAAGCAATGTAAAATAATTAAAATTCATTTCGTAGTCAGGGCTACAGCCCTTATTTATTTGAGGACTAAAGTCCTCACTACAAACCTTTAATTATTTACTTCGTCCTACTTACAGAAAGTTTTACCTCCCAGTTATTTTTGGGAATACTAACAACAGTATTTTCTAAAATTTAACGGACTCAACTGCGTGAATATGTTCGCCAGAGGTAAACAGTTGAGCATTACTAATTGAAACTGTGAATTAGTCTTCGTAGGGTATTTTCATCTCAGTGGTAATAGTCTAATCTCATGCATAAATTTAACCAAGTGCTAAGAAACGCTTTGTAATTATCCTACGAACCGCAAGAAATGTTGATCAAAATCCTGTAACATTGCCATAATGAATTGAAGAAATCACGCCATTACAATCTATGCTAAAAACCATCGCAGGTATTTATCAAAATGGCCAAATTCAACTCAATGAGTTACCCCAAGATTTAAGCGATCGCACTCAAGTTCTCGTCACTTTTCTTGATCCTGGCAAAATTGACCCCACCAAATTAAGCCAACTAATTGAGCAGTTGGAGACAATAGCTGGTATTCAGCAAGGTTTTGAAGAACTCAACTCTGGTCAAACTCGCCCTATAGGAGATTTTATTCAAGAAATGCAGCAAAAGTATGACATTCCAGGTTGAAATTACCCCCATCGTAGAAGCTCAGATTGAGAAAGCCTATGGTTGGTATCGAGAGCATAATCCTGACTTTGCTGACAATTGGTTTCGAGCATTAATGAATGCTATTGCTACTTTACAAGACAAGCCCCAACGCTGTAAATTAGCAGTCGAACACGAAATTTTTTCAGAAGAAGTCCGCCAACTGCTTTACGGAAAATCCAAAAATACGTATCGATTGCTTTTCACAATTCGAGATACAACGGTTTATTTGTTATATGTACGTCATAGCGCCCAAGCACCACTGACTGTCGATGACTTAGAGGAGCTAGACGGTGAAGCTTAGTATTTTGGGAATTTATTTTAAACTTTTTCTTCCGTCACTAATGTTAGACTAACCCATTCGCCTTTATCGTTGTAGCTACGAATCATGCGTTGGCGTAGATGAGGTTGAATTAACCAACCAACTTCTAAAAATAAGGGTTGACGCAACTGTAATTGTAACGGGGAAGTCGCTGAAGCACCATTAAGCAACAGTAATACTTGGATCTGATTTTGATCAAAGTTAATTTTAGAACCGTTTATAGTTCCAGTGGATGTAATTGTCCGTTCGCCAAAACTCAAACTTTGAATTAATCGCCCAGTATCATCTAGTTGTAATTTTAAATTTGTCGAGTACTTATCAGGCGATCGCCAATCTGGATATATGGTGACAGCTTCACCTTGCCATTCTCCCAACAAGTCTTCTATTTGTAAGGTGGGGCGTTCTACTGGTTCAGTCCCGGCTAAATGTTCTCGAATTAAAGTTATCTTATCTAACTGACTATTTTTATTAAATAGTTGAACTAGGCGTAAGCGGCGATGCTCATGAATTAAACCCAGTTCAGCCCCAAATTCTGTAAAAGGTGCTAGCTGAATTGAACCTTGAGAAAAAGCGCCATTGGCAAAAAACAGTGTACTCCTAGCTACAGAACTGTATTCTAAAACTAAATCTGCTTGTCCTTGGCGGCTGACAACCTGGCGGATGGTCTGATTATTATTCAACCCTGACAAAGAAACTACACTTTTGATATCTTCTAAAAGTGTTCCTTGGGGTGAGAATCGGGTAAATGAACCTTGCCATTCACCGAGATTTTGCAGCAAAGATTCCCACTGAGATGCCATAAACTTAAGTCCTGATTGCTTTAATTCTTAGCAAACCGCCGCACAGCAAATAAGCTGCCCATTAATCCTACCACTGCACCGAAACTTAAAAGAATTAAAGGCAATGTTAAAATCTGTACTGGAGTCAGTTGTAACCCGTTGGTAATAAATTGGATAAACTCTGGTTGATTGGCTAGCAATCTACTGATAAATTGTTGCATTATAGAAATACAACTCCACGCGATCGCACCGCCAACTAAGCCGAAGGTAATTCCTTGTAAAATGAACGGTAGATAAATCCAGGCGGATGTCGCACCCACTAGTTGCATAATTTCAATTTCTCGCCGTCGCGCCATGACAATCAGGCGAATGGTAGTAGTAGTTACTGCGATGGCAGTTACAGTCAAAATTATTGTAATTGTCAAAGTTATCCAGTTTAAACCCCGGTGCAACTGAGCAATACGTTTCACTGCTTCATCGACATACTGCACTGTTTCCACTCCCCGCAATTTAACTAGTTGAGTCGCTAAATTAGGTACAACTTGAGGATTGCGAGCTTTGACCTTAATCTCATCTACTAAAGGATTATCCCCTAACTGTTGAGTCACACCATCAATATCAGAAACTCCCAATTCCTTGACTAACTTAGTCCAAGCTTGTTCTTTAGTAATGGTTTGTATCCCTACTACATCAGGTATTTGTACCACAAATGGCTCAATGCTGCGGGCTGGTGTATCTGGATCGAGATAAACTGAGACTTCTAGTTGACTCCCGAACTGATTCAGCAGTTTTTCTACTTGCCAGGAAGTTTGCAAACTCAAGCCAAATAGGAATAATAACACTGTGACAGTACTAATAGCCGCCCAATTCATCCACCCGCCCCGTAGCAAACCCAGGAAAGTTTCTTTGAGCAAATAGTCAAGTTTCGTGAGAAATTTAAACACGATGTCCCCAATATCTCAATTACGTTAATAATCGTTATACTCGACATGTTGAAGAGGGGAGTAGGGAGTGTACTTCGACTGCGCTCAGTAATCAAAGAGTGGGGATTGGTAGAATTAAGGTAGTCGGAATTTTCACAAATTAGCCATTGATCATCATGCCTTCTGAAATTGCTGTTGAGAAAAAAAAGTTAAAAAAGCCGCCTTTGGAATTGCACTATTTGGGCGATCGCGTGCTGCGTCAAGATGCAAAGCGTATTAATAAAGTAGATGATGAACTTCGTCAACTGGTACGCGAAATGCTGCAAACTATGTACAGCAGTGATGGCATTGGTTTGGCTGCGCCTCAAGTGGGAATTCATAAGCAACTAATTGTCATCGATTGCGAACCAGATAACCCAGCCAATCCGCCACTAATATTAATTAACCCCACCATTAAACAAGTCAGCAGCGAAGTCTGCGTTGCCCAAGAAGGGTGCTTAAGCATTCCTGGGGTGTATTTGGATGTTAAGCGTCCCGAAGCCGTGGAAGTGGCTTATAAGGATGAATACGGCCGTCCTAAAACCCTCAAGGCTAACGATTTACTCGCACGCTGCATTCAGCATGAAATGGATCACCTGAAGGGCGTAGTATTTGTAGACCGTGTACAAAACTCCTTGACTTTGGCCCAGGAGCTATCGAAAAATGGCTTCTCGTATCAAGCGGTGAAACCATTAGCATAAAGGACTAATAGTGTATTTAACTCCAAAAAGCGGTTTATTTCTCGGCGGTTCTTGCGTAACAGCCATCGCCGCCGTCGGTTCCGTGTTTGAACTCAGTTCCGGACAACCGGATTTAGGCGTTAAGGTAACTGCAATTATCCTGGGATTAAGCATTCCACTCACAGGATTATTTTTCTTTGCCGCAGTGAGGGACGCACGGGCTAACATTAAATAAGCATCAGGTACATAAAAAAGGTAGAGGGATGAAGGAAATAGGCAAAATTCATCCTTGTACCTTTTATTTTTTACTCGGTAGAGAGTAGTTCAGAGGACGAAACTTAGTCTGAGTCAGAAAACATGGAACCTGAAGGAAGCAGGCGATCGCTATTCAATCGCTTCTAAAATAAAAGAATGTTGACAGAAGACACCCAACTATTACACCTATCTCAAGGACATCTCAACTTACTAGAAACTTGTCCGCGTAAATTCCAGCACACCTACTTAGAAAAACTCAATTCGCCCTCCGATCCAGAACACGAAGAAAAGCAGACTTTGGGTAGTCGGTTTCACTTGCTGATGCAACAGCGGGAAATGGGTTTACCAATAGATAGTTTTTTGCAAGCAGATACTCAACTGCAACACTGGATGTCAGGTTTTGCCAATGCTGCACCAGAACTTTTAAGTCCAACCGCAAACCAAGCTTTCCGTGAAAGTGAACATTACCGCACACTGCAACTTCAAGACTATTTGCTGACGGTTGTGTATGATTTATTAATTGCAGATAGCAAGCAAGCACAAATTCTCGACTGGAAAACTTATCCTAAACCACAAAATAAACGCAAGTTAGAACAAAATTGGCAAACACGTCTTTATCTATATGTGTTAGCCGAGACTAGTACTTACTTACCCGAAAATATTTCTATGACTTACTGGTTTGTCCAATCTGAGGGAGAACCACAAAATATTAGTTTTAGTTATGATACTGCTCAACATCAAAAAACAGCCAAGGAACTTAATCAACTATTAAGTTTATTAACAAATTGGCTAGAAGGTTATCAAGAAAATAAGCCATTTCCCCAACTAAAAGAAACTAGTAGGGACTGTGATTTTTGTCAATTCGCCGCCAGGTGTGAACGGACACAAGCTATTCAAGAACAGCGAATTAACTCCTTGCCCAATATTGCCAGTATTCAAGAAATATCACTTTGATTTTATATATTGCGTTATTGACTCACTTATGATAAAAACCGGATTGCTACAATCTCTGCTAAAAAGATGGGAGTTTTCAGCATTTCCCAAATAATGAGAGAATAACAAGTTAACCATTACAAAACTTTAAATACACTCATCATGGCAAAGATCCAATTTTCCAGAGGAATTGACGAAGAAGTAATTCCAGAGGTGCGGCTGACGCGATCGCGCAGTGGAGACAGTGGTACAGCGACGTTTATTTTTACAAATCCCCAAATTTTGGCTCAAGGTAGCACTGAAGAAGTTACCGGTATGTACCTGATTGACGAAGAAGGAGAAATAGTTACCCGCGAAGTGAAGGGTAAATTCGTCAACGGTAAACCAGAAGCCTTAGAAGCACTTCATCTCATGAAATCTGCTGAAGAATGGGAACGCTTTATGCGCTTCATGGAACGGTATGCCGAACAAAACGGTTTGGGATTTAATAAGGCTGAATAAATGGGGGCCACCCCTGGGGGAAAGTCAAAAGTTAATAGTCGAAAAATTTGATTTTCCCCTCGCCCCTCTCATCTCCCTACCTTCTCTTATACCCGTGTTACAACCACACCCAGATTCACCAGGAATAACCGTAACTTGTGCTGTTGTTACTGTTAGTGATACTCGCATCCCGGAAACAGACAAGAGTGGCCAAATCATTCAGCAATTGCTAGTCGGTGCCAACCATGTGGTACTAGCTTATGCAATTATCAAAGATGAGCCAACGCAAATTCAACAACAGATACAACGGCTGAGTGAAAGTGCGAATTTAGATGTGGTAATTTTCAATGGTGGCACGGGTATTGCACCTAGAGATACCACCTATGACGCTATTGAAAAATTATTAGAAAAAACCTTACCCGGATTTGGCGAGTTATTTCGATTTTTAAGTTATCAAGAAATTGGTTCACGGGCGATCGCCTCTCGCGCCGTGGCTGGTGTTTATCAAAATAAGTTAATTTTCTCGCTTCCTGGTTCTAGTAATGCTGTGCGCTTAGGCATGGAAAAGCTGATTTTACCGGAAATCGCACACTTAGTTAGTCAGATGCGGAATTAGGAATTGGGGTGAATAAAAAAAACCTCCGGATATATGGAGGTTTTGATTTTTTTAAATTACATTACTTTTTATATATAGCGGTTCCTGCTTGAGTACAATACAGTATGGGATGATGGAGTATATTAACATCTAAGTGTCTGTGGAATGAAACCTTACTCCTGTGATCTGCGCCAGAAAGTGATTAATGCACATAACAACACAGAAGGCTCTCAACGACAACTGGCAAAAAGATTTAGTGTCAGCTTGAGTTTTGTT
>JAKOMP010000080.1 GCA_022241785.1 Cyanocohniella sp. LLY | reverse complement strand
GCCTTGGGGATCTGGTGGCTATGCTTTTTTTTCTGCTGGTAACTATAAACAAGATTAATTATTCGTTTGTTCGCGTGAGATAAACGCGAACAATTTATTTTTGTCCAAAGTCCAATTACCAGTCATAACTCTAAAATTAACTAAAAATACTCTTAACTGTATTTATAGTTAATAATGAATGTTCTATATATGTCAATTGTTGCAGCACTTTTATCTATTTATTGATACACATTTTCAAAATTGTTTAGTACGTCTAGATAACAGTTTAGCATAACACGTACCGAAGAACCAAAAGTACAATTATATTGAATAGAATTGTACTTGAATATCAATTCCTATAAATCCTTGAAGTGCTTACTTTTTACGAGAACATAGCGATGGTTTTTGGGGAACAGAGCGATCGCTCTCAATATCCTAAATTGGCTTCGACATTCTTGCTAAAATCGTCTTGACTGCTGGTAACATCCCCAAAACAGAAACAACCTTCAGTGTAACCAGGGACTAAAATCTGGACATGAGGACTGAATGACGCAGATATAGCAGTGGATAAAATTTTTGCCCCTACACAATTATAGAGGTCTGCATAGGCAAAGTTAATTTGTTGTAGATGCCTATTTTGCAGATATGCTTGCCAAATACTTAAATCAGAAAATTTATATGAAAAGTTTCACCCTCTATTGCCTATTTTATCATTTTACGACAACATAAATTGGGTTATTCGTCAACAGCATCATAAATTCAGGGGCTTTAGGCATCACACTAGGTAATTGTATCTAATTGATCCAACTTGAAAACATTCAAAACTTATTTTTATCTTTATGAATTTTTCATAAATTTTATTTCTACATAATCATTTACGATTACTATGTCAGTCTTTATCTATGGGTGACATCTTTGAGATAGAACAAATCATCTACAATTGTCATATCACAAAAGATTATCAAATTAATGATTACAGAAACGGTGATTATATGAATTTATTATCTGCAACTACCCCAAAAACCTTTAGCCTGTTAAGTATTGGTCAACGAGGAGTAGGCAAAACAGTTTTTCTGGCCGGTAGCTACGCAGAATTACATCCCGATAATCACCCAGATAATTCTCAGCAGATGTGGTTTGATTGTCAAGATAGCAATGTGCAAGCCAATCTAGAAAAGATTAAAAAACATGTTGCTCGCACTGGTCAATACCCGCCACCGACTATTAGAATTACTAACTTTAACTTTAGTTTGAAACGTCAAAGTGTGTCGGGTGCGAAAACCGTATGTAATTTTCGTTGGTGGGATATTCCTGGGGAATTTTCTAATATTGTTAATCCGGCATTTCAAGACATGATATTTTCTACCAATAGCTGCTGTGTATTTATTAATGCCCACGCTTTGATTAAAGATCCAGATTACCCACGGGTACTGGAAGATATTTTCAACCAGGTAGCGGCGATTGCTTCCGTAATCTCCAAGTATAATGTAAAATACGCTTTTGCATTAATTTTAACTAAGTGCGACCTCATTGAACTTAATTCAGCTACCCAGCAACGAATTACCAAGAAACTGGAACCGCTGACTACATACCTTGATAATTTGAAAGCCACACATCAAACATTTTATTCCGCTATCCCCATTGTTTCTTTAGACGGTGTTTCCCGTCTCCAACCAAAAGGTGCAGCTACTCCACTGCTTTGGATTTTATCACAACTGAATGATGCTCATGAACAGTCATTTTTCCAAACATTGTCTAGTAAATTCACCCAAATCTTTATGGGACAGGGATTATCATTAAAGACCCGGAGGTCTATTTTAATTATGTCCTTAGTAAGTGTTAGTTTTGTAGGGGCGATCGCTTCACTATTATTGGTCTTGAATTTATTGAGAATTTTTCCTCAAAGAATGCCAATAATACAACAATCACCAAACCCTACTCAACAAAATGATATTGACAACTAAATACTCAACAGAATTTCCTCTACTAACCTAGAAACCCAGATTAAGTTTGACTATTTTAATTACGAATTGCTCTTAGTATGACCCCTTTGCTTTTAGGTCAACTTGTCTATACTAGTTTTGCTGGCGTGGGATTTAGAACTCTGGTGAGTACAGAAGTTCCCACAGAAGTTCAGCAGGCCTTTATCCAAGAGGTGGTTTATCAGTACTGGGATTCCTACAATCCACCAAGTGCTGGATATCAAGCGGCTTATTTATATCAAGTCACCCCAGAGCAATGCTTATTTGGTTGGTTATACAACGATGGACTAGATGATTTCGGTCGCAGCGATGTCCCTTACTTTGTTTGTTACTATTTAGCAGGTCAACTACAGCCTATTCAACTGGAAAATATTTTTATTTGCCTACGCACCGGGCCAGCAACTCTCATAGACAGGCAAAATGTCCCAGATGTTATGGAAAACGTAGTCGCTCCCGACTTGTGGAATTATCATTCGGCTCGTGCTGGGGTGGAGATTCCTCGAGATAAAATTGACCAAAGCCAGATGGCTCTTCAGGAGGGAGAATTACTCAATTTATTTGCCTTCACAGTTGATGGGAAAATACCCAGCATTTCCATTTCTCATCGGGATTCATTGGCTGTTGCAACACCACCATATGCCCATGACACCATCATTCCCCAGGAGATGCCTATAGTAATACGGTCAGCAGAAGATTATCGCCAGATACTTTTGGGTAAAGCTCAGTCCCAATATAGGGTAAAAAAACTTCTTCCCCATTCAGAACAATTGACTTTAATACTGGGGATCATCTTATCCATGACGGCGTTGCTGGCTTTAATACCAGGCAGCTATTATGCCAGTTACTATTTTCTGAAAGTCACACCTGTGGCAGAAAGTGTCCCCCAGACTCCAGATTCTACTCCCTCTCCCAATCCCGTGCCATCTCCCCAAAATCTTACTCTCACTCAAACTTTGGCTGGTCACGGAGATTCTGTTTGGTCTGTTGCTCTCACTGCCAATGGACAGACTTTGGTGAGTGCTAGTGCCGATAAAACTATTAAAGTTTGGAATGTAAATCCTGGCAAGATTATATCCACACTAGAAGGACATACCGATACCGTCAGAGAGATCGCAATCAGTTCAGATGGTCAAACTCTGGTCAGTGGTAGTGGAGACACGACAATTAAGGTTTGGAATTTGCAGACCTTTGAGATCATCAGGACAATTACTCCTAATGGCGGCCCTGTGTGGTCAGTTGCCCTCAGTTCCGATGGACAGACCTTAGTCAGTGGTACTGAAGATGGTAATATCCAAATTTGGAACTTTCACACAGGTCAACTGCTGCGGACAATTCAGGGACATGAAAGTCGGGTGTTCTCGGTTGCTATCAGTCCCGACGGGGAAATTTTAGCTACAGGGGGTCTTGACAAAACCATTAAGATTTGGGACGTGTATACAGGGGAATTGCGTCAGGCGATAAGCCCGAAGGGCATGGCTAGAGCCTCCGGCACGCTACCGCGAACGCCTATCGCCCAACATAATGACGCTGTGAGATATGTGGCCTTTAGCCGCGATGGAAAAACACTCGCCAGTGCCAGTTGGGATCAAAGTATTAAAATTTGGGATATACAAACAGGTAAACTGCTGCATACACTGTTAGGTCATACCTCACGGGTAGTTACTCTGAGTATGGGACTGGATGGGCAGACTCTCCTTAGTGGCAGTATTGACAATATGGTCAAAATTTGGGACATGCAAACAGGTAACTTGCTGCAAACCCTTTCTGGTCATAACGACTGGGTTTTAGCTTTGGCCACCAACCCTACTCAAAAAATCCTAGTCAGTAGCAGTAAAGATAAGACAATTCGCATTTGGCAGCCTCAAGTTAATAGCAGATAAGGGACTTCCAACTAAATAAATGTCCAATCACTGGGTAAGCAGGGGAGAAGTGGAGCAGGGGGGAGAAAGACAACCTTGCATCCCAGTAAATTGGATAATTTAATTTCTGTAAGTCCCTAAAAAACTGAAATTAGCACCTTAAGTCAATTATTTATCTGACTTTTCCACATGACCTAAAAAGTCCACGAAAAATCTAACTTCTAAACCAGGCATTCAAAGTCTCTCTCCTCGCAGGAGAGAGATTTAGAGAGAGGTTTTCCAGATACCGTGAAAAGTTAGAATTATTTATAGGGTACTACAAACACATCACCCATAAGATAGGAGGGTGGTTATGTTCAAAAAAATAAAATACATTCAACTGCTGCTAATTAAGAAAAACTGGGAACATTTAGGTGATTTTGCCCTTCTCAAATCTGAGTTATTTGGCGCCAAGGTTTCGCCAAAAGTAGCTGCTAAATTACAAGCAGTAGAGGGATATCATCCCCCAATTAATTTGGAGATATTAAGCCAATATCCTCCAGGAACTTTAGGACGAGAATATGCCAAACACATGCAAATTAATCATTTACAACCGTTCAATGTCAGTCCGGCATTGAAGGAAATTGCTAAACACAATGTCTTTGCTTTGCGCTATGTAGTTACTCACGATATTTTTCATGTTTTACTCGGTTTTGACACTAGCTATGCTGGAGAAATAGGTGTTCTTGCTGTTGCAGTTGAGCAAAACTATAGCCAATCATTGAAAATCGGTTTATGGATAGCTCAATGGCTTTATCCTCTGCTTGCACCTCAACAAAGGGTAGAAATTTTTGCTAACTTAAAAAAAGGGAAAGAACTGGGCAAGAAAGCCGATTTTTTATTAGGCTATCGTTTTGAAGAACACTGGAAAGATTCTCTTGCTAATTTGCGAACCAGTTTATCTTTACCGCCAGTGTAAATAAATTGCTGACTAAAAAATTAGGTATAGATAATTCTAAATTAGGACTAGTAATTCATGGTTACCATTGAAGAAAAAACTGCAAACCAAACGATTGCTAAACTACCACCAAAATCCCGCGTACCTAGAGTAATTCAAACTATTCGCTCAATTTTTACACCAGTCTCTTTTTTAAAAGCAACTCAACAAAAATATGGGGATATTTTTCTCTTTGAATCTAAGAATTTTTCTTCACAAATAGTTTTGAGTAATGTGCAAGCAATTCAGGAACTTTTGACAGCCGACTCTAAACTATTTGAATCAGGTTCAGGAAGCAAAATTATTCAACCACTTGTGGGAGCTAATTCGTTAATATTGCTTGATGGCGATCGCCACCTACAACAGCGTAAACTATTAATGCCTCCTTTTCATGGTGAAAGGATGCGGGCTTATGGTCAATTAATCTGTAATATTACCAATCAAGTCACTAGTCAATGGACTGTGGGGTAAAGTTTTTCAGCCCGTCCTCAAATGCAAGATATTTCCTTGCAAGTGATTTTACGTGCTGTTTTTGGATTAAAAGAAGGCGAACGTTACCAACAAATCAAGCAAGTTTTAATTGAGATGTTGGATACTTTTAATTCTCCTTTGAGCGCTGTGTTGTTGTTTTTCAAGTCATTGCAACGTGATTTAGGGCCTTGGAGTCCTTGGGGAAGGTTTATCCGCCGTAGACAGCAGCTTGATAAATTGATCTATCAAGAAATTAATGAACGTCGCCATCAAAGCGAATCACAGGGTGAAGATATTCTCAGCTTGTTATTATCTGCACGTGATGAAAATGGTGCAGCCATGACTGATATGGAGTTACGTGATGAGTTAATGACTATGTTATTTGCTGGTCACGAAACTACAGCTATTGCTTTAGCTTGGGCATTATATTGGATTCACTATCTTCCTGAAGTGCGAGAAAAATTACTGAAAGAACTCAAATCTATTGATGTTGCGAATGCAGATCCCACAGTAATTACTCAACTACCATACTTGAATGCTGTTTGCTCAGAAACGCTCCGAATTTATCCAGTTACTTTCTTTAGTTTGCCGCGCATTCTTAAAGAGCCTATGCAATTCATGGGTTACGATTTACCCAAAGGGATGATGCTTTCTGTCAGTATTTATCTAACTCACCATCGCCCAGATGTTTATCCAGAACCTGAGCAGTTTAAGCCAGAACGTTTTTTAGAACGGCAGTTTTCTCCTTATGAATTTTTACCCTTTGGTGGGGGAAACCGTCGCTGTATTGGTGCAGCATTTGCTTTATTTGAAATCAAATTAATTTTAGCAAATATCCTCTCTCATTACTCATTAGATTTAATGGATAAAGCACCTTTAAAACCTGTGCGTCGTGGCATAGTATTTGCACCCAATGGCGGCGTACATTTGATGGTAAAAAATAAATACGGGACTGGAAAATAAATCCCAGTCCCGATAAAAAAGCGGGCTAACCGCTAATGATGTGGTTAACCCGTTCAGCTTTGGGAACGCGCTGAGAAATTTTTATTGCAATACCAACTTGACATTGGCGTTTTGCAGACCGCGCTGTTTTACTTCAGCCAAAGTCTTGTTAACGGCATATTTTTGGTTGATGGAGTTGATCAACTCGGTTTGGTTGTGCTTTTTAGCAACACCCCATAAGTCAGCGATTAGGTCAAAGGAACCATCGCTGTTGCGAGACCAACCTAGATCATATTCGCCTTCTAAAACAGCTACGATGTCGGAGCGTACACGCTGGCCGTTATAACCACGAACATCAGCTTCAGTCTTTACGCTGATACCAAGGTCGCGCAAAGAAGATTTGAGGATTTCGGCATCGGTGATTTTGGTACGCAGAGTGCTAAAGTGAGACATTTGGGTTTCCTCCAGTGAGAAGATTGAGAAAAAGACAACGGTTTGTTTTTGGGAAGCCGCGCTTATGGAGATGCGGCTGTTTTTCGTAACTGCTAGCTTTTTGGGCTAGCCTTTGCCCCTGGGTTAGTAGGGGAAAGCTTTTAAAACTCCATGCGCTGATATTCAGCAACGGAGGATGCGGCTGGTCGTGCGCGCTGTCTGGCCCAGTCCCGCAGGGCTGTTACCTGTTCTTGCATGGTACGAGACAGTGGCAATGTTGCTTTTAGGGCCGCAATAATATCTAATTGGGTGAACTCGCGGTCTTGGGCAAAAGCTTCATACATGGCTGCCACAAGTGCTTGTTCAATTTCTGCCCCAGAGAAACCGTCAGACATCTTGGCAAGTTGCTCAAGATCAAACCTGGAGATGTCTTCACGACGCTTGGCAAGGTGGATTTTATAAATATCCTGCCGTTCTTCTGGTGTGGGCAAATCCACAAAGAAAATTTCGTCAAAGCGTCCTTTCCTTAAAAATTCTCCAGGTAGGCGTTCCACTCGGTTAGCGGTTGCCATGACGAATACTGGAGATTTTTTGTCTTGCATCCACGTCAGGAAAGAACCAAAGATTCTACTTGATGTACCACCATCAGAATCAGATGAACCTGAGCTACCTGCAAAGGATTTATCTAACTCGTCTATGAACAGAATCGCTGGAGAGATGGATTCTGCTGTTTTTAGGGCGTTACGCAAATTGGCTTCACTTCGTCCCACCATTGAGCCGTCGTAAACTCGACCCATATCTAAGCGTAACAATGGTAAACCCCATAGTCGGGATGTAGTCTTGGCAATTAGCGACTTACCACAACCGGGAACTCCGAGAATCAGCATTCCTTTGGGCTGGGGTAAACCATACTCTCTTGCTCTTTCTGTAAAAGCATTAGAGCGCTGTTTAAGCCACTTTTTCAGTTCTTCTAAGCCACCTACAGCATCAATGGTTGCATCTTCTTCAATGTATTCTAAGATCCCATTGCGCCGAATTAGCTGCTTTTTCTCAGATAGAACTATATCAACTTCATCTTCTGTTAGGCGCCCTGTGGTTACTTGCGCCTTGCGGTATACTTTCTCAGCTTCATCTTTAGTTAGACCTAAAGCTGCTCTGAGAAGTTTTTCTCGCGCCTCTGTGGTTAATCGCCGTCCACGACTTTGCTCTAGATGATGAGTCAACACTTTGTTCAACTCAGCCATATCTGGTAGTCTAAAGTCGAGTACAACAACTTCCTTTTCTAGTTCGATGGGAACTTGCTGCATGGGTGACATCAAGATGATGTTCTTTTGCATTCCCTTGAAGCTAGCGATCGCATCACGTAACGATCTTGTTGTCGCAGGCGCATCAATAAACGGATGTAAATCTTTAAGAATAAATATACCAGGTTCTCTCTGCCGGATAATCCACTCAATGGCTGCCTCTGGAGAAACAGTATTGTGTTGTGTGACGTTCCGGGGTTGCCCATATTCCACGATGCCGTGAGTTACTGTCCAGACGTATACGCGGCGTTGGGGCTTTAATAATTGGGCGATTGTGGAAATTGCCTGCTCCGCCCGCTCTTCCTCGGAGGTCACAAGGTAGATTAGAGGATATTGAGCTTGAATTAGAATATTGAGCTCTTCTTTCATACAATCGACCTACTTGAGACCTTATACAGTAAAGACATCGTTTGTTGGTTGCGACAACCGAATTATGAACTGTTTATTCATAATTCTTACCTAGCAAGGAACTAACTCCTCTTCACCCTTAGGATGAGTTTCTTCTTTTTCCATTTCGTCAATGGACAGAGGCTCTTGAGTGGTTATTCCTGGTTGATTACCCATAGCAATCAATTCTCCATCACGCAAGACTAATGAACTCTCGCAATTTGGACAGGAATAAACTCGGTGAGTTTTTCCATATACAGAAGCTTCAACTTCCTCCACTAATTCTGAGTTAGCTAGGTAGAAGACTAGGGCCCGTTCGGCAAGTTCTGACATCGGTTCGGAATCAACAGCTGAACGAATCTTCAGTCTTTTGTGAACTTCTGGTGACAAATACAAAGTAACCTTTTGCTTAGCTTGCATATAACTCTTTAACGGCCTTACCCGGGTATGTATATTACGTTATCGGTTGCTTTCTCTGTTGTCAAGACGTTAAAACGTTTTGACGCTAATTTTGTTACATTTATTTATATTGTTGTGATGGTTGTTAGTAATATAGTTCCCTAACTGAGTTATTTATGAAACAGTTTTTGCTTTTACCCCATTGAGTTAAGCAACAATAAACCGCCGCCACTTTATCCATATAAATGTATTTGATATAGTACTTATAAGAAATCAGTGACTTTAACGAAAATCTCATCATGTCTACTACTACAGTAAAAACATGTAGGCATAAACAAAAAAATTATACTCAAGTTGCCCACATGGGCGGAGCAGTTATCTTGCTCTTAAGTTTGTGGGGTTGCGCTGCCACAAAGTTTCAAGATTCCCCTGTGACATGGAATACTTATAAAAATTCCCGTTATGGCTTTGAATTTCCCTACCCTAGTAATTGGAATACTTTGCCAGCACCAGGAAATTATGATGGAATTGCCTTGGTGTCACCGCAAAACGAAGCTGTAGAAATTCGCTCATGGGCAGTTAATTTACTACCTGAGTCCATAACCACAGAAAAAAACAGCAAAACCACGATAACTCCTAACTTTCAAACAGCCCAGGGCATATCTGGGGTGCTAGTAGTGGAAATTGATCAAGGAATCAGCTTGATGAAACTGAGTTTAATTCAGGATGAAGTCGAATATTACTGGCAAGGACGCAGCCAGAACCAAGAATTTCCCAGTTACTATCCTTGGGAGCATCCCACTTTTTTGAATGTCATTGCGAACGCAACGAAGTGGAGTGTTCGCGTAGCGTGCCGGAGGCTCTAGCAATCGCATGGTTTTATTCTTAGTGCGAGACTTTGCGATTGCTGAGTCGCAAAGCGACACGCTACGCGAACGTCGTTCCTCCTCGCAATGACATTTATTCTCTAGGTGCTAAATAAAAACTGGGATGCACCCCTATCCTTTGTTCTACTACATTGCCCAACAGTATCGGATTGGGGAGTGATCTGTTTGGTGAATTGCATCTTTAAACTCAAAAATTACGTATCTTCTCCAGAATGATGATGAAGAGGGTACAGAAACCTGATAGATTTAGCTATCAGCGAGTAAAAACTGGTGAAGATGAAAGTCCTGGTTATTGGTGGCGATGGATATTGCGGTTGGGCAACTGCACTTTACCTTTCCAATCGAGGTTATGACGTTGGAATTTTAGATAGTTTGGTGCGGCGGCACTGGGATAATGAATTGGGTCTCGATACTCTCACTCCCATCGCACCAATTCAGCAACGCCTCCAGCGCTGGCAAGATTTGACAGGTAAATCCATCGACCTGTTTATTGGCGATATCACTAATTACGAATTTCTCAAGAAAGTTTTACACCAATTTGAACCAAATGCCCTAGTACATTTTGGTGAACAGCGATCAGCGCCCTTTTCGATGATTGACCGTGAACATGCTGTTCTTACCCAGGTCAATAACGTAGTAGGAACGCTGAACTTACTGTATGCGATGCGAGAAGATTTCCCAGATTGCCATTTGGTGAAGTTGGGAACGATGGGTGAATACGGCACACCCAACATCGATATTGAGGAAGGTTACATCACAATTGAACACAATGGGCGCAAAGATACTTTGCCGTATCCCAAACAGCCTGGTTCAATGTACCATCTCAGCAAAGTCCATGATAGCCACAATATCAACTTTGCTTGCCGTATTTGGGGATTGCGCGCTACCGACCTCAATCAAGGGATAGTTTATGGTGTCTTGACCGAAGAAACGGGCATGGACGAACTATTAATTAATCGCCTTGATTACGATGGGGTATTTGGTACAGCACTTAACCGCTTCTGTATTCAAGCTGCGATCGCCCACCCCCTAACCGTCTACGGTAAAGGTGGACAAACGCGCGGATTATTGGATATTCGGGATACAGTGCGATGTATTGAACTAGCGATCGCTAACCCAGCCGAACCTGGCGAATTCCGGGTATTTAACCAATTTACTGAACTATTCAGTGTTGGTGATTTGGCATTAATGGTGAAAAAAGCCGGGAATGCCTTGGGATTGAATGTGGAAATCAATCACCTGGATAACCCCAGAGTTGAAAAAGAAGAACACTACTTCAATGCTAAAAATACCAAACTGCTGGATCTCGGTTTAGAGCCTCACTATCTCTCTGATTCGTTGCTTGACTCTTTGTTAAACTTTGCCGTCAAGTATCAACAACGAGTTGATCACAAGCAAATTCTACCCAAAGTCTCTTGGCACAGAAATTAGGGTAAAGCCTGCTATCTGCTGGTTGTCATGTCTTAGCACAATATGACAACCAGTTAATTATTTTTGATAGAAATGTAACTTAGGAAACATAGTCAAAAGAAGAATTTCTGTATTACGGATTACTCTGTGTTTGATTTCTGCAAGCCGCACACTCGTGACTTCTAGTCATGCGAGGTTCAAACCACAATGCAAACAAAGCTGGGATTATTTGCTTGTATAGTTTTTTATGAGAATTGCCCTATTCAGCGAAACCTTTCTGCCCAAGGTTGATGGTATTGTCACGCGCCTGCGTCATACTGTTGACCATCTACAGCGCAATGGTGACCAAGTACTAGTGATTGCCCCTGAGGGTGGTATTACTGAACACAAAGGAGCCAAAGTTTACGGCGTTACTGGCTTTCCCCTGCCATTGTATCCCGAGTTAAAAATGGCACTGCCCCGCCCAGCTATTGGTTATGCCCTAGAAGAATTTCAGCCAGATATCATTCATGTTGTCAATCCGGCTGTTTTAGGGTTGGCGGGAATTTTTTACAGCAAAATGCTGAAAATTCCGTTAGTAGCCTCTTATCATACACATTTACCCCAATATCTCCAGCATTACGGTTTAGGAATGTTAGAAGGGTTTCTTTGGGAATTGATTAAAAATGCCCATAATCAAGCATCATTGAATCTTTGTACCTCCACAGCAATGATGCAGGAATTGACAACACATGGTATTGAACGGGTGCAAGTGTGGCAACGCGGTGTAGATACAGAATTATTTCACCCGGATTTAGCTAGTCCAAAAATGCGATCGCGGCTCACACAAAATCACCCTGAAAGCCCCTTGCTACTTTATGTTGGGCGGCTTTCCGCAGAAAAAGAAATTGAGCGCATCAAACCCATATTAGAGGCAATTCCCGACGCAAGATTAGCATTAGTGGGTGATGGTCCTCATCGCCAGGAATTAGAAAAGCATTTTGCCGGGACTCACACTCATTTTGTCGGATATCTCATGGGGCAAGAATTAGGTTCTGCCTTTGCTAGTGCTAATGCCTTTATTTTTCCTTCTCGGACAGAAACACTAGGCTTGGTGCTGCTAGAAGCAATGGCCGCCGGCTGTCCAGTAGTAGCAGCCCGTTCTGGAGGCATTCCTGATATTGTCACAGATGGCATCAATGGATATCTTTTTGACCCTACAGCAGATATTCAAGATGCCATTACTGCTACTGTTCGTCTCTTAGAAAACCAACAAGAAAGAGAAACTATCCGTCAAAACGCCCGCAAAGAAGCAGAAAGCTGGGGATGGTCAGCGGCTACATGCCAGCTGCAAGATTATTATCAAAAGGTGGTGTTTTCCGAACAACTGACAAAAGCAGCTTAAATGGGTGTTGTAATTATATAGGACTTACGCACTCGCCACAAAAATCAAGGCTTTGAGATTGCTAGAGCCTCCGGCACGCTACGCGGTAAGCGCAGCCATGCCCGTTAGGGCTTTACCCTACGGTCGCAATGACGGAAATACGTGGTTGGTTACCTAAGTCCTGTTATATTGTGTTGACTATAACCCGGTTTCTTGAAGAAATCGGGTTTCTCATATGAATTATGATTGCTACATATCAAGATAAAAATAAAATTTAAAATTTATCATCCCCATGACTTCTTCCAATCCTGGTAGCGTCTTGGCTACATTAACTGAATTAACTCAAGTTAATCGTCTTCATTCTTTATTAAGTCGTGTAAAAGACCTGCCAGTTAACGAATTTATTTGTTTACTTGACTTCATCACCGCTGAATTTCAACAGTTTCTTCGAGCAATTGAGTTAATCAATAATGAAGCTCTAGAAACTATGTTAGAAAAGGTGCTAGAAGCCATCACAGTTAAAATTGGTCAAATTCTCCAAGCGGAAAATTCAGCTATTTTTTTAGTTGACTATGATAAAGGTCAACTGTGGTCAAAAGTTCCCCAAAATAATACGCAAAAATTTTTAGAAGTTCGTATTCCCATTAATGTCGGCATTCCAGGTCATGTAGTTAGCACAGGTGAATATTTAAATATATCTAACACTGTTACTCACCCTTTGTTTAGCCCAGAACTAGAAAAACAAATGGGCTACCAAATACGAAATATGTTATGTATGCCCGTGGTTAGTAGCAAAAATCAGACTGTTGCAGTAGTACAACTAGCGAATAAAACTGGTGATATTCCGTTTAATCACGAAGATGAGGAGCGTTTTCGAGACTTTGCTGCTTCTATTGGGATTATTCTAGAAAGTTGTCAGTCTTTTTATGTAGCAGCTCGTAATCAACGCGGTGCAACGGCTCTTTTGCGGGCAACACAGACACTAGGACAAAGTTTAGATTTAGAAGCAACTTTGCAGATGGTGATGGAACAAGCCCGAATTTTAATGCAAGCTGACCGCAGCACGTTATTTTTGTATCGTAAAGAAATGGGCCAACTCTGGACAAAAGTAGCAGCAGCAGCAGATGGTACAAACTTCATAGAAATTCGGATACCAGCTAATCGTGGTATCGCTGGCTATGTAGCTTCTACAGGTGAAGCGCTGAATATTCCTGATGCCTATAAAGATCCTCGTTTTGACCCCAGTACAGATAGAAAAACGGGGTATGTAACTCACAATATTTTATGTTTACCAGTATTTAATTCTGCCAATGAATTAATTGGCGTTACACAATTAATTAATAAGCAAAAAGGTAGTTTTACCGCCTCTGATGAAGAGTTTATGCGGGCCTTTAATATTCAAGCCGGAATTGCTTTAGAAAATGCCCGCTTATTTGAAAATGTATTATTAGAAAAGCAATATCAAAAAGACATTTTGCAAAGTCTGTCTGATGCCGTAATTTCTACAGATATGGCAGGGCAAATTGTCACAATTAATGATGCAGCTTTAGTGCTGTTAGGTTGTCCCTTAAATAAAGCTAACACCAAAAATAATCAGCTTTTGTGGGAACATAATTTAATCGGTCGCTTGGTTTGGGAAGTTGTACCGATAGAAAATTTACAAATACGTTTAGAAGACAGTTTAAAAACTGGTGCTAAACATTATGTACCAGAACAAAATTTGACAGTGGGATTATCTCAATTGTTAAATTCCACGCCAGACTCAGGAATCAGTAATCACCAGTTAATTTTAGCAGTGCGCGATCGCACTAACCCCGATGTGTTCATTCCCTGGAATCAACTCCTAACGCCCCAACCTAATTGTCTCACCTCTAGCCAGGTGGAAATCTTAGAACGGAGCATCAATCTCACTGTGAATCCGCTAACGAACCCAGAAGGTGGAGTGCGGGGTGGTTTGGTGGTTCTAGAAGATATTAGTCAAGAAAAACGCATGAAAAGCACCATGTATCGCTACCTTACACCTCATGTTGCCGAGCAAGTAATGGCATTAGGGGAAGATGCTTTAATGGTGGGTGAGCGTAAAGAAGTCACTGTTTTATTTTCAGATATCCGGGGCTACACCACACTGACAGAAAATCTCGGTGCGTCTGAGGTGGTGTCACTCTTAAATCAGTATTTTGAAACAATGGTAGAGGCAGTATTTAACTACGAAGGCACTCTAGATAAATTTATTGGAGATGCCTTAATGGCGGTGTTTGGCGCGCCACTACCTTTGACAGAAAATCATGCCTGGAGGGCGGTGCAGTCAGCATTGGATATGCGCCAACGTTTAGACGAATTTAATCAACGGCGAATTATCCAAGAACAGCCTCAAATCCGGATAGGTATTGGCATTAGCTCTGGGGAAGTAGTTTCCGGGAATATTGGCTCCCATAAACGCATGGATTACACCGTAATCGGGGACGGGGTAAATTTAAGTTCACGCTTGGAAGGAGTCACTAAGGAATATGGCTGCGATATTATTTTGAGTGAATTTACTTACCAATTATGCCGCGATCGCATCTGGGCGCGCCAGCTAGATAAAATTCGCGTCAAAGGTAAACACCAAGCAGTTAACATCTATGAGTTAATCAGCGATCGCACTACTGATTTAGATGCCAATACCCAAGAATTTTTATGGCATTACCAAGTTGGGCGTACTGCTTATTTAGACCGGAATTTTTCCCAGGCGATCGCTTGTTTTACCGCTGCTCAATATATTCGACCCACAGACCAAGCTGTTAATATTCACCTAGAACGTGCTTATAACTACCAAAAGACACCACCTCTGGAGTCTTGGGATGGTGTCTGGGATTTGATAGCAAAATAGCTAGTTGGTAAAGTTGGCAGTGATGTTTCAGCCTTGAGCCTCATCTCCCTCACTTTGAAAAGGATTTTCACCAATTTGTAGTTGTTTTTTACTTCTCTTCAAGTTTTTCCACAAAACCTTGATTTGTTCGTAAGCGTCATCCGGCGATAACTTGCCATTTGTTTCTAAATTACAGATGTAACTCACTCGTTGAGCAAATTCCTGTAAATTTGCATTAAAAAGCACATTTTCCGGCTTTACTTGACCATAGTAACGTCCACGCGGATACAAAAAATTATCTTTGTTCACTAAATTTTTCTCCATTTGTTTAATATCCTTCCCGTTTTAATATATAAAGTTGAATTATTAACCCCCCCTTAACTTTAAATTTGCGAAATTTGCATCAGATTAGAAATAGTTGCCTTAACAATCTTTAATCATAGAGGTTAGACAGAAGTTAGTTAAACGTGCCAATTTGGGATTTTGGATTAGTTTTTTCAGTTAGAGTCGGGCCACCATAGCTGCTCTCAAATCTAAAATCATCCATCTAAAATGCCTGCTACCTTGAGTATGCTACGCTCAAGCACATTTAACCCATACTAGGTAGTTCTTGCCAATTTATTTCATCAAATGGTAGTCTGTTTTTTTACAATTGCCAACAAATTTTATAAAAAATGAAATGCTAATTGTAATAAATGTATCAAAACTTACTGATTTTCGCGTAATAACACTTTTTTTGTTTACCATATTATGATTATCTTGAGGCAAAACATTTATATTTAAGTATTAAAAACTACATAAGAATCACCATATCTTAAAGGTGATTTCACCCATCGAAGGTTAGATGTTAAGTAATTTTTTTGCCATCTATTTTTATTAGGCGATTAATAACCAATGGCTAATCTGGAATAACTAAAGATAAAATAGTTAAGCTCGAAAGGGCAAAAGCTACCCCTCGCCCACAACTTTACCTCTTATCATGTCTGTTAATTCCAAGCTCTACGAAGGCAAAGCGAAAATTCTTTATGCAACTGATGATCCAGAAGTCTTGCTAGCTGATTTTAAAGATGATGCCACAGCTTTTAATGCCCAAAAACGTGGCAGTATTATCGGTAAAGGAAAAATTAATTGTAGCATTTCTAGCCAGTTGTTTCAGCAATTAGAACTACGGGGAATAAAAACTCATTTTATTGATTCTCCGGCACCCCATCAAATGCGGGTAAGGGCTGTGAAGATTTTTCCCTTAGAAGTAGTGGTGAGAAACATTGCTGCCGGGAGTTTATCTCAGCAAACAAAATTACCGGTGGGTACACTGCTGAAACAACCTTTAGTAGAGTTCTATTATAAAAATGACGAATTAGGAGATCCATTATTAACACGCGATCGCCTATTGTTATTAGAACTGGCAACACCGGAACAAGTAGATGCAATTACCAATCTAGCATTGCAAGTCAACGAGTTTCTCCAAGACTTTTGGCAGCAGTGCGGCATCACGCTAGTAGACTTCAAACTAGAATTTGGTTTGGACTCACAACAGCAGTTGCTCTTGGCCGATGAAATTAGCCCCGACACCTGCCGTTTGTGGAACACAGCCGAAGCAGATCCTAACCTGCGGGTAATGGATAAAGACCGCTTCCGCCGGGACTTGGGGAATGTAGAAGATGCTTACCAGGAGGTTTTACAACGAGTATTACAAGCCGTAGCCAGCAAAAATTAAATCTATGGAAACCATTACGTGAAAAAGCAGGGGGGCAGGGGGCAGGGGGCAGGGGAGAAAAACCACCCACAAGGAGGAGCCACTGCCAAAAGAGCAAGGGAGCTATCGCCCACAATTACACTCGGCTTTAAACCTTATCTTTTGGTAAAAATGGCAAGTTTTTAATTCTTGCCTTTTGATATATAACGTAAAAAATCAACAGCAAACAACGCAATTTTTGCCTTGACTTTTTGCATGAGAGCATAATTGCCTAGAAATGGTGTGTGGACGTGAAGAGGAATTTAAATAGAATGCGTTTATCTCCCGTATGGATAGCAGCTGTAGCAATTGCAGCGCCATTAGGCGGCACGCTCAGTGCAAATGCCCAAACTAATCATAGTTTAGAACAGACAGCAGAAATTTTCACCCCCGCGATTAATCAGCAGTCGGCAAAGGATGCCAATCAAGGACTAATCAGTGAAAATGTAGTACCTAGTTCCAAATCTACAGACTTTGTAGTCATTAAAGAACCTCCAACTTCTGTAGTCGCAGTTTTTCCGGCTAATTCAGCCGATAAGCAGCAATCAGAGGTGATATTGCCTACTGTAACCACGCCAACAGTTGTCCCAACTTCCCAGACAACTTCTCATGTTGTGGTGCCAGATGTAAATCCAGAACTGACAAGTGAAAGTCTCAAGCAACCTGTATCTTCTGAAGTCGCGGCTGTCCCTGCTAATGCAGCCGAGAAGCAGCAATCAGAGGTGATATTACCCACCTTGACAACACCAGTAATTGCCCCAACCTCAAAAACAAACCCTAACCTTTTTACCCAACAGCCAGAGTCGGTTCCCAATATTACACCTTCCCCAACCCAGCAACAAACACCTGCCCCAACTCCTGGCACAACTCCAGGTCAGCAGCCCGGCTCGGTTCCCGATATTACACCCCCCCCAACCCAGCAACAAACACCTGCCCCAACTCCTGGCACAACTCCAGGTCAGCAGTTAGATACTCCCAACGGCGCTTCAGATGATACAGAACCACGGGTGCTGGTGTCAGAAGTATTAGTCAGACCAGAGACAGGGCAACTAACGCCGGAATTGGAAAACCAAGTTTACAACGTAATTCGTACGCAACCAGGCCGCGTCACAACCCGCACCCAACTACAACAAGATATTAATGCCATCTTTGGTACTGGCTTCTTTGCTAATGTTCAGGCAGTGCCTGAAGATACACCACTGGGTGTAAGGGTGAGTTTTGTTGTCCAACCAAACCCAGTGCTGACAAGGGTAGAAATACAAGCAAATCCTGGCACTGATGTGGCCTCCGTACTGCCTTCTAACACTGTAGATGAAGTTTTTCGGGCGCAATATGGCAGCATCCTCAACCTGCGGGAATTGCAAGAGGGCATCAAACAGTTAACCCAGCGATATCAAGATCAAGGTTACGTCCTCGCAAACGTTATTGGTTCGCCACAAGTTTCAGAAACCGGCGTTGTTACCCTGCAAGTAGCTGAAGGCGTAGTAGAGAATGTGAGAGTGCGGTTTCGCGACAGAGAAGGTCAAGAAACAGACGAAACAGGAGAACCCATTCGGGGTCGGACACAGGAATATATCATTACCCGAGAATTGCAGTTACAGCCAGGACAAGTATTTAACCGTGACGTAGTGCAAACAGACCTACAACGGGTATTTGGATTGGGGATATTTGAAGATGTAAATGTCTCCCTTGACCCTGGTAGTGACCCTAGTCAGGTAGATGTAGTGGTGAATGTAGCTGAACGCAGTACAGGTTCTATTGCTGCTGGGGCTGGTATTAGTTCTGCTAGTGGCTTATTTGGTACCGTTAGTTATCAACAGCAAAACTTGGCAGGAAGGAACCAACGACTGGGAGCAGAAGTACAACTAGGACAAAGAGAACTGCTGTTTGACCTGCGATTTACCGACCCCTGGATCGCAGGTGACCCCTACCGCACCTCTTACACAACCAATTTGTTTCGCCGCAGTTCCATTTCCCTAATTTTTGATGGACAAGATGGTGATATTAGGACATTTCAAATTGGAGACACAGATGGTGAAGGTGAAGGCGATCGCCCTCGTGTTCTCCGTCTAGGTGGTGGTGTCACTTTTACTCGTCCTTTGTCTCCCAATCCCTACGACAGATCAGAATGGACGGCTTCAGCTGGGTTGCAATATCAACGCATTTCCACCCGTGATGCCGATGGCAACGTCAGGCCAGAAGGCATTGTTCTTCGTGATGGACAAACAGTCGGCGAACCCATTCCACTCAGCTTCTCTGGGCAAGGTGAAGACGATTTATTGCTAGTACAGCTAGGCGCACAACGTGACCTCCGCAATAACCCCTTGCAACCCACCACAGGTTCCTTCCTGCGGTTTGGTGTTGATCAGTCTGTACCAGTGGGATTAGGTAGCATTTTTCTGACTCGATTCCGTGGTAGCTATAGCCAATATGTACCTGTCAACTTAACTAACTTCGCCCCAGGCGCACAAACTTTAGCTTTTAACCTGCAAGGCGGCACAGTTCTGGGTGACTTGCCTCCTTATGAAGCTTTTACCATTGGTGGTAGTAGCTCTGTGCGGGGTTATGAAGAAGGCGCGCTAACTAGTGGACGTAGTTATGTCCAAGCATCAGTTGAGTATCGCTTCCCAGTTTTCTCCGTAGTCAGCGGTGCATTGTTTTTTGATGTTGGCAGTGATTTGGGAACTACAACTAGACCAGCTGAAGTATTGAACAAAAATGGCTCAGGCTACGGCTATGGACTCGGTGTACGTGTGCAATCCCCACTAGGCCCAATTCGCATTGACTACGGTATCAATGACGATGGTGATAGCCGCATCAATTTTGGTATTGGTGAAAGGTTCTAAGTGGTCATTGGGCGAGGGACAAGGGGACAAGGCGACAAGGGGACAAGGGGACAAGAACAAAAAACTACCTTTATCTCCCCATCCCCCTCATCCCCCTCATCTCCCTCATCTCCCCATCTCCCCAATCCCTGCCAAAATGATATAAGTACTTGCTAATTTTTACGTTTCCCTGAATACTGATCCAATAAAGCGATCAGTAACATTTAGAGGACACATCAGGGTCTTTGCCAAAAATTTACATGCATAATACAAATCAAAATATATTAATTTCTTGCTCATGCAACAGCACACTATAGCAGCGGAAATCACCCAAACTGGAATGGGACTGCATAGTGGTGTGAGTACTCATGTCCGGATACTGCCAGCTGAGGTAGACAGTGGGCGCTACTTTGTCAGAGTGGATTTGCCGGATTTACCCGTAATTCCCGCCCAAGTGGCCGCAGTGAGTCAAACTGTACTTTCGACTCAGTTGGGTAAAGGTGAAGCCAGTGTTCGTACAGTTGAGCATTTGTTGGCGGCACTTATGGGTATGGGTGTAGATAATGCCAAAATTGAAATTGATGGCCCAGAATTACCACTATTAGACGGTTCTGCCAAAATTTGGACAGACAGTATTAGTCAAGTTGGCTTGGTATCTCAACCCAAAAGCAACCAAGTTTCTTTGGCGGTGAAAGAGCCGATATGGATTTATCACGAAGATGCTTTTGTCTGTGCCCTCCCAGCACCGGAAACTCGTTTTAGTTACGGGATTGATTTTGAATTGTCAGCAATTGGTAACCAATGGCATAGTTGGTCACCGACTGCCAGTTTTGCTGAAGAAATTGCTCCTGCTAGGACTTTTGGGTTACTCCACCAAATTGAATATTTACAAAAAACTGGGTTAATTAAAGGTGGTAGCTTAGAAAATGCACTTGTTTGCGGACCTGATGGTTGGTTAAATCCACCATTAAGATTTGCAAATGAGCCAGTTCGTCATAAAATTTTGGATTTAGTAGGAGATTTGAGTTTACTAGGTAATTTTCCTCAGGCTCATTTCTTGGCGTACAAGGCTAGTCATAATTTACACATTCAATTGGCTGAGAAAATTTTGGAGTTGGGATTAGTTCAAGTCTAAAATCCAAATTCTCTCAAGGTTTGAATGCCTACTGACTAGTTAATCGCATTAATGATCAGGGGGGAATAACAAACCACATTTGCGAAGCATCCCGTAGGGATAAGTCTCAAAGAAGACAAAGGAACAGAAACAGAAAAAAAGACAAAAACTTTTTCCCTACTCCCCACTCACTACTCCCTTTCTGCTCGCAAGTACTTTTTAAGTTCCAGAAAATTAACCACACAGATCATGACAACCATCACTAAAGTGAATAGTACAGAGACTACTGCTACTGCATCTACTGAACCACAGCCTATTAATGAAATTAAAACAACATTGTCATCTGAAGAAATTCAGCAATTGTTACCCCACCGTTACCCATTTTTACTTGTAGATAAAATAATTGACTATGTGCCAGGAAAAATGGCTATAGGGGTTAAAAATGTTACTGTTAACGAACCTCAGTTTCAAGGGCATTTCCCAGGAAGACCACTGATGCCAGGAGTCCTAATTGTTGAGGCAATGGCACAGGTAGGGGGGATTATTTTGAAGCAATTACCTGGATATGAGGAAGGATTATTCGTTTTTGCTGGTATCGATAAAGTCCGTTTCCGTCGCCAAGTAGTTCCCGGTGATCAGCTAATAATGACGGTGGAACTGTTATGGATAAAACAACGTCGTTTCGGTAAAGTGCAGGCCCGTGCCGAGGTTGACGGTCAACTCGCTGCTGAAGGCGAATTAATGTTTTCTTTAATTAACTAAAGATCTGCTGTAGTGGTATTGGGTAAAGCTGCGTATTTACTCTTACTGAATCTTGAATTAGGATAGCAGTAAAAAAACAACCTACAACAGCATTTTATAATTTCTTGATTTTCGCCACCCTTACACATAACCTGTTTTGCTCGACACTTTCGGCCACTGAATACTTACACACTCAGCACTTAAAAAAGTTCTGGAGATTCACCCTTGAAGACGCTTATTCATCCAACTGCTGTAATTCATCCTAAATCGGAACTCCACCCATCAGTGCAAGTCGGTGCCTATGCTGTGATTGGAGCGCATGTCAAAGTCGGCCCGGAAACAATTATTGGCGCTCATGTAGTGCTAGAAGGGCCTTGTGAAATTGGGGCGCGAAATCAAATTTTTCCAGGTGCAGCTATCGGCATGGAACCCCAGGATCTCAAGTTTGTGGGAGAACCTACCTGGGTCAAAATTGGTGACAATAACTCAATTCGGGAGTATGTCACCATTAACCGCGCCACTGGTGCTGGTGAAGCTACGGTGATTGGCAACAATAATTTATTGATGGCTTATGTACACGTAGCTCATAATTGCATAATTGAAGACCACGTAATTATTCCTAACTCAGTAGCCTTGGCTGGTCATGTCCATATAGAGTCACGGGCCAGGCTGGGCGGTGTTCTGGGCGTGCATCAATTTGTACGTATTGGTCAACACGCAATGGTCGGGGGTATGGCACGAATTGACCGAGATGTACCTCCTTATATGTTGGTTGAAGGAAATCCGGCACGGGTACGCACCTTGAATTTGGTGGGACTCAAACGTTCGGGAATGAATTCTACCGACCTACAAACCCTGAAAAAAGCATTCCGGATTCTTTATCGGTCTGGTTTAACTTTTAAGGATGCTTTAGAACAGCTCGAACAGCTGGGAGAAACTGAACAATTACAAAACTTGCGTCGTTTCATCCTGCTTTCTCAAATGCCAGGAAGACGCGGCTTGATTCCAGGAAGGGGCAAACCAGGCGCGAGTGATGATTCTTAAGCACATTAAATCCCCCAGGTTAGAAGCCTGGGGCTACACAAACATGACGCGTAGCGTCTTCCCGGAGGGTAGGCAGCCTCCGCAAGCTAGTACCGCAAGGCGGAAGTCAAAAGTCAAAAGTCAAAAGTCAAAAAGCTTATTGTATAGGCTTTTTATTGATTTCAACTGGTCTTTTTATTTAGGCCGACTTGTACTAGTTTTATATAATTCTTTTTCCTAAGTAAGTCGGCGAGAAAAAATCAAACTATGTTAAGCAATGTAAAATAATTAAAATTCATTTCGTAGTAAGCGGCTCTAGCCCTTATTTGAGGACTAAAGTCCTCACCCTACGGGTTCGTTAGTCGCTCAGGGGGGAAACCCCCAAGACCGCGTTAACTCACTACAAACCTTTAATTATTTACTTCGTCCTATTTAACTTCTGAATTTTTACAAATTATTAATTATCAAATGCGGATATTTATCAGCACTGGCGAGGTAGCTGGTGATTTACAAGGGTCGTTGCTGATTACGGCGATTAAGCGCCAAGCAACGGCTATGAATTTGCAATTGGAAATTGTTGCCCTGGGTGGTGACAAAATGGCAAAAGCAGGGGCTACTCTATTGGGTAATACCAGTAGTATTGGCTCAATGGGTCTGATAGAAGCCATACCTTATATTTTGCCTACTCTTCGGGTACAACGGCGGGCGATCGCCTTCTTAAAACACAACCCACCAGACTTGGTAATATTAATTGACTATATGGGGCCAAATCTGGGTCTGGGGACTTATATGCAAAAGCATTTACCACAAGTACCAGTGGTTTATTACATTGCTCCCCAAGAGTGGGCTTGGACAATGGATTTGCGTAATACATCCCGAATTGTCGGTTTTACAGATAAACTATTAGCCATTTTCCCAGAAGAAGCCCGTTATTTTCGTGAAAATGGCGCACAAGTTACCTGGGTGGGTCATCCTTTGATTGACAGAATGCAAGATGCTCCCAGCCGCGAAGTAGCCAGGGCTAATTTAGGGATTCCACCAGAACAAAAGGCGATCGCACTTCTTCCCGCTTCTCGTCGCCAAGAATTAAAATATCTGTTACCAGTTATTTTTCAAGCAGCCCAAACTATTCAAGCTAAATTACCTGAAGTCCATTTTTGGATTCCCCTATCTCTGGAAGTTTACAGACAGCCCATTGAAGAGGCAGTTAAAAGTTATGGTTTACGGGCGACAGTGGTATCTGGTCAACAAAAAGAAATATTTGCCGCAGCCGATTTCGCCATTAGCAAATCTGGGACTGTGAACTTGGAACTGGCCATATTAAATGTACCGCAAGTTGTAGTTTATCGTTTAAGCCCCATTACAGCTTGGATTGCCCGGAGAGTTCTTAAAGGTGACATTGTTTTTGCCTCGCCACCAAACTTAGTGGCCATGAAATCAATTGTGCCGGAATTTTTACAAGAGCAAGCCACACCAGAAAATATTACCCAAGCAGCTATGGAACTCCTACTAAATCCTGAGCGCCGTCAGCAAACTTTGGCAGACTATGCAGAAATGCGACAGTCTTTGGGAGAATTAGGAGTATGCGATCGCGCTGCTCAAGAAATTTTGCAAATGCTACCAAATTAGGGGAGTGGGGAGTGGGGAGTGGGGAGTGGGGAGTGGAGAGTAGGGGAATGGTCAATGAAACAACAACGGCCGATTGCAGTTGATTTATTTGCCGGTGCGGGCGGTATGACACTTGGCTTTGAACAGGCTGGCTTTGATGTGTTAGCTGCTGTGGAAATTGACCCAATTCATTGTGCCACACATGAGTTTAATTTTCCTTTTTGCTCGGTGTTGTGTAAAAGTGTTGAGGATACATCAGGGGCAGAAATTCGGAGTTGTTCACAAATAGGCGATCGCAACATTGATGTGGTAATTTCTGGTTCACCCTGCCAAGGTTTTTCTTTAATGGGTAAACGGATTTTTGATGATCCGCGCAATTCTTTGGTGTTTCACTTTTACCGCTTGGTATCAGAATTAAAACCTAAGTTTTTTGTGATGGAAAATGTCAAAGGAATTACAGTCGGGAAACATAAAAAAATCCTCACGGACTTGATTAGCGAGTTTCAAAATCAAGGCTATCAAGTAGCAGAAAATTATCAAGTTCTTAATGCAGCCCATTATGGAGTTCCCCAGTTTAGGGAAAGATTATTTCTTTTGGGTGCTAGGGAAGATGTAGAGTTACCGAAGTACCCGCAGCCCATTACTCAACAAGCTTTGCCACATGATTCTCAACTAGAAAATTCTTCTGTGCTTCCTTATAGTCCAACAGTCTGGGAAGCAATAGGGGATTTACCAGAAGTAGAAAATTACTCAGATTTACTAACACAAGACTGGATAGTAGCGGACTATGGCAAGCCTAGTGATTATGCCCGGAAACTTTGCGTTATCAGCACTGTAGCAGATGATTATGCAGGCGATGGGCTACGCCCCGCCGGAGGCGAACGCACCTTTGATGCTCGCATTCTTACTTCTAGTCTCAGAACAAAACACTCCACTACAACTATTGAACGCTTTGCTAAAACAAGTCAGGGAGAGAGAGAACAGGTTAGTCGTTTTCATAAACTACATCCTGCTAGTGTTTGTAATACTTTAAGGGCAGGAACTGATCAATATAGAGGTTCTTTTTCTGCTCCTCGACCGATTCATCCCATTACTCCCCGTTGCATCACTGTCAGAGAAGCGGCAAGATTACATTCTTATCCTGACTGGTTTAGATTTCATGTCACCAAATGGCACGGTTTCCGCCAAGTTGGTAATTCTGTACCACCCCTCTTAGCAAAGGCTGTAGCAGCAGAGATTATTCGCAGTTTAAATATTTCACCTTTTAAGCCCAGTTGCCGTTACGAGTTGGGAAGGGAGGAACTATTAAAACTTACGATGTTGCAAGCAGCACAACGTTATAATTCGTAATTTGTAATAGCAGCCCAAGGACGCCGCCAGGCTGTACGTAATTCGTAATAGCCGCTTAAAGTATTAAGCTAAAAAAACTCTGGTTTACACATTTCCATTAGATTAAACTCTTGTGGGGTGGGCATACTATGGCTAACGCCACGCTACGCGAACGACAAGTGTTACAGTGAGCTTGCCGAACTGCTCAGTACAAGTCTTGCCCGCCCAAGTTATGCAAGTTAAATGTGCAACAGCTTACCCCTACTCCCTACTCCCTACTCCCTACTCCCCACTCCCTTCCTTTATGTCCAAGCACGGAAAAAGGTGGTGTCTTCCCAAATACTAGCTGTTTGTTGGGCGATCGCAGCTAGTTCTTCTTCACTTAGGGGTTGAAAAGCACGAGCTATTTTGACATTATTTTCTAATTGTGAGACTGTTTCCGCCGCAATTACGCAGCAATGAACTCCAGGTTGAGACATGGAGTATCCTAAAGCTTGTTGCATACCTGCCAAGCCCCCAGGCTGAAATAATCGACCATAAGCTGGGACTTTCATAGCTATGACACCAACATTCCTTTCTTGCGCTACTGGCATAACTACGGGTAGAAAAGGACGTGGGTGATTTTGGTCGGCAGCATTCACAGGAATCAATGTAGTGTGAAAAGGATAACGGCGCAGTCCTGTGGCAATTATTTCTGGGTCATGATGTCCGGTAATACCTGCGAACCGTACAAGTTTCTGCTGTATGGCTTCTTCTAAAGCTTGAATTGCACCAGATGCACTAAAAATAGTATCGAGTTCTGAGGAAAAAGAGACATGATGCAACTGCCATAAATCAAGATAATCTGTATTCAGACGTTTAAGCGATCGCTCTAATTCTCTCCATGCACCATCACGATCTCTTTTATCTGTCTTGCTGGCTAGAAACAATTTTGAACGATAGGGTGGTAGCACTTTTCCCAAATAATCTTCACTAGGGCCATAACTAGCAGCCGTATCAAAGTAACGGATACCTAATTCCCAAGCTTTTTGAATAATTGCCTCAGCATCACGTTCTCTAGCATTCCACGATAGTGGTGTTTGTCCTGCGCCTCCCAACCCAAAGATAGGCAACTTTACTTCCGTGCGTCCCAATACTCGTTCTGGCATAGTTGCTATTGGTTTAGCTGCTTGTTGAAATGCAGTAGTTGCTGTAATCCCACCAGCAACAGCAACACTGGTAATTAAAAAATTGCGCCGTGTTTGCTTGTCTGTCATGATTGGCTTCAGTGAATTTGCCGTTCTTGTCTTATTTTAACTAAGAAGAATTACTCTTAGATATCTAAAAAATAAGTTGCCAAACCGCAAATTTGCCATCACAAATCTAGAGTTTAGCAACCTGCTTTTTTACCTACGCTCTTAAATTCCACTGTTTCCCTAGCCGAGAAATTAACAGGGTACGTGGGAGTTTCCTATTACCTAGAAGCATAACTTGATGATTCCAAAGAATTTTTTATATCTATTTATACAAATCGAATGATATATTCACTGAAATCACACTTAACGAACCTCAGCATTTGCTGGGATAGATACAGTCAGGGCTAGAGAAGCCTGCTATGGTTTTAGGTGTGATGCACAGCAGGCTGAAATAGGTTCACAGGTTAAGCACTAACCTGTCACGTAAGTATTATAAATTACTAAGTTACTAAAAATAATCAATCTGTAGGCTGTTGTTTGCTTGATACTGGTATGTTATTTCGATGTTCTTCATTGATTCTTGAGGTTTATTTGGGCTTCGACTGTCGCAACCCTCTTTGATTTGTGAAAATTGAAAGGACTCAGAAACCTAGTTTTTGGATAGGGTTATCAGCTTTCGTGAATAATCTACTAGAGTGAATATAGAGCAATCATATAAGTTAATTAGTTATTCTATGCAGCAATCAAAATTTAGAAATTCCGGAGATTTGATTCGCCAAATTGCTACTTTATTAGCAATAATTGGTGCTTTTTTAATCAATGTAATATCCAACATTATGCCTCTAAATGGCATGAGTATAGGAGAAACTTCTAATACTTTATTCAACAATGTTCTGATTGTTCCTGCTAATTATGCTTTTGCAATTTGGGGGCTGATATACCTTGGTTTATTTGCCTTGGGAATTTATCAGTTTCTCCCTAATCAAAGACAGGATTTAGACTTTCGTAATACAGGATATCTACTAGTAGTTGCATCAATTGCTCAAAGTGTTTGGGTATATTTTTTTCTTTCTAGATTGTTTGCTCTGTCTGTAATTGCCATGTTGTTGATTCTGCTATCACTGATTGGTGTTTATGTAAAATTAGGAGTTGGCAAAAAGCGTGTATCTCAAATTAAGAAGTGGTGCGCGCATATTCCCATCAGTATTTATCTGGCTTGGATTAGTGTGGCGACTGTTGTCAATGTCGCTTGTGCGTTGTATTTCCAAGAATGGAATGGGTGGGGAATTTCTGCCGAATTATGGGCAGTCATCATGTTGTTTGCTGCTTTTTCAATTGCTGCCATTATTGCTATCCAGCGTCGAGATATTGCTTACACAGGAGTTACAGTATGGGCAGTTGTGGCGATCGCACTCAAACACTGGAATATTTATTTACTGAGGAATACAGCATTAATTTTGGCAATTGTTTTGGTTTTACTGATCACGATGAAAAGTTTACAAAAGTCAACACCTGTTTAAATATTACTTGCTAGTCCTTTCATACGTTAGAAAATGGATAGTAGGACGAACTGGATGAAACGATGAACGCACAGCAGGAAAATGAGCCGCCACAACAATGGATGCAACCAAGTAATAATCCTCAAGATTGGTCATGGCATTTATGGACTGCGTTACCACTGTATCCCTATGGTAAACGGCGGACAGTTTGCCAGGAAATAGTCAAAGATACTATTTGGATATTTGATCAGCTGCACGGCATTCTCTACACTGTCGTGCCGATTCGGATGACTGTTGTGAAACTGCAAGTAGGCGGTCTTCTTGTCTATGCACCAGTGGCGCCGACAATTGAGTGTGTTCGCTTAGTTCATGAGTTGGTAAAAAAACACGGCGAAGTTAAGTACATTATTCTGCCAACTAGTTCTGGTTTAGAGCATAAAGTCTTTGTTGGCCCCTTTGCCAGACGTTTTCCCCAAGCACAGGTATTTGTAGCGCCTCATCAGTGGAGTTTTCCCATCAATTTACCTTTGCATTGGCTAGGTTTTCCCCGAAAGCAGACTCAAATGTTGCCAGAAGATAGTAGCCAAGCGCCTTTCGCTGATGATTTTGATTATGAGGTGCTGGATATCAATTTGGGACGAGGATCGTTTACAGAAGTGGCATTTTTCCACAGGCGATCGCACACTTTGCTGGTGACTGACTCGATTATGTCTGTACCAGAAGATCCACCTGCTATTTTGGAATTAAATCCTGATCCTTTGCTATTTCATGCTAGAGATCATGCCTTAGAAGTAATTACAGATAATTCAGTCAATCGCCGCAAGGGATGGCAACGCATTTCGCTATTTGCTACGTACTTTCGTCCTAGTGCCTTAGAAATGACTAAATTGGGGCAAATGTTTCTGGATGCTTTTAAAGCACCCAAGCGATCGCCCAAGGCATATTTTGGGTTATTTCCCTTTCGTTGGCAAGAAAATTGGCAGCAATCATTCGATGCTTTACGCGGAAATGGGCGTCCTTTTGTCGCACCGATTTTACAAATTCTGATTTTGCCCCACGCACCCCAACAAGTAATCCACTGGGCTGATAAAGTTGCCACTTGGGATTTTCGCCAAATCATTGCCTGTCATTTTGATTCACCAATTACCGTTAGTCCCAGTCAATTTCGGCAAGCATTCAGTTTTCTAGAGAAGCAACCTGTCCTCAACAATAATCCGCTATTGTTAGAGGCAAACATGAAATTTATTCAGGAACTGGAAGCTGGTTTAAGGCGACAAGGTATTGCCAAGCCGGGCAAGGAGAAGGTGTAAAAGGGCTAACTTTTCACGGTATCTGGAAAACCTCTCTCTAAATCTCTCTCCTGGGAGGATACTGTTGGCGAATGATTGAGGGGTTTGACCCCTCACTAGCTTGGAACAGTTGAAAAAAGAGAATAAGTAGATTGAGCGTAGCATCTACAAAGATTATGACCCTGCACCCACGTGATATGTCGCATATTCCTGAAACCACAGCGCAAGTAGCCCGGAATTCATTTCCCAAAGGGAACATATATATGAAGATGCGGGATGAAATAGGAGTGTTATATAAGGATGAGGATTTTGTCAAACTTTACCGCGCAGATTGTGGTCAAAGTGGAATATCAGCAGGACAACTGGCATTAGTGACAGTAATGCAATTTATCGAAGGTTTAACTGATAGACAAGCGGCGGATGCAGTTAGGGGTCATATTGATTGGAAATACGCACTATCGTTGGAATTAAATGACCCAGGGTTTGATTATTCAGTACTGTCAGAATTTCGTCAGCGATTAATCAAAGCAGGACGAGAGCGAGAATTACTCAACCAAATGCTAGCTAGTTTCCAAGAGCTAGGTTGGCTCAAAAATCGAGGCCGTGTCAGAACTGATTCAACTCACGTATTAGCAGCAGTGCGACAGTTAAATCGTTTGGAATTAGTGGGAGAAACTTTACGTCATACCTTAAATGATTTGGCTTATTTGGCCCCTGATTGGCTCAAATCGAGAGTTGAAGTYGATTGGTTTGAACGTTACTCCCTGAGATTTGAGCAATACCGGTTGCCCAAATCAAAAGCCGAACGTGAGAAATTGAGGCGAAAAATTGGTGAGGATGGTCATCATTTGCTATCGGCTTTGTATGCAGACTCAACTTGTAATTGGCTGTGGCAGATTCCATCAGTGGAAACATTACGTATAGTTTGGGTGCAACAATACTATATTCAATCGCAACAAATCTATTGGCGAGAACAAGATAACTTACCACCGAATAAATTACAGATTGAATCGGACTACGAYGTTGATGCACGCAATTCCARCAAGCGAGAAATGAACTGGACTGGYTAYAATCTGCATCTGACAGAAGTTTGTCACCCCATACTGCCAAACTTAATTATCAATGTGGAAACGTCCGTKGCCACAAGTGCGGATGTTGARATGACACCAGTGATTCATTCGCRTTTAAACCAGAACAATCTTTTRCCACAAGAACATRTTGTCGATACTGGCTATGTCAATGCTCAAAACTTAGTCGATAGTMAATCCCATTTTCATGTTGATTTAGTRGGAAAAGTYCCCCCCGGAACTAGTTGGCAAGCGACAGCACAATCCGGCTTTGAGCAAAATTGCTTCACTATTGATTGGGATTTGAAGCGTGTTGATTGCCCAATGGGTAAACAAAGTAAGTCCTGGCGTACAACTGTCGATAGCCATGACAATCCAGTASTCAAAATMCAATTTGACAAATCCGAYTGTGATCTTTGTTCAAGTCGCTCAAAATGCACTCGCTCAAAAAAACTACCGCGTCTTCTGACCCTTAAACCACAGGAGCTACATCTTGCATTACATGATGCTCGCATTCGCCAAGAAACTGAATCGTTTCAACAAATTTATCACCAACGTGCTGGCGTTGAAGRCTTGATTTCCCAAGCTACTGGTCGCTACCAATTACGCCGTTGTCGCTACATTGGTCTTGCCAAAACTCTCTTGCAGCATGTCATTACTGCTGCTGCTATCAACTTAAGTCGGATGTGGGATTGGTGGCAASATGTCCCACGCAGTCAGAC
>JAKOMP010000079.1 GCA_022241785.1 Cyanocohniella sp. LLY | reverse complement strand
GCTCTTCCTATCTGAAGCATCCAACACCTTCCGCGCCTTCAACCCCACCCAAGCTGAAGAAACCTACTCAATGGTGACAGCAAACCGTTTCTGGTCACAGATTTTCGGGATTGCCTTCTCCAACAAACGTTGGTTACACTTCTTTATGCTGTTTGTGCCAGTCACAGGCTTGTGGATGGCTTCCATTGGGATTGTCGGTTTAGCACTCAACCTCCGGGCATATGACTTCGTATCCCAGGAATTGCGCGCGGCTGAAGACCCCGAATTTGAAACCTTCTATACCAAAAACATTTTGCTGAACGAGGGTATCCGCGCTTGGATGGCTCCTCAAGATCAGCCTCACGAACAATTTATATTCCCTGAGGAGGTTCTACCTCGTGGTAACGCTCTCTAATAGACCCAATGTTTTAGGCGGCGGACGTGACCAAGAATCCACAGGTTTTGCCTGGTGGTCTGGTAACGCTCGTCTCATCAACTTATCTGGTAAACTGCTTGGCGCTCACGTTGCCCATGCTGGTTTGATCGTATTCTGGGCTGGAGCGATGACTTTGTTTGAAGTCGCTCACTTCATTCCCGAAAAGCCCATGTATGAGCAGGGCTTGATCCTGCTTCCTCACCTGGCTACTTTAGGCTGGGGTGTTGGTACTGGTGGTGAAGTCATCGACACCTTCCCCTACTTTGTTGTTGGTGTACTCCACCTGATTTCTTCAGCAGTGCTGGGTTTTGGTGGTATTTATCATGCTGTTCGTGGCCCAGAAACCTTAGAAGAGTATTCTTCCTTCTTTGGTTATGACTGGAAAGACAAGAACAAAATGACCAATATCATCGGCTTCCACCTAATCATCCTCGGATGTGGTGCGTTGCTATTGGTGCTGAAAGCAATGTTCTTCGGCGGTGTGTACGATACCTGGGCCCCTGGTGGTGGTGATGTTCGTGTGATTACGAACCCAACACTAAACCCAGCAGTCATCTTCGGTTATTTGATCAAGTCTCCCTTCGGTGGCGAAGGCTGGATTGTCAGCGTCAGTAACATGGAAGATGTCATCGGTGGTCACATCTGGGTTGCCTTCATCTGTATTGCTGGTGGTATTTGGCACATCTTCACTAAGCCTTTTGCATGGGCGCGTCGTGCGTTCATCTGGTCTGGTGAGGCTTACCTGTCCTACAGCTTGGGTGCGTTGTCCTTAATGGGCTTTATCGCCTCCTGTATGGTTTGGTACAACAACACCGTTTACCCCAGTGAATTCTTTGGCCCCACCGGCCCTGAAGCTTCTCAAGCACAAGCTTTGACCTTCTTGATTCGTGACCAACGCTTAGGTGCTAACGTTGGTTCTGCACAAGGCCCTACAGGTCTAGGTAAATACCTCATGCGCTCTCCAACTGGTGAAATCATCTTCGGTGGTGAAACCATGCGCTTCTGGGATTTCCAAGGCCCTTGGTTAGAGCCTCTACGTGGGCCTAACGGTCTTGACTTAGATAAAGTTAAGAACGACATTCAGCCCTGGCAAGCACGTCGTGCTGCTGAATACATGACCCACGCACCTTTGGGTTCCTTGAACTCTGTGGGTGGAGTTGCTACTGAAATCAACTCCTTTAACTATGTATCTCCTCGCGCTTGGTTGGCTACCTCTCACTTCGTGTTAGGTTTCTTCTTCCTCATTGGCCACTTATGGCACGCTGGACGCGCTCGTGCTGCTTCTGGTGGTTTTGAGAAAGGTATCAACCGCGAAACTGAGCCAGTTATGTTTATGGATGACCTTGACTAGGCTTAAAGTTTTCTTTCATCACTGACAATCAAATGCTTTTTTGCCCTTGTGTAAAAACAGGGGCTTTTTTCATATGTTATTGCATATAAAAGCCATGATAGATGACATGATTTATAGTTATCTGTGATTAAATGAAGGTATCAATCTGATGAGTGATTCAAATTTTACAGATGCTTTGCGATGGACAGTAGAAGCTCAGTCCAAGTTAAAAAAGATTCCCTTTTTTGCCCGTTCCCAAGCTAAAGCCCGAATTGAACAGATGGCACGTCAAGCAGAACAAGAGGTGGTGACAGCAGATTTAGTTGAACAAGCTAGACTTGAGTTTGGACAGTAAAACTTGTTTGAATGAGGACTTACGTAAGAACTCTCTAAAAACTCTGATGATTTTGCGTAAGTCCTGTGAATAAATTTTTGCCAACATTGATTTCCTGACTTTTGATCAGAAGAACATCGACAAAATATCCTGAGTTAGCTTTCTCCCACATTCATAGCTGATAACATAGCTTGCTGACTTACCTGTTTGTAAACAGTATCCAAATACTTCATCACCACATCACTAACAGGTAAATTCATGACGTTTTCTTCTGTTTTAGCTAGGGGAATTGGCCCCAATAAATCTAATACTGTTTCGCTACTTGATGGCGCAATCACTACCAAAGAAGACTCTAGTGGTTCATGATATTGCCAGAAATCACCAATATTTATAGCGTCTTGATGGGGTAAAGCAGGCTGTTCAACATTTGTGACTTCAGGTGTAGTAACTTCAACCTTAGCACCGCGTAAATGACGTAAATCGCTAATAATTTGCTCTTTAGTACGTCCGCGCAATTGAAATAGTACAAAGGGGTCTTCACTGAAGCGATCGCCTAACTGATAATACACCGCTCCAATATGCTTACACGGGTTGGCTTTATCAGGACAAGAGCATTTACTATGAACATCTGAAAGTGTAAAGGGAAACAAAGATAAACCGTTTTTTGTAAATACTTCTTCGATATTTTGCGGCATTTCTCCAGCTAATAATTTGGCTGCAAAAATAGCCTTTTGGGACATGGTTTCAATTACATAACTCCATTCTTCTTCACTAAAATGGTCAAGGGAAAGAGAAACTTTATAAGGTTCTACTTCACTACCTTGTACTTGAGCTAATACCTTGGCACCTTTAAACTCAATGCTAAGTACATTACCCTGACGGGAATAATTTCTCGCCCGTTCTAAACGCTTTTTAAAGCGATAAGCATCTAGTAATTCTAGCCATTTTTGGGACCACCATTCACGGCTTGCTTGTAGAGTTTCATTAGTCATAATTTGTAATTCGTAATTTGTAATTCGTAATTCGTCAGGACTTACGTAACCAACCACGTATTTCCGTCATTGCGACCGTAGGGAAGCAATCTCAAAGCTTTGATTTTCGTGGCGAGTGGGTAAGTCCTATTCGTAATCCCTAGTTCCTAATCTTCTTCAATTACCGCACTGCGATCAAGTAATAGCAAATTACGCAGTTGGTCTGTATCCATTTCAGTTAACCACTCTTCGCCTGCACCAACTACTTGTTCGGCTAGTTGTTTTTTACTTTCAATCATGTCATGAATTTTTTCCTCTAATGTACCAGTGCAAACAAATTTATGCACCTGGACATTCCGGGTTTGTCCAATGCGAAATACTCGGTCTGTGGCTTGATTTTCTACGGCGGGATTCCACCATCTGTCAAAGTGGAATACGTGATTAGCCCTAGTTAAATTTAGTCCCACTCCACCTGCTTTTAAAGACAGAATCATAATTGGTGGCCCTTGGGGATCGTGTTGGAAACGGTCAATCATTTCGTCACGTTGTTTTTTACTGGTACCGCCATATAAAAACAAGATTTCTCGCCCTAGTTTTTGTTCTAAATGTGGTTTTAGTAATTTACCCCATTCCGCAAATTGGGTAAAAATTAAAGAGCGTTCTGGGCCAGCATCGCCGTCTGCTAAAACTTCGTCTAACATTTCTTCTAACCGTTGTAGTTTGGCTGAATGATGTTCTGCTAAGGAGTTGGCTTTTAAATACTGGGCTGGGTGATTGCAGATTTGTTTGAGTTTGATTAGTAACCCTAAAATCATTCCTCGACGTTGCAAACCTTCGGCAGATTCAATTTCTGCTAAAGATGCTTCTACTACTTGTTGATAAAGTGTCCCTTGTTCGGCAGCTAAACCACAAAATACAGTCATTTCTTGCTTTTCTGGCAAGTCTTGAATAATTTCACGATCCGTTTTCAGGCGACGCAAAATAAACGGTTGCACTAAACCACGCAATTGATTTAAAGAAGCTGTATCACCATATTTTTCAATTGGCATGGCAAACCGTCGTTGAAAAAATTGCCGATTGCCTAAATAGCCAGGATTGAGAAAATCCAAAATTGACCACAGTTCTTGCAGTCTATTTTCTACTGGTGTTCCTGTTAAAGCAACACGAAATGTGGCTTCTAGTTGTCTCACTGCTTGTGATTGTTTGGCTTCGGAATTTTTCACATTCTGGGCTTCATCTAACACAATTATTTGCCAAGAAACGCCCTGTAATGATTGAATATCTCGATGAATTAGTGAGTAACTAGTAATCACTACATCGTGTTTTTTGGCTGCGGTAACAAATGCCTTACCTTTGGCACGTTTATCACCGTGGTGCTGCAAAACTTTCAAACTGGGGGCAAATTTTTTAAATTCCCGTTCCCAGTTGCTTAAAACCGAAGTCGGACACACTAACAATGTAGGATTTTCTAGTGCATCCTGTTCTTTGAGGTGGAGGAGGAAAGCAATAAACTCAATGGTTTTACCCAGTCCCATATCGTCAGCCAGACATGCACCCAAACCCCATTGTTCTAAAAAAGACAGCCAAGCTGCACCACGTTCTTGATAAGGACGCAATTGTCCTTGAAAACTGGCGGGTGTGGGTAAAGGTGCGTAGACGCCTAGCGTCTTGTCGCCAGACATCGCCTGGTTATTCGATAAAGCCCCAATCAACTCTTGCAAGGCCCCAGAAGCCTCAAAACTAACTACAGGTAACTTTTCAATCACCTGGGTATCTCCCGTACTCAGACGTAAAGCATCTTCCAAGGACAATGCCATTTGGTCTTTACGAGAGGTAAAAAATGATTGTGCTGTTTTAATATCTTGCGATCGCAACTCTACCCACTCACCGTTAATTTCCACTAGTGGGCTATTCAACGCCACAAGTTTATTAAACTCGGTTTTAGAAATAGTTTGCCCACCAATGGCCAATTCCCATTGAAAATTCAACAGACTTTGTAAACCCAAACGTCCTGACTTTTTCTTTTGGGTTTCAGCGCTAATTTTTAAACCTAAACGATTCGCCCATCCTTCACGGTTCGCCAAACTCGGAGGTAAAATAACCCCCAAACCGCTATCTTCCATCCGCCAAGCTACAGCCTTGATGAAATCATAAGCTTGTAATGGATTGAGATGGCAAAATTGCGGATATTCTGTTTCTAAACTCTCCGCCAGCACTGGATACAATCGCGAAGCTAAACCCAATCCCCGCAATAACGTTTCTTGTGGTTGGTCAATGGTGCGATTTTGATAAACTAATTGCTCTACAGGATTTTGCCAAATTGTGGCTGCATCTACTAAAAACTGGGGATCATCTGCGGCCTGGAGAAAATACGCCAAGATCCAATCTGATTCTCCAGACTCCGGAGGCCGCAGTTGAACAGTGGTGCGAAATAATGCCTTCCCTGTTAGTTGGTATTGCAAAGGCATAGTCCAAGCTTTCAGCGCCCCTTCCAGCCGTTCCACTTCCATTGCATCTGCATTAACTGTGTGAGATTCACTTGCTAAACCCTGCAACCACTGGCGCACCCCACCTGGTAAAGATGCCATCATTCTCGGTTCAATTACAGGTTGAGAACCCAACATCTCGCGCACTTGGGCATCTATCAGACTGTTGAGAAATCCCAGCAATAATTCCTGTGGTGATGGAGGTACGTCCAGATAAATTAAAGATTGCTTATCCCCACTCCCCCCTTCTTGTTGATAAGTACGGCAAGCCAGAGGCATATTCGCGGCAAATTTTTCCAGGCGTGTTCCATCGACAGCACTATCTAACAGGACTTGCCATTTGGCAGCTATGGACTGATCTGATTGTCTGTGGATAGTTGGTAAAAACTTACACCGGGCAATTAAATCCAAACTCCAACGGGAAACTTGTGACCAAAAGCGTAAATCTCCACCCAAAAAAGAATTTTCTGCTTTAGCAGCATTTAATGGCAAAGAAGTCAGAAATTTCATGGCTTCACTGGGGTTGAGACAAAAACCCTCAATTCGCCACGGTTGTAAGTATTGTAGAGCATCTATTTCCGAACCCAAGCTGCCAGAATGTAAGGGGGAAACAGATACTATTTCTGTTGTACTTTGTTCGGCAATATGAGTTGGTAAAGCAATAATTTGGGATTGTGTGGGCAAACTTACTTCATTTGCACTGGCAATTTTACGAGTTCTTTTAGTGGCAGCTACAGCTTGGGGTTGTTGTATTGATTTAGCAATTTTTATATTTTGAGTACTTAACCACTCACTCAACTCTGCGCCTGTCATCGCCAAAGGATGTAGTGGTATGTCTAGGGATTGAGTCAGATCAAAGCTTACTTGCGAAGAACGCCACGTTTCACCCCAAATAAATAAACAATTATTTTGATTTACTAATAACCAACTACCGTGTAAAATTGCCATTTCTCAATTATTGATATTTTGTTAAATTAAATAATGTGGGGGTAAATTAATTTCATCAAATTTTATATTGTGACCAATAAATCTAATATTATAAAGCTGATTAATAATGAAATTGCCATTTTATAAAATTCTCAAAAATGGGTTAGCCGTAGAACTAGATTATATGCATCCTCAAGAGCAGGAGGTGGTAAATTCATTACTCAATCTTGTAATTATTGAAGGTAAAACTTATCCCCAAAATCAACCTTTATCTCAAGCAGAATTTGCAACTTACTGGTTGAACCAAGATGCCTTCGTGGTTAGGGCATCGGTTGAGGACGCTACACACCAGCCAAAAGACGTGCTAGGGGGATTTTATTTAAAATCCAACTTTCCAGGTCGGTGTAGCCATGTTTGCAACGCTGGTTTTATTGTACAACCAGGATTACGCGGTCAGGGTATAGGGCGGTTTATGGGCGAGGCGATGCTGGAGATAGCAGCAAACCTAGGCTACGAAGGGGTGATGTTCAATTTGGTGTTTGAAACTAATATACCTTCAATTCAGCTTTGGCAATCGCTAGAATTTAAGATCATTGGACAAATTCCGCGTGCAGTCAAGCTAGCTGATGGGCAAGTAGTAGACGCGCTGATCTTTTATCGCTCTTTGGGTTGAACTATTTGTTCAACTTTGTATGTACTAGAAGTCAGCCATAGGGCATAAATGTTAGGATTGCCACAGAAAGAGAATAGCGAAAGAGAAGGAAAAAAAACTGAATGGCAGAAGTTGATAAGTCAATATCCTTCGATGGTAGGGATATTCGACTGAAAGTAGGCTTACTAGCTCCCCAAGCTGGTGGGTCAGTTTTGATAGAATCAGGGGACACATCCGTTTTGGTGACGGCTACGCGAGCAAAGGGCAGAGAAGGCATTGATTTTCTTCCCTTAACAGTAGATTACGAAGAAAGACTATATGCCGCAGGTAGGATTCCTGGAGGAATCATGCGGCGAGAAGGCCGTCCACCAGAGAAAACAATTCTTACTAGCCGTCTCATAGACCGCCCCATGAGGCCTTTGTTCCCTTCATGGTTGCGAGATGACTTGCAAATTATTGCTTTTACCCTGTCGATGGACGAGTTGGTACCACCTGATGTCCTAGCTGTGACTGGTGCTTCCATTGCCACCCTCATCGCCCAAATTCCTTTCAATGGGCCAATGGCAGCAGTGAGAGTGGGTTTAGTGGGAGATGATTTCATTATTAACCCCACCTATGCAGAAACCGAAAACGGTGATTTAGACCTGATAGTAGCCGGTTCACCCCACGGTGTAATCATGGTGGAAGCGGGTGCCAATCAGTTGCCAGAGCAAGATATTATCGAAGCAATTGACTTTGGTTACGAAGCAGTGCGAGATTTAATTCAAGCGCAGCTAGATTTATTAGCAGAATTGGGTCTGGAAGTAGTGCAAGAAGCACCACCAGAGGCAGACCCAACGCTAGAAAATTATATCCGCGATCGCGCCAGCGATGAGATTAAGAAAATTCTGTCTCAATTTGAATACAGCAAAGCCGAACGCGATACTGCTTTGGATGCTGTGAAAGAACAAATTTCCCTGGCGATCGCCGAATTACCAGAAGATGATCAAGTCCGTACTGCTGCAACTGCCAACAGCAAGACACTTGGTAATACTTTTAAAGACATTACTAAGCACTTCATGCGCCGTCAAATTGTTGACGACAATGTGCGCGTTGATGGTCGCAAACTAGATGAAGTGCGCCCTGTTTCTTGTCAAGTTGGTGTTTTACCTAAGCGAGTTCATGGCAGTGGTTTATTTAACCGGGGACTCACCCAAGTATTATCCGCTTGTACCCTGGGAACTCCCGGAGATGCTCAAAACCTCAACGATGACCTGCAAACAGACCAATCTAAACGCTATTTGCATCACTACAACTTCCCTCCTTTCTCAGTTGGGGAAACTAAACCTATGCGTTTCCCAGGAAGGCGCGAAATTGGTCATGGTGCTTTAGCCGAGAGGGCGCTGATACCGGTGCTACCGCCAAAAGAAGCATTCCCTTATGTGATTCGGGTCGTCTCCGAAGTGCTTTCTTCCAACGGTTCCACTTCTATGGGTTCGGTGTGCGGTTCCACCCTCGCGTTAATGGATGCTGGTGTACCCATTCTTAAACCCGTTAGTGGTGCAGCAATGGGTTTGATTAAAGAAGGCGATGAAGTCCGAGTCCTGACAGATATTCAGGGAATTGAAGACTTCTTAGGCGACATGGATTTCAAAGTTGCTGGGACAGACACTGGTATTACCGCCCTGCAAATGGATATGAAAATCTCAGGGTTGTCTTTGGATGTGATCTCCCAAGCTATCCACCAAGCTAAATCAGCCAGGTTGCACATTCTGGAGAAAATGCTTCAGACCATCGAACAACCACGCATAGAAACTTCACCTTATGCTCCACGTCTGCTAACAATCAAGATTGATTCAGACATGATTGGTCTAGTCATTGGGCCTGGAGGCAAAACCATTAAAGGGATCACGGAAGAAACTGGTGCGAAAGTTGACATCGAAGACGATGGTACTGTGACAATTTCTGCGTTGGATGAAAGCAAGGCCAAGAAAGCCCGCAACATCATTCAAGGTATGACTCGCAAACTACATGAAGGTGATGTTTATGTAGGACGTGTGACGCGAATTATCCCCATTGGTGCATTTGTGGAATTTTTGCCTGGGAAAGAAGGTATGATCCACATTTCTCAACTAGCTGACTACCGGGTTGGCAAAGTAGAGGATGAAGTAGCCGTGGGAGATGAAGTTATTGTCAAGGTGCGAGAAATTGACAATAAAGGACGAATTAATCTCACACGTTTGGGTATTCATCCCGATCAGGCGACTGCGGCGCGAGAAGCAGCGGCTGTGAATCGATAAATCGATTGGGGATTTTAGATTTTTTATCTAAAATCCGCTTCGGTCTTAAATGAACAATGACTAAAGTCACGGCTATTGAGGAACTGTTAAACTGAGGAACATAAGTATAAACTCGTATGATTGCTAACTTATGGAACCAGTAACCTTAACGGCCGTAGCAACTGCGATCGCTACAATAGTTTTAACTAAAGCCTTAGAAAAAACAGGCGAAAAGCTAGGGGAAGCTGCATTAGCAGAAAGTAATAAGTTAATTGCACAGTTACGCCAGAAAAATAAGCTGCCCTTTTTAGCGAATACGTCACAGGAAAATACACAGCAGCCCTTAGATTATGGTCAAGCTGTACTGGAGTTGAAACAAGCCGCAGACTGGGATACCGAAATTGCTCAATCAGTGAGAGAAGTTGAAGCAACAGTCAATAAAGATCAGTCCCAAAGTGCTGAAGAAATTCAAAAATTAGCAACAGAAATCCAAGCGCAGCCATCAATTGTTAATAACTTTGCTAAGTTAGCAGAAAGTATACAAGCCGAAAAAGGGGCAATGGTTGCCCAACAAATCACAATTACAGAACAGCACAACACATACAACTGACTACAGTCGCCCGAACGGGAACGGGTAAAGTCAAATCCCCCTGATGAAATACCGCAAAATTTACCCCTGAGTGGGGTGGTGAAATTTGTCGGGCGTGATGAAGAACTGCAAAAACTCGACAAACTTTTGCAAGACAATAACCAAGTCGCCATTGCAGCAATTGCGGGAATGGGTGGACTGGGTAAAACAGAACTCGCCTTACAATATGCCATGACTCAGCGCCAAACCTACAAAGGTGGAATTTGCTGGTTACAAGAGAAAGCAGAAGATATAGGTGTCCAAGTAGTCCAGTTTGCTAGAACTCACCTTGATTTAAACCCACCAAAAGAATTTGATTTAGCCGCACAAGTACAATACTGCTGGCGGAATTGGCGTGAGGGTAATGTGCTGCTAGTGGTGGATGATGTCACAGATTACCAGCAAATTAAACCTTACCTACAGGGCGCATCTTCCAGATTTAAAGTATTGATGACTACGCGCCAAAAGTTAGGTGCATCCATCAAGCAATTATCTTTGGATGTATTACAACCAGATGCAGCGTTAGAGTTATTAAAGTCTTTGCTGGCAGAAACACCAGAGCGAATTGAGCAAGAATTAGATGTAGCAAAACAGTTATGTGAATGGTTGGGATATTTACCCTTGGGTTTAGAGTTGGTGGGGCGATATCTGGCGCGGAAACAGGATTTGTCCTTATCAGCAATGATGCAGCGTTTGGAGAAAAAGCGATTAGAACAACCTGCACTTGTCAAGCCAGAAGCCGATATGACAGCACAAAGGGGAGTGCAAGCAGCCTTTGAGTTGAGTTGGCAAGAATTAGCAGAAGATGATCAGCAATTAGGCTGTTTACTCAGTTTATTTGCTGCTGCACCCATACCCTGGAAATTAGTAGAACAGTGCTTACCAGAGGGAGATGAGGAGAAGTTAGAGGAAATTCGGGATGATAAGTTATTGAATCTGCATTTACTCCAGCGCAAAGGTGAGGGAATTTATCAATTACATCCATTGCTGCGGGAATTTTTCCAATATAAGCTTACAGGTTTAGAACAGGCAGAGGAATTTAAGCGATCGCTTTGTCAGGTAATAGTAGCAGTCGCCAAAGAAATTCCCGACACTCCTACACTTAAGGAAATTAATGCTGTTTCCCTCGCCATACCTCATTTAGCTGAAGTAGCAAATCATCTCATTCAATACGTTAGTGATGAAGATTTAATTTTGCCTTTCGTTGGCTTAGGCAAATTCTATAAAGGACAAGGTTTGTATACCCTAGCTCAACCTTGGAATCAGCAGTGTTTATCAACCGCACAAGACCGCTTAGGAGACAATCATCCTTCCGTCGCCACCGGCCTCAACGACTTGGCATATATTTACTATTTCCAAGGACGGTACGACCAAGCCGAACCCCTGTATCTCCAAACTTTAGAACTAGATAAACGCCTGCTAGGAGACAATCATCCCTCAATCGCCGCCAGCCTTAACAACCTGGCAGCACTTTACGATTCTCAAGGGCGCTACGAACAAGCCGAACCTCTTTTAATCCAAGCTTTAGAAATGAGAAAACGCCTGCTGGGAGAGAATCATTCCTCAGTCGCTACCAGCCTCAACAACCTGGCAGCACTCTACGATTCTCAAGGGCGCTACGACCAAGCCGAATACCTGTATCTCCAAGCTTTAGAAATGAGAAAACGCCTGCAAGGAGACAATCATCCCCTTGTTGCTACCAGCCTCAATAACCTGGCATTACTCTACAATTGCCAAAAACTTTACAACCAAGCCGAACGCCTTTTTCTCCAAGCTTTAGAACTGAGAAAACGCTGGTTGGGAAATCATCATCCCGATGTAGCTACCAGCCTCAACTGCTTGGCATTACTTTACTATTCCCAAGGACGGTACGACCAAGCCGAACCTCTTTTACTCCAAGCTTTAGAATTGAGAAAACGCCTGTTGGGAGATCATCATCCCGATATCGCCACCAGCCTCAATAACCTAGCATTACTCTATAATTCCCAAGGACGGTACGACCAAGCCGAACCCCTGTTACTCCAAGCTTTAGAACTGAGTAAACGCCTGCTGGGAGACAATCATCCCAATACTGTTACTTTTCGTGAAAATTTGGCAGCTTACAGTCAACAAAATTCAGGATAAAATTTATTCATGGTATTGTACAAGCGATCATTCACAGACGATGATGATTGCGATATCTACACTAACGCTTGCCTAGAAAAAAATAAACTACGATAAATTATAGAATTACATTCATAACTACCTGATGTTAATTACATACACTGCAAAATATACAAAAACTAATAGCGGATATATGGGACAACTCATTGAATGGCAAGAAGTCATCACTGAGGGAGAAACTCTAGAAGAATGTCGAGCGATGTTACAAGATGCAACCAAAGAAATGATTCTTGCCTATCGTCAACAAAATAAAGAAATTCCTACAGGCAATTCTTTACTCGAACAAATTCCTGTCGAGGTTTGAGTGTGTCAGTTAAACGAAAAGATTTAATTAAATACTTAGAACGGAATGGATTCTATTTGTTAAGAGAAGGAGGAAATCATTCCATTTATAGTAATGAGACAAAAACTATTCCTGTAAAAAGGCATCGTACCATTGATCGCATTACTGCCAATGAAATTTGCAAACAAGCAGGTTTATTACCTAATTTTTAAAAGATGACAATTAAAGTTATCAATGAACAAGAAAATCTTCAAGAAGTAATGCAGGTTTTACTCACGCACTTAGAACCATCGAAAGTAATGAAATTTGGGGCTACCTGTAAATTAAGTGAAGGCGATTATTTACAACTTAAAGAAAAGCTATTTGCTCAAGAAACAGTTACTAGTTTATATGCCAAAATTCAAGACTTTCAGGATGTAGAGAGTAAACAATCCTCAGAATCAAATCTATAGTCATGAATCGGAGATAATTATACAGCGATCGCTCGACTTAAATTGTAGAATAATCAATCAATGAAAAATTACCAATGAATCAAGAGCTGACTCAAGCGATCGCTCGACTTGATAAACATCCATAATACTAAAATTTAGGGTATGAAATCTTCGTTGAGAACCTGTTCTAGAGAAAAAGGTGGCTGTTCAGGAAATAGTTCAGAGGAGAGTTGATATTTTCTAATTGTATCTTTTCTGGCATCTGTATAACAGTCTATAAATATATGATTGAGAATAGATTTCAAACTAGGGCTATCGGCAAGAATATACAATATTTGTCTTCGTTGCTCAACAACAGTTGTACGCCAACCTCTAGCATTATCATCTTTCTCTAAAATCCAAAATTGCAGTTTTAATAAATGTTCAATTAACACTATTAATCGAGTTTTTAATTCTTTCTTTTCACTCCGACCCATGCTGTCGATTTCTTCCAGCAAATTATCAATATCTAATTGTTCTAGATTTCTCTCTTTTAATAATTTAACAGTCGTTTGTATCCATAGATAAAAATCTTGTTCATATAATGCTTTATTTGTATTAGAGGTTAGCATACAAATTTTTCCTAATTCGATAGGATGATGATTACATTATATAGGGATTTTCCAGAGCGATAAGCCTAACGGCATAGCTACGCTTACCGCGCAGCGTGCGTTTTACGCGATCGCTCATCAGCAAATTGGATTTCTTTTGTGTCTGTTGATACTTCAGTATTTGCAGTTAAACCAAAGCCCCGCACTAGATTTACCAGAGTTAGAGTTGTGGGCGAGAGAAAAAGTTGAGGCGTTGGCTTTCCTTTGTCCAAAGGTGCGCTCGCAGACAAAGATCATGGTGCAGGTTGAAATTAGCTGGCGGTAACGGTGGTGATCGCTTCTGTTAAATTTTATCAGACACCGCCTGTGAAAATTGAGAGATAATTATAGCGATCGCTTGTCTAGAAAAAATCAATAAAGGTAAATTATTATTTGAGCCTCTATTCGCAATTGCTATTTAAAACTCACGCAGAGACGCAAAGGCTCAGAGAAGAGGTTTTTATAGTAAATTCCCAGGCGATTGCGTAAAACGCACGCTGCGCGGTAAGCGTAGCTATGCCGTTAGGCTTATCGCCTGAATGATATCAGACTATTATTCTAATAAATTAAATCCTTTTTCGCTTTTCAAGTTTTTGTCAAAACTTGCTGTCGAACTACAACCAAAATGTTGAGCGATCGCACCAATTAAGTAATCAGAAAAATCTGCCTTTCCCTGTTTAAATCGTTGCAAACCTTAATAAACTACAGAACGGTTTTCTAACTCAAACGTCGAACACTGCAACATCAAATCTATAGTGTTGATAATTTCTTCTTTATTAAATTGATAAGGCTTTCCAAGTAAAACCCAAACCAACTCACAAAGCACTATATTAGTAATAAAATATTGCTCTCCTTCGATAATTTTAGCAGCTTTTTGACACTGCTGTTCATCATCTTTGGTGAGGTAGCGCACCAAAATATTTGTATCAACTCCAATCACTTGCACCTGCTTTGATTGCTGTTTCCATATCTTCTAAAGTTGCACTTTTCATTCCTGGACGATGTAAAATCCCAGATAAGCTTTTGATAGGAACATTTAGGGGTATTAGTTTGGCTATGCCATTTTCATCAATGACAAAATCAACTTTACTCCCAGTATCAAGATTTAGATAATCTCTGATTTCTTTAGGAATAGTAACTTGTCCTTTGCTAGTAATCTTTGCATTAGCCATGACTATAATCCTTACTTAAATTCCTTACTTGATTGTAAGGTATATAGACAAGTCTAGAGCAGGATATCTAACGACAAGCAGCAAACGTCTACGCACCTAATTTAAAAACTATTCCATTCTTCTAAAGTAATTTCACGTTCCAAAATCACCGCAACTTCCCGTATCATCATTCGTAGTTGCGGTACAGAATACTCATCGTTAGAAGGAATTGTTAGACGATGTTGTGTATAAACCATAAATTGATGCTTTGTTCCAGAATAAGGCCCTTCAAAGCCAATACGCCGTAACTTTTGTACAAAATCTCGACGCTTACACGGTATCCATCGGCTCAAGGGTCGGCTCTTTATTAAGGTCAATATTATCAATTACTGGTAAATAATGTCCCAACTTCAACCCCAGCAAAATCCAGTCTTCTAGTGTTGAGCGTAATTCATTTTCACACTCGCGCAATGTTGAGCCAAAAGCTATAACTCCCTGACAAATAGGGATTTTACCTACAAATGTACCATCTTCCAATTTGTCATAAACTGCCTGAGCAATCGCTTGTTCAACATAGTCACTCAAAATGAAGCGTATAACCATGAAGTTTTATGCCATACTACTAATTTGATGGTACTTGAAAATATTATCTTAAATATTATCGTCTCTTGAATTTTACTCAAACTTGAATATAATTTTTTTGCCTTCAAATATAAATATTTGTATAAAATTTTACTTTAAATCTGTAAAATGACGAGTGATAAGCCTAACGGCATAGCTACGACATTACAAATTAGTTTTATATTCAACAAAAAAGAGGTCTACTTTGACCTCTTAGCAACTCCCTAGAATGATGTTTGTTAAATAACAATTAATTACAGCAAACCAGCATTAGTACCTTGCTTACCAGTTGCTAATTCTACCTTAACGATTTTTCCGCCCATTTTTTGAATGCGTTGCTGTTCGCGGAACCAATTTTCGTAAGGAACTAACTTAGTAAAGTAAGTGTTTTGTAGCTCTCTTTGAGTACGAATCCGGGTTTGACTGGGTACACAAGCAGTAATTTTAAATAATCGCGACATATTCTTCTTCTCCTACTGTGATTGTGAAAGCTTTTTTATTTCAAACAAAAATGGGAGTGTGTATTTTATGCAAATGTTTAAATTAATCACTCCAAGCCTGGAAATCAAGCATCAATACTAGACCGTTAACACTCATTCAACATATAAGCAATAAAACGTTCTAGCACTCACAATTGATTTCCAGACCTTATAAAGCTGCACCTAATCTCTTAGGTACAAACCAGCTTTTAGCTCAAGCCAGAGGAGATATAGTCTAAGTAAACACCCATTTCTTTACCAGCATCGGGGCCTACTAGGCTAGCGGTTACTTCTTTGATAGCTTGGATAGCTTGTACAGTAGCACCTACGGGAACTCCCAAGGAGTTGTATGTTTCTTTCAAGCCATTCAATACGCGCTCATCCAAGATGGAAGGATCGCCAGCTAGCATAGCGTAGGTAGCGTAGCGTAGGTAGTAATCCAAGTCACGGATACAAGCAGCGTAACGACGGGTGGTGTACATGTTACCACCGGGACGAGTGATGTCAGAGTATAGCAGAGACTTAGCTACAGCTTCTTTGACGATGGCAGCTGCGTTAGCACTGATGGCGGTAGCTGCACGAACGCGCAGTTCACCAGTTACGAAGTAGCCTTTGAGCTTTTCTAGTGCAGCGGTGTCAAGGTATTTGCCTTGAACATCTGAAGCATTAATGACGGAGGTAATTGCGTCTTGCATGTTGTTATTTCCTTATTTCCAACCTTATTGCAATACTTGTGTTTCAGCAGAAGTAAAAATAGCTTCAGCTTACTGCATCGCACCGACTAGATAGTCGAAGTAAGCGCCAGCTTCACCAGAGTCTTCAGCAGACAACAGGGTAGCAGCAACATTCTTCATCGCGGTAACGCCACCAGCCACAGCATCGATAGGAGTGCCGAGGGACTTGTACATTTCGCGAACACCCACAACGCCGATTTCTTCGATGGGGGTAACATCACCGGAAACAATTCCGTAGGTGACAAGGCGGAGGTAGTAGTCTAGGTCACGCAGACAGGTAGCGGTCATTTCTTGTCCGTAAGCGTTTCCACCAGGAGAAACAACGTCAGGACGCTTTTGGAACAATTGGTCGCCAGCTTGCTTAACAATGCGCTCGCGGTTGTCGGTCAAAACTTGAGCGATGCGGAGGCGACGTTCACCACCAGAAACAAAGCTTTTGATCCGATCCAGTTCGCCAGGGCTAAGATAGCGGGCTTCTGCATCAGCATTCACGATGGACTTCGTGACGATACTCATTAATGGATTCCTCCAGTACTAATGAAACCAGAATTTGATTAAACTGGTGCGACTTTAAAATTTGGTTGGTAGAGTTGCTGTTTTCTCGTTGTGTCAGATAAAACAGTTACGCAACTGCCATAGCTGTAACATTACAAGTTTGCTTGAGTAAATACAACTCAACAATCTTGAGAGCGCAACATACCTTCCGCAAAATATTTTCCGGCATTCTGTAGAGCATTTATGACTGCTCTTAATAGTTTGTAATATTACTTTTCAGATTTGCAATCACACTTGCTGGCTGAAAGCGTTACTACAAAAGGTTGCGGAGGGTTTATGAGGGGGATGAGGGAGATAGGGGAGATGAGGAAGATAAACCCCTACTCCCCACTCCCTACTCCCTTGTCTTTAGCGATCGCTTGGTCGTCCTGTCAGTACAGCAGGTGACAAACTAGACCAAGATTGTTTCACTAAGTCAGCAGCCGCTTGGACACTACCGAGGTAGTTACCAGCTGGTAAAGATGGGTAGCGTGGGTAAGGTACTACGTCTTCACCAAAGAAGCGGGCATACTCTGGACTATCCACCATTGCCTCTACAGCGGCTCTTAAACCGCTATCAGCTAACAGTTTGTTATACTGGCGGATTTCGCCTTGTGTAGCGGGTGCGCGTCCCAATATGTGACGGAATAGGAATTCAATCACTTTGGTGTTGGGATAAGGCGTATAGAACCGCTTACGGTAGATTTCTGAACTTGCTAGTTCCCGAACGAACTCCCGGACAGAAATTTCGCCATTCCGCAGTTTGCTGTCTAAGTTAGAACGGCGGTAGTCCTCAGGAACCTGACCACTAAATACATCCAACACTTGACAGTAAGCGGCGTTGATTACCTGTTGCTTTTCAGCTTGGCTACCACCTACAGTCATGCGGTGAATACGTGCAGGTTTACGGCGAGTTGTACCCACACCCACTTCTACCGATTGACCACGACCATCATTGAAGGAACGACCCAACTCAATGAACAACGGCTTGGTCTTATCCATAGACTTAGCTTGGGCTGCCAAATCTGCGATCGCCTTCGCTAAAATTGGTGTCTTCGCCGACTCGATGCGGGGCTTCACTGTTTCAAAGCTAGGCACAACCAAATCTTTGTTTTGCTTGGTGAGTTGGTTGTAAAGCTTTTGTGTGTTGGGGAAGTTAGCCGCAGGTAAAGTCGGGAAGCGACGATAAGGCACCGTATCTTCACCAAATGCTTGGCTATATTCAACACTCTCGACCATTGCGTTAATAAACGCCCGAATCCCTTGAGTAGCCAAAATCTGGTTATACTTGCGGATTTCTGCTTGGTCTAAAGGCGCACGTCCTAAGAAGTGCTTGGTTCCCAACTCAATTACTTTGGTGTTGGGATAAGGTGTGTAGAATTCTTTCAGGTAAAGATTGGAGTAACCCAAACCTGCAATAAATTCCTTGACGCTGATTTCGCCGTTACTGAGCTTACTTTCTAAAACTGTAAACTCGTTTTTGATGATGTAAGGTGCAACATCGCGCTCGAAAATTTGGCGATAGGCGGCGCTGATCAAAGTTTGCACTGCAACTTTGTTGCTGGTATTCGCCACCAATTTGAAGACTTTGGTTTGTTCGCGCTTCTTGGTAACGCCTTGGTTAATTCGGTATTGAATATCGGGTTCTGTACGGTTTTCGGTAACTGTACCCAATTCAACAAAGCGTGGTGTTTCTTGTTTTTCAACCTTCGCAGCACCAACATCTTCACGAATACTACCAACGCGTAATTGCCGCAACGATACACCAGCCGGGGTCAAATACCGTTCGTAAGGAACTGTATCTTCACCAAAGGCTTGGCTGTACTCATCGGTATCTAGGATGGCATCAACCACCGCATAGAAACCTTTTTTGGAGGCGATATCAAAGTACTTGTTATTTTCTTGACGACCGTAAGTCGGACGACCCAACAAGCGGCGGTGCATGTACTCGATGGACTTACACACATACAGTGATGTCCAGTACAGCTTGCGGAATAAATCCGACTTCGCCAATATGCGGATAAACTCCTTCATGGAGATATCGCCGTTTTCCAGCTTGATTTCTGCTACTTTCAGTCGTTGACCTTCGTAAACATCACGACCAAAAACTTGCAGGTAAGCTGCTCTAATTACTGCTTGGGTAGAGCTTTCAGAGAACTTGACGCTGACACCTTTACCGCCTTTTCTGCTGAGAGTCGAAGGAACTTGATCCAGCTTAAACACCTTGCGTCCCAGGCTACCAGGAGCTTCACCCCGTGCTTGGGGATTACTCAGTTGGTTATTAATCCCAGGCCCTTGGTGAATCAAGATACGGCGGGTATCCTTACCAAAAGGAGCCGGGCTGCTGCTGGGATTGCGAGTTTCTTTCGGGAAAATCGCCCCAAACTGAATTTCCAAGGGGTCATTACCGGAACCGTAGGGATGTTGGTCTGGTAGTGGGCGATCGTAAGCAGCAAAGGTGGTAATAAACTGAGGTACTTTGCGGAAAGGCGCACTGTAATTAAACAGGTCTTGTTGCGGCCCCCAGTTACGACATTCTTGGGCTTCTTGACCCAGACCCCGGATGTAGGGTACTGTCTCTTCACCAAAGTAGTCGCTGTATTCGTCAGAATCCACCAAAGCATCTACTAAAGCTGGTAGACCGCCGTTAGAAATAATCGCAAAGTATTTTTGGACTTCTTCACGGCTACTTGGCCCCCGTCCCAAAATGTGACGGAAAGCTAATTCGATAACTCGGCTGTTAATAAAAGGCTGGTAAAACTGTTTTTGGTAAAGAGGAGATTTAGCGAGACGACGAACAAACTCCTTCATGGAGATATCGCCATTTTTTACCTTAGATTCCAGGTCAGAAATCGACAAGCTATAAGCACGGGTAATATCGCGCTCAAAAAGTTGCCGATAAGCTGCTTTGATAACCTCGGTTTTTTCGCTGGCTGACAAACCAGTCTTCATGACAAACTTAGGACGACGTTCTGCTGCTACAGAGTATATTTGTGGCAGTTGTAGTCCTTGTTGGTCACCAGAGGGACGTTGACGCAGTTTGTTAGAAGGCGTGGGGGCTTTGAATTCATTCAGCAGAATATCCATGTACTGAGACACAATATCTGTCGCCTCAGCATCCTTGCGGAAATAGGAAAGTGACGCTGATTTAATTTCTTGCAAAGCCACCAATGTAGCTTCACCAGAGCAAGCATTTTCAATAATTTCCCGCAAACCCCGTGTATTGACCACGATGATATTAGGATCACCAGCGACAATGGCATAAGTCGCATAGCGCAAGAACCAGGATAAATCCCGTAAGCTCTTGGCCATATTGCTAGGGCCATAACGAGCAACGTTGATTGGTCTAAAACCAGCCGGAGTTGGGCCACCAGGAGATGTATTAAAGATGGAACGAAGATTTTCTAGAAACCCACCACGACTTTCAACGTAGGTTACGGTTCCTAGTTTCATTCCTTCTGTCACACCCCCACTAGAAGCCGCACCAGCCGTAGCCATAGCCAATTCTTCTACTTGAGGCTTTTCTAAGAAAGCCATTGGCGAACCACCGACAAAAATCCGGTTAGCTGCGCGCGAAACGATAATTTCAGAATTTTCCGTCAGCGTCTGAGCAATTTCCAGACGTTTTGCACCAGAGGCAAAATAGCTTGCTAGTTCGCTTAGTTCACCGTTTCCCAAAAAGCGGTCTTGCTGCTCGGCTTGGGAAATCGTCGCCACGGTCAGAGTTTGATATAGTTGCGGACGCGCAACGGAGCTTCCACCACTTGCCTTAATGCTCATTCGATTTGTAAAACTCCTTTAATTTATTTGTGTGTTAAATCTGGGTTGTTTTGAGGCTTGACACATTGGTGTGATCATGCTTAGAGTACCGCCCGCAAAACTGCCAGTAAATTAACCCAGTTAGCTTTAAGATTAAAACGTTTTGCGGTTTCCCTGGTGATTTATTAAGAACTATGTAGAACCTGTTATCTAAATCCTCTAGCCATGATGAGTACATATCTCTAGCTTGCCAATGAGCATGAAAATTTTTGCTTTCAACTTTCCCAAGTTGATAGGTAAATGCATATTTTGTTGCAGATATCCAAATATTTAATATTTTCTTAATATAACTGTGTTGCTGAGTGTTTCACGCCAATGCAGTACGCCCTTGATGAAAAAAGTGAAGGTTTAAAACCTCGCCCCTTGTGGGCGAAACAGTCCTTGTATCCCAAGGTAGGTAGAAATCCCACACCTTGTGGGTGGCTGATTCAATTGCGAATTGCGAATTGCGAATTGCGAATTGGTTTCATTTTCTCACTACAGATTAAGTTAAAATCAATATAAGAAGTTAAAGAATACAAATTATGAATTTAGCTGATAAAACCTCCTCTCGCAAAATAACACCAAAGTTAACTTATGATGTACTAATTGAAAATCAACCAGATGGCACAGTTAAAGCAACATTACTAGGTTTACCAGACTGCCAAGCTTTAGGTAATACAGAATCAGAAGCTATAGAACAACTCAATCAAAGTTTACAAAATCGGTTAGAAACCGACAAAATTATGACTTTAGAAATTGATGCACCTATACCAGAAAATCCTTGGCTAAAAATAGCTGGTAAATATAAAGATGACCCGCAATTTGATGAAATGCTCAAATATATAGAAGAATATCGACGTGAATTAGATGAAATTCATTAATTAAGGTAAGTTTAAATGTGAATAATTTAAGAATATTAGATACAGATCACTTATCGCTTTTAGAAAGAGGTGAGCCATCTATTATTAAGCGGTTAAGTAATTATAATCCTCAAGATATAGCTATAACTATCGTTACAGCTTCTGAACAAATACGAGGACGAATGAATATTATTAGTAGAGCTAACTCATCCAATGAATTAGTATCAGCTTATGCCAAATTAAAAGATACATTAGAAGATTTTAATACTCTTAATGTTTTACAATTTAGTGAAAATGCGGGAAATATTTACACTGAATTAAGAAATCAAAAAATTCGCATTGGTACACAAGATTTACGTATTGCGGCAATTGCGCTTTCAGTGAATGGCATTTTAGTAACGCGCAACTGGAGAGATTTTGAAAAAGTACCTAATTTATTACTAGAAGACTGGACTAGAAGTTAATATATAAATTGAAAAATCTACTATTTATTTGTTTCAGCACTTATGTAAACAACCACGTATTTTCGTTATTGCGATCATAGGGAAGCAATCTCAAAGCCTTGATTGTCGTAGCGATCGCGTAAATTCTATCTTTATTAAGAGGCTTGTTTTTCATAATCAATAATACTTTTTTCCAAAAGCTCATAAAGAAAATGAGGCGTATTCAAATTAGCAGAATGTAAAAGCTTATAATAAATTCGACAACCTAATTCATCATTTAAAATTCGATTCTGAATAATTCTTGTCCATTCAGGTGCATTTATCATTACAGCGGTTCCCGCTATTATGCAATACGGTTTTCTCCCGGCCCCTCTCCTAGCAAAGCTTTCAGTTTTGAGGATGTACCTCATAGCTGCTGGAAGTGCTGTAATTGGGGTACAGTTTTAATAAAAGCATTTATTTGTTTTTCTATATCAAAAGACTCAAGAAAATGAATTAAACCAAACGTTACTTCTGGATGTTGAAATTGATCATTTAAAATTAGATGATATGCACATAAATTTTCTTCATCGGGGTTATTAATTATGGCTCTTCAGTACTTATTATGCTAAACTAACAATTGAAATGCCAGTTTAACAAGCATCTAATTCGGAAGTTTTCAAAGTTTCTAAATCCATAAGCCGAGCGTTTAATCAGCTTGAGTTTGTTATTGATACCTTCCACAGCACCACTAGTTGTCCCATAATCAAAGTAAGCAATAATTTCATCAAACCAACGAATAATAGTATTGTTGCTATTTGGGAAATATTTTTTAGCTTTCGATAGCCACATACCTAGTTTAAAGACTCCCGTATACCAATCATTAGTCTTATTAAAAATTGCTCTAATTTTTTCTTTTAGTTCATGCATTACTTTCAAAATATTCGAGACATTTTTCACTTGAATGAGTTTATTCAATTGCTCCTCGTTTAAATTCTCTTCATTTTTAAGCAAGGGATATTTACTATTCTTCAATCCCTCTAATATTAGTTCATATTTAGCTTTCTCTGCTGCTAATTTTTCTTTCTTGATTAACTCTTCTATATTTCGTTTTTCTTTTTTCCTTTGTGTATCTAGTTCTTTATTTATCTGTGTCATTACATGAAATCTATCTGCTACTACTTGAGCATTTGGCATTAATTCTAGTACTAAATTTTTATAGCCATGCCACAAATCTATACTGACTTCTTCTATTTTTTCTAACACTTCTGTTCCCCATTCTGTCAGGGTTTCCTTGATTACTTCTTGTGTGCGTCCGTTTAACAGAGCAATTAGTTTAGAAGTATCTAAATCTATTAATACCGCACAGTAATTACCATGACCTTTAATCAAAGCTATTTCATCAAGTCCAAGCCTTTTTAGATTCAAGGGTTTAAAATTTGGTAATTTTTTGGATGCGTCTTTTAACATCCTTTCTATTTCTTCTGTCGTCACTATACCTTTCGACGATACACTATGAATATCCGAGTCTAAAACCTCTTGTATTATCTGCTGTGCAAGTCGTTTTGTATAAGTTCTTTTTTTGCTAACAAAGTCTAGGTCTTCACTAAACGGTTTCTTACATATTTCACATTTGAATTGTCGTCTATTAATTTCTAAGAATACTTGTTTCTCCCCCAATGGTAAGTCTTTAACAATATGTCGATGATTTTGATGTAATTTATGGCTTTTTGTGCCACACCTGGGGCAAGTACTATAGGATTGTTTTGATTCGGTTTGTAAAATCATTCCAATCCCAGGATGAATGCGATGTGAGATAACTTTTATATTGTCTAAATCAAGAAGCTCTGTTAAAATTTTAATATCTTTTCTGCTAGCCATAATTGTAAATTTATATAAAAATAATCAGTTTGTATTTACAGCTAACAATAAATACTCTTTAAATGTCAATATTTATAAGAGCTTTAGATAAAAAAAGATACGCTTTTAATATTTCTCTGGAGGCTATAACTAATAGTTTGGCATAACAGCTACTGAAGAACCAAATTATAGTTGAATTTTTATCTCCTTCTGCGTGTAGGGCTAGGTGTCGGTGTTGGTGTTGGTGTTGGACTGGGTGCGAGTTCAGGAGGATATGGTCTACCTTCTAAAATATCAAGCTCCCGTTGTGTATCTTTAATACTCTCTCTATCGCCTCGTTGTTGAAAGAGTCTCAGTGCTTGGCGAAAATCTGCGATCGCACCTGATTTATTTCCTTGTTTTGTGCGAGTTACACCGCGGTTATAATAGGCTAAACCATATTGGGAATTAATAGCGATCGCCTGTGAGTAATCTGCATTAGCATCTTTATGTTTTCCCATTTGCAGATTCACATTACCACGGTTGTTGTAAGCGGCTGCATCTTGAGAATTAAGTTCAATGGCTTTGGTATGATCTTCAAGGGCCCCTTGATAATCTCCAAAGGAAAAACGATGCATACCTCTATGATTATAAGCTGCTGCCCATTGAGGATTTAGCTGTAAAACAGTATTATAATCTTCATCCGCTTCCAGTCTATACCCCAGTTCACTATGCAAATCACCACGATTTAGATAGGCTGCTGCATAATTGGGATTACGATTAATCGCTTGGCTATATTCTCTAATAGCTGCGTATTTTTGATTATTACTAGCGTGAATTAAACCTATTTGATAATGAGGTCTAGCATCCTTGTCATCAATACTAATTATTTTCTCAAAATCTTGCATCGCTGTTTTTTGAATTTTCAAGCGACGGCGCAGAATACCTCGTTGTAAATAAGCGTCAGTATAATTAGGTTGTAGTCTTATGGCTGTACTAAAATCTTCATTTGCCCCTTTATTATCCTTCATCTGGACACGGGCTAAACCTCGTCCATAGTAGGCGTAGGCATTTTTAGAGTTTAACTCAATTGCTTTGCTGTAGTCGGCGATCGCTTCTTTATACTTACCCAATGCATACAAAGAAAATCCTCTATCATAATAAGCACTAGCATTTTGCGGGTTCAGTGTAATCGCCTTGCTAGAATCAGCTTTTGCTTGCTGATAATCTCCCAATTTATAAAAGGCATTACCACGTTTATTGTAAACCAGGGCATTTTCAGGATCAAGTTCAATCGCTAGGGTGAAATCTGCAACTGCTGCTTGATAATTTCCTGCTTGATAATTTCTCACTCCATCCTCATATAACTGTTCCGCATTAACTTCAGTTATTACAGGTTCAGATGGCTGAAAAAACCAAGCCGCCATCGCAATTGTGATACAACTAGCTATCCCTGCCATAATTAGCCAGATTTTTGTCTGACTTGGTTTTTGGATGACTAATTTACCACTTTTTAACTGCTGTATATCTTTTAAAACTTCAGTTACAGACTGGTAGCGCTTCCGGTAGTCAAAACGCACCATTTTATCGATAATTTTTGCTAATTCTTTACTAACTTGTATATTTTTATTCCACCAAATAATTTCACCTGTCACCAGACTTTTTTGATTTTGTAATCTAGAAATTTCGTTTGCAGGTAAACCGATGAGTGCGGCGATCGCAACTATCCCTAAAGCATAGATATCGCTATTATATTGGGGTTCTCCGCGCAATTGTTCTACAGGGACATATTCAAGATTGCCCACAACAGTAGTCACAACTTCCTGAACAGCACTAAAGTCAACCAACACTAATTTTTGATCTGACTCTCGCCGAATAATATTTGCTGGCTTGATATCTCCGTGAATTACTCCACGGCTATGGACAAACTCTAAAACTTCTAATACTTCTAATAAAAAACTAATTACCTGTTCTTCTGTCAGAGGCTTTCCTCGTAAACTTTCTTCAGCTAAATTATTACCATTAATAAATTCTTGAACTAGATAAAATTCAGAATTTTCTGCAAAATAAGCCACTAACTTTTGGATTTGTCCATGTTCCTGTCCGAGTTGCTGCAAAGTTTCCGCCTCTTGTACAAATAGGCGTTGCAGATTTGCCAAATTTTGGAGATTTTCACTACCAGGATGTAACTGTTTGACGACCAACTGGCTACCAGGAAGGATAGCATCTTCGACTAAATAAGTTTGTACTACCTCCTCCACATTCAGGACTTTCAGAATCCGATAACGTGCATCCAAAATTTGACCATTCATAACTTCCTCAGTGATCCTACTTATAAAATTTTGGTTATGTAATTTAAGAAAATTGTAGTCTGAATCACTGCGGAATGGGGGGATAGGAAGGATAGGGAAAAGTCTCTTTTCTATTCTCCCTTCCTTGTCCCCTTGTCCCCTTGTCCTCTTGTCCCCTTTTCCTCTTACGCTGGGACTACAAATTTTTCGCTACCAGCTAATTCAAAAGCGGTGTGAATCGCCTGCAAAGCTTTAACACCTTGTTCTTGGGCTACGACACAGCTAATTTTGATTTCTGAGGTAGCAATCATTTGAATATTGATTTGGTTGTGAGCTAAAGCTTCAAACATTTTAGCGGCAACACCTGGTTGTCCAACCATGCCGGCACCAACGATACTGACCTTGGCGATCGCATTATCCAACACCACTTCACCCCATCCTAATTCAGATGCTACTTGGGTGAGCATTTTTTGGGTACTTTCCCCATCTATCCGCGAGACGGTGAAGGCAATATCTCGTCTAGGAATACCATCAACTATGCGACAACGTTGAGATTGAATAATCATATCCACGCTGACATTGTGCTGTGCCAACAGTCCAAATAACCTCGCTGCCATGCCTGGCCTGTCTGGTACTTGGCGAATGGCCAAACGCGCTTGGTTCATATCTAAGGCCACACCGCGAACGGGAAGGGGAGTGGTGAGTAGGCTTGCCGTGAGCGTAGCCGTTAGCGTAGCTTCCCGAAGGGTACGGGAGTTGGGAGTGGGGGAAGATAAGAGGGGTTTTTGTGATCCTTTTCTACTTCTGTCTTGGTTTTCGGGAATTTCAAAGGCTTGACGTAATGCAGCCACGGCGCGATCGCCTTCTGCGGCATCTACTACGCAACTAACTTTGACTTCACTTGTGGAAATCATCTGGATGTTCACCTTGGCTTCAGCTAAAGTGGCAAACATCTTGGCTGCAACTCCCGGACGGCCAATCATCCCTGCACCCACAATGCTGACTTTGGCAATATGTTGTTCTATCATCACTTCTGCTTCGTCAGTGTTGGGGTGAGATTGACTCCTCAAGGCTGGGGCGATGGCAGCTGTTACTGCTTCGGCGCGTTTTAATATGGGTGTGGTGACGGTAAAAGCAATGTCGTTACTATTACCTTCATGTATTGATTGAATAATTAAATCTACGTCTACTTTTTGTCGCGATATTTCCCCAAATAACCTAGCTGCAACCCCTGGTTTATCGGGTACGCGCAACAAAGCAACTTTGGCTTGGTCTGTGTCAAATTCTACGTCATCTACAGGACGGGCAATTTCTAAATTAATGAGCGATCGCCCTTGGGGTTTAGGTGATGTCACCCAAGTACCGGGATCATCTGTCCAGCTAGATCTCACCACTAGGGGAACGCCATAGTTGCGGGCAATTTCCACAGCGCGGGGATGTAGCACTTTTGCCCCTAAACTTGCCAGTTCCAGCATTTCGTTACAGGTGATTGCATCCATCAACTGGGCTTCGGCTACTAGGCGGGGATCTGTAGTTAAAATCCCTGGTACATCTGTATAAATTTCACAAAAATCAGCCTGTATTGCCGCAGCCAAAGCTACTGCTGATGTGTCGGAACCACCACGCCCCAAGGTGGTAATTTCCATATCTCGAATGCTAGATATACCTTGAAAGCCTGCTACTACAACTACTTTACCTTGATTAATATGACGAGTCAGGCGATCGGTTTCAATATGTAAAATCCTGGCACGAGTGTGTTCAGCTTCAGTAACAATTCCCACTTGTGCGCCAGTCATGGAAATTGCCGGTTGTCCAATTTCCTGCAATGCCATACTGACCAAAGCAATGGTTACTTGTTCACCAGTGGAAAGCAGCATATCCATTTCCCGGCGGTTGGGACTTGCAGAAATTTCCTTGGCTATTTTGACCAGTCCATCTGTGGTTTTACCCATTGCAGAAACCACTACTACTAGAGAGTTTCCTGCTTTTACAGTCTTGTAAACACGCTGTGCAACAGCTTGAATACGTTCTACTGAACCGACAGATGTACCACCGTATTTTTGAACTATGAGCGCCATAATGTTTATATTAAATCAAGATTTGCGTACTTTCATCCATGCCTCATCGCTTCGGGAGGACTGAAAAGCATTGCCAGTCGTTTAGTTTATTAATATCAGAATCAGTGCCGACAAAAAACCTATACTATCGGTTTTTTGGTGACTTTTTGGACAATGGATCTAAAAATTACTGTACATCACAGTCTGTTGACTGTTATAGCAAAGGTTAAGATTATAGTATACTGCGTGAGCAGCACGGTTAAATCATTTCAGGACTTACGTAACCAACCACGTATTTCCGTCATTGCGACCGTAGGGAAGCAATCTCAAAGCCTTTATTTTCGTGGCGAGTGTGTAAGTCCTATCATTTGAAAATACAAGATAACGCCCATGTAGCCACCGTGATTTGACATTTCAATGTATATCTTGTGAATGTTGCGTTTTTGTAATATAAAAAATAAGCGATTTAAGTCATATTGATGCATCTGCATTAAGGGATAATCAAACTCTTTACCCTTGAATAAATTTCTCAAATTATGCACCAACGGAAGATATCTATTTACCCACTCTTTAACTTTTTCCATTGGGGTGGCTTCTCTATAATATGTAAAGTGTAAAACACCAACACCATGACTTTCCAAATGGTCAAGCATATTTTGTAAAATTTTTTCACCTCTTTTAGGTGAAATGTGTTGAAACACAATAAACGAATGTATAAAATTAAACTTTCTTCCTGCTACGCCGGAAAATTCATCATCTGATTTGATTAGTTCAATATTTTGCAGATGATTAAGTTCACAGTTTCTTTGTGCCTCGGCTAGCATAGATTCAGAAATATCTAGACCTACAACATGAAGGGAATTTTTAGCTAAAGGTATTAATATTCGTCCAACTCCGCAACCAAAGTCTAATGATTGCCTTGGTTCAAAGCTGGCATCTAAGTATTTTTGAATATTGCTAATAATAATTTTTAAGTCATCGTTGCCTGATTTAAAAAAATCTAAATAAGCATCATTGTCAAGGTTGTTGAATCGGTATTTATCTGAACTCAAAACTCCAAAATACGGGTCTTTAGAACCATACTTTTCCCATTGCTTGTCGGAACTTTTCATTGATAAAAATAAAACATTTAAATATTTTTAATATAATTTAGATAGAACATTAGATTAGCACAAATCAAAAGAGGCAGGGGAGAAGGGAGCAAGGGGGAGAGACTGGGAAGTCCCTTGTACTCCGCCCAGTCAAGCTCCCTGGAAAGGCGGGGCTTCTTACCCACGCTCCGCAACGCTTGTCGCTCCAGGAGAAGGGCTTGCTCTCTCAACCTCCTGCCCCTTTTCCCTCTGCTTCTCTGGTAATTATTTGAACTGTGTATTTATTTATATTACTATTGGTCTTGAGGCATAGCTCATATACTTTTAGTTAACCATTTGTCAAAAATTGACACATTTGTTTTATAATCTTTAGACATCAGCATAATTAGTTTTATTAAGATCTGTAGCGGTCAACAGCCATGTGTATGAGAAGCTGTGCCGGGGCTGTTATGCAATAAGATTAGAGGAATGCAAAATGTCAAATAGCCCAGGGTTGTATATTCTACTAGTCAGTGTTCACGGATTAATGCGCGGTAAGAATTTAGAATTAGGAAGAGATGCTGACACGGGTGGACAAATTAAGTATGTCCTAGAACTCACTCAAGCTTTAGCCGCCAATCCACAAGTAGAACGTGTAGACCTGGTAACTCGTTTAGTCAATGATCCCAAAGTCAGTTCGGACTATGCCCAACCCGTAGAAGTTCTGTGTGACAAAGCCCGAATCATTCGTGTTAACTGCGGGCCGCGTCGCTATCTCCGCAAAGAAGTTCTCTGGCCACATTTAGATAACTTTGCTGATGAACTACTCAAACATCTGCGCCAAGTAGGAAAATTACCCCATGTCATCCATAGCCATTACGCCGATGCTGGATATGTGGGTTGTCGGATTGCTGGTTGGTTGGGTGTACCACTTGTACATACTGGTCACTCCCTGGGACGTGTGAAACAACAACGGCTTTTAGAGCATGGAACCAAAAGAGAAACCATTGAAAGCACTTATCACATTAGTACACGCATTGAAGCCGAAGAAAACACTTTGGCAAGTGCAGCATTAGTCATCGCCAGTACCCATCAAGAGGTAACACAGCAGTACGGCATTTACGACCACTATCAGCCCAATAGAATGGTTGTAATTCCTCCTGGGGTAGCACTGAAAAACTTCTACCCAGTTACCAAAGATTGGCAGGAGCCACCCATTTATGAGGATTTAAAAAGATTTCTCAAAAATCCTCAAAAGCCCATTATTATGGCGCTTTCCCGCCCGGCTGTGCGTAAAAATGTCAGTACCCTTGTCAAAGCCTACGGCGAAGATCCAGAATTGCGTCATTTAGCCAACTTAGTCCTAGTCTTAGGTAACCGAGATGACATCACCACGATGGAATCAGGCCCTCGTCAGGTACTTACAGAAATCTTTCAATTAATAGACCGCTACGACCTCTACGGGTACGTTGCCTATCCCAAACACCACAAATCTGATGAAGTTTCCGACTTATATCGATTGTTGGCCAAAACACGGGGAGTCTTTATCAACCCAGCATTAACTGAGCCATTTGGATTGACCTTAATCGAAGCCACAGCCTGCGGCGTACCAATTATTGCCACATCAGATGGTGGTCCGCGAGATATCCTAGAGGCTTGTGAGAATGGGATGTTAATTGATCCACTGAATATTCAAGAGATTCAGGATGCACTGCGAACAGCCCTCACTGATACTGAGCAATGGGAACGTTGGTCTACCAATGGATTGGATAGAGTCCGAGAAAATTTCTCTTGGGTGAGTCACGTAGAACGATATCTGGAACAAGTGCAGCAATTACCGCAACGAAGAGTTAAGTCTGTACTCAGTCCCCTGCCAAAAGCCTTAGCCACCGATTTACCTGATTGGAATATCCCTGAACAAAACCGCTTACCAACCGCAGATCGTTTTCTCGTGTGCGAAATTGATAACACTCTGTTAGGCGACCAAGAAGCTTTGCACAGACTTATCGAGCGACTGCATAACGATGGTAACTCAACCGGGGTGGGAATTGCTACCGGGCGAAATCTGCAAACTTCCTTAGAGATGTTAGAAGAATGGCGGTTCCCCAGACCAGACTTGCTAATTGTTTCAGCAGGTAGCGAAATCTATTATGGCCCTCAGGTAATTCCAGATGCGAACTGGCAAAGACACATTAGCTACCATTGGAACGCTAATGCTGTTCGTCAAGCAATGGAAGAACTACCGGGAGTAATGCTGCAACCCCCGGAATCTCAAGGTAAGTTCAAACTTAGCTACTTTATTGATGAAACAAAAGCCGTCAGCTTCAAAGAAATTATGCGTCATCTGCGACGGCGTAGGCTTCACGTCAAAGGCATCTACAGCCATAATATGTATCTTGATTTATTACCTATTCGGGCTTCCAAGGGAGATGCTATTCGTTATTGCGCCTTGAAATGGGGATTACCAATCAAACGATTTTTAGTAGCCGGTGCCTCAGGTAACGACGAATCAATGCTAGCTGGGAATACCCTAGCTGTGGTTGTGGGTAACTACAGCCAAGAAATTGAAAAATTGCGTGGCTATCCACAAATTTACTTTGCCGAAGGACATTACGCCTGGGGGATTTTAGAAGCACTAGACCGTTACGACTTTTTTGGGACTTTATCTCAAGCAGAACCAGAAATGACAACTGTTTAAATGTTTGTAGTGAGGACTTTAGTCCTCAACACTGACCTAGATCCCAGATTTCGCAGGTGCGCTCGTAAATGCTGTATTTTTGAAAATGACCTAAATGCTGCATTTTAGAAGCATGACAGCATCACCATTAGATATCAGGGTACAAGATATTGACCACTGCGGCATAGTCGCAGGCATATGTGATGAGATGAATCTA
>JAKOMP010000078.1 GCA_022241785.1 Cyanocohniella sp. LLY | reverse complement strand
GGTGTGAGTTGACACTCTCAAACACAATTTTAAACTGTGTGAAAACACCAAATTTCGTTCTTKAGTGGGAAACCAGAGGGGAAAGATGAGTTTTCAATCAACGAAAACACCCCATTTCAGATGCATTCGTGAAAAACCTACACCTGTCAGCCACTCCCTACTCTCCACTCCCTACTCCCCACTCCCTACTGCTCATGGTGACAATCGCTCAATTTTCCAATTGCTGTGATCTAAGTGAGTATACAGCAGGCGATCATGCAGACGACTGGGGCGACCTTGCCAAAACTCAATTTCTCTAGGGATCACTCGGTAACCTCCCCAATGAGGTGGCCGAGGAACTTCCTGATTTTCGTATTTTTGCTGAAATTCTTGCAATTGTTGCTCTAAAACTTCCCTACCAGGAATTACTTCACTTTGATTAGAAGCCCATGCACCCAAGCGACTATTGGGCGGACGCATCTCAAAATAGCTATCAGATTGTTCTGGGGAAATTTTCTCTACTGTACCCACAATTCTGACTTGGCGTTCCAGTTCTGCCCACCAAAATACTAAAGCAGCTTGGGGATTTGCTGCTATTTCTTGTCCTTTGTGACTGTTGTAATTAGTGAACAAAACAAAGCCCTGTTCATCAAAATCTTTCAATAGCACCATTCTTGCTGAAGGCTGACCATCTGGTGTAGCAGTAGCAAGTGTCATTGCATTAGGTTCAGGAAGTTGAGCAGCTAATGCCTGTTCAAACCATTTTTTAAATTGAATAAAAGGATTGAGATCACTCTCAGTTTCGCTTAAACCTTCCAAGCTGTAATCTTTGCGAAGGTCAGCTACGGTCTTTTCCATTATTATTTATAGGCTTGGTTAGAAGATTGAATAAATTTCTATCCTCAATCATTAGTAGTAGTTACTGGTTGTTGAGGGACTGGATTTTTCTTGGCGGATTGCATAGTGCCACCAGTTAAACTGCGGAAATAAAATCCTCCGACAGTTGATAGAAATATTACATAAGCGATCGCTTGTACGAGATACAGATGTTCTCTATAGCCAAACAAAGATTTGAGAATAATACCGGGGAATTGTCCATCTGGCAAGATTTGGTCAGTATTCCAAACCATTGGCCCTAAAACACAAGAGTGGATTTTGGTAAAGTGTTCGTAATAGAAACAAAGATTTTCCGAGGCGCGACTGCTGAGGGCTAGGTTAGCTATACCTTCATCAAAATGCTTCAAGGCAGAAACTACTAAACCAGCCACAATCAATACTAGGAAAACTCCCATCACCTGGAAAAATTGGCGGATGTTGATTTTCACACCCCATTTAAATAGCAATACTCCGATGAGCGTCGACCCAGCTAAACCACCAATTGCACCTAAAGCTGGTACTAATCCTTGTTGAAAATTAGCAGCAATAAATAAAACAGTTTCAAAACCTTCACGCACAACAGCGACTAATATTAAACCAAAAATGCCCCAGCCAGCATTTGAGTTTTGTGTTAAGGCTTCTGTCACCGATCCTTCAACTTGCGCTTTCATAAATCTGGCTTGTTTGGTCATCCATATCAGCATCCAGCTGAGCATAGCGATCGCCAGGACACTAAATACACCTTCTAGCATTGGTTCAACGACTGAGGTGTATTGAGGATTGACTGCACCTAATGCTTGAATTAGCCAAGTGAACAGCACACCTATCAAGGCACTAATAACAATGCCAACACCGACACCAGCATATACCCAAGAATTGAGTCGGGATTGGTTAGCTTTTTTCAGTAAGGCCAGCACAATGCCCACAACAAGGGCAGCTTCTACTCCTTCTCGGAGTGTAATCACAAAAGTAGGTAGAGCAGTAGTCAGATTCATAATGGGGGGAAGATGTCAAAATAGGCAGGGAGCAAGGGAGAAAGGGAGAAAGGGAGAAATTTGAGATGGAGCTTGTTACTCCGCCCCAGCAAGAGCGCCCTAGAAGCGGCGCATCAAAAATTGTTTTCCCACTCCCCACTCCCCACTCCCCACTCCCTACTCCCTTAATTATTAGCTGAAATCGCGGAGCATTTTTTTCAGTTCGAGATTATGCATCTCTTCTTGTCCAATCATGCCACGGGCGAATTCTTCTAAATAGATGCTGGCATTGGTTACAGTTTCCAGCAGATTTTTGTACAGTTCTAGCGCTTTCTTTTCATGGGATAAGCTTTCTGCCAAAATATCTTTGACTTTGTGCTGGTAAGTTTCTTCCATTTGTGCGATTTTTAGGGAGGGATGCCCATCTAAGCCTGTGAGAATTTCTCCCACTTGTTGGGCATGTAGTAGAGACTCACTCGCCTGTGCTTTGAAGAAATCTACAATAGGAATGCGATTCGGGCCAGTTACCATCAAGGAATAATGAGTGTAACGCACGACTCCTGCTAGTTCAAATTCCATGATGGCGTTTAGCAGGTCGATGGTTTTTTCGTTGTCAAGCTCTTGCATCAGTTGTTAGTTAAAGTTACGAATGGAGATTGAGGAGAATCTAGATATGAGAATTCAGCATGTCTCCACGGATTAACCGGGAGATTCAGCAAGTAAAACTGAATTCTTTGTTGGCAGAAGCGCTGAGTTAGGAGATATACTCCTGGCAGGTTTTCAAAGCCCAACCTACACTCTTAACTCTTTTATTTTAAACGCCTCTGTTGTTTACAACCTATTAAGTTAATGTGATCGCGTAACTCAGGTGCTGGATTTTTTGATAATTTTTTGTGAGTTTTGGTCAATAGTTGTCACTAGCTGAGTAACATTCTCTGGTGTTTTGGCTGCGGTGGCTGGTGGGATCACGCTAGGCCAAGCTGTTTTGAGTTCAGTGAAACTAGCCTCAATTGCTTTGTGTGCTTCAGGATTTTCTGGGGCTACTTGGCTAGAAATCCCTTGATAAAGTTCATTGGCGTAGACTACAAAGCCACGAGAGTCTTGATATTCAATTGGTTCAGCTATTTTGTCGTTGGCGATCGCTGCTGTATATTCGGCGTTAGCTGCATCGAGTAACTCGTTAATCACCTGGAGGACAAATCCTGGTTTGGCGCGTTGTTCTGGGGGTAAGGTGGCGATCGCTCCATCAACTGCTTGCATGGAAGCAGTAAGGTTAGTGTTCACTTTGGCATCTTTGGGATTAGATTTGACGAAATTTTGCAAACTCACCAAAGTTGTCTTAAATTCTTTGACTTTACGCTCATTTAGTTGCTCTTCTACATCAACATATATCTCTTCAACTGGATGTCCAATGTGAGGTTCTGCTTGTTTGGGCTGATTCTGCTCTAGCAGTTCTTGTGCTACCAAAAGATGTCCTTTCATTAAACTCAATTTGGTCATGTAGTCCACATCTTTGGCTTCACCTGTGAGTAATACTTCCTCAACAGTTACTGAGTCTTTAATTTGGTCGAACTGTTCTTGCGTAATCACTTTTTTGGTCACCAAATCTTCAGGACTGCCATAAGGACGACTAGCTTGAATTTTGTTTGATAATGCGGGAACACCCAATTTGGCTTCAAACTTATCCAACTCTGACAAGATAGCAGTGTTGATGTTAATTTGAGGTTTACCACCGTGACCAGTGTGGCTGACAACCTTTGTAATTTGGGGACTGGCGCTAGCTGCTGGTATGGAGGGACTTTCTGCGGTTGGTGTGGTGTTACAAGCACTGAGAGTAACTATCACCGCAGTAGCGACAGCTAAGGTGGCATAACGTAATTTGATCATTTTTGCTCCCGGCAAAATTGTAAAGGTTGTCACACTACTAACAGCAGTTGGTTTGATGCCTTGCCGTAGATTTTACTGTTCTATATAATGATATTTTTTATCAATTAGTTGCTAATTATTGACATAGAATTTAACAATTATGCCAATTCTCAGCAGTCATTGTGCGATAACTGCAAATTGTCCCATGCAACCTTTTTCGGCAATAGCATCCTGATGAGGGTGAAACATATATTTTCCTGGATAGCGAAAAGCAAATTCTAAAATATGCCTTTCTGCTACACCCATTGTGATCACGTCAGTTTTTTCGCTGGGAATCAGAGTCATCCCAGACCGATAGACATCAAAGAAATTGGCGTGCAGATGAAAGGTCACCGCTGGGTCAAATTCAATAATATTGAGGACATACAGCCGAATCAACTGATCTTGGTAAATGGGAATGGGATGATGCATGTAGTGATCAGGCAGACCGTTGAAGGCGTAGTATTCGTTATGGTTATCGTCATTTATGTCATACCCGGCCATAACTAGAACTACCTCATCGGCTGGGGGACGCGGCGTAGGAGGATCAATAATAAACATGCCGTATAGTCCCTTAACAATGTGACGGGTAACTGGTTCAATATGGCAATGGTACAAGTGAACACCATAGGGTTCCGCGTCAAATTCGTAAATTGTGGCACTACCATGTTTTATTGGGCGAATACCATCCATTTCTGCTGGGTGAATGCCATGAAAATGCAAAGAGTGAGCGTGTCCTGCTTTATTGAGAAACAACACCCGCACGCGATCGCCTTGTTTTGCTCTTAGCGTCGGCCCCGGTATCCGACCGTTTAAATCCCAAATATTGTAGGAGACTGCACTGTTAAGTTGAATCGTCGAAGTACCCGCAGTTAAATGAAATTCTCGAATAGTCCGCCCATTTTCTTGCTTGAGTGTCCCATAATCAAAATCTCTTAGCATCTTCATCGGGTTAGTGACGCCTTCAGTTGTCTCCATGTCCATAGAAGGCACTCTTACCTTTAACTGAGTTTTTAAATTCAGCAAACGCCAGAGTGCTGCCGTACTAGTCACTCCAGCGCCGCATAACCCTAGCTGCAACAGTTGACGGCGACTCCAACGGTTTTCTTGACCCAGAGCGGAGTTATTGGGCATGACATTATTAGTACAACAGTGAAGTTGCTAAAAAGTTGCAATTAATTTTGTATATAATATTAGGATTCAAAAATTATTGTCAATAATTCTCAACTATTAAGTAAATAGAATTGAGCAGACAATTCCCACCAAAGAAAGTTTTATAATTCACTTTTACAGTAATCAGCTTTTGGTATGGGGAATTTTAAATTTTGCACTGTTCATTAGGGTATACATTGAAATTTGCTGTAAATGAAAAGCATCAATGGAGTAGAGAGATTGTTAAAAAGCATTATCACATCAAAGCCTATATCACTAATACTGATAGGAGTTTTCAGCTTTTATCTAGTTGTCGGAGCATCAGCACCAGCCTATGGGATGCACATTATGGAAGGCTACTTACCCGCTAGTTGGGCAATTTTTTGGTGGGTGGTAACATTACCATTTTTGATTTTAGGATGGCGATCGCTCACTCGCATCACCCAAGCTAACCCAGAACTAAAATTACTTTTAGCATTAGCCGGAGCCTTTACCTTTGTCTTGTCAGCACTAAAAATCCCTTCAGTCACAGGTAGTTCTTCTCATCCTACCGGTACAGGTTTGGGAGCCGTGCTGTTTGGCCCTTTAGCCATGTCGGTGTTAGGTACTCTGGTTTTATTATTTCAAGCGCTATTACTAGCACACGGCGGTTTGACGACACTGGGAGCCAATGCTTTTTCTATGGCCATCGCTGGCCCATTTGCCGCTTACTGGATATATCATCTGACAGTGCAGCTGAGTGGTAAGCAAAGAATTGCAATTTTTTTAGCAGCTGCTTTAGCCAATTTACTCACTTACATTATTACTTCGGTACAGTTGGCTCTGGCTTTTCCCGCACCAGTGGGTGGATTTATCGCTTCATTCGCCAAGTTTGCCGGAATTTTTGCCATTACTCAAGTTCCTTTGGCAATTAGTGAAGGATTGCTGACTGTGTTGGTGTGGAACTGGTTACAATCCTATACGCCTCAAGAACTCCAACTATTAAAATTAATTAAAGGGGAACCTCAAAGCAATGAATCAGTCTAAAAAGGAATTGAGTAACTGGTTATTGGTAGCGGCAGTGATCATCTTAGCAGTTGCACCCTTAATATTTATCCGAGAGGCAGAATTTGCAGGTGCAGATGACCAAGCCGAAACTGCAATTGGGGAAGTTCAACCTGAATATGAACCTTGGTTTCAACCTGTATTTGAACCACCCAGCGGTGAAGTAGAAAGCTTATTATTTACTACTCAAGCTGCTGTGGGTGCTGGGATAATTGGTTATGTAATTGGATTATATAAGGAACGTTCCCGGCAGCAAAGGCATAAAGGATGACGCTGCAAATAGATACTCTGGCTTACACTAATCGCTTGCGATGGTTAGCGCCAGAGCAAAAACTATTATTGGCGATCGCTTTATTAATTATCACTTCTTTAGCACATCCCCCAGTGCAAATTTTAATTGCAATTTGGATTAGTACTTGGACAGTCATTTATGCCAAAATACCGATTCGAGTTTATGTGAAACTAATTTATATTGCTACTATATTTTGGTTAACAAGTTTACCTGCTTTAGTAATTAATGGTATACATATTAATCAGCTAAATCTTATTAAAAATGATGCCATAATGGGGTTTAATCTTGGCTTTTATTACTTATATATTAGTCAACATGGTATGGAGCAAGGAATGACAATTTTCACACGAGCCATCGCTTCACTAGCTTGCTTATACTTTGTGATGTTAACTATCCCATTTACTGAACTTTTACAAACCTTGCGCCGCTATGGGTTTCCCATATTATTCACAGAGATTTTATTATTGATGTACCGTTTTATTTTCGTCTTGCTAAACACAGCAAGAGAATTATGGATTGCTCAACAATCTCGTAATGGCTACGGCAATTTTACCATAGGCATAAAAAGTTTATCATTGTTAATTGGACAATTATTCAAACGTACCCTAGAAAACTATCACCAAATTTCCTTAAGTTTAGCATCGAGGGGTTTTAATGGAGAATTTCAAGTTTGGCATTCCCATCGCTATCATTTATCCAAACGATATGCCATAGAAGCAATTTCTGGCTGTTTAATTCTCATAGGACTAGAATTACATCTGACATTTATATAACAAATTACTTCCTTTATATTCAGGACTTACGTAATCGTAGCGAGTGCGTAAGTCCTAATATTCTTTCTCGGTTTCGTTTGTTTTCTTTGCATTTTTAGCATTGATAAAAATCTCCGAATATGAACCAATCATTACTAGAATTTGAACAAGTACATTACACCTATCCCGGTACAAAACAAACAGTTTTACATAATTTAAATTTAAAAATTACGGACAAAGCTAAATGTGCATTAATAGGTCAAAATGGTTGCGGTAAAACCACATTATTTTTATTGGCTAACGGTTTATATAAACCCCAAAAAGGTACTCTAAAATGGCAGGGAAAGACTATCCAATATGACCGCAAATCATTAATTAAGTTACGGCAAAAAATTGGCTTAATTTTTCAAGATCCTGAACAACAAATAGTAGCATCAACTGTTGCCGAAGATATTTCTTATGGCTTATGTAACTTGGGTTTACCAACAGCAGAAATTAAACAGCGTGTTGAGCAAGCCTTAGTTGAGTTTGGATTAACTGAATTAGCCCAAAGACCTGTACATCATCTCAGTTTGGGACAAAAGAAACGAGTTTCGATTGCTGATGTCATGGTGCTGCAACCAGAATTATTATTACTAGATGAACCCACAGCATATCTAGATAAGTTACACACCCGTAACTTGATGGCTACTTTAAAAAATATTCACGCTGCTGGCACAACCATACTTATGGCTACCCATGATTTAGATTTAGTCTACCGTTGGGCAGACTGGATTTTTGTCATGGATCAAGGACAATTAATTTTACAGGGAACACCGCAGGATGTATTTGCTCAACGCGATATTCTGGAAGATTTACAACTAGAAGTACCGCTAATATACGAAATTTTATCTACTGAAGGTATAGGTAAAGATGAATTAATTGGGGAACGCTTACAGCAAAAAATAATCAATTTGTTCCCTTACTTTTAGTAGCAAGTTAGAATAACGTCCCATAGACATAAACCTTAAGAAAGAAGTTTTATATTGCTGATTAAGCTAATATTATTAAGTTGCGTACAAGAATAGTAAAAAAGTCATGGTTTTGAAAATCACAGGAAGAAGACTTGCGAGTGCGATGGCGATCATGAGTACAGGTATAATTCTTGGATGTACAAGACCAGAGCAACCCCAGGTATCTACTCCACCTCCCGTAAGTACTGAACAAGAAGCACAGGTTCCACCTGCTCAAAACACAACCGCAGGTAGTGTAGTTAATCAATTGCTGACAACTCGGCAATGTCCTGGTTGTGATCTCCAAGGAGTTGATTTAGAGAAAGCAGATTTAAGTGGTGCTAATCTCAGCAACGCTAATTTAGCTGGTGCTGACTTAGAACAAGCTAATTTAAGCAATGCTAACCTCACTGGCGCCAACTTAAGTAATGCTGACTTAAATAAAGCTAATTTAAGTACTGCTAACCTCACTGGCGCCAACTTAACTAGCACTGACATAGAAGAAGCTAATCTCACTGGTGCAAATTTAACAAATGCAAATTTCACTGGTGCTGATTTGGAAGAGGCCATATTGACTAATGCAGATGTAACTGGAGCCAACTTTACAGGAGCTGACTTAGAGGGTGTAATTGAGTTGAATCGATAATTTAACTGATAATATCTCCAAAAAATATTGCTCTGATAAAAGTAACTAAAAATGGCTAAAAGACCTCTTTTTTACCAAAGTCTTTTCCTCTGCCATTTTTTTAAAAGAGAAAATAGAACAGCCTGCCAAATAAATATAATGCCACCAGATTCACAAGAATTACTACAAGTTCAGGACGACAAAATTGTAAATCCCAACTTGTGTACCTCCAAAGAATGTGTTATTGCAGAGAATAATAAATCTCAGGATTTAGGATCTCAGCAGTCGTTAATTGAAAATTTTCAGCAGCAGCCTGTATTTGATTTGATTGCTCAAATGTCGGCGGATGAGCGAGAAAAACTTTTTGCAATCAATGACACAACTAATACCTTAGCAACTGACGATGAAGTTGGTTATTTTCAAACAAGTTTATGGCAACGGATTCGGAAGCGCACAGCTTGGTTAATTTTACTTTTAATAGCAAATACAGCCATCACTGGTGTCATTCGTACCCAGGAAGATATATTGCAGCGAGTGATTATTTTAGCTGCCTTTATTCCTTTATTAATTGGTTCAGCCGGAAATGTCAGTACTCAATCGGCTACAGTAGTGATTCGTGGCTTAAGTGCAGGAACTGTTGAGCTAAAACATGCATTTCGCAAAGTTTTAGAAGAGGCGATCGCAGGCATTTTTATTGGCTTATTCTTGGGTATGATTGTTACAGGAATTGCCCTGTTGCTAAAAGGTCCTCTCGATGTTGCCATTATTGTGGGAATTAGCCTGGCGATTTCGGCACTACTGGCGACAATTTCCGGTACAGTCTTACCGCTTTTCTTTAAGTTTTTAGGATTTGATCCCGCATTGATGTCTGCTCCCTTAAGTTCTGTAATTGTAGACATTTTGGGAGTGTTAGTTTACCTAAATATAGCCAGGCTATTTTTGCATCTGTAGCCTCGATTATATGACTCCTTGGTAAGTTCCCCAAGCAACTATCACAGCCAGCACCCAAAGATAATAGGAAAAATAGCGAAAGCGGGCGCGATACAACAATTTCAACACCAACTGTAATGCAACAATTCCTACCAATGCAGACACCACAAAACCAACTGTCAAAGGCACAATTCCCACATTGAGTGTGTCCTCTTTTAGTAATTAAATTGCTTGTAATAAAGTTCCCCCAAGAATTGTGGGAAATGCAATGAAAAAGCTGTATTCAGCAGCCCATTGTCGTCTGAGTCCAGTGAACAAGGAAAAAGAAATGGTCATTCCACTGCGACTTAAGCCGGGAATCAATGCTAATGCTTGTCCTAAACCAATGACAACAGCTACCCAAGGATTTAAGGCTCTTAATCCCCACGTCTGGCGGATTTTTCTATCTGTCCACCAGAGTAAAATACCTGTAATGCTTAAGGTGAAACAAATGGCAAAGGGATAGGCAAAGAAAACTTCCTTAATATATAGACCTAAATTTAATAATTAGATAGACAATTATATTATCTGATGGTGATTTTATTGTCTATCTTACCTAAGTAATACATAAAATCCCCCAATGGGGCATTGAAAAGGAAACAAAAATATTGTTCTCTATTAGATTTAATGCCGGAAAAAATTGTGTAAGTCAATACATTCAACACAGGGCACATCATGCATATTCCTGATGGATTTATTTCTGCTCCCGTGGCTGGGGTAACTGGTTTAGCTAGTGCTATAGCACTTGTAATTGCCAGTGCGCGATCGCAAACAGCTTTTGGTATCCGTCGCGCCCCTATACTGGGTTTAACTACTGCCTTTATTTTTGCCGCCCAGATGATCAATTTTCCCGTAGCAGGTGGTACTAGTGGTCACTTGGTGGGAGCTACCTTAGCCGCCCTTGTCTTGGGTAGCCCTTGGGCTGGGATGTTGTGTATATCCACAGTCTTAATTATTCAAGCTGTGCTATTTGCCGATGGTGGGATCACAGCCTTGGGGGCAAATATTTTGAACTTAGGCGTAATTGCCGTTTGGGTAGGCTGGATATTAACCCAAACCTTGCAACGGTTGTTAGGTGGCTCAAGAACGCGTTTACCCCTAGCTGCTGGCATTGCTGCCGGTGTGAGTATCGTGGCGGCATCTGTAGCTTGTGCCATTGAGTTAGTGCTATCGGGAACTGCATCCTTAGCCGTAGTTTTACCAGCCATGACGGGGGTACATATTTTAATTGGCATTGGCGAAGGCTTGATCACTGGTGGTGTACTGTTTTATCTAGCCACAGCCAGACCTGATTTACTCCCTGGAGAACAACAGCAATTTCAAGGATGGTTAGTACCTGTAATCAGCATTTTATTAGTGGCTGGTGTGTTATCGCTGGTAGCTTCAGGTTGGCCTGATGGTTTGGAAAGAGTAGCAGAAGATGTAGGCTTCATCGACTTAGCCGAACAAGTGCGAATAGAAGTACCAACACCTTTTGCTGACTACGAAAACGAAGCCTTAGGGGCCATTGGTACTAGTATTGCTGGGCTTTTGGGAGCGGTGGTTTGCTTTGGTGTGGCCTTTGGAATTGCCAAGGTAGTGAAACCTAAAAATGCTTAAAGTTGCTTTGCCGTTACGCTTGCATCTGTCATTAGTAATTGTGGTGGGGGCGGCTTTATTAAATTATGAAGCTTGGCCTTGGTTGGGTGTATATGGTGCGATCGCTTGTATCTGGGCAGCACTTTTGCGCGTACCCCTGCTCCAATTAGGCGGATTACTGGGTACAGAATTAATTTTCCTGTCATTCATGGCATTGCCTTTAGGATGGGAACGGGCGAGTTTTTTGTTGGTGCGTTCCCTGATTTGTCTCGTTACCATGAACAGTTTTTTGTTAACCTTACCGCCCCATAGTTTCGGTATCGCCTTGAAAAGCTTACCTGTACCAGCCGCCATCAAAGAAAATTTACTTTTAGCTGGGCAATACCTAGAAATTTTACTAGACGAAGTAACGCGGATGCAACGTAGCGCCCAACTACGAGGTCTAAATGGTGCTGTGGGATGGTTGCGCTATACCAGCGCGGCGATGATTGGCGCATTATATCTCCGCACTCTAGACAGAGCAGAGCGTGTGTACGCAGCAATGGTAATTCGTGGCTACAATGGGAAATTACCTGTAGATTCTACATTCAGACCACAAGAGCGTTTTGTCTTATTAGTAGCTTGGGCGATCGCGGCTTGTTTGACCATAACTTCTTACCGAATTTAGTCAGTTATTTTGAAATCTTTGAGTTCTCATCCCCCAATTCCCACAGGTAACCCCCACCCCACTGTAGTCGAGGTGCAAAACCTGGTATTTGCCTATGGCAATCGAGAGCCAGTATTGCAAGAAGTTTCCTTTCGGTTAAATGTAGGCGATCGCGTAGCATTAATGGGCGCAACTGGTTCTGGTAAAAGTACCTTATTGGAAAACTTGATTGGCTTAAAACAACCAAAATCAGGAAAAATCTTGATTAATGGCATCTCAGTAACACCGAATACTCTTCCCCAAGTACGCCGTTACATCGGTTTTGGCTTTCAAGATGCCAACGACCAACTGTTTATGCCCACAATCTTAGAAGATATTACTTTCGGGCCGCGTAATTACGGGGTACCACCAGCCATAGCCATTGATCGAGCCAGGCAATTATTAGCAGAATTTGGACTAGAAGCCTACGCCAACCGTTCCGCCCATGAACTGTCTGGAGGACAAAGACGACTTGCAGCTTTGGCGGCGATTCTCGCTCTAGATCCGACAATTTTGATTTTAGATGAGCCAACTAATGGACTTGATCCAGCATGGCGGCGGCATTTGGCACAAGTATTATTAAAATTGCCCGTTCAGGTGATGTTAATTGCCTCCCATGAATTACATTGGTTGGGCAAAGTAACTCAACGCGCCTTGGTACTCTCTGGTGGTCGTGTTCAAATAGATAGTGAAATTCAACCGCTTTTGCAAGAGAAAGATACTTTAGACCAATTGGGTTTACCAGTAGATTGGTAGCGATTGGAAGCAATACGAAGCTGGGGAACCCGCTCAATGCGCTATCTCCCCAACGCACTGGCTTGCTTTTGCGTCTTTGCGTCTTTGCGTGAGATTATCCTCTAGCTAATTTATTGTCTGGAGTTCCCACTGTTGATGAACTCCAAGCGTTTTTTGCTGATCATTTATCAAATTATTAGCTAATATTGTTTGGGTTTTAGTGGTGGTGGGGTACTTAATGTCTGTGTGGCGTAAATTAATTGTTATTGCTCCTATTGGTCTAAGTATTGCTTTGTTAGTTAATGGTTGTGAAGACAAAATTTCTCAATGTCAGCGACTAATTCAGGTAGTGAATGCCGGCAATTCTCTAATTGATCAAAATAAAGGACAGCAGGTGGTGACAAGCTTGCAACTATCTAAGGATTTGGTAGCCATTACTCGCTCCTTAGAAGAATTGAATTTATCAGACCCCAATTTGCAAGAACTTCAAAGCGGTTTTGTGAGAGTATTTGAAAATTTAAGTCAAGCGATCGCCAAAGCCGCGCAAGCGCTTGGTGTAGCTAAAAATGCCGAAGCATCACCAGCCGGTAGGGAAAAACTCCAAAAAGCGAGAACAGAAATTGATACCGCTCTGACTTCAGCAGCCGCAACTGCTGGTAAAGAATCAGATGCCTTAGTCGATGACTTGAATAAATACTGTGGTCAACAAGAGGAAAAGGGGCAGGGGGCAGGGTGACAAGGGGAAGACCGGGGCTGAGCTTGTACCCCAGTCAGTGTGGCTTGTACCATGTTCCGCTCCGCTCCACGCAAGGGGAAAGGGCTTGCTCCCCCCGCTCCCCGCTCCCTTTCCTCCTGCCTCTTCTGGTCAGACTGAACAGGGCAAAAACACTTTGATTTAAGTAACTTTTATTACTTATTTTTTATAAATATTCCTGAGGAACACCAAGCCCATCTGTCAAAAGAAATATTGGTGTTCAGTCAACTGGAATACAATGAGTGAGATAAGTCTACTGATGGTGGGTGTATTAACAGCAGGGCAAACCTCTTTGCCCCATAACTTACCAGAACAGTCTGTAATTGATTTAGAACAAGAGGTACAGCAGTCCACCCAGGGACAACTAGCTCAAATATTCCCAGATGCTGACATCACACCCCCGGAATTTGTACCGTCGGATAGTAGTTCTCAAGATTTATCTACCAAATCAAAGACACAGTATCAAAATTTACTTAATAAAGTTGCCGACAAGGCTCATGCTCAAAGCATTTCCATCTTGTCTAAATCTCAGAAATCTCGTCCTGTAATCTCAGAAATACCTGAACCAGAAAGCATAGCAGAATTTTCCCCATCTCTTTCGCCTTCCCCAGAGTCAGAACCAGATGAACCAATGTCTCAAATCACATCGGTGTCTCAACTGGATGATGTCCAACCCTCTGACTGGGCTTTTGCGGCTTTACAGTCGTTGGTGGAACGTTATGGTTGCATTGCTGGATATCCAATTGGTACTTATCAAGGTAACCGTGCCATCAGTCGTTATGAATTTGCCGCTGGTTTAAATGCTTGTATAGATAAAGTTGAAGAATTAATTGCTAGTAATCAGACAAACACGATTAATCATGATGATTTGATCGCGCTGCAAAGGTTACAAACCGAGTTTCAGGAAGAATTACAGCAATTACAGCAGCGTGTGTCAGGTCTAGAAAACCAAACTAGTCAATTGCAGGCCAATCAGTTTTCCACAACTACCAGACTATTTGGTCAAGCAATTTTTAGCGTCCAGGGAACAAACAGTCCAAATGTAGATTTATTTCCCAGAGATGGGATACCAGATCGTCAAGGCCAAACAAATTTAACTTTCACAAATAGCGTGCAATTAACCTTAGCTACTTCGATTACAGGACGAGATTTACTGTTAACAGGGCTATCGGCGGGAAATTTGGGTTCGTCTGCACCCTTTGTATTTACTAACATGGGGCGATTAGGTTTTGAGTCAAATACAGAAAATAATCTGGTACTCAACGACTTGTCTTACAGATTTTCTCTCTCCGATAATTTGGGAATTGTCGTAGGTACAGCCGGTGTTAATCCCAGCAGCACATTTCGCGGGATTAATCCCCTAGAAGGTTCTGGTGATGGCGCAATTTCTCAATTTGGTCAGCGTAACCCGATTTTGGGTATTGGTAACGGCACTGGCGGTATAGGTTTTGACTGGCAAATTAGCGATCGCCTCAGTTTACAGGGCGTTTATAGTGCCGAAATTCCCAGCTTTCCCGGCAACCGCAATCAAGCGGGACTATTTGGTGGTAAATATACAGCAGGCGCTCAACTTACAGTTGCACCAAGCAATAACATTGACGTGGGTGTGCATTATCTTTACTCCCACTCCCCTAATGATTTATTAGGAACAGCCACCGGTGATGCTCAACTAATTTCACCTTTCGCAGAAACAACAGCTTTTAATACCCACGCAGTTGGGGCCACTGTCGCCTGGCGCGTCAACCCGAACTTACAATTAGGCGGTTGGGGCGGCTTTTCATCCTCCAAACCAGTAGACCTTTCAGGTAGCGTCGAAACTACCAACTGGATGGTATTTGCAGCTTTGCCTAATCTGCTGCGTTCTGGTAACTTAGGCGGCGTTCTCATCGGACAACCCCCCAAAATTACCTCTAGTACCTTACCCGAAGGATTCAATTTTCCTAACTTTTCTGATGGTGGCACAGCGGGCGGACGTAGTGATACATCCCTCCACGTAGAACTTTTTTATCGCGCCCAAATCAATGAAAATATTGCTGTGACACCAGGCTTATTCGTGATTTTTAATCCTGATCACAACGCTGCTAATGACCCCTTGGTAATTGGAGCATTAAGAGCAACCTTCCGGTTTTAATTTTGTACTGATGTAAATGTAATCACAAGGGGTTAAACCCCTAGTACGTATTTCCCAACTATTAGCGATCGCCAGAAAAAAAGCAGGGATGCAAGGGTGAAGAAATTTTTTCATTTCTGCCTCATCTCTCTCATCTCCCTTAAATTAATGGAGCTAATTTTTCATGCAATTAAATTCATCAGCTACTAAGTTGGGTCTTGCAGTTATTAGCAGTAGCACTTTGGCTGCATTTATTTTAGCTGTAGGAGGAACCAGCGCTTCGGCTCAACTTACCATTCAAAGCACTGGGACATTATCAGGAACTCTCCAACTGCCTAGCTTTAATCCCAATTTCAATAATCGAATTACTCGCATTGATACCGTTTCTAGTGGTGCTTACTCGCGCAATATAGGTACTAGGAATAATCCTAATTATGTTCCTGTATATCAATCGGACTATGTAAAAGTTCAAACACGCACGGATGGCAGTCTGCATTACTTTGTAGATTTTAAAGGCATTCCGGTAATTTCTGCCAATGGTATCCTCAATTCGCCGGTACTATCTGGCGGTGAGTTGACATCTTTCAATTATCAAGGAAGAATACCAGGAACTTTATTTCAAGGTGTAGTTCAGGATGAGTTTGGACTCACAAGAGGCTTTTACACAGGTGTAGTGACCGATCCGAACACCGGACAACAGTATCAAGGTACTTTTGAAGTGAGTGGACAAGGGCCAAGATATAGCGATCGCAATGGTGGTGAAAGTCCCACTGTCTTTGATTTCAAGTCTGATTTACCAGGTAAACCAAACGTCACCACCTGGGAAATGAATGACTCGCCCTTGGTAAGATTGACAATCAAAGTACCAGCAGATGCTACTCTCGTCACAGCGCCAATTAGTAGTGCCCCAGAACCAACACCTATCACAGCACCAATTAGTAGTACCCCAGCGCCAACACCTGTCACAGCACCAATTAGTAGTACCCCAGCACCGACACCTGTCACAGCGCCAATTAGTAGTACCCCAGCGCCAACACCTGTCACAGCGCCAATTAGTAGTACCCCAGCACCAACACCTGTCACAGCACCAATTAGTACACCAGCACCAACACCTATCACAGCGCCAATTAGTAGTACCCCAGCACCGACACCTGTCACAGCGCCAATTAGTAGTACCCCAGCACCGACACCCGTTATTGCACAGGTATTAACCTCACAGACACCTTCAATTGATACCAATGAGTTTAATTTCTCCTCACCCTCCATTACTCCCAATATAGAATTTAGTAATGGTAATTCATTTGCTGCCAATCCAGTAGGGTTAGAAACATCTGCCATTAATCTAGGTAGTTGTTCACAAAACTCTGTAAATTGTCCTACCAGACCCACTACATTGAAACAAGCAATTGGCCCTCGCAGTCGAGTTTTGATGCGTTAATTCACAGATATCAGAATTTAATACTTGTTCTACATCTCCCGAATTAAATTCAGGGAGTTTTTTTGATTTTCTCATCTCAGCTCATCCTTGTGAGTGATTCCTTTCTCCCTTTCAATTTTCTAGCTATACTAGATACTTAAGTCTAATTATTCAAAAATTAACAGTAGCAATTTTCACAGTCCACCCCTCATAGTCACATTTTATCCTGCACACATTTTGCGAGTAAGCAACTATGAAAGAGGAATTGATCGCCACGTTTTTACAAATCTTACGCTTTAATATGCGTTGGATGACTTGGAATTTATTTTTGGCTTTTATACCTTTGGCTTTGAGTGTTTGGTTATTTCGCACTAGACGCGGACGTTCTTGGCTTTGGTGGCTAGGATTCCTGGTTTTCTTTGCGTTTTTGCCAAATGCACCTTATTTATTGACCGATGTGATTCACTTTGTTGACGACATCCGCCGGATTGAATCAGTGTGGATGATTACCTTGGTGCTAATTCCTATTTATCTGCTAGTAATTTTAGCTGGGTTTGAAGCCTACGTAATATCTTTAATTAATTTAGGTTATTATTTACATCGCATCGGTAAAAGCCAATGGATTTTGGGAGCGGAAATGATTACCCATGCGCTTTGTGCCATTGGTATTTATTGGGGTAGGTTTTTGCGTTTTAATAGTTGGGATTTCGTAACTCAACCCGATGCCATACTAACCACGGGAATAGAAGAATTGCTTGGTAGACAGCCGTTAGTAATTATCGCTATTACCTTTGTAATCCTTGCAGGTTTGTACTGGATTATGAAACGAGCATCTTTGAGTTTTGTGGTACAACCACACCAGAGGATAGGCATTCCGCCACGGCAAACTAATCAAACTAATAGTGATCTCTCTTAATTAGAGAAGAAAAGCCCCACAGACTAGAAGTCTGGGGCTACACAAGCAAAGCCCACCTTCGTGGGCTGAAATCCTGACAGGCTGAGGAGGAAGTTTTTGTTTGTATAGCCCTACTCTTCTAGAGTTTTGTCATTAGCAGTCAAGTTTTTTGCGGGCTGCGGCTAAGATTAAGCGTTGTTCAGCACGAGCGATCGCTCTATAAGTTCTCTCTACGGCTTCTGGTTCTACGGAAATAGAAGTAATACCAAGTTGTACTAATTGATCAATGATTTCTGGATAAATTGCTGGTGCTTGTCCGCAGATGGAACAAGGTATTCCTGCATTTTTTGCCATCTGGATCAGTTGGGCGATCGCCTTGATTACTGCTGGATGACGTTCATTAAATACTGTTGTTAGTTGTCCTTGTTCTCGATCTACTCCTAGCAATAGTTGTGTCAGATCATTTGTACCAATGGAAATTCCCGCTACACCGGCTTTGACATATTCTGGCAGCAAAAACAACACACTTGGCACTTCTGCCATCATCCATAATTGAAACTGGGGTACTTGGGTTAATCTTGCTTGCTCAACTTTTTGCCGACAAAAAGAAAATTCTTCTACACTGCGAACAAACGGCAATAAGAGGTGAATATTACTGTAGCCAGATTGCTGTACCGTCGCTAAAGCTGTCATTTCCAACTCAAAAACCGCCGAATTTTGCACATAACTGAATGTGCCGCGATCGCCTAAGGTCGAATGTGTTACAGAATGTAGTTCATGAGTAGATAATGGTAACTCGTGTGAAGGAGGCGATCGCCAATCTAAAGAACGATAAAAAACTGGTCGTGGTGCAAAAGCACGCGCAAACTGCATAATTGCAAAAGACCATTTTTCTAACAGTTCTGCTTTGCGGCCACTTGTGATCCAACTTTGGGGATGTTGTCCTTCTAAGATGTTGAGTAACATCATTTCGGAACGCAATAAACCCACTCCATCCACAGGTAAGCTTTGTGCTTGCTCTATTAAACTATGCTGACTCAGATTCACGAGTAACTCAGTAGCAATCATAGGTAAGTGAGGGGTGGCGTGACCCTTTCTGGGATTGGGGGATAATGGAGAAATGGGGGAATAAGGGGAATTTAGTTCTTCAGTCTCTCCCTCTCCTGCTTTGTCTTCCTTGATACGATAAACTTCTCCCCGATCACCATCCAAAAGCAATCTTTCGCCGTTGTGAATCAGGACTGTAGCGTCTACTGCGTTAACTAATGCTGGAATACCTAATTCCCTAGCGAGAATTGCTGCGTGACTGGTTAATCCTCCCTGAACTGTGATAATACCTACGACTTTCTGTAGTAAAGGCAACCAGTCAGGGGTGATGGCAGATACTACTAAAATCACGCCTTGGGGTATTTGTTCGGGTTTATTGTGGGAATTGACAATTACATGAGCAGTTGCTGCTATCCGCCCCCCTGATGCCCCTAGTCCTTTGATGAACTGTAAACGGGGAATTGTAGATTGAGGGGCATTGACTTGAGTGAGGTAGAGATTGGGGGTTGGGGCTTCTTCAGCGATAGTCCATTTAATCCTAAAGTTTTGACCTATTTCACTCACAAGTTGAGTTCCCAGAGTGATTACTTGTTGTAAATATTCTTCTGGTAAAGCGTACTGTTTTTGTTGGGTTTCCTCAAGTACATAGGCCACCATATCGGTATTATCTGCGGTTACAACTGAATTAGATGAATCCGCTGTGGCGCTATCATCAAGACGATAAGCCAGCATTTTATTGCCTAGATGTCGCTCTAGTACTACCCCAGTTTCATGTTGAATATAATATGCATCGGGTAATACATCACCTTTGGCGATCGCTAATTCTGATCCCCAAGTTGCTTCGATTGTCCATCCCGACGAATTAGCATTAAGTAAACCACTAGCAATGGCATTTTGAACTGGCTGCACTAACACAGCTAAATTAATTTGTTGTAAACTAATGCCTGCCCGTCGCCAATATAGTAAACTCCTGGCACGAAACAGCTGACTCCAAGTACGCTTTAAAGCCGAGGCGATCGCTTCTTCATGGCAACGGCAAAAAATTGACTCCAGCAATCCAGATGTATTTCCTACTGCCGACGTAGTTGTAGATAATGCCAAAGTTGGTCGTAAAATCACATGACTAGTTTGCCATTCTCTAGCAGCAGCAAAAATTGTCCTCACCCATTCCTGTGGGACATTTGCTGTCATAATTTCCTGACGTAACCGCCCAGCTACTTGCTGAAGTTGCCGCCAATTAGATACATCCAGGTGCAAAGAAGAATAGGGCAAGTCTGCAACTAAAGACTCTGGACTGTTGAGAGTTGCTAAAAATTGTCGCAAAACTTCTGCGGAGATGACAAAACCGGGCAGCACCGGGTAGCCACGCTGCATAATTCTGCTCAAGTAAAATGCTTTGTCACCTACTTTGGCGCGGTCTTGTAGTTTAATTTGGTTCAGCCAGTAGAGTTTATCCACTCAATTTGTTAGTTGTCTGTTGTCTATTTGTTGCTATGGGTATTCCGCCTTGGTACATTTTCGGTTTTTATCTATAAAATATTTATCAGCCAGAGCTTCTCCTATTTATGTTGGATAAGTACCTGAACAAAATTACTTACCTTATTGTTTGCGACCTTAGATATAACCCTTAATAGCCTATGTCCTTCTTGAGTTTATGTGAAATTTAGCAATGTGAGGTAGAATACTATCTAGCATGTAGTTTTTTCCAGATCAATACTCAGGCAATCAGTATTAATCTATATTCTGAGTTGCTAGAGATATGAAGAAAACTTATAAAATTGGATTTTTAGATAGTTTTCGTAAACTATATGATTAATTAATCATGTAAAATGTAGTATTTTTTACCATATTTACAATTGCCAAATACTTACTACCTTGCACCCGATGATTTGCTGAACATTATTTTCAGGTTATGCCTGGCTTTGTTGTTCGGAGCAATTATTGGTATAGAACGCCAAGTTAAGAAAAAACCAGCAGGTTTAAGAACTCATATGCTGGTAAGTCTTGGTTCAGCAATGTTTATCATTATACCTCTGCAACTAACTTTACTCGAACCAAGTGCTAATGCCATCAGCCGTGTTATGCAAGGTGTGGCAACTGGTATCGGTTTTCTGGGTGCTGGAGAAATTGTGAGCCAATCTTCTCAAGACTCTCGTCGCCCAGAAATTCATGGATTAACATCAGCAGCATCTGTATGGGTTTGTGCCGCTTTGGGAGTTGCTGCTGGAGTTGGTTTGTGGCAGCTAGGATTAATAGGTGCTATTCTAACTTTTTTAGTCCTTAATGTATTTAAAAAATTAGAAAAACATCCTCCTACACTATAAATTTGGGATTTTACCTGAGTTCGGGATAATCTCAAACCCGATTCTGTCGCGCTTCTGGCTGAATACTTACGATATGCCGCCGCGAGTGAAACAAATTGGAACGACGCGAACACAGGGGTTTTGGCATTGCTTCCCTGCGATATCTTCTCTGCGAGACGCTACGCGAACGATGGGCTTCGCCTACGTCATGACAATTTTTCTACTGGATAAGTAAGTCGGCGAGAAAAAATCAAACTATGTTAAGCAATGTAAAATAATTAAAATTCATTTCGTAGTAAGCGGCTCTAGCCCTTATTTGAGGACTAAAGTCCTACAAACCTTTAATTATTTACGCCGTCCTACTTATGATATTTAGTTCTTAACCCGAAATGACGTTTATTTAAAGGCGATGTCAGATCAAACAACAGATTTGCATATTATTTAATTCATATTCCTTAGGGGGCTTCCAAAAATTAATTCTTTGGAAGTCCCTGATGATGGAATTTCATCCACAGTCAGATAAAATTAGCAGAATAAATTCCCAAATTACTTACACAAGTATTTTAGTCACTTGTCCTCAAATTCTGTATCCAGTTGTAGACAATATTCCTCATCTGTGCCTAATTCTCGACGTTCTACAAATTCTATATTCAGAGTAGACATTAGTTCATTATTTGTTTCAATTTCTGCATGAAATTGTTGATAGGATTCCTCCATTTTTGCTTCTAATTCCAGGTTTTCTGTTTCTGTATAAGCTAGAAAATCTTCAAGGGTTGGTTTGCTTTTATACATAAGTCATGTGTCGTCAGAAGATGTGCAGGAGGTAGATTTCCCCGGCAATTATTTTTCTTTTTCTAAACGCGGTTGCGGAAATCAATCTTAACCTCTATGAGAGAGTTAATGTCAAATCATTAGATAACTTGGTAGGTGCGTTAAACCAGTGTAACGCACCCAAATCTTTTGTGGAAACTATATTTTGACCACAGGAGCTTGTTTCAAATTGGCTACCAATTTCACCTTGAATTCATCTTCAAACACTGGTTTTTTATAATCTAAGCTCCAAAGTTCCAAGGCACAATCATCATCAGGTTGAGAGGGGAAAATTAATATTTGCAATTCCTGACTATGAGGAATGTACTCACATTGTATGCGGGCGATCGCACCAATTTGTCGCCTATCTAGGGCAACGGCCAATCGCAACAGCGCACTGAGTTGGCTGACTATTTGGCGATGCTGTTTACTCAGCAAGTTACGGTAATTTTCGTGTTTTTTCTTGGGTTGTGATTTGCGGTGGTAACGCGCTAAATTAGCAATGATTTCAATTTCAGTTTCGGTGTAGCCAAGTAATTCACCGTTACGAATTAAATAGTAGGAATGCTTGTGATGAGATGAATGGCTGATATAGTGACCACAGTTGTGTAATATAGCCGCCGCCCACAGCATTTGCCGCTCGCTGTCTCCCCAGTTGTGTAGTGTGCCTTGGGTTTGGTCAAATAAACTCAGGGCAAATACAGCCACGCGATCGCTATGCTCTAAATTGATATGATATTTGTCCTCTTGTTTGAGAACACTGCGTTGACGCACTGAATCTTGATAGCGCAGTCGATCTTCAATCAAACCGTGGCATAGCATCCAGTCCACAATTACGCCTTCCCGGAGGGCGCGCCCGCACACTGTCACAGATTCCATACCCAATAAAGTCATAGCTTCCTGTAGGATAACAGCGCCAGCTAAGATGACTTCTGACCGCTTATCGGGCATACCGGGGATGGTAGAGATTTCTATATTCTTCATTTTCCGCAAGCGATTGACCCAATATCGCAAGTCTTGAAGACTAAACTCGTAACCATTGAGGGTAGAAGGGATATAACCCAACTGTTCGCGGGCGTGGATAGTTGCTAAAGTCTCAATAGTGCCGGAGGTTCCTACCAAACGCGGAGATTCACCACACTGGATGTTTGATAAGACATCTTCAACGGAACGTTCTAGTGTACCGCGTGTATAGGCTTGCAGGTACTGAAACTCGGCATCGCTGATGGGATCAGTGGAAATTAATTCGCTGGTAAGTCGCACTGCACCAACTTTAGTACTGGTGAGACTACGGGCTTCTTGACTGTCCCCCAAAATTAATTCTGTGGAACCGCCACCAATATCAACAATAATGTGGGGTTGGTTATTAAATTCCATCCCCGACAGCACACCTAGATAAATGCGCCGTGCTTCTTCTTGACCGGAAATTAAGTCAACGCTTAAACCTAACTCAGCTTCTACTCGATACAAAAAATCTCTGCCATTGGGGGCTTCGCGCACAGCACTAGTAGCTACAGCTACAATTGTTTCTGCATTAGCAGTTTTAGCAACTTCTTGGAAGCGTCTGAGGGCATTAATGGCTTTTTCGATGATTTCTGGTTTCAGGTCTCCAGTGGCAAGATCACGATTGCCTAATCGGACAGTCTCTTTTTCTTTAGCAATAATGCTAAACGATGGTAGCGTCGGGTCAATCTTCACTACTACCATGTGCAGAGAATTTGTGCCCAAATCAATGGCAGCAATAATCCGGTCTTGCTTAACTGATCGAGTAGTCATACTCTCTAAGCCAGCAGAAACTAAATTCAGCATCTAGTTTTCTCTCAATAAAGGAAGGACAGTAAAAAGGCGTGTATCAGGATACTTGGCACTGGTAGATGTACAAAAAATAATTTTCAGTCTGACTCTGTGCAAAAACTACTTGATCTAAGAATATTCACTCTGCTGCTAATAACTCAAGTGACTGACTTGAAAAGACTAAGTGCTGAGTAAGAATACTAGACCCTAACCTCTAGCCCCTAGTTCCTTTGGTTGCGTTAGTTGATGACGGCTATTTAGGTATTTGATTCACAGTTGTCACTTGAGTTTGTGATTTTATAAATAGCAAATAACGTTATTCTATAGTTGTAAAGATGTGTGAATTCATCTATCTAAAGTTATTACTTGATTTTTGATTTCTATGTTGATTACCCCAGAAGGCAACCAGGAACCAGTGTGGCTTGTGATTATCCGGCTTTTACGGTGGCATAAACCAGAAGGACGATTAATTTTAATGATTCCTGCTTTGTGGGCTGTATTTTTGGCAGCCTCTGGCAAACCGCCTTTACTTTTAGTGGGTGTAATTATATTGGGTACTTTAGCCACTAGTGCAGCGGGTTGTGTAGTTAACGATTTGTGGGATAGAGATATTGATCCAGAAGTCGAGAGAACACGCGATCGCCCCCTTGCTTCCCGCGCTTTGTCGATCAAGGTGGGGATTGTCGTGGCAATTATCTCTTTAGCATGTGCAGCAGCCCTCGCTTTTTATCTTAACCCCCTGAGTTTTTGGTTATCTGTGGCAGCCGTGCCGGTAATTTTGCTTTATCCAGGTGCAAAGCGGGTGTTTCCGGTACCGCAACTAGTACTTTCCATTGCTTGGGGTTTTGCCGTGTTGATTAGCTGGAGTGCTGTCACACAGAATCTTTCTCAATCAACTTGGCTACTATGGGGTGCAACAATACTCTGGACATTGGGATTTGATACTGTTTATGCCATGAGCGATCGCGAAGATGACCGCCGCATTGGGGTTAATTCTAGTGCTTTGTTTTTTGGTAACTATGCTCCTGTAGCTATTGGCATTTTCTTTGTAGGCACGATTGTGTTGTTAGCTTGGTTAGGTGTTTTGATTCACTTGAAATTTGTCTTCTGGATTAGCCTGGCCATTGCTGCTATTGGCTGGGTTTGGCAGTCGCTACGCTTAACCAATCAAGACCTCCCCAATCCTGTGTATGGTGAAATGTTCCGGCAAAATGTCTGGATTGGTTTTGTCTTGTTAGCCGGAATGATTGCTGGATCTGTTTAAACTCACTTTTTTCAAATAAGATAAGTATTTTCAACTAGTAGCTCAGGCAGTAGATTCAAAAAAAAAGCGACCCAGCCCACTCAGCTAGATCGTCCTTTTGTATTAAAAAGTCGTTGATCTAATACATAGAATACTTGAAAGCTACTAGCAATATTTGATATTTATTTATTTCTCACTTCTTATCTATTTTTTAGATACTTTCACGGATAGTAGGATTAGGGGCTAGGGGCTAGAAATTAATTACTCTAACTTCTAACCTCCTGACTTTTCACGTTATGTGGACAAGTAAGTTTACGGAAAACCTAACCCCCTAGCCCCCTTCCCTTGTAGGGAAGGGGGAGAATTCAAAGTCTCTCTCCTCGCAGGAGAGAGATTTAGAGAGAGGTTTTCCAGATCCTGTGAAAAGTCAGCTAACCTCTAACCACTAGACTTCACAAAGATTTCATAATAACCCCGTATTTTCCCGTAATCCACAAAGTTTTTATCAATATCTCTGATATTGTCTCCGCAATAGTACGAATTTAGTTTAGTAGTTGGGTAGATGACTAGGAAATTTAGCAGCCCAACTCGATGAAGCGATCGCACCTTGTCAAAGTAGTCATGATAGTTTTACTTTCTTTAGGCAGTCTGGGGATTGTTGGGGGAAGTTTTTTTCTGCGAAAGTCCTTTAGCAGTAGTAATGAGCCTGAAGTAATTACGGATACATCTCGTTATCAAGAAATTCGGCAGCAAATATTGTCTGATAACGACTACGTTAAACACTTTCCTGATGAGATTCCTTCTGGTACTGAAAATGTCCGTATTGCTTATTCTACGGGAGTTTATCAAGGAAGCAGTTATTTTCAAGTGCGGCTAAAAAAGTCAACAGAAAATATAGAAAAATTACTTTCGCAATATAGACATCTGGCAAAACATCAATATCAAGGTGGTAGCACAAATGACCATGCTAATCAACCCAATGGTGTACCGACAACATTCTTCTACACTAGCGATGCTGCGGTGGAATCATTTCCAACTAGCTACGAAATCTTGGTATTAGATGCACAAGACCAAGGTAAACCAGGTTTCAAGTGGCATCGTGGCAACAGCTACGGCGTAGCTATTGATACTTCAGCTTCAGAAATTGTCTATTGGGCAGAAACATGGTAATTCACTGATGAGGAAAACCAGAAGTTTTAGTGCTTTTGGCAAGTAAATGTAACTTTAGGATAAAATACTTGCTTAATCCTGGCACAACTAGGTAAACTCAGATAGTCCTATATTTTGAGTGAGTAAAATATGAAAATTAGTGCGCGTAATGCTCTCAAAGGCAAAGTAAAGCACGTTACACCAGGAACCGTTAACGCAGAAGTTGTCATTGAAATTACCCCTGGAGTTGAAGTTACCTCGATTATTACCAAGTCTTCATATGAAAGCATGGGTATAGAAGTAGGTAAAGAAGTGTATGCGATCGTTAAATCCACAGATGTTTTGATTGGCGTGGATTAATTAATAGTTTGTAGTGAGGACTTCAGTCCTCATCCGCCTCATTTGGGACAAGCAGGACTAAAGTCCTGACTACGAGCGAATTTGATTTTTCTACTCCTGCATGAGAAATAGCTTCATTGTGTCCAAACGCACATACCAAGGAAAGGGTTTGTCTTGCAAATTGACCCATTTTTCTTTAAACACTTCGGCTTGTAGATGGTAATCATGGGTGTTGGTTGAATTGTGCAATCTCAAATACAGCGTCATGCGGTGGGGGGTTTCCCGCTTCCTGACTAGCCAACAGGGAAAGGTATTCTCAGCGTTGGGGTTATCTGTAAAGCTGAGATGATGGGCGCGAATGCCTATATAAGCTGGAGACTGGGGTATTGGTGCTATCACTTTCAGGGTGCAATCCCAATCTAAAGCTGCTATTTCATTAGGAGATACTACTTTTACAGGGGAAAAGTTTTTGCAACCAGTTAACTGGGCGACAGTATATGTATTTGGATGGGCGAAAATATTTTGTTTATCATCGTTAGCAATCACTTGTCCTTGAGAAACCACTAACAATTGTTGACACACTTCATAAGCTTCTTCTAAGTTATGAGTTACAAATAATGTCACCCCTTGATAGGTGCTGAGGGTTTCAATTAATTGTTCTTGTAATTGATGTCGCAGATATGTATCTAGTGCCGAAAATGGTTCATCTAATAGTAATGCTTCCGGTTGGATTGCTAAAGCCCTGGCTAAAGCTACCCGTTGTTGCTGTCCTCCAGAAAGTTGGTGAGGATAGCGGTTTTCTAATCCTTCTAACTGCACTGCTAGTAGTTGCGCCTGTACCTGTTGCTTAATTGCTAATATTGATAAGCCTTGAGGTAAGCCAAAAGCAATATTTTGCATCACAGTCATGTGAGGGAACAAAGCATAATTTTGCATTAGAAACCCAATGCGGCGATCGCGTGAAGGTAAATTAATTCCTTTTTCGGAATCAAACAACACCCGCCCATTTAAAATAATACGTCCTTTGGTGGGTGTTTCGATGCCAGCAATGCAGCGCAAAATCATACTTTTACCAGCCCCTGATCCTCCTAAAAATCCCAGGGTATTACCATCGCCACTAAAACATACTTGCAATCTAAAGCCTGGAAGCTGTTTTGTAATATCGACAAATAATCCTGAAAAATTAGTTTGATGGGATGTTTGAAATATCGAGTATTTCTGATTTTTTTTTCCTTGGGAAAATGGGAAATTTTGTTGCTTTTGCTTCCCCCGGTTTTCTTGCCAAAAATTGACTCCTATAATTCCAGATAAAGAAATACTCATGATGGCGATCGCCCAAAACCACGCTTCATTCATCGCGCCGGCTTCCACCGCAAAATAAATTGCCATCGGGATGGTTTGAGTTTGTCCGGGAATATTACCAGCTAACATTAAAGTAGCTCCAAATTCACCCAATGCCCGCGCAAAAGCTAAACTTGTGGCGGCAACAATTCCGGGAAATGCTAGGGGTAAACTGATGCGCCAAAAGATTGTTGATTCAGTAGCACCAAGGGTTTTGGCTACACGTAAAAGATTGCCATCAATTTGTTCAAAGGCTCCCAATGCTGTTTTATACATAATGGGAAACGCCACAACTGTCGCGGCGATCGCAGCACCGTACCAGGTAAAAACAATGCTAAAATCCCAAGGTTGCATTAGTTGACTTACAGGGCCATTCCTCCCAAAAAATAGCAGCAATAAAAAGCCGACTACTGTAGGCGGTAAAATCAAAGGAGCAATGAAAATTCCTTCAATAAATGACTTGCCTTTACCTCGATATCCCAGCATCCAGTAAGCAGACCAAATACCCAGAAAAAAGGTAATGAGGGTGGCAAGTAAGGAAGTTTTTAGTGATATCCAAAGGGGAGATAAATCCATATTAATTTATTTGTAATTAACCCTATAGTATGCTACGAGGTGAGTGCAGGTATTACCGTAAGGGCTTTACGTAATTTGTGATGAATATGGGATAGCTAAAAAAACATATCCCACAAGAAAATTTTGGGTCTTTTTTATTTAAAGGTTTCCTAAATCACAACAAAACCGTATTTTTTTAGTACAGTTTTTGCTGAATTACTGGATAAAAAATCGACAAATTCCTTAGCAGACGGAATATTTTTACTACTTTTAATTACTGCCATTGGGTAAACAATTGCCGAGTGATATTTTTCATCAGCAGCAACTACAACTTTGACTTTGTTAGAAAGTCTGGCATCTGTGGCATAAACTAACCCTGCCTCAGCGTTGCCACTTTCTACAGATGCTAACACTTGACGCACATTATTAGCTAAGACTAATTTAGACTGGATTTTATCAAAAATTCCCAATTTCCTGAATACTTGTTCAGCATATTGTCCGGCGGGGACACTCCTGGGTTCTCCTACGGCAATTCTCCTGACTTTGGCATCTGTTAAATTGAAAAAGCTATTAATAGTAGTATTGTTATTTGGCACAATTAAAACTAAGCGGTTATTGGCTAAGTTAGTACGAGTACCTAGAACTAAAAGTCCTTTTTGTTCTAGTGCATCTACTTGTCTTATCGCCGCAGAAATAAAGATATCTGCTGGCGCACCCTGTTCAATTTGTTGTTGTAATGCCCCAGAAGCCCCAAAGTTATATCTGATACTAACGTTTGGTTTACTTTGTTGATAAATGGGCTGAATTTCTTCTAGTGCATCTTTTAAACTAGCCGCCGCAGACACAAGTAAGGTGACATTTGACTGTGCTGTGAGGGGAGTGGGAGTAATTAAAGGTAAGGCGATCGCTAGGAAAAAGCTAGTAACGGCTATGCCAATCAAGGCCAGCATCTGTCTTTTATTCATATTTTTATTGTGTAACTAAAGTTTCCAGACTGCTTGAGAGCTTATTGTTTGTATTTACACATGAAAGGAATTTTAATTCTGTAGCAAGAATTACTGACATATCGCCAAAATAAATGCCCTAACTATTCAATTAACACATAAAACTTCGCATTTTTACAAGAAAGAGGACTGAGTTTTGTCTTCAATCCAACTGAAAAGCTCTTGATGGGGGTTGTTGCCGATATATTGACTCAATGCAAAAATACTTGCTTCTTAGGCTGCATGAGATTTGGCTTTGTGAAATACGCGAAATGCAGAGATATTTAAGATGATTCCTAAAACGATTTTCAGGATTGATGCGGGAATAATACCGACAAGCATTCCCCCAATAATGGCTCCAATTATTGAACCAACACCCATCGGTGCAACGGTATTTTTCAAGATGGTGCGATTGCTAAAAGCGCCTCTACTGGCATATTTAATCACCCCTACTAGCACTGTGGGGAAGCTAATCAACAAAGTAGCTGTCCCAGCTGTTCTAATATCCACACCAAAAGCAAAAACTAGGGTAGGGATAATTATTTCACCGCCTGCAACCCCCAACAAACTGCTGACTAATCCAATTGCTAACCCAAACAGGAAACCTGCGGGAATGCGCCAGCCCAAGGATGCAGGTAGCAGGGCTGGTATTTCTTGAGGTAAAAATCCTTCGATAATTAAAGCAATACCAATGATTACCAATAGCCAAAAAATAATTTTCTCTAACTGTTCGTTGGAAAGCTTGCCTGCCATTGTTGCCCCGAAAAAGGCGGTAATTACTGCACCAGCAATTAACGAAAGGATGACAGGTAGCAAGAGAAATACTAAATCGAAAGAAAGTAGACTACCCCGAATTGCCAAAGACGCAGCAATTGAAATCAAGCTAACTGCAAGATTTACAGGTACGGCTTGCTGTGCGGAATATCCCAATACACTGGCTAGGACTGGTAGACGAAACTCCGCGCCGCCCAGTCCAATTAGCCCTCCTAATATCCCTATGGGTACAGAGTAAAGAAAGGATAATTGAAAACGCCGTACTTGTGCAGAGGAATTATTCTCTTTCATTACTGTTATGGTATTGCGGTAAAGCTACTTGTCTGTATTTACACATAAAGTGAGTTTTAATTCTGTAGCAAGTTTGGCTGATATATCAACGCTGATGATTGTTTAGTTAAGGCGTGAAAACGTAGTATTCTATTGAATCGATGGACTTCCAGAAATTAAATTATCCAATTTACTGGGATGTAAGGTTGTCTTTCTCCCCCCTGCTCCCTGCTCCCCCGGTTACTGAGCGCAGTCGAAGTATGCTCCCCTGCTTACCCAGTGATTGGACATTTATTTAGTTTGAAGTCCCCTATGGGCGATCGCAACTCTCAAATATATGTATCACATTGGTTTTGAGCGAGATGATTTAGGTGCATCACCTCCTGAAATGGCTTTATTATCTGGTGCTCCAGAACGGGCGCGTTTAATAGCTAATACGTATTTACAGGATGTACGCATTTTATCGGAGCATCGCGGACTCAATAGTTATCTGGGATATTTACCTAATAATCGTCCCATCTTATCAGCTACCAGTGGCATGGGTGCGCCTTCGCTGAGTATTGTGGTGAATGAATTAGTACAAGTAGGTATCCGGCAAATTATTCGCATTGGGACTTGTGGCTCAATTCAACCTCACATCCCTGTCGGTAGTATTGTCATTAGTAGTGGGGCTTTGTGTCGTCAAGGTGCAGCCAACGATATTGCACCTGTGGAATATCCAGCCGTAGCTGATCCGTTTCTGACGGTGGTGTTGGTTCGGGCTGCACAGAAACTCGGATTTGAGCATTATTTAGGAATTACAGCCTCGGTGGATACCTTTTATGAAGGACAGGAACGCACCAATTCAGCGAATCCTCATTTACGGCGATCGCTCCACGGTATTACAGAAGAATATCGGCGATTAAATGTTTTGAACTACGAAATGGAATGCGGTACGCTATTTAAAATGGCGGGAGTGTATGGGTTTGCGGCGGCGGCTGTTTGTGGTGTAGTGGCCCAGCGTACTTTGGCTGAGAATGTGATTGTAGCTCAAAAAAATATGGCTGTGAATCAGGCGATCGCCACTGCCATCCATGCAGTAACTAACTTTCAATAATCTCAGTAGTTTCATCATGTCTTTAATTAATCTTTAATTAAACTCTCAGTAATTACAGCTAATATGTATTGCGTAAGGTGTAATTCCATTTTTTGGAGATATCTAAATACACGATAAAAACATATCAATACATCACCTCAAAATACATAAATTGACTAGATAAATCAAAAAAATATCTAGTTCCAGCTTTATTTACGCAAAAACACAGTGCGAGTAAGGTAATTTTTTACTGCTAATTTCTGTCTTGCGAAATCAAACTCTATATATATAAATTGGAGATTCAAATAATATGAAATATGCTCATAAGCGTCAGATTACTAAAATTAACCTTGCTCTAATAACACTCATACCAACACTAATATTTTTAGCATTTTCTCATCGGGCTACGGCTGACGATCCTGGATCATGCTTTATGATTACCACCTCTGGCAGAATAGTGGGATTGGGAAATTTATGTAGTCGTATCAATACGCCGACTAGTAGCAATATTGATGACAACAACAGTCATCAGAATCATAAACAGGTATTTCAAATTCCCATCAAACGCCGCCTGGGTAGAACTCCTGTTATTGATGTCACATTTAATGACACAAAATTCTTTGAAATGATTGTAGATACAGGCGCTCACGCTACTTTAATTACTCAAAAGATGGCAAGTACTCTGCAACTAGAGGCTACAGGTAGTATGGTAGCTCAAATTGCTGATGGTACTCGAGTAAAATTCCCTACAAGTAAGGTAGGTTCTATAGAGGTTGGTGGAGTCGTAGCTAAGAATTTAGAAGTAGCGATCGCTTCCAACGGTAATATCGGACTACTAGGCCATGATTTTTTTGGTAACTACGACATCAAAATTCGTGAAAAAGTCATAGAATTTCATACCCGATAAAATTACTTTCGAGTTTTCCAGTAAAGAAATTACAAGATAAATAGACTTATATCCCTGATTTCTTGAATAATTTGGGGATTTTTTATTTTTATGATTAATATATATTATTCTTGATAAAATCTAATATTTTGTCCTATTAAAATCACCATTTCAAAAAGACTAAATAATGAATTTCTGTCTTTTTAATAATTATTTTGTCCTTGACTTTGGCAATTTGAATGAATAAAAATAGCAGTAACAGTTAAACGAAATACAGTTTAATTGTTAGCAAGAAATACTTGAGGAGCTAATAAAATGGCAAACATTACTCTGTCTGAATTAAACATTGCTGGTTCTGAATTGTTCCAAGATTCCGAAAGTTTTCTCAATGAATTGAAAGATGTAGATGTCATCTCTGGTGGTAGCTACTAC
>JAKOMP010000229.1 GCA_022241785.1 Cyanocohniella sp. LLY | reverse complement strand
TCCCTTGCTTACCAGGATTAACATGTCCTTGCTCTTGATACTGTTTCAACATTTTTTGCACAAAAGCTTTACCAACACCAAAGTTTACAGCTAACTTTCTAACTGAAATATTTCCTGAATGATAAGCATTGACTACTTTTTCTCTGAGATCGACGGAATATGGTTTCATAATAATAGTTTATCTATTTTACATTATTGTACTTCACGTTACTGGAAAGTGCTGTATGGTCAAATTTTAGTTGCAGGAAGCTTTCTACAAATTCAGTTGTTTTTATGTATTTCAATATAGGTATTTCAGCATATCTCACTCCTGGCACGCCCCAGTTATGCGAGTTATTTAAAGAAATTATGTCGTGGAATTTCCATTGATCGCTTTGCATGATAGCAAGTAGCTCTCTCCCAAGATTAGGCAAAAGCTCAACCCTTGCTGACTCTTGAGCTTTTTCAAGGTATGTACAAAAATCTTGAAATTCTTGAAGTTTTGCGCCTTGAAACCCAAGCCCCATGTATCCCCCAAATATACTGTCAGCCATAGTAACTGAATAAGATACCAGCTTTGATTGATTATTCTTTTTCAGCCAATCAATATAGATTTTTGAGCTATTTAAAATTTGTTCTTTAGTTTTTGAATATAGACCTATATCAGAAAAATGGTTCTTCGGTTACTTTTATGGTGATTATGAAAATTAACTGAATTATAAGGGCTATGATTTAAAGACAATAATGCCTACGATTTAGATTTGGCAAGTATTTAAGAGATATTAAGCATTATGTAAAAATACCAAAATTATAATTTATATTATAAAATTGTTAGTTTTCAGGTATTTACGATGAAGTTTCCTGTAGAGCAAATCTTGAATCTCCCCGATATGAAAGTGTTAG
>JAKOMP010000077.1 GCA_022241785.1 Cyanocohniella sp. LLY | reverse complement strand
ACAAATCCATTTGGAATTGGGCGATGCAAGTTAATTGGAATCAACCCCAGTTTGGGAAGTTTGATATTTAATCCAATTACCGGACTTTCTTTAAACTGCGGGAACAGCAAAGATTTAAATTGTCCAAATTTTTTAAATCTGGGGAACCCATGCCCAATTTCTTGAAATCCCTCCCATGCGCGGTGCAATTGTTTGATAGCTTGCTGCAAAACCTGACTTGGTACTTCACTCAATCGGGGAAATACCTTTTTAGCTTTTGGCAAAGCATTAAGCTGGCGCACTTCGCTAGGGAAAGGAGCATCCGCAGCCATGATGTATTCATGACTAATCGAGCATCTGTCAACCATGCATTTCCGGCTATTGCACCAATCCTTAATTTCTCGTAGCCCGTAATTATAGGCAACGCGACAAACATCCATCCACTCAAGAAGTGTCTGTTTTTGAGGGATGCTTGGATAGATTCGGTAGCGGTAATTCATGGTTAGCATTCCACTATTTTCACATATTTAGTGGAGAGCTTGACTCTAGTAAATTAAAGCCGGGAAGCGAAGTACGGGGTTTTAAACCCATTCTTCTGATAAACAAAACAATATATAAATTCCGCAGGAACGCTCTATGAAAGTAGCAGTCCAGCAAGAAGATTTACAGATCTTAGCCAAAACTTTGCAATCTGAAGTTATGGCAGAAGTTCCCTCTGGTGAAGTCTTCCAAGTTAAGTGTGCTGTCCAAAAAGACGAATTGATGATTTTAATGCAACATCCAGTTGGTGTCACAGTTGATACTCAACATATATTCGCCGTACTGGAAGCAACACTCCAGTCCTTACCAACCGCTAGGGAACAGCGAGTCCAATGCTTTCTGCGGGTAGTTGGGGAAAAACGCCCTTATGCGACATATTCCTTAATGATGAAGCACAAGGAGAATAGAGAATCAGAGAAAGTAATACCGCCTTCATCTTCTCTAACCTATTTTCCACCCACTGCCGAGAATGATGAAGAAGAGGAATTTGAACATTGGGCAGATGAACCAGATTTGTTGACCATCCAGTCACCACGCCCAGTCAAATCTTTGTTATTGGGTCTTGCGGTGATGGGAATTGGTGTATTTGGTAGCGGGGCTTATCTCCTAACTCGTCCTTGTGTGATATCTGAGTGTCAAGAACTCCAAACGGCCCAGCGACTGAACTTAGAATCTAGACAATTAATGCGTCGTGCTAGGTCAGAAAACGAATTAGTCTTACTGCAACAGCAACTAGAGGTAGCCAGTGCCGATTTGACGAATATTCCCCATTGGTCACCGCGTTCATCACAAGTTGAGGAACTAAAAGCCAACTTGTCTGGACAGGCGGAAAAAATTAACCAGGTGGTGACAGCATTAAAAGCGGCATCTAAGGCAGAACAACAAAGTGCTACAACTGCGACTAGCTTCGAGGAATTACAAGCTACACAACATTTATGGCGACAGGCGATCGCACCTTTAGAAAGCATCGGCCCTAGTAGTGAACTCCACAAGCTTGTGCAACCAAAATTAATCAAGTATCGTGTCAGTTTACAAAATATTAATCAGCAATTACTAGCCCAAGACAAATGGCTGAAAAAACTCAAAGATGCCAAAGCTGTAGCCAATGTAGCCGCCAAGCGAGCCGACACCGCCAAATCCTTGAGTGAATGGCAAAAAGCCCAATCTACTTGGCAAGTAGTCATTAATGCTTTGAATATTATTCCGCCCAGCAGCCCAGCATACCACCAAGCCCAACAACTGTTACTAGAGTATAGACCGCAACTAGCAAGGACACGCGATCGCTCTACCTTAGAACAAATAGCAGCTAGAAGCTACCAACAAGCAGTCAACACAGCCAATCAAGCCAAAACCTATGAGCAAAAAAATCAATGGCAAATAGCGGTTACATACTGGGATCAAGCTTTGCAGAATGCCCAGCAAATTCCTCGAGATAGTTTTTACTACGGTCAATCTCAGAGACTGATTGCACCTTATTCATCAGCCCTCCAACAAGCACAAGAAAAGCTACAAATTGCCAGTATGTGGCAACAAACCCGTACTGATTTAGATAAAACCTGTAATAGTGATATGCGGATTTGTACTTTTATGATCAACGACAATAGTATTGTGGTTTCACTCACCCCTGACTACGAACAAGTCCTACAAAACACCTTAGCTGAAGCCGATAGCGAAAACTCCAGTCCTGTGTTTGATATTGCTAATCATTGGCAAACTTTACAAACAGCGCTCTCAGTAATTGGTGATAACGCGAATATACCGTTGTTTATCTATGATACTCAAGGAGAAGGACTGTATACTCATATACCAGGAGGAGGGAATAGAGAGTAGCTGATATTAACTCTGACTTTTCACGTCATGTGGAAAAGTCCACGGAAAATCTAACTTCCGCTCTCAGCAATTCAAAGTCTCTCGCCTCGCAGGAGAGAGATTTAGAGAGAGGTTTTCCAGATACCGTGAACAGTTAGGACATTAATTCTGTCCCTCTACTGTGTCAATGTGCAAACTAGATAGGCAACAGTTTAGTATATTCCTTGACTGTCATTTGTCCGCTCATCAGCCATGACCAACTACTTCCGCGCCAACGTTAATGCAATGGCTAGCTACATCCCTGGTGAACAACCACCACGGGGTACGCCCATTATTAAACTCAATAGCAACGAAAATCCTTATCCTCCCTCACCACAGGCATTAGCTGTACTACGCAATATCGATGGAGAGTGGTTGCGCCGTTATCCAGAACCTTTTGGGGGAGAGTTTCGCCAAGCTGCAAGTAAAGTCTTAGGAGTTCCTAGTGATTGGATAATTGTTGGTAATGGTAGTGATGAATTATTAAACTTAGTAGTCCGCGCCTGTGCGGAACCTGGGAAAAAGGTCGTCTATCCCATGCCGACTTACGTACTATATGTAACCTTAACTCAGATGCAAGCTGCGGAAATTGTGGAGATTCCTTACGGGGAAGACTACAATTTACCCATAGCAGAACTAATTGCGGCTAATGGTGCAGTCACATTTATTGCCACACCCAATAGTCCATCGGGTCATGTAGTACCAACAAATGACTTGCGGAAACTAGCCAGCCAATTATCTGGGGTTTTAGTTATTGATGAAGCGTATGTAGATTTTGCTGATGAAAATGCACTCTCATTAGTCAAAGAATACGAAAATGTAATTGTCATGCGGACGCTTTCTAAAGGCTACTCATTGGCAGGATTACGCCTGGGTTTTGGCGTAGCTAACCCTAAACTGCTGCATAACTTGTTTAAAGTCAAGGATAGCTATAACATTGATGCGATCGCCTGTGCTGTGGGTACAGCTGCCATCATCGACCAAGAGTATAAAAATGCTTGTGTAGCCAAGGTAAAAGCATCGCGGACACAATTAGCCATAGACTTAAAACAATTAAATTTCCAAGTCTGGGATTCTCAAACTAATTTCTTGTTAGTACAGCCTCCCCAAAATCATGCTCAATATCTTTATCAACAACTCAAAGCACAGAACATTTTAGTACGTTACTTTCCCCAGCCCGGACTAGATAATAAATTACGCATCACTATCGGTACAGATGAACAAAACCAAATATTAGTAGAAGCACTGAGTAAGCTGTGTTTACAAACTCCGTAAATATTCCACCACAGCCTGAGCGATCGCTTCATTACCATCTTTAGCTAGAGGCTGAGATAACTTTGGTGTTTGGGGCCCTTGATGCAAAAAATCCCAATTACCTTGAAAAAAATCTGTGGGCGTAATAATTTGATGTGGGTGGTGATTAATAATACCTTCTAACAAAAAAGCAGCTTCAGCAAAGTCATCACGGGGAATAGTTACCAAAGGGACATCAAGTTTTGCCGCTTCCGAGAAAGTGCCGTAACCTGGTTTAGAAACCACACGCCCACAAATTGGCATAAAATCCACTGGACGGTATTGGCGATCGCTAATTTTGACTAAATTAGGTAAATCAGGAGCAGATTGATCAAAAACAATGAATTGCCAATCGGGAAAATGCTGGAGATTTTCATAAGGAATTTGCTGTAAACCCAAACCACCAAAAGTTAGCAAAATCGTTTTTTCTTGTGGTGCAGTGATCCCCCAAGTAGCCCGGATGTCAGCCGCAGAGTAACGAGGATAACCACCAGTCAAACCTACATCAGTAATATTACTAAAAGCATCCATTGATTCATGAAACGGCAACCGAAACAAACGACTACATTGGGCGTAACATTCACTAATCCAATCAGCAATGGCGATAAATTCACCGCCCCAATCTCTATAGATCAAGTTCCAGCCAAAATTACTCATCATCCAGCAGGGGATATTTGCCGCTTTAGCAAATAAAGGGGCCAAAAAAGGAATATCTGCCAAGATTAAATTTACCCGATTTTGGCGAAGAAAATTCACCTCGGAAGCAATTAGGGAATTTTGCTGTTTTTGAATATCTAGTAACTTTTTCCGCGTGGCTACCTTATCCATTGTCAAGCTATCTGACTGCACTACACCCAAATCAAAGGCGCGGGGACGATGGATAAAATCGCCTTCTATGTAGCACTCTAACAACCACCGTGGGGCTGTGGTCGCCATAATGATTAATACCTCTGGGCATAACTTTTGAATTGTCGCCACAACAGATGCAGTGCGAGTCGCATGACCAAAGCCGTGGTTAGTAATGGCTACATATAAAATTGGGCGTTCCATTGGAGAAGATAACTGATAAATAATCGCTTGCAGAGATTATGACTCATCATCGGTAGCCAAGCGATCGCCCCGTTCCAATTCCCAGAGAATTTGATTACCTTCGCGTCTTACCCGTGACACAATCCAGTTGCGCCAGCGCCATTGATCTCCTCGACTGGTGACAGCACTGGCGTGAACATCCATCAAGTCTGCTAATTCAGAACTAGTAATTAAGTAGCCGTTTTCGGAAATTTCATCAGCTATTCGTAGAGTTTCAACCAAGTTGCGGAGTTGTTCGATTCTTGTTGCAGGCAGTTTTTCTTCATTTGCGGCCGCAGCGTGTGCGGTGTATGGTTCCATAGGGTTTATATCTGATTCAGAAGTACTATTGTTTAGTGTACTTTTGTTAAGGATTGTAGAGTTAGAATCAAAATCAGCTACTTTTGCTACATTTACTTCACTTACTGGAAGTAAAGAATTGTCATAGTCAGTAGAGGATAATTGTTGTAGAGATGGAATTTGACCGCTAGCAAAAGAGCGAGCAATTACATCACAACGTTCGTTACCTATGTTACCAGAATGTCCCCGCACGTGTTGCCATTTTACAAGTCGGCTATTAAGTTCATCGAGAGTTTCTAACAGGTCTTGGTTTTGCACAGGTTTACCATCTGCTTTTTTCCAGCCTTTTTTTTTCCACCCTTGTATCCACTTGGTGATGCAGTTAATTAGATATTCACTATCTGTGTAGAGAGTGATGGGTTGAGATTGTCCTGATGTTTCCAGGAATTTGAGGGCGGCGATCGCAGCTTGCATCTCCATTTTATTATTGGTGGTATAGCTGGCAGCATCACCCATTTCATGAATTGAGCCATCGTGAAAATACACTACAACACCCCAACCGCCAGGGCCCGGGTTAACACTGCAAGCGCCATCAGTGTATATGCTTTGAATTGTGCGTTGGTTAGACATCATGCAAATAACCGCATAGATAGGCAGGCAAAAGAATTGAGCGACAAAATATACAAAGTAATATGAAGCAATATATAGGGTAACGCAACAAAAATAAAAATCAATAGATATCTCAAAAAAGAATCTATAAATGTTGTATTACCAGGTTTCTACAGATTTTTTGGGCAAGGCATATTTGATTTTTAGCAATATTTAATTTTAAAGATAAGTGTCGTAAATTACAGAAAAATCGGCAAAAGTCGTATTATTTCTCTTGGCGTAAAGTCTGAATTTAGGTGAGGAGAATAAGTAATGCGTTCACCAAATCAACAGCAACGACACCAAAGATTAATCGAGCAATATGTACTGTCGCGCCGGACTATGTTGGCCTTATTAGGTTTTGTTTGTGCGCCTGGCTTGGAAAGTTTGAGAGTCGGGGATACTCAACCACCAAGACTAAGACCTCCAGCTAATCCGCAAATTCCCACTTTACCGCAAGATGATTCACTGACAACCCAGCAAGAGCGTCAACAACAGTTACAACAGGTACGTCAAGAATATCAGGTTGCACAACGACTACCAAATTCTGTGCGGGTAGCAACTTTACCTATCCAAGAGTTGTTTTCTGAGGGATATAACAAAAACCGTGACATCCAAACAGCGGAAATAGTAGCGAATCAACAAGCATTTTTTCAGAATCCCCAGTCTTTTCTTAGGCTAGACGACTACGCCAGTGTCTTTCCCGTCCTACTTTTACCAGAGATTGCTAAAACCTTTAGGAATGATGCTACGTTCGCCCAACAGCGGCTTTCTGGCCCCAATCCGATGGAATTGACTAATGTTTTATCTCTGAATTATCCTCTGACCCAAAAACTGGGAATCACAGATGAGATTTTTCAAACTGTGCTGAGATCTGTACATAGAGGCAGACACATTAGCGAAACTATTCACAGTGCCACGCAAAAAGGCCGTCTATTTGTCACCGATTATGCCTTACTAGCTAGCGATCACATTACCGCCAAACCCAATCAATATCTTACCGCACCCATCGCGCTTTATTATGGCGATCGCGTCCGGGGAAATTGGCAATTAATTCCCATAGCTATCCAACTCGGACAAATTCCCGGAGTCAGTCTGCTATGTACCCCTCTAGATGGCGTGGACTGGACTTTGGCAAAAATCATCACTCAGATGGCTGATTTTTATGTCCATGAATTGGTACGTCACTTGGGTCAAACTCATCTTGTTTTAGAACCCATAGCCTTAGCAACTGTCCGAGAACTAGCAGCGCGTCATCCTGTTAATGTGCTACTCAAGCCCCACTTTGAATTCACAATGGCCATTAATGCCGTTGGTGATCAAGTACTCATCAATCCTGGAGGCTTCATAGAGATCATTCTCGGAGGTACCCTGGAAAGCTCACTGCATCTGACTAATCAGGGCGTGGCTGAAGTTTTCAACAACTTTAGCAGTTTTGCTCTGCCTAACAATTTACGTCAGCGTGGTGTAGATGAACGTTCTAGATTGCGAGAATTTCCTTATCGTGATGACGGGTTGCTGGTTTGGAAAGCTTTAGAAGATTATGTGAGTCAATATATTGGCATTTACTACAGATCTAACCGAGATGTCCGTGAGGATTTTGAACTGCAAAATTGGTTACAAACTCTCAGGAAACCCATCAGTGAGCAAGGTTTTGGTGTAGTTTCCCTACCATCGCAACTGACTACCCGTGACCAATTGATTGATCTACTCACCCAAATCATTTTTACTGCTGGCCCGCAACACTCAGCTATTGCCTGGATTCAATATCAATATATGGCTTTTATTCCGAATATGCCAGGAGCAATTTATCAGCCAATTCCTACAATTAAAGGCATCATTCAAGATGAGAATAGCTTGACTAGTTTCCTCCCTGGTGTTGCTGCAACCTTTACTCAAGTCAACCTCATGGCAGGGATTGGTACCAAGCGCAATCCTCAGGCGTTTACAGATTTTGGTGTCAATAGTTTTCAAGACCATCGCGCCATTGCTGTTCTGAGAGGCTTGCAGAATCGTCTCCAAGGTTTGGAAAGACTCATCGAACAACGCAATAAACGTCGGCAAGAATGCTATCCTGGCTTTCTACCTTCCCGCATGGATAATAGTACCAGTGTATAGGGACTTCCAAATTACAAAATGTCCCAATCCCTGCGGGACGCTACGCGTAGCTTGCTTCCCCATAGGGGTACACTTGTGAAACTGGGGGAACTGGGGAAGAAAGAATTTGCTTATCGTCTTCACTTGCAAAATTGGGATAATTTAATTTCTGGAAGTCCATCAGAAATTGGCAATTTCTCAGGATTGCTCAAAACGCGATCGCCCATTTAGCGGCGAAGAATGCGAAGCAATATATAGGTTAACACTGTAAAAATCAATCCCATACCTAAACTCACAACAAAGACTTTTGTTTACTTACCACAGACTTGCCAAATTAGTTGATCATAGACATTCCCCTCTGTAAATGCCATTTCCTGATTGGGATATTGGGCAACTACATCAATGCCTACAGTTCCATGAAAACTTACTAATGTTCCTGTTAAATTTTCACAGCTAAGTTTTTGTATATCATATTGCAACATATTTGAATACACTCCTTCTACCCAGGACTCTAAAATTTGAACTTGTAAAAGTCCATCTGGCTGATTAATAACACCAGTGATTTGTACTGTTCTTTGTCCATTACTGATTATTGGTGCAGAGACTTGGCTAGCACGTGTCATCACATCTGATTCTACTTGTAGTGGTTTAACTGTCAGTTGGGCATACACTTGTATTACTAAATCTGGGTCAACTACGGGTAATCCGTTAGTGTGAAAATAGCTATTTCTTGTCACTATGAGCATTGGTTGTGCTTGATAAAAAATGACAGGAGGATTGAGACAACAAGTGTTGTAAGGGCTGTATAAGCCAGATTGACCTCCATACATACCATGTTGATTACTGATGCTGTATAAGCCAAATTGGCCTCCATATATTCCATACGGATTAATAATCGAGTTGACATCATACTGATTACTGGATAGTATTCCCAAAAATTGCTCATTAGCACCCCATAACTGAGCAATACCGTTAACAGCAACTAGAAAATCTAGAATTTGCATTAATTTCGCGGTAAATTGATTTCTTTTCCAGTTTCAGAGGGAATCTCATTAACTACCTCAGTAGCAATAGGGATAATTGCTCTGGTGATCTAAGATGATTGGGTATTGTATATCTGAACGATCGCCTGATCAAAAATGATTGAAGTAGAACATCTGAGTAAAACCTACGGTTCTACCCCTGCGATTACTGATGTGACCTTTAGCGTCGAGCCAGGGGAAATTTTAGGGTTTTTGGGGCCCAATGGTGCCGGTAAAACTACAACCATGCGGATTTTAGCCGGGTATTTACCAGCGACCAATGGTAAAGCGAGAATTGCTGGCTTTGATGTCAATGATGATTCCCTCGCAGTCCGCCAACGCATTGGCTATTTACCAGAAACACCGCCGTTATATCCAGACATGACGGTGGAGGGGTTTTTACATTTTGTAGCACGAATTAAAGGTATATCAGCAGGCGATCGCGCCAGTAAAGTCACCGCAGCTATCGCACGTTGCAACTTAGAAGATAAAAGTAAAGTCATTATCCGCAAACTATCTAAAGGATATCGCCAAAGAGTTGGTATTGCTCAAGCGATCGTTCATGACCCACCAGCGATTATTCTAGATGAACCCACCGTAGGACTTGACCCCCGGCAAATTATTGAGGTACGCAATTTAATTAAAAGCCTTGCCGGTACGCACACCATTATTTTGTCTACCCACATTTTGCCAGAGGTGAGTATGACTTGTAGCCGCGTCGCCATTATCAATCGGGGCAAAGTTGTAGCAACTAATACACCAGAAAATTTGATGACCCAGTTGGCAGGTGGGTCAGGATATGAAATTGAACTTGAGGGTGACACTGGTTTAGCAAAACAAGTCCTACAAAACGTTGCTGGTGTAAGTCTGGTAGAATCTGTTCCTAGTAATCACCTCCCCATAGACAACCGTGCTTACTTGCGGGTGATATCGCAACCTGGAATTGAACCGGGAAGGGATATTGCCACAGCCTTAGTACGTTCAGGATTTGGATTACATGAAATGCGGCGTGTCAGCGCTACCCTAGAAGATGTATTTTTACAACTGACTACAGCCGAAAAAAACTTAGAATCCCTTGCAGATACAGAAACGAAAGAAGGAGAAGCAGCATAAATGGGTATAGTACTGAGTAATATTATTGCCATTTATCGCCGAGAATTACAGAGTTATTTTGTCTCACCCTTAGCTTATGCGATCGCTAGTATATTTTGGTTTATTGCCGGGTTATTCTTGGTGACAATTTTAGTGGGGCCAGATGGCATTTTACCAGCCGTGGCACAATTAGATTCACAAGGGCCACAACTAGGCATACCCATACCACCAATAGATGTGCCTTACGAATTTGTCCGGGCATTTTTGGATCGACTGGGTTGGCTATTGTTATTTATTTTGCCAATTCTCTCAATGGGACTTTATGCCGAAGAACGCAAACGTGGGACTTTGGAACTTTTAGCCACATCTCCGGTCACTAACTGGGCAGTAGCCGTGGGTAAATTATTAGGGGTACTTACATTTTTTACCACATTGATTGTACCCTTGTTTTTATTTCAGGCGATCGCTCTTAGTGCATCAAGTCCACCGATGTCACTAACAATTCCCTTAGTAGGTCATTTGGGATTAATCTTACTAGCAGCAGCAATATTATCCTTGGGAATGTTTATTTCTTCGCTGACAGATAGCACCATATTATCTGCTGTCCTCACCTTTGCCCTGGTTTTATTACTATTATTTGTTGATGTGATTGCCAGAAGTATAGGTGGCCCAGCAGGTGAAATATTGGGTCATTTGTCATTATTAAAACATTACAATACCCTAATTCAAGGAATTTTTGATACCAGCGCTGTGATTTTATTTGCTAGTTACATTTTTCTGGGTATCTTTCTCACAGCCCAATCAATTGATGCCCTGCGCTTTCAGCGTCAATAGAGGATGGGAGTGGGGAGTGGGGAGTGGGGAGTGAGTGAGGAGTGGGGGTAAAGAATTTTCCTATGACTAATGATTAATGATTAATAAAATGAAGATTGTTAAAAAAAACCAACTGGTAAAATATTTATTTTGGCTGGGCCCATTCCTACTTGCTGTAGGTTTAACCTCTGGGCTAATTTCGGGAAGCTGGGGACTAATTCCCTTAGCATTTTTAATTGCCGGAACAGTCGTCATTGGCATATGGTTTGTTTGGCAAAGTCAGCAAAATAAATGGTGGAATCGTCGTTCTACTCAAGTGGGAACGAATGCCTTGGTGGCGATTGTAGCTGTGTTGGTAATTTTGGGCTTAATTAACTTTTTAAGTACTCGCTATAATCTGCGAAAAGACTTAACTGAAGCCCAGTTATTTACCTTAGCCCCCCAATCTCAAGAATTAGTGCGTACGTTACCACAACCAGTAAAGGTGTGGGTGTTTGACGTGAATAGGAATGCCCAAGACAGGGAATTGCTAGAAAATTATCGGCGACAAAGTGCAAATTTTCAATTTGAGTACGTTGACCCGCAAGCTAGACCAGGACTAGCAAACAAGTTTGGTGTTAAAGATTATGGGGAAGTTCACCTAGAATCTGGAGATAACCGCCAATTAGTGCAAACCGTCAGTGTCAACGAACGTCTATCAGAAATCAGGCTAACCAATCGTCTGCAACAATTGACTAATGGAACCACAGTTCCAGTGTACTTTCTCCAAGGTCACGGCGAACAAGCGATTACATCTGAGCAAGGGGGACTTTCTCAAGCAGTTCAAAGATTAGGTGATAAAAATTACCCAGCCTCACCCCTGAATCTAGTAGAAAAAGCACAAATTCCTGAAGATGCTGCTGTAGTAGTTGTAGCTGGCCCCAAACAAGAATTATTTGACAGTGAGGTCAAAGCTTTGCAAGCTTATCTCAATGGTGGGGGTAACGCACTTTTAATGATTGACCCCAATACCAATCCCAATCTCGACAACTTGCTACAAGAGTGGGGCGTACGTTTAGATAATCGGTTAGCTGTTGATGTCTCTGGTTCAGGGGTGGGACTAGGCCCTGCTGTTCCCATAGTCACAGAGTATGGACAACACCCAATTACTCAAGACTTTGGTAATGGTATTTCTTTTTATCGGTTGGCGAGACCTATAGAAATTACCCCTGTATCGGGTATTCAGGCTACTCCCCTACTGCAAACCAAACCTTATCCCGATAGTTGGGCTGAAAGCGACTTAGAAAGCGACAATTTAGAGTTCAATCCGGAAAGGGACTTACCAGGGCCTCTAACTTTGGGTGTGGCTTTGACAAGAATAATACCGCAACCATCACCCACAACTGAAGCCGAAGCTACCCCAACCCCCCAAGCTTCACCGCAACCTACGACTGAAGCCGAAGCTACCCCGACTCCTCTAAATGAGGAAACATCTGGAGCCGAAGCTACCCCAACTCCCCCAACTGAAGAAAAATCTGAACAACCCGTTATCGAGTCACGCTTGGTGATTATAGGAGATTCAGATTTCGCCACTGATGGACTATTTCAACAACAACTAAATGGAGATGTTTTCCTCAATTCCATTACATGGCTAAGTCAACAAGACCAACAACCCCTTTCAATTCGCCCGAAAGAACCAAATAACCGCCGCATTAACTTGACAATTGCCCAAGCTAATCTTTTAACATTGTCATCTTTGTTGATATTGCCTCTCATAGGATTAATAACTGCGGCTATTATTTGGTGGAAGCGAAGATAAATCTTGTCTACTTTGAGAACTGTAGTTTGCAGTCAAAATTGTGAGATTGCTTCCTGAAGTCGCAATGACAACAACTCTACTTTTGACGATGGGCGAGGTTTAAGCAATTTTTTAAGTGGGAAAAATACAATTAGGACTTACGCACTCGCTACGAAAATCAAGGCTTTGAGATTGCTCCTTCCCCGTCTCTCCCCCCTGCTCCCCTGCTTTTTCATATCTCCCCACCTCTGCTATATCAACTCAAAGTCAACCCACCTTGATAGCCGGTGACAAGCCGGCTACCATCCTTGAAGATGTGGACTTCTATCTGGTCACTAGCCCAAGTGATTTGGTCAGCTAAGTCGGGGTTAAAGACATTCACCTGTTGATTGCTAGAAGATACGGGTGAATTGGGAGAATTAATCGCCAGAGACTCAATATAAGGCCCATCAATCAAAATATCTAGTTGTGCTAATAAGGCTTGGGAATCTAGTGGCGCAGATTTTGACTGTAGTTGCTTCAGGGTAAACCCAGTGAAAGACATAACATTTAACCCAGCTGCTTTGAGCTTACTCGCTAGAGAGGCTAGTGCAGTGGCTTGCCAAAAAGGTTCTCCACCAGAAAATGTCACGCCTTGATTACCAGGTTTGCTGAGAATTTTTGCGGCCAGAGTTTCCACCGAAATCAGTTGGTTAGCCTCAAATGACCAAGAGTCAGGATTAAAACAACCAGGACATTCACGCGGACAACCTTGTACCCAAATGACAGCACGACAACCAGGGCCATTAACTTCTGACTCATCAACGTAACCCATGATGTTCAGATAGCCAGAAGGAATTTCTATGAGTGCTGGTGATGGTTCTGTAGGCTTATTTTCCATCTGAATCCTTATGTTTAGATAGCAAGTTAAACTAAATATTCCTGTGGGAATTGCTCAACGCCCACGAAAATATCCAGTCATTCAATTGTCGCTACACTCTGTTTGACTGGCTGCAATTGATTTGACGAAATAGCATCGAGTTCAACAGCCACAATGTCTGCTAATGTCACATAGGATGTGGTTAAGATGACATTAACAACTGTGCTATTGTCAGGGCATCCACTGGATTTACCAAAATTTTAAAGCCAAAATATAAGGAACTTGTGAAGATTGCCCTACTGGTCATATGAACTAGAAAAAAGGCGATGTTTTGGTGTCTGATGACGATAATTTTGTAAATCAATTTTCTTCAAATCAGGAAAATATCAAAATATAGATAAATATTAAAATGTACGCTATATTTATGTGAAAATGAGCAAAAAATAATGACATGCTTTTTTTTGTAAGTAAATGTTGTAGGCAGGTTTTATATATGCTCTTATTTTAAAATATTATTTATATTAAATACAGGACTTATGTAACCAACCACGTATTTCCGTCATTGCGACCGTAGGGAAGCAATCTCAGAGCCTTGATTTTCATGGCGAGTGCGTAAGTCCTATAAATATTCAACTATTTTATTAAAAACCAATAACATAATAACTAGTCCAATAAGTTAGCTTATGTTTCCCCAAATTTAATTAAAATCACAAAAAATAAACTCAAAATTTGAGATAATAATGATTACTCAAAAAATTTTATTAATTGATAATAATTTAAAAGAATTTATTTTTCTATCTAGTATCCTTGTGGGTCAAGGGTATCAAGTTAAAAGAATATTTTCTGAAGAACAGATAATTAGTAATGTGTTGGAGCTATCTCCAGATTTATTATTACTTGATATTGAGAGTTGTAATAATAATTTTTATAGAACCTGTCAATATTTAAAATCTGACAGCAGAACTAAATTAATCCCTATTATTGTGCTTCTTGGTGCGGATAAATTTTCGGAAAGATTTAAATTATTTCAATTAGGTATTGTTGATTATATTGCTAAACCATTGTGTTATGAAGAGATTTTGGTACGGGTACAAACTCCAATCAATGGTCAAGAAATATCAAAAAAAAATAATATAAATAACCTACTTAAAAAAATTTGTAAAACAATTAATGCACCCCAAAATATGCAATCAATTGTAGAGACGGTTACCATGCAAATAGGCGAAGCACTGGGTGTTAGTCGTGCTTTTATTCATATATATAGAAAAAACTTACCAAATCCTAAAATCTACACTTTGGGAGCATATTTAGACCCCGATTTAATCCCTATCAGCCATTTTGATTTGCCTATTCAGGGCAATCTGTACATTGAGCAAATATTATCGCAAGACCAAGCGATCGCCTGCAATGATATTGCTGTGGAACCACGCTTAGAAAATTACCGGGATACATATGAGCAATTGGGTATCAAGTCCATATTAGCAGTCCGCACTTCTTATCAAGGACAACCCAATGGGCTGATTTATTTGCATCAATGCAACACCAAACGGCAGTGGATGCAAGAAGAAATTGAACTCATAGAATCTATCGCCGCCCCCATAGGAATGGCTTTAGCACAAGCAAAACTGCCAAACTCAGAAGCACAATCTCTGCAAACCAATACGATTAAGCTGTGCAACTATAGTCTAGTGCTAACACAACTAGCAAAAAATCAAGTCCTGTATCAAGGCGACTTGCAAGCGGTTTTTCGGCAAATCACAGCAGCAGGTGCCAATAATATAGGTGTGGAACGAGCGAGTATTTGGCTGTATGACGAAACAGCTACTCAGATTCAATGCCTGAATTTATTTGAAAAAAGTCGCAATCAACATCACGCTAGCGAAAAATTTTGCTTGTTAAAGAAAGACTATCCCGCTTATTTTCAAGCTTTACAACAAGAAGAATTGATTGCCGCAGATGATGCCCATACTGATCCACGAACCAAAGAATTTTCTCAGTCTTATTTGGCACAATTCAATATTACTTCCATGTTGGATACACCTATCCGATTGGCTGGAAAAACCGTAGGAGTTTTATGTTTAGAGGCGGTGGGAGTTATTCATGAATGGACTTTGGAAGACGGGAATTTTGCTCGTTCCCTAGGTAATTTAATTTCTTTGGCATTAGAAGCACGGGAACGCCAACGCGCAGAAGCAGCCCGACGGGCTTCAGAAAAAAAGTTAGCATCAGCTTTTAGATCATCTCCTGATCCCATTTTTCTCTTAACTTTCCCAGAAACACGCTATATCGAAATTAACGATAGTTTTTCTCAGCTTTTTGGTTATTCTCGTTCTCAAGTTATTGGTTATAGCCACAGAGAACTAAATATTTGGGTAAATCCGGAAGAATGTGCTTTTATTAACCAAGTTCTGCAACAGACAAAAGCTATTCGTAACCATGAAATAGACTTCTGTACTGCTAATGGAGAAATTAAGACGGCATTATTCAGTGCAGAAATGATCGAGATTGATGGGCAAGAATACTTATTAGGAACAGCTAAGGATATTACAGAGCGCAAGCAAGCAGAAAATGAAAGTCGATTGCTACTGTTAACATCTCAAGCCATTACTCGCGCCGTTGACGTAGATAGTGCTTTAAAAGTAGTTCTACGTTTAATTTGTCACACTATCGGCTGGGATTTTAGTGAAGCGTGGATACCCAATGCAGAGGGGACGGTGTTAAATCATAGCTTAGTCTGGTATGCAGACGAAGACAGTTTAGGCGAATTCTATCGCCAAAGCCAAAACGTGCAATTTGCCCCCGGTGTAGGACTACCAGGACGTGTGTGGCAGGCTAGCCAACCAGAATGGATAGAAGATGTTTCTCATGTCATGGAACCGACTTTTTTGCGATCGCCACAAGCTGCAAAGTCCGGATTAAAAGCTGGTTTTGGCGTGCCAATTTTAGCTGGTAGAGAAGTCTTGGCTATCTTAGTATTTTTTAAACGCACTGCCATAGCATTAGATAAGCGTTTACTGTTACTGGTGGGTGCTGTAGCTGCCCAATTAGGGGGATTGATTCAGCGCAAAACCTTAGAAAGAGAATTAGCACTTAGAGAAGCCCACCTCAATGCTTTTTTTAGCAGCGCTCCAGTCTACATGAATATTGTCGATAAGCAATTGCGGTTTGTGCAAATCAACCAATTATTGGCAGATATTAACGGAAAACCTCCATACGACCATATTGGTAAGACTATCCATGAAATATTACCCGAAGTTGCACCCTTGGTGAAACCATTATATGAACAGGTGCTATTGACTGGTCAACCAATTCTTAATCGAGAAATTAGTACTGCATTACCCCAGCAACCAGATATTGTGCGCCACTTCCTCATGTCTATTTTTCCGATTGTTGATGAAGATGATTGCCCCTCTAGTATGGGTACAGTCATGGTAGAAATTAGCAATCTCAAACAAGCAGAAATAGCCTTACAAGAAGGTAGACAACGCTATCAAACATTAGCAGAAGCCTCTCCTGTGGGCATATACCATGCCGATGCTTCAGGTAATTGTTTTTATTTTAATCGGCGCTGGTGTGAAATTACTGGGGTATCTTACCCAGATGCGTTGGGACAAGGCTGGGGAAAAGCCTTACATCCAGATGATGTTCAGCGCGTGTATAGCACCTGGAATCAAGCAAGAGCAACTAAATCTCTGTATAAATGCGAGCATCGCTTTTTACGCCCTGATGGTGAAGTTGTCTGGGTAATTTGTCAAGCGGTACCAGAACTGAATGTAAATCAAGAAATTATTGGCTATGTTGGCACAATTACAGATATTACCGACAGAAAACTAGCAGAAGAAGCCTTGCGCGAAAGTGCTGAACGAGAAAAAGCCATCGCCCAAGTAATTCAAAGAATGCGCCAAACCCTTGATTTGGAGACTATATTTACCGCCACAACCCAAGAATTACGACAAGTGCTAAACTGCGATCGCGTGGTTGTTTATCGTTTCCATCCTGATTGGAGTGGTGAGTTTGTTTCAGAATCGGTGAGTAACGGCTGGATTTCACTCCTAGAAGCACAAAAAAATTATCCCCATCTCACAAACTTTGCTTTAGAAAATGATAGTTGCATTCCCAAAATTTTGGGTATACAAAGTACTGACTTCAAAATAAACAAAAGTAGTATTTATAGTCCAGATGTCAGTTTTTGCTGTGTTCCAGACATCTATAAAACCGGATTTGAACCTTGTTATCTTAATTTATTAGAGCATTTTCAAGCACAAGCCTATATTATTGTCCCCATTTTCTGCGGTAATCAACTTTGGGGATTATTAGCAAGTTATCAAAATTCTGGCCCGCGTCAGTGGAAAGCTGAAGAAATCAATGTTGTCGTGCAAATTGGCAATCAGTTAGGAGTGGCTTTGCAACAGGCACAATTACTGGCACAAACACAAAGCCAATCACAAGCATTGCAAGACGCTGTAACAGCTGCGGATGCTGCCAACCGGGCCAAAAGTGAATTTCTTGCCAACATGAGTCATGAACTGCGGACTCCACTAAATGCCATTCTGGGCTTTACCCAAGTCATGAACCATGACACATCTTTATCTAGAGAACAACATCAAAACTTAGCCATCATCAATCGTGCTGGAGAACATCTGCTGAACTTAATCAACGACATCCTAGAAATGTCGAAAATTGAAGCAGGTAGAACCACATTAAATGATGGTTGTTTTGATTTAATACATCTGTTAAAAAACCTAGAAGAAATGTTGCGCTTCCGTGCCGTTTCTAAAGGCTTAGAACTCATATTTGAATATGCTGCCGATATTCCTCAATATGTGCAAACCGATGAAAGCAAATTGCGTCAAGTCTTACTCAATCTTTTGGGTAATGCGATCAAATTTACCAGTAGTGGGAGTGTGATTTTGCGGGTGTGGGGAGATGGGAAAACTCAGTCATCAGCCGTCAGTCTCCCTGATTCTTCTAGGCAATTTCTCCACTTTGAGGTAATAGACAGTGGTGCTGGTATTTCTCCAGAAGAACTTGATATGCTGTTTGCAGCTTTTGGACAAACTGAAACAGGGAGAAAATCACAGCAGGGTACAGGATTGGGTTTGGCAATTAGTCGCAAATATGTCCAACTCATGGGAGGTGATATTAGCGTTAATAGCATCCTGGAAAGAGGTAGCACATTTACTTTTAATATTCAGATTGGTTTAGCTTTATCTGAGGAAATTCCCCCACAAACAATTCACCACCAAGTCGTTGGTTTAGCCACAGAACAGCCAGAGTATCGAATTTTGGTAGTTGATGATGTAATGGAAAGTCGTTTGGTGATTGTTAAACTGCTGACAGCCATTGGTTTTGTGGTGCGAGAAGCGAAAAATGGTGAAGAAGCGATCGCTCAATGGATAGAATGGCAACCACACCTAATTTTTATGGATATGCGAATGTCTGTGATGGATGGTTATGCAGCGACAAAAGTTATTAAAAATAGAAATATTGGGCATGATCCAGAAAATTTTTCTTCCATTGAGACAATTATTATTGCCTTAACTGCTCATGCTTTCGCGGAACAAAAAGAAGCCATTATGACAGCAGGTTGTGATGATTTACTGAATAAGCCTTTCCGCGAGGAACAATTACTAGAAAAAATCAGCCAATATCTGGGAGTTAAGTATATTTATCAAACCGATAGTGATCTACTCTTGGGAGGTAGTCTACAAACACCAGAAAATACGGTAACAAATGACGATTTACTACCTTTAATATCGCAAATGACACCTGAATGGGTAGCAGGAATATATAATGCTGCGGCTCAATGCAGTGACGATTTAATTGTCCAATTAACGGAGCAAATTCCAGAAGAAAATAGTTTACTCAATCAGTATTTGACAGATTTAGCTCATAACTTCCAGTTTGAAAAAATCATGGAAATCATCAATTTAGTCGAGATGAATTAATCTTTGGAAAAACTCTCTCTAAATCTCTCTCCTGCGAGGAGAGAGACTTTGAATTAAATTCAGAAGCAACTACGGGAAGCAAAACTTGAGATAGAAAAGTATCTCCACACTTAATTGTGATGGTTATGATTTGAGCATTCATTAAATCTTGGTGACTCATAACTGCACCATTACCTGAGTTCATGGCATAGGCGGGAAAACACGCAGCACTCAAACTTAAACGCCAAGCATTGCCTTGAGCAATTCGCCCACAGGTTGCTTGTAGTTGAATTTGTATCGGTAGGTGCGGTGTTCCTTGTTGGCAACGGATATAACCCTGGGTCAAATTGTATATACGCCCATCAGGATACACTTGTGACAATACTGCACACAAATCATAGCTGGGTTGGTCAGCACTGCTGAATATTTCTACTACTACATTCCCGGCTAAATGTAAGTCCTGATCCAGCGGCGCACTAGTATAAGTTAAAACATCGGCACGGCAATCAACAGGCGATCGCTCAAATACACCAGATGGTATTGCTGCATGTCCACCCAAAGCCGGAACAGGTCGCCAGGGGTCATGCACCAGCACATCAAATGAAGCGGGGATGGGTGCTTGGGGATTAGGGATCAAGGTTCCCGAATCTTCGCGGATGCTAGCCAGTCCGGTAGTTGACAAAAAATAAGATTTCTGATTATCTGTAGGTAAGTTGGGGAAACTGCGCCAAATATTACTTCCCATTTCAAACAGACAAACAGGTTGTTCTTGTAGTAAGCCTGTATCTACATCTTTGAGAAACTGATCAAACCAGCGAATTTGCATTTGATCTACAGGACTCGCTGCCTTAATTCCAAAGTCCATTTCACCAACTTTGCGCCCCCAAGGTAAATGTGCCCAAGGGCCAACTAACAAATGTTGGGGTGTGGTACTACGAGCTGTGATATCTTCATATAAATGCAGAGTTCCTCTCAGGTAGGTATCAAACCATCCCCCAATGTGAAACATCGGCAAATCGACATTTTGTAAGTGAACTTTAGGCGAAAGTTCTTGCCAATATGTATCTTCTGGGGAGTGTTGCAGCCAATGATGATAAAACGATTCTGGAGCGAGTTGCTGAAGAATTTCTGGATTATACAAAGGTAGATTTTGGGCAGCTGCTAATAAAGCTGCATAAGCTGTTTTATCTTTTCGTAATCGGGCGGTTTCTGTAGCTAATTGTATTGCCCAAGCAAGGTTAGTTTGTAAACAGAATGCACCTCCTTCATAAGCCCAATCTGCATCCAAAGCATAGCCAATCATGGCCGGGCAAATTGCTGTTAAGGCTGGTGGTTTAGCTGCTGCGGCATATAGTTGAGTCATTCCCTGATAGGAAAAGCCATACATCCCGACTTTGCCATTGCTACTTGGTAAATTTGCTACCCAATTGACAGTATCTTCACCGTCGGCGATTTCATGGGCAAATAACTTAAATTCACCTTGGGAAGAACCTCGTCCCCGCACATCTTGAATAACGACAATGTAACCGTGGGCAGCATACCAAGTAGGATGAGCATAAACAACCGTAGAGGCGATTGCTCTTCCATAAGGTTGTCGCATTAACAATACGGGAAATTCCCCCTCTGCATCGGGGCGGTAGATATCTGCATCTAAGCGTACTCCATCTCGGGTGTACATAGAGGCAGTTTCTTTAGCAAGGACGTTAATTTTGCCTCTTTCCCCTGTTCCCTTCACTGTAAACAACTAATTGCTATTAACAATCCTCTGGCTTTATTCAAAGTCTCTTCGTATTCTTTTTCCGGTTCGGAATCAGCTACTAGACCTGCACCAGCTTGCACGGTAACGGTATTATCATGCAATACCATTGTGCGAATGGCGATCGCACTATTTAATTGTCCTTCAAAATCGTAATAACCATAAACACCAGAATAAACACCACGGCGACTCGGTTCTAATTCGTGGATAATTTCCATGGCCCGAATTTTGGGTGCGCCGCTAACTGTACCCGCAGGAAAGCAAGCTTTGAGTAAATCCCAAGCGGTTTTATCGGGTGCTAATTTACCCACCACATTACTAACAATGTGCATCACATGAGAATAGCGTTCAATCACCATTAATTCATCAACTTTGACGCTACCGCTGTGACAAACCCGCCCTAAATCGTTACGTCCTAAATCAACCAACATTACATGTTCGGCAGTTTCTTTGGGATCTTGCAGTAAATCCTCAGCGAAGGCTGCATCTTCCTTAGTGGTTTTACCTCTAGGACGTGTCCCTGCAATGGGGCGGACTGTGGCGATGATCCCATTATCTGGATCGCGTTCGGCTTTAACCATGACTTCCGGACTAGAACCAATAATTTGCCAATCCTGAAAGTTAAAGAAAGCCATGTAAGGCGAAGGATTTATCTGACGCAGCGACCGATAAAGGGCAAAGGGGTCACCTGTGTATTCTGTGGAGAGTTGCTGGGAAATTACCACTTGGAAGATATCACCAGCTTTGATGTATTCTTTGGCCTTTTCGACGCTAGCGCAAAATTCTGGGCGGGTGAAATTACTGGTGTAGTCCTCTACTCCTCCTAAATTTGTGCTATCTGGGGGAGTCCAATCTAAGATAGTTTTTTGTGGCGATAGCGGTAAAGATAATTTACACAACATTTGCGTCACGCGATCGCACGCGTTGTCATAAGCTGCTGGCAAATCTACTTGTGGATCACGTAAATCAGCATAGGCGATCGCCCAAATTTTGCGCTTTACCTGGTCAAAAATTAACAAATGGTCTACCTGCATCCACAATCCGTCGGGGATATTACGCTCATCTTGTGGATGAATAGGCACACGCGGTTCTATCCAGCGAATTAATTCATAGCCCCAAAAACCAAACAATCCCCCAATTCCTGGCGGAAGTTGTGGTAAATTCACTGGCTTATAAGGTGCCAAACAATCAGCTAAAGCTGTAAAAGGGTCACCTGCAAACACCACTTGCGAACCATCACGATGTGTTTGGGTTGTCAGTTCACCCCTTGCTTCCAAAATCCATAGTGGATCACAACCCAGCAAACTATAACGTCCGAGTTTTTCCCCACCTTCCACTGATTCCAACAAAAAGCTGTAGGGCTGACCCGCGCAAACCTTATACCAAGCAGAAACAGGCGTATCTAGGTCAGCTACCCATTCTTGATACACCGGAACGAAATTACCTTGTAAAGCTAGTTGAGAAAAATCAGAAAAATCAGGGAACATCATTAATTAGGGAATAGGGAATGGGGAGTGGGGAGTAGGGATGAGGAGGAGGATCTGGGAATGGGAAGCTGGAGAGGATAGAGGGACACAGAAGTATTTTGATTCTTATGCCCTTGTCCTGTTGTTTCCTACTCCCTACTCCCTACTCCCTACTCCCTACTCTCACTACCTAAACTCTAAGCATCGTGAGTAGCTTTACCACTGAACTTGAGTTGTGCGGGACTGGGGTTTTCCCCAATACTGCGTGGTACATAACGGACTTTTTCGCGGCCTGCGTTAACTTTTTCTGGGAAGACACCATCAGCCGGGTGAATGAAAGTGGTTTCTCCAGAGGGTAGAATCCGGTAAATTTTGTAATCTGTGATTTTGAATTTCCGGAGTTGACCGCCCAAAGCGATGCCATACTCTTTACGAGATAGGTATAGCAGGTTTTCGCCTTTCCGCATAGTAGCAGCGCCACCTGTAGGCATTTCAAAAACTTGCTCTTTCGGGCTAGTCCAAGTGATAGCGTACTTTTCTTCTTCTTCTGCTTTTTTCAGCAAGCCACCTGTACTACCACCAAAAAGCGGGGTTTGTCCAGAAAGTTTTTCTGCCATAAAAAAGTAGTCTCTCAACGGTTTTTACGGCATCCTAACACCGCTAACCCCATCATATTGCGATCACGTTATAGACTGTAACAGTTTTTAGTCAAAAGAGGCAGGGGGGAGAGACGGGGAAGGAGCTTGTGTACCCCGCGCCTTTTCCTCTTGGTGACCAACTAGAAACTTAGATGGCATCTGCACTCGTAATTACGTTCGCGTAGCGTGCCGGAGGCTCTATTACGAATTAATATTACTTAATCTTGACTTTTGTGCGTTTTTCCTCATTGCTCATTTGGGCGATGGGAATAGTGAAATGAAACTGACTACCCTGGTCTTTCCCCATAGACTTGGCCCAGATGTCACCACCCCAGCCATGCACAATTTGGCGGCAAATTGCCAATCCTAGTCCGGTACCGCCAGCTGTACGCCGCAGCGCTCCTTCTTCTTGATAGAAGCGGTCAAAAACGATTTCTAGACGATTAGTTTCGATTCCCCGTCCTGTGTCAGCAACTGTCACTTCGACCATTTGATTGCGATTTTGGGCGGCTGTAATCGTGATTTTTCCTGGGGACGGTGTGAATTTACAGGCGTTATCTATCAGTTTTGCTAAGACTTCCACCAACCAATCTCCATCAGCTCTTACCAAAGGCAAATTTTGGGCAATTTTAGTTTTGATTTGCGGTATTTCTGCTGTTGAAGAACGCGTACGCAGTCGGCTGAGGGCTAGATCAACACACTCTTGCAAGGTGAGGGATTCTGGATGCCATTCTACTCTGCCGCTTTCTAGGTTTGACAGGGTAAGGAAATCTTGGACTAATTTCCGCATCCGTTCGGAGTCAGAAAGTGCTGTACTCAGCATTACCTGCTGTAACTCTAAAGGCATATCTGGTTCACTGGCGAGACTTTCCAAGCACACTTGAATTGTTGATAGGGGTGTGCGGAGTTCGTGTCCAGTGATGGCTATAAGGTTGCTGCGGGTGCGGTCGAGGGCTTCTAGCTGTTGATTGAGGTCTTCTAGATTGGCGTAAGCTTCTGCTTGAATTAAAGCTGCTCCCATTTGGGTGGCGATCGCTTCTACTAAATCCAGTTCTCCTGGTTGCCATTCGTGGGGTGGTAAGCTGCAATAGTGCAATTCTACGATGCCCAATAATCGTCCTTGAAATAATACTGGTTCGATTAACCAAGAACGAATGGCGAATTTTTTGGCGATTAAGGACAGTGTGGCGGAATTAGTCACACGAGCATCAGTTTGTGTATCGGCTACACAGGCGCCTTCAGCGTTTTGTACTACTTCCTGAAATAACAGATTGTTATCTAGTTCCCAGGTTTGCCCACTAATCGATAATATGCCGGGCATTAAAAACTCGTGTTTAATTTGAGCTTTAGTATCTGTAGCTTGGGCGCGGTAAATTAAACAGCGACTCGCCCCTAAGTGCTGTCCTAGTTCTTGGGCAGCGATTTGTAGCACTTCATGGGGATCAAGCGATCGCCTAATTGCCGTACTAATAAAATTGACTAAGCGTTCCTTACGTGCTTGAGCAGTAATGGAACGATAAGCTTTATGCAGTTTGTATTGGCTAGCTTGTAGATAAGTCACTAAGCGCTGTACAAACGGGTCAGTATCAATGTCACAAGCAAATTCCGTCAGTTGTGCTGTCTGGGAATAGTTTCGACTTCCCCCGATGCCAAACCTCTGGCGCGCTGTTTCAATTTTTTTTGCTAGGTCTGGTCTATAAATTAAAACCCTGTCTAATAGCAGTTGGGCTGCTTTAATGCTGACTCCTCGCTCTGATGTCCAAATTCCTTCAAACCTCCGAGCTGTGTCCATATCTAGACCAGGAATGGAATCTGGTTGCTGCTTATTTTTGGCAATGGAGCCTAAGTTTTCCCGGCACACGAGGCAAGTAGCATAATTATCAGCAATTACCACCAAATGCCACTCTTGACTTAGGGCATCTTCAGGCTCAAAGGCTATTCGTTCGTAGTATTCCGAACTGTTGGTGAAATCTGTTTCTGGTGCGGATAAAACGTATATTTGGTCACTGCGTAAAGCTAATCGTTGATAGCGATGAGCCTCTTGGCGATAGTATCGCTCTCTTTGGAAGCTAGCAATGATTAAGGGCTGGTCTAAAGTCGCCGCCAAAACCTGATCTTCCATCGCGTGGGAGAGGGCCGTAAGTGAAGCTTTGAAATATAGCTGGGGCCGCAGGTAGGGTATGGACTGTAGCAGATCACTCAGCACGGAAGTCGAAATGCTCATGAATATCGTTAAAGAAGCCCAATCTGGACAAAATTCGCGTCACAGCTGCATTGTACAAATTACAACAGAGTCTCATGTGTAGCAAAGAGGGGGAATATGTAAAGAATTATAAACACCGCTTTCCACCAAGGTGGTGGCAAAACTGGAAAAATTTCCCAGCCTAAAGTGATAATGGCAGTACCTTCATTAGTGGCACCCTGGTGTGCTGTAGCGTAACGCTACAAACGTTTTGCTTTTCACCCAAGTTTTTTTATCCATTTGCTGGCATCGTGAGGTTTCAATAATAGGCTACTACGCCCAATATACATTCAACAGACATCTCTGTTATTAGCCTACACCTAAGTTTCTTTACGGAAATTGCCTATAATCACAAAATAATCTGGTGAAAACATTGCTGCCTACGGTCAACTAAGATGCCAAGCCCATTAAATTTATCAACTTCTGCAAAAATATCTAATTCACGATAATTCGGACATTCAGCCAGCAAAATACTTGTATATTTTTACTTACTGAACTAGGAATTTTACTGATAAGCTAGATATTATTAAGTTGATTATCATCTTGTCATCGAGGACGTATTGCTGCTTTCTTGACTTTTTTAGTTAAAGTAATTTTGGCAATGAATTTGTTTAATTACATACAAAAATTATCACAATATATGACAACAAATTTATAGCATTTCTGGGTGCGCCCCTGACTCCATTGAGAATAAGCAGCGACCCGATCATCTTGGTTAAGTATTATCGATGCATGATGTCTTATAAGCCAAACAAACAGATTAATTGCATGAAAATCAACCTTTTTCAGCCTTGACTTCAGATATAAAAAATATACTCTTATAAAGATTTGTCATACTTTTTAGGTCTACCCCATTCCCCTATGGACTTCCAGAAATTAAATTATCCAATTTACTGGGATGCAAGGTTGTCTTTGTCCCCCCTGCTCCCCTGCTCCCCTGCTTACCCAGTGATTGGACATTTATTTAGTTTGAAGTCCCCTATGGCTGGGGTCAATCCCAAATTATCACCCTGCTGCGTCAGCTTCGCTAACGTAAGTCCCAACAAAATCCCCAATTGCTTGAACTAGACCTGTACACGGAACTTTGGCTAATGACACCGGATATACTGACAACCCCGGAAAAAATTTCCTTAGATGGAAAAACTTTTATTCCCGCAGAACAATTACCTATTTCTGAGTGGCCTTGTGTTGTGGGAGAAAAACCCCAACCAACTTTGACGGCTAAAGATGATGATTTATTTTTGGTGACGGATACGATGGGGAACATTTCTGGTTGTTCCCTAGAAGATGGTAACCCCAATGTCGGCCTATTTTGCTGTGATACCCGATTTCTCAATCGTTTGGAGTTGCAAATTGCCGGGCGATCGCCTATTCTCCTCAGCAGTAGTGCCGAAAGAGGGTTTTCCATGTCAGTTCTGTGTACTAACCCCAGAATTGACGAACAACTAAAGGCTGAAACTATCGGTATTCGCCGGGAAATTGTCCTCAATGGGGCACTATTTGAAGAAATCGAGGTAGCTAATTACAGCACAACTACCGTCAGGTTTGAATTAAGTATCAGCTTTGATGCGGATTTTGTAGATTTATTTGAAGTCCGGGGCGCTCAGAGAGAACAAAGGGGTAGACTTTTACATTTAGTAGAATCGGCATCCGCAGAAGGAGAATCTGTGATCGGCGATGGTGTTTCGCCTGTATCAAGTCATCCTTCCCACCATAGGGAAGAATCTTTGACATTAGCCTATCAAGGTGTCGATGGCTTATTAATGGAATCTCGTATCCAATTCCAGTATCGTCAACCAGACCATTTCAAGGGTCATACTGCAATTTGGCAATTTGAGTTGGCTTCTCACGAAACCCAAAAGTTAGGTTATCGCCTGAATATGATGACCAACAATCAGCCAAGTTCCACTGTCAGTGCAGCTTTCACCTTAGTTCAAGCCAAAGCGGCTGAGTTGATGGAAGAGCAACAATGGATACAGCAAATTACACAGATTAGATCAGATAAAAGCATCTTTAATCATGTAATTGAGCGGGCTGAACAGGATATGTATTTGTTGCGCCAGTCTTTTGGCAAATACAAGACTGTTTCGGCTGGTGTACCTTGGTTTTCGGCGTTATTTGGCAGGGATTCGCTCATTACAGCCTCCCAAACCCTGATGTTAAACCCCCAAATTGCCAAAGAAACCCTGATGATACTAGCGTCATACCAAGGTAAAACCGAGGATGACTGGCGCGAAGAAGAACCAGGCAAAATTTTACATGAATTGCGGTTTGGGGAAATGGCGCGGTGTCAGGAAATTCCCCATACACCATACTATGGGACGGTTGATGCTACTCCGTTATGGTTGATGTTGTATGCTGAATACTACGCTTGGACTCATGATCAAGAAACTCTAGAGAAATTGTGGCCCAACGCTTTAGCCGCAATGGAGTGGATTGATCGTCATCTCAAACACCGTAGTTATTTAACCTACTACCGTAAATCTAAACGCGGTCTAGCTAACCAAGGATGGAAAGATTCTGGCGACTGTATCGTAGACCATAAGGGTGAACTCGCCAATGGCCCCATTGCTTTAAGCGAGGTACAAGCTTACGTTTATGCAGCAAAAATTCGCCTAGCAGAAATTGCGAGGATGAAGAAGCGGCTGGACTTAGCTGAACGCTGGCTAGACGAGGCTAAAAACTTGAAGTTTCGTTTTAATCAAGACTTTTGGATGGAAGACCAAGATTTCTGCGCTTTAGCATTGGACGGAGATGGTCAACAAGTGAGAAGTATTACATCTAATCCTGGTCACTGTCTGAACTTGGGCATTTTTACACCCGAAAAAGCCTACAGTGTCGCGGAAAGATTACGGGCCCCCGATATGTTTAATGGTTGGGGTATTCGGACTCTCAGTAGCTTATCACCAGCCTATAATCCTATGGGCTATCATGTTGGCTCGGTTTGGCCTCATGATAATTCTCTCATTGCCGTAGGATTGCGATCGCTCGGCCTCATCGATCAAGCTTTAGAAGTTTTCCAAGGTTTGTTCGACATGACTAGTCAGCAACCTTATCAACGCCCTCCAGAACTCTTTTGTGGTTACGAACGCAATGGTGATCATACCCCGGTACAGTATCCAGTTGCTTGTACACCACAAGCTTGGGCCACCGGCACTATCTTTCAACTACTGCAAATGGTAGTCAACTTAGTCCCCGACGCGCAAAATAACTGCTTACGCATTATTGATCCTGCTTTGCCAGAATCAATTAATCGTCTGTCATTACACAATTTACGCGTGGGTCCCACCATCCTCGATTTAGAATTTGAGCGTTCTGGTAGTACCACGGCTTGTCGCGTCGCCAAAAAACGTGGCAATCTCCGGGTAGTTATCGAAGCGTAACCGAAGAGGCAGGGGGGAAGAGGGCAAGGGAGCAGGGGGAACAAGCCCTTCCCCTTTGCGACAAGCGTTGCGGAGTAGGGGTATGTTCGCGGAGCGTTTCGTAGAAAAGCCCCGCCCACTTCGGCAAAGCTCAGTGCGCCGCTTTTAAGGCGCTTGAACTGGGGCGGAGTACAATCGGGCGCTCAGTCCTCTCCCCTGCCCCCTGCTCCCTGCTCCCCTGCCTCTTTTGTCTCTTCTAGCCACTGCAAAATACTAGCTTTGCTTGCCAACAAACCTTTATATATTAGTGATGCTGATGTCATAGATTGAATAGCTGCACAAAGTTTAGACCGCAGCACAGAGTCTTGTTTAAGAGAATTACAATCTCGAAAATAAGTACGAATCGTAAATAGCGCAGTTGCATATTCTGGCAGTCCCCAAATTACCTGGCGTTCAATTCGCAGATATAATTGGCCCTGTTGGGGGTCAAAACTTCTACCTTGCCATTGACTAGCTGATACACCAAGAGGTGGTTCAGGATGGTGATTGAGACTGTTATCAGTACTTAAACCCCAAGCAAAGCGTACCATTGGACTGTGATCAATCATCGTATTAACGATCGCATTTCCCCGACGATTGATTTTTGCCATTTCTGCTACAGGTGCATGAATAGCCGCAAAGTTTTTACCAATTTTTTCCTCTGCTGACCAATGATTGGGATAGCACAAATGTACTGCACTCAGCCAATTATTACCATCTTCACGACGACACACAACGGTAAAATCTTCTTGCACCTGGGAAGCTAAAGCATCCAAAGTAGAAGCATAAGCAGGAACAACTTGATTAGGTGGGGTTTTGACTTGCTGTAATTGCCAGTCTGCATCTAAATAAAGGGTTTCTTGAGTCAAATAATTGTGAAATTTAGCGTTATTGGCTGTTTTTTGGTAATCAAAATATTGTGGGTGTTCTTGAGTGAGACGTTCAATAATTAACCGAGCGATCGCACCTGCCACAGCCCTAGAATAGTTACAGGTTTGGTAATATTTACTCAACCTTTCTTGACGAGCTAAAAGTTTATGCTGGCGGTAATGAGCATAATCACGATCAATTTGAAAAACCTGCTGGTCAACTTGTCCATTACCGAAATCACGACCAAAAGCCATCATTCCTGGCTTAACTTCATAGCGCCCACTCATCAAGGGAAAGTAACAAGCTGGATTATTAGCAACTTCCACTACTAGCTCCCTACTCCCTACTCCCTACTCCCTACTCCCTACTCCCTACTCCCTACTCCCCATTTTCCACCCATGCAGGGGTGCAATGTCTTTGATGAAAGACTCGATAATAATTGGCGGTGCTACTGATATGATGACACTAGGATAAACTGCCGCACCCCAAGTGGGATGTACTAATACACAACATTTATTTTTAATTACTGGATATTTGAGCAAGGCTTTGACAACTGCGGTGTCGTTGTGGGGAATTGCACCTGGGTGAGAAAATAAAGGATAACCAGTACGGGGGTCAATCAGGTCTGTGAGATAACCGCGATCGCGCAATTGGAATGCCAGATCACAGCCAAACCTCATAAACTTTTCTCGCAAGTTTTCTTTCTCTCGCTCGATTGCTGGCGTACTTTTTACTAATTGATATCGTGATTGCTGCAACACAATCACAACCCATAAACAAGGGTGATGTTGCCAATCGGGTAATATCCGTTCGCGGTTGGCACAGATATACTGACTGGGCGAATGAATAGAAATTTGCACCGCTTGTCCTGTTTCGCCAACTAAATTAATAGGACAGCCTTGCTCCGAAATGTAAACTGGGGAATAGTTCACTATATTAATTCGGTTTTTGCAAGTTTGACATTTTACCCTCGGTAATTATCATAACTCTTAAAACTTCATTAAAATCATGAAATTCCTCCAATAGGTTAGATTATTTTGAAGTTTTTGAGCATGACTTATGGATTTTTAATCTAATTTTTATTTTTTATTAACCTATACTTGTACTAATTAAGTCTGGCTGTAAAAAAATGTACAAAAGTTCAGTAAAAGAATTAGTTAGTGCCAGATTTGAGGATTTAACATCTTAGACCTTTCTGTTAGACATAGTACAGATAAGAAACAAGTCGGGAAATTTATCTGAATTTGCCATAATTTCCAGCGATCGCAGCATATTTTCCATCCCGTCTGTGGAAATGTCGCTGCACTTACAATATAAGCGATCGCCAAAGTCTTGTAATTTTAAAGACAACCCAAAGCGATAAACTGCAACTTAGCGATCGCAGTACAGGTAATAATTTTATTGCAGATATCCCTAGCACCCAGTTACCATGAGCTAACGCAGATGCTTTCACCTTTGGTTCTGAGAAACCCCTCACGGGAGTTACAGAGATAACGGTTACAAATAAGGTCAAGCAAACCTGATGACTACTGCGAAAAGTCTAATTTTGTCCATTCTTCAGGAAGCATATTAGCAACTAGTTCAAAACTACCTTTACCATCAGGCTTAACAACGTAAGCCATACCCTGTGGATCTGGATAAATTCCTGTTGCGGCTTCAAACAAATCATCATGACCGACAATTACAGTATTAGTCCCTGTTGTTGGTACAGCCGTTAACATTGGTATTAGCTGGGCTTTCATTGTAGCTGTTTGTTCGGGGGTATAGTCTTCTGCTTTGGGAAAGTTGAGGTCAGCATTTTTCTCGTATTTACCAAAAGCTAAATCTGCTGTCTGCCAAGCCCGACAATACTGACTGGAAATTACTTGATCAAAGGGAATGGCATACTTGCGAAACCCTTCCCCAATAGTTTTAGCTTGTTTCCATCCCTCTTCACTCAGCATCCGTTGAGTTGAACAATCACCCATCACCGCTTTTACTTGGTCAGCATAATCTTTTTCGGTTTGGGTATGGCGAAAATAAATTACATGACCCCCTTGTTTTAAAGCATTTAAAAGGGCTTGACCACTGAGTTTGTCCTGAAAATCCGCATTGGCTTTTTCTCCCTCACTGATTTTTTCCGCACTTGCTACGGGTTGAGCAGTAGTTTCCGGTATCTTTGTGTTATCACTTGTTGGTTCACTAGGAGTAGAATTACATCCAGTCAGAACTGCGATCGCAGTCAAGATATATCCACCCACAACGGCATAAGATTTACTTTGTAGCTGTTTGAACATTTTAGTTTTGGTCATAATTGAGAATATCAATACATACTACAAGAACTTATACCAATTAAGAAAAATTCTCAATACATCATGTAAGAAATTTAATAAATTGTCTATATTTTCGTCGTTACTAAGATGAATATCGCTTTGTTCGAGATTTTGAGTAAAAAATAGAATCTCAACGTATGATAAATGTGCCTAAATTAATGGCTGGCATTCCACGCCGAATTATAGACTATGGGCGTGGAAATGTCGCCAACAAGCTAACTTAATCAAGTTTGAGAGCATTAACTGGCACTTCATCCCAAGAACTGACTGTCCGCAATTGTGCTACCCAGCCGGCTGACTTTTGAATATCGGTTAAGTTTCCTTGAAATGACTCATGACAATCTTTAGCTTGAGACTCATCACAACAAGCAATGCAAGCATGAATCATCCCAGACGGATCAATTTGCTCATTTACCCAAATGGTCCTTGTCATAAATTATCCTCTTGCAAACTCAACACTGACAATTTAATTAATTTGTCATTTTAGAATACTACCAAAAGTTAGAAATTGTGGTTCTTCGGTTACTTTTATGGTGATTATGAAAATTAACTGAATTATAAGGGCTATGATTTAAAGACAATAATGCCTACGATTTAGATTTGGCAAGTATTTAAGAGATATTAAGCATTATGTAAAAATACCAAAATTATAATTTATATTATAAAATTGTTAGTTTTCAGGTATTTACGATGAAGTTTCCTGTAGAGCAAATCTTGAATCTCCCCGATATGAAAGTGTTAGATTTTCAAGAACTTGTTGGGGAAGAAATAATTATAACGATAGAAAAAAGCGTGAATTATTCGA
>JAKOMP010000228.1 GCA_022241785.1 Cyanocohniella sp. LLY | reverse complement strand
GTAAATACCTGAAAACTAACAATTTTATAATATAAATTATAATTTTGGTATTTTTACATAATGCTTAATATCTCTTAAATACTTGCCAAATCTAAATCGTAGGCATTATTGTCTTTAAATCATAGCCCTTATAATTCAGTTAATTTTCATAATCACCATAAAAGTAACCGAAGAACCGCAGTTATTTTGTTCATCATAAAGTTTTATTGTAGGTAATTTATTACCATTAAAGCTGTTAAATGTAATTGTATAAATCATGGTTCTTGCATCTGTATTTCTTGCAATATCTCGAAACCCTAACCGATAACCTTGATAATCTAATTTTTGACCTTTATCAATTCCATTTCGTCCTAATATAGATTGTCTACCTTCATTTTCATCAACCCAATATTTAGGTTCAGAAAACTGATGAGTGAATTGATGAATCATTTTCCCTTCGTAAAGTGGTATTCTTCCTTTACCTGGCTGCTGCTTGAACAAATGACTATCATTAGTCATGTGAAACTCCGCAGTTAACCGCAGATTCCACTTATCATCAATTTTTTCTCCCAACAACGGAAACCGCAGCATCTTTTCAGCAATTTGGATATCTAAGTTATTCTTAAACTCCATCACCGAGAGAGAATCAGGCGAAAGTCGCCGCACCATATCAACATCAATATGCAAACTTTCTTCATTATTGGACTTTGGACAAAAATAAATTGTTCGCGTTTATCTCACGCGAACAAACGAATAATTAATCTTGTTTATAGTTACCAGCAGAAAAAAAAGCATAGCCACCAGATCCCCAAGGCGTAGTAGTATAAACTACAAACTATGATTGGTAAATACTGATGAGTATGCCGAAATTTAATAACAATAAATTAATAACGCGATTTCAGGATTTTAGA